>ONMV01000001.1 GCA_900319005.1 uncultured Bacteroidales bacterium
TGCGTTCACCCGTGAGAACCCGTCGGCTGTTGTTGTGGCTGGTCAAGGTAACCTCACCCTCGCAGCTGACAAAGAGGGTACTTATACCTTCACTTGGACTTACGAGACCAACACCCTGACGATTACCTTCCCGACTACGACAGCTTTGGATAACACCGCTGCTCAAGAAAAGGCTACTAAGATCCTCCGCAATGGTCAGATCTTCATCATCAAGGGAGACAAGATGTACAATGTAATGGGAGCGGTTATCCGCTAATCTTCTGCACGATGCATTGATGCATCGTCAAACAAAATGGGGAACGCATTCCGCGTTCCCCATTTTTCGTTTTCTCAATTGTCAATTCTCAATTGTCAATTCTCAATTATCAATTATCCTATACACCCCTCCCGGCAGCGATCGTACCATCCCTTGCATCTCCATCATCATCAGTTCGGACGCAACATCGCTATAGGGCATCTCTGTCTCCATCACTAACAGGTTAATGTGCATTCCGTCTTCGGCTTCTTGCAGCAGTTCCAGTAACTTTCTCTGTTGGGGTGTTACCTCTTCCGTTAGTCCGATGATACTGGTTTGAATCGCTTTCTTTGGTGTCGTGCGCGTTTTCCATCCCATCGCCCCGATTAAATCCTCTGCGGAATCGATCAAGTGCGCTTTGTTATCTCTGATCAGATGATTGCACCCGCAGGATGAAGGATCATTCGGTCTCCCGGGAATAGCAAATAAATCGCGATTATAATCGATTGCCATTCGTGCGGTGACCAAACTCCCGCCTTTCTCCCTGCTCTCTACGACCACTACCGCGTCCGCCAAACCTGCCACAATGCGGTTCCTCTGTATGAAGTTTTGTGCAAGAGGCTCATTACCAGAAGTGAACTCAGTCAATATACCTCCGTTTCCTAACGCGCGGATAGCATCTTGACGATGCGCATAAGGATAAATCCTGTCGAGTCCGTGTGCTGGCACAATGATCGTTGGTATCCCGCAGTCCATAGCTGCCCTATGTGCAGTTATATCTATCCCGTACGCTCCTCCGCTCACAATCGTCACCTGCTCTAACTGCTCATGTAATTCCTTCACAAACGTGGTCGTTAACTCCTTGCCCCGTTCCGTCGGACGACGAGTGCCGACAATACTCACGATATACCCCTCTGAAGGATGCATATCCCCTTTCCCGTATAACACAATCGGGCGGTCGGGACATTGAAGAAGCCGATAGGGATAATCCTTGTCGCTCAGTGTCCATACTTGTATCCCGTGTTCATGAATCCATGCCAGCTCTTGCTCGGCTCTCAATAGTGCTTCTCTCATCCCCGGCTCGTCGATATGCTTCCATGCCTCTTCGGCGGAACCGTAGTGCCCGATCAACGCCAGACTCTTTCGTAATTTTGTCCGGAAAAGTACTGAAAGCGCAATATCATATAGCGCATTACTCATGGTTCGAACGGTCAAGGTATCGGGATCTCGTGACCTCAAAGATTCCGAATAAGATTATACCGATGAGGGCGCCGATAGCATCTGCATACAGATCCGCCATCTCGCCTGAACGTGTGAGCGTGCAGTACCGCTGCAGTATCTCCATCAGCGCACCGTAACTCGTTGCTAACGCGCATACGTATAAATAGGTACGTACGCGCATACGCGCATCGCGCCTCACACCGGCCATCATACTGATCGCCAGCACGGCATATAGCACTCCGTGCGCCAGCTTGTCGCTCACTGTGATCGCTTGCGGCATCTGCGGGTTCTCCCATAGGCTCGCGATAGCAATAACGATAGCTGTCAGTACTGCCGGAATAAATTCAATATGTGAGTTGGGTTTAGCGATCGGACAGATGGACTTTAACACCGTAACACAAATCACCGGCATCTCCTAATCCCGGCACGATATATTTCTTCTCGTTCAGGATCGGATCAACAGCTGCGCACCATAGTGTCACATCCTCGCGGTCGTTGAGCGTGCGGCGCATGTATTCAATGGATTGCGGTGTGGCGATTGCGCAGCATAGATGCGTGTGCTTGGGCTGACCGTGTTTGAGCAATGCCAGATAGCCCACCTCCATCGACATACCTGTCGCTAACATCGGATCAGCCACTATCAGGGTCTTGCCATCTATTATCGGCGCAGCCATGTACTCCGCTACAATCTCCAACTTCCCCTCTGCGTTCACCTGGCGGTAAGCACTCAGAAATGCATTCTCTGCGCGGTCAAAGATATTCAGAAAACCTTGGTGTAACGGCATTCCTGCGCGAAGAATAGTGGCTAATACTAACTGCTCGTCCGGGATGTTAACCGTCGCCTTTGCTAACGGGGTCTGTACCTCCGTCGGCTTGTAAGCCAATTCCTTGCTTAACTCGATTGCCATCACTTCACCGATACGCTCGATGTTACGGCGAAAACGCATCGGGTCTTTCTGGATATGCACGTCGCGGATCTCACTCAAAAACTGATTGAGCACACTATTTTGCTCGGATAAGTTAATTACTTTCATGATAATTTTCGTTTTACGGCACAAAGGTACAAAAAAATTTGCATATGTGCAAAATTTTTACTATCTTTGCGCGATTTTTTTGATAATTGGCTTATGCAAAACTTCATTTATAGGGATTCTACTATCGCTTTTGTTACTGCGGCAGCGCAGACTTGCCTCTTATTGGAGAAGGTTCAAGAGCATGATCGCAGCGAATGGATTGAGCAACTTCTGCGTCTCCTCCCTGTCCTCTATCTCCGTACGCGCTTATTGGATTCGGAGACCGCAATGACCGAAGACGAACCCCAGCGATTTGTTACCGAGGAGGATTATAATTTTGTCCTCGTTGGGATCCGTGAGACACTCGGTTCGGATGATGCCTATCTCGATGTCTTTGTGGATCAGGGCGTTTATACTGACGAGGTGCAAACTTCCTATATCTCCGAAACCCTTGCTGATATCTATCAGGAACTCAAGGACTTAGCTGCGGCTTTTCAGTCGGGTAACGAACCCGTTATGCACGATGCCGTCGTCGCTTGTAGGGAGGCGTTTGATGTACATTGGGGACAAAAACTCTTAGCTGCCCTTCGTGCCCTTCATCCTCTTGCGTTAAACACTGATTTGTAAATCGTAAATTTGTAAATCATAAATTTGTTTTACCCGATTCATCATATTAACAGGGACCTCCTGCAGTTCATGCCCGTTGTCTCTTTTGAGGGAGAAGTCATCGTCGTGGACCGCGAGGAGCAGATCCCGGAGGCGGTCGCATATCTCTCGCAGCAATCGGTCTTAGGCGTCGATACCGAGGCGCGTCCCAGTTTTCAGCGCGGGATACATTACCCCACAGCGCTCGTTCAGATAGCTACTCATGAACGCTGTTACCTCTTCCGCCTAACCCATATCGGCATGCCTCAAGCCCTTGCGGATATATTTGCCAATCCGGACATCTGTAAGGTCGGCTTGGCGTTCAAGGATGATATCAACGGGCTTCGCCGACGTCGTAATTTCACGCCCGCTAACTGCATCGACGTACAATCGATGGTTATGCAATACGGTATTTTCGATTTGGGACTGCAAAAAATCTTCGCTATCTGTTTCGGTAAGAAAATCTCTAAAACTCAGCAACTGACCAACTGGGAGAATACCCATCTCACGCCCGAGCAGGCTCGTTATGCCTCTACCGATGCCTGGGCTACTCTCCTGATATACGAGGATCTCCTTGCCCATGAGCATCTCGCCCCAAAAGAGGTCGAAGCCCTCAAACGCCAGGAGAAAGAGCGCATGATCGAGCATCAACAGGAGATTCAGGACCAGCGCCTCCGTGAGCAAGGCATTGAACCGCCGCCTCATATCTCACTCGAAGAGCGTGAGGCACGGCAGGCAGCTAAGAGACGTGAATCACGCAAACGCAAACGTCAGCGTCAGGCTGCCCGAAAAAAGAATAATAATCCTAAGAAACCGCAGAAAAAACAATAACTTATGAAACGATATCTTTTATCTTTTGTCTTTGTTCTTTGCTCTTTGTCCCTGTTCGCAAAGATCAAATACGTCTTCTATTTTATCGGAGATGGAATGGGCTCTAATCAGGTCCTCGCCTCCGAGATGTATTACTCGGCGCTGAAGGGTCAACCCTTAGGTCGTGTACAGACGCTCATGACCACTTTCCCCTTCTCCGGCAATGCTTCTACCTATTCGGCGTCGAACGGAATCACCGATTCCGCTGCGGCGGGTACATGCTTGGCTACGGGATCCAAGACTACGAATGGTACCCTCGGCCTTGATCCGAATGGCAAAAGGCTCACCACTATCGCGGAGGAACTCAAAGAGCAAGGGTGGGGAATAGGTATCATGACCACCGTCGCTATCGATCATGCTACGCCCGCAGCCTTTTACGCACACGTGCAGGAACGAGACGAGTACTATAAGATCGGCAAACAGCTCTGTTCATCAGAGTTTGATTTCTTCGGCGGAGCCGGTTTCCATCATCCTCAGGGCAAACACGATGATAAATCCGCTAACCTCTATCGCGAAGCCCGGAAAGCTGGGTACACCATCGCGCATGGCTATAAAGAGGCACTCGAAATAACGCAGTCTCATGATCACAATGTCTCGAAGATGATCCTCGTCCAGACATCTGACACTGGCATGGTACATGGTTCGAACCTCCCGTACGCTATTGATCGTAAGGAGGGGGACCTCACTCTCGCCCGGATTGTCTCCACCGCTATCCCCTTCCTTGAGGCACGTCACGACCGCTTCTTTATGATGGTGGAAGGGGGAATGATTGATTATGCCTGTCATGGGGATGATGCCGCTACAGCTATCGGCGAAGTATGGGACATGGATGAGGCGATGAAAGTGGCGTACGCTTTCTATGAGAAGCACCCTGACGAGACCCTTATCCTCGTCACAGCCGACCATGAGACTGGAGGACTCGCTCTTGGGAATAGCGATTATACGCTCCATCTTGATCAGCTCCGCCATCAGAAATGTTCGGCGTGGGTACTCTCCGATCTCTTCACCAAACTCTTCAAAGAAAATGAGAAACCCTCATGGAAACAGGTTCAGGCTATCTATCGCGAACAACTCGGTTTCTGGGACTCCGTGGAGATCGCCGATGAGGAAGAGGACGAACTCGAAGACCTCTATGAGGCGGCGGTCAAACATCAGACCGAGGACACCAAGACCATGTACAAAACCATCAATAAACTGGGTGATGCTGGAATAGCGCTCCTCAATAAAAAAGCCCATATCGGCTGGACCACTCGCGCTCATACTGCCCATTCGGTACCTGTTTTCGCAATCGGACCGAACGCGCAAATTTTCTCAGGATGGCATGATAATACGGAAATTGTGCCGCTTCTTCGACGTGCAATACAGAATTTGCCGTAAAAATGCAATTATATTTGCATATTTGCAAAATTTTTTGTACCTTTGCACGCAATTACAAAAAATCTGTCAGCGAAGCGGTCTTTCAGGCGACTTTATCGCCGGTCTGTCAGCGAAGCGGTCTGTCAGTGAAACGGTCTAATTATGAAATAATTAATATATGAATTCAGCTTTAAAGTATCTGGGAGTTGTACTCCTTTTGTTGGGCGTCGTTTGCCTCGTTGTTTATAAATACGCTATGCCGGAGAACTGGCTGCTTGTCAGCGCAATGGTTCTCGAGGTAGCAGGTATCTTCGCCTATATCTTCATCAATAAGAAAGGATAACTGAGGCATGGCGGGCCAAGGTTTCAATGATGCGGTAAAGTATCATTTGACAGGCATGTACCAGGATTGGTTCCTGGATTATGCCTCGTATGTGATACTCGAGCGTGCCGTACCGGCGGTGGAGGATGGTCTCAAGCCGGTACAACGGCGTATTTTGCATGCCATGAAGACGGTCGATGACGGCAAGTATAACAAGGTTGCTAACATCGTCGGTCAAACCATGCAATACCACCCGCATGGTGATGCCTCTATCGGCGATGCGCTCGTTCAGCTCGGTCAGAAAGATCTGCTCATTGATTGTCAGGGTAACTGGGGAAACATCCTCACCGGCGATGGAGCGGCAGCCCCGCGTTATATAGAAGCGCGTCTCTCCAAGTTCGCCCTCGAGACTGTTTTCAATCCTAAAACCACCGAATGGATGAAGTCCTATGACGGACGTAAGAATGAACCCATCCATCTGCCCGTTAAGTTCCCTCTCCTCCTCGCTCAGGGCGTCGAAGGTATCGCGGTCGGTCTGAACTCAAAGATCCTCCCTCATAACTTCAATGAATTATGCGATGCTTCTTTAGCGTACCTGCGAAATGAAGACTTCGCCCTTTACCCCGATTTTCCTACGGGGGGTGTCATTGATGTCACCAAGTACAACGATGGTGAACGGGGCGGATCGGTGAAGATCCGGGCGCGTATCACTAAAGCCGATGATAACAAGACCCTTGTCATCACCGAGATTCCTTTTGGTACCACCACTTCTAAGATTATCGAGACCATTCTCAAAGCCAATCAGAAGGGGAAGATTAAGATCAAGAAGATCGATGACTTCACCGCCGACACGGCGCGTATAGTGGTTCAACTGGCGCCCGGCTCGTCCTCCGACAAAGCAATTGATGCACTCTATGCCTTCACCGACTGCGAGGTCAATATCTCGCCTAACTGCTGCGTCGTGGAGAACAAGAAACCAATCTTTACCACCGTCAGCAGCCTCCTCAAACTATCCTGCGACAATACCAAAGCCCTTCTCAAATGGGAATTGGAGATTGAGAAATCCGAACTCGAAGAGAAATATTTCTATACCTCTCTTGAGAAAATCTTTATTGAGAACCGTATTTATAAACAGGAGGGTTACGAGAACGCTCCTTCCAAAGAAGCCCTCATCGCTTTTGTCGATAACGCCCTCACACCGTTCAAACCCCAACTCATTCGCGAGGTGCGAACCGAGGACATAGAGCGACTCTTCGATATACGAATGATCCGTATCACTAAGTTCGACTCCAAGAAAGCGGACGAACTGATGAAGGAACTCGATAAGAAAATCAAAGCGTGCGTTAAGAACCTCAATCATCTCACCGAATACACTATCGCGTGGTTTGAGATGCTCAAATCCAAGTACGGCGAGGCATACCCACGTCGTACCGAGGTTCGTAACTTCGGCGCTATCAATATACAGGCGGTGGTCGAGAATAACGAGAAACTCTATATCAACCGCGAGGAAGGATTCGTCGGAACAGGACTCAAGAAAGATGAGTTCCTCTTTAACTGCTCCGATATAGATGACATCATCGTCTTCCATAAGGATGGTAAATATAAGGTCATGCGTGTGGCGGAAAAACTCTTCGTCGGCACGGATATACTCCATATAGCTGTCTTCCAGCGCGGCGATGAACGCACTGTCTATAACGTCGTCTATCGCGATGGTAAGAAGGGCATCTATTTCATGAAACGCTTCAACGTTACCGGCGTCGCTAAGGATAAGGAATACGACATCACCCAGGGCAAACCCGGTTCTAAGATCGTCTATTTCACAGCGAACCCCAACGGTGAAGCAGAGGTTATCAAAGTGACCCTCAAACCTGCCCTCCATCTCAAGAAACTCGAGGTGTGCAAGGACCTCTCCGAACTCGCCGTCAAGTCCCGTACTGCGAGAGGAAACGTGCTCACTAAGTTCGAAGTCAAGTCCATCACCCTCAAGCAAAAAGGACATTCCACCCTCGGCGGACGCAAAGTGTGGTTCGACCCCGATGTGCTCCGTATCAACTATGACGAACATGGTATCTACCTCGGTGAGTTCTGGGATGAGGACCGCATCCTCGTCATCAATAATGATGGTACTTATTATACCACCTCTTTTGATCTTACCGCCCATTTCGAGGACAATATCCTCCGTATTGAGAAATGGCAACCCGAGAAAATATGGTCGCTTATCCAATGGAACGGCGAACTCAAATACTATTACGGTAAACGCTTTAAACTCGACGATGCTTCCGCGAAGATTCAATCCATGCTCGGTGAAGACGGAGATTCGCGTATAACCGTCCTCTCCGACCGACCGGATGCTACTTTCCGTATCCTCTTCCGGGATACTAACCGCGAACCCCTTGATATACTCATGGAGGACTTCATTGATGAGAAATCAGCCCGTGCGAAAGGTAAACGCGTCTCTACGCTCGATATAGCCTCCATCGAAGACATCACACCTGCTCCGGAGCCGGAACCCGAACCTGAGGTGTCCCCCGATGAAACGGAACCCGAAGAGCAACCCGAAGAAAACCCCACCGAAATCACGAAGTCAAGTGATCTCGAACCATCGAACTCTCCTTCCCTTGAGGGGAAGGCTGGGGAGAGCTTGTCCTCCATCGACATCGATGGTGTCCCTATGACCATCACAAAACCCAACGATCCCCAATTGGATCTCTTCTAATAATTGTCAATTATCAACTGTCAATTATCAATTATATTAGGTAGTGCCTCTCCTCGTCGCCGAGAATTACTTGCGGGATTAGGTTTCCCATTTACCACGGTATCGATTGATGCCGATGAGTCTTTCCCTGCAGAGTTGCAAGCCGGTGATATACCTTATTATATATCGCGTGCGAAGGCGCGCGCGTATGAGGAACAACTCCTCCCAAACCAACTACTCATCACAGCCGACACCATCGTCTGGTGTGACCACCAAATGCTCGGCAAACCTCATGACGCCGAAGAAGCTTTTTCCATGCTCCGCGCTCTTTCCGGAAAAACCCACCAGGTCTATACTGCCGTCACTTTTGCTGAAAAATCCCCCTCCCTTGAGGGAAGGTCGGGTGGGGTTATGACCCTTGTCGATCGCACAGACGTCACTTTCCGTGAACTCTCCGACGACGAGATCCACTTCTACATCGATCATTACAGACCTTTCGATAAAGCCGGAGCTTATGGCATCCAGGAATGGATCGGTTATATTGGCTGCACTGCCCTCAACGGCTCCTATTTTAACGTCATGGGATTACCTGTCCATCTCGTTTATGAATATATTATTAATCATTCATAACATTCGTCTCTGCCTTGGCTGGTTCTGCCGTCACTCCGGCCCTCAGCATCCCTTAAAAAGCAATTAAAGCCCCCTGAGAATACAAATACTATATAACATGCCCAGTAACATCGTAAACTTAACGAGCTGCTGGCATGTTTTGTAATCGCTCGGAATCTTGGCGCTCCATAGCAATCCGAGCACACCTATCAGAGGTGTCACAATCCCTAACGCTATATACCTTGTGCTCAGACTCATCCATCCCCGCTCAAATGGCAATACATGCCACCACAGATGTCCGATGATAGCAATCGTCACAACAATCAGACCCGTGACAAACACTTTCGTCCATTTCTCCCCCCATACAACCGGCATCGTGTGACATTCCAACTCGCGGTCGCCCATCTGATCTTGTATATCCTTGATAATCTCGCGGATCCAAGTCAACAGAAAAGCAAACAGCGCAAAACCGCCTAACCATACGTATAAATCATGTGTCAGAGTGGTATAGGGTAGAATCGTTCCGTACCGCAGCTGCAGCAACGCGATATTCGTCATCGCCACTAATAGCGGCGTCAAACTTGCTAAAAAAGCGATGATCACATTGCCAATCATAAAGAGCCGTTTGTAACTCGCCGAGTAGAACCACAGCAACCCGGGAACCATCATAAATACGATTCCAACGGATATACTCCGCAGCACGATAGCTATCGTAATCCCGCAGATGAATCCTAAGAAATTAAGAATCCAACTCAGCCTGACTGCCGTCTCTTTGCTGATACTCCGGGTGATAATCACCTCGTCCGGACGGTTGATGCGGTCGATCTTGACATCGAAATAATCGTTCACTACGTACCCTCCGGCTGCGACTAACATCGTCCCTGCTATCAGCAACCATAGCAGATACCCGGGCATCTGTTCGCCAAACGCCGCATCAACCAAGATAGGTGTTGCTACCCATTTCTCCATCACCCAGACCAACGCCCCGATAAACAGCACATTGCTCCACCTCACTAACTTTAATATGTCTCTAACTCTTTCCAATCGTCAATAATTTAAATTGTCAATCAATCGTAAATCGTCAATCGTCCAATAGTCAATTACTGAAAATCCGTGTTACCGGATTTTCAGAATCTCTCCTTTCCATGCTGACAGCGTCACTTCGATCACTCCTTCCGGTGTGAACTCGATCGTACGTTTCTTGCCTGTCAGCAAGTCTGTCGCACTCGCTTTCTCCTTGCCTTCCAGACCCAGATAAACGAATGCGTCATTCGGTATACGCACTTTGATCTGCTGCTCACGATCATGGAAATTGACCACTACTAACAGCGTCTCGCCCTTAATATGTCGCAAGAAAGCATAGTGCTGACGTTTGTCAAACCCTTCGCCCTGCGCATAAGTGATGTCGTACATCTGCCCCTTCTGGATCGCTTTGTCCTCGCGGGCTAAAGTCAGCAACTTCTGATAGAATTCGCGTAACTCGCGTTGCGCCTCATTCAACTTGGCGCCATCGAACTTACCCTTATTCGCCCAGGCCTGCAAACTCTTCACTCCCCAGTAATCGAAGATTGTCGTCCGGCCGTCAATGCCCGAGAAGCCTTCCATGTCCATACCGCGCTCGCCTAACTCCTGACCACTGTAGATCATCACTGGGCATTGATTCAGCGTCGCAGCTACAATCATCGCCGGCTCGGCACATAGACCGCTGCCGCAGAAGAAGCCGCTCGCAATACGTTGCTCGTCGTGGTTCTCGAGGAAATACAGCAAATGCTTCAGCCGCTCGTCGCCGTGTTGTATCCATTGATGTGTGATACCCTCCGTCGGCCAACCTTTGCTTGTCACGCCGCGAAGATAATCGTACATACCCACTTTGTCGTATAGGTAATCAAATCCCGCCTCCAAATAGGCGTTGTACTGCCCCGGATCGTAACATTCGCCGATGAACAGGAACTTCTTATGCTTCTTTCGAACCGCCGCGATAGCCCATTGGAAAAACTCCACCGGAACCATCTCCGCCATATCTACACGCACGCCGTCGATGCCTTTGTCTGCCCAAAACAGCAGGATATCCCGCATCTTGAACCACGTGTTAGGAATCGGATCAAACTGCTTCTCACGACCGCCCTGATAGAACACACCGTAGTTCAGTTTTACCGTCTCGTACCAATCGTTCTCACCCGGATGACTCGTGAAGCAATCATTGCCCGTTACCTTGGCAGGGTACTCTTCATAACCCTGCAAATCCTTGTCCATTGTGAACTTTTCCCCCGGCAGATAATAGAAATTATTCAGCGGAGAGAACGCCCATTCCGGATGATCCCCCTCGCCTAAATCTTCCACGCCCGCAGGTTTGCAAACGCTCTTGTATTCACGAGCTACGTGGTTTGGTACAAAATCAATCAGCACGCCTAAGCCCGCCTCATGAGTACGTTTCACCAACGCCTCAAACTCCTGCATTCGTTTGCTCTCGTTCTTCGCCAAATCTGGATCTACATCGTAGTAATCTGTGATCGCGTAAGGACTGCCGGCACGACCTTTGGTTATAGCTGGGTTATTGAATCGGTCGGTCGCGTGACGTATCACACCCGTGTACCAAACATGCGTAACACCCAAATCCACTATGGACTTGAGTGCACGCGCGTTGATATCCACAAACCGGCCACAACCGTTCTCTTCCTTGCTGCCGTTACGTTTGCGAGTCTCGTTATAGTTCGCAAACCAACGAGGGAAAAGCTGGTAAATAATGGGTTTATTAATCATATTGTGTTTGTGTCTTTCTATGGTAAATGTCTAAATTATCAAATGTCCAAATAAATGAACAAATGGTAAATGAACAAATGGTAAATCAAATAAGCGCCTCCGTATCCATCGCGATCATCAGCTCCTCGTCTGTCGGAACCAGAACAACCGTCACTTTGCTGCCCGGTTTAGAGATAATCCGCTCCTCACCGCGAACCTTGTTGGCTTCTTCGTCCAACTCGATGCCGAGGAACGACAAACCTTTCATTACCTCTGCGCGGATATAAGGATCGTTCTCTCCGATACCTGCTGTAAATACCAGAATATCAATGCCATTCATCGCAGCTGCATAAGCGCCGATATATTTCTTTACACGATAGATGAACATCTTACGTGCCAAATCTGCACGTTTGTTGCCCTCGTTGATGGCAGCCTCGATATCGCGGCAGTCACTCGAAACGCCGCTTACGCCTAACAGACCCGATTTTTTGTTCACTAGGTTGTTGAACTCGGCTGTGCTCAGGTGCTCCTTGTCCATAATGAACGTAGCTGCTCCGAGATCCAGATCACCCGAACGTGTACCCATAACGAGACCCTCAACCGGTGTCAGACCCATACTCGTGTCCACGCTCTTGCCGTCCATCACAGCCGTGCAGCTTCCGCCGCCGCCTATGTGGGCAGTCACGATCTTCTTGCCCTTCGGATCAACGCCGAGGAACTCGCACACACGTGCGCTCACATAGCGGTGACTCGTTCCGTGGAAACCGTAACGGCGAATCGCATATTTCTCATATAATTCATAAGGAAGCGCATACATGTACGCGTAGTCCGGCATCGTCTGGTGGAAAGCGGTGTCGAAAACAGCTACCTGCGGAATGCCCGGCAGAATTTTCTCAATCGCGTCAATACCCTTCAGATTAGCAGGGTTATGCAGCGGAGCGAGGTCAATGCATTCGATGATCTGTGCTTTCACCTCCGGCGTGATCAGCACGGACTTGTTGAATTTCTCACCACCATGGACTACGCGGTGACCAACGGCATTGATCTCTTTGAGGTCTTTGATGCAACCCACCTTCGGATCAACGAGCTTCTCCAGAATCAACTCGATACCAACGGTATGTTCGGGCATCGATTTTTCGAATTTCACTTTCTCGCCGTTCGGCAGTTTCACTTGCAGGAACGAATCCGGAAGACCGATTTTCTCGATGCCGCCTTGTGCCATCACTTCCTTGCTCTCCATCTCAAAGAGCTTATACTTAATACTGCTACTTCCGCAGTTCAATACTAATATCTTCATAATTCGTAATTCGTAATTTTTAATTTTTAATTTACTTAATTGCCTGATTAGCAGTAATAACCACCATTTGCACGATGTCCTGTACTTTGCATCCGCGGCTCAGGTCATTCACCGGAGCGGCAATACCTTGCAGGATCGGTCCAACAGCGTCAGCTCCGCTGAAACGCTCAACCAGCTTGTAGCCGATATTTCCTGCCTGCAGATCCGGGAATACGAGCACATTAGCCTTACCTGCCACAGAGCTACCCGGTGCTTTTGTCTTCGCCACGCTCTCTACCAGCGCTGCATCTGCCTGCAACTCACCGTCGAGTGCCAACTCCGGAGCCATCTCTTTTGCCAGTTTCGTTGCCTCCTGCACTTTATCCACGAGTTCGTGTTTCGCACTTCCCTTGGTCGAGAAGCTCAGCATAGCTACTCTCGGCTCGATGCCTGCGATAGCGCGGGCGGTCTCTGCCGTCGAGATAGCGATCTCTGCCAACTGTTTTGCATCCGGATTCGGGTTGACTGCGCAGTCTGCAAACAGCAGGAAGCCGTTCTCGCCCAACTGCTTAGCAGGCGTGAACATCAGGAACGCACCGCTCACAATAGAGCAACCCGGTTTGGTCTTCAGAATCTGGAATGCCGGACGAATCGTGTCTGCCGTCGTACCACGTGCACCTGCGAGCTCACCATCTGCATCACCTGCCTTGATCATCAAACAACCCAAATACAACGGATCCTGCGCTTTCTTCGCAGCCTCTTCTTCCGTCATGCCTTTTGCCTTGCGCAACTCAAACAGCAGTTTCGCGTACTCCGGCATCTTCGGATCGTGAATCGGATCTACGATCTTAGCCTCGCAGATATGCTCATAGCCCTTCTCTGCAGCCATACCCTTGATCTTCTCAGGGTCACCAATCAAAATAAGCTGCGCAATCTTGTCCTTCAACAAAATGTTTGCAGCTTCCAACGTACGGGGTTCATCGCCTTCCGGCAACACAATGCGCTGCGGATTTGCTTTCGCGCGCGCAATCATTTGATTTAAAATGTCCATATTCCTTATAATTAAATTTAAAAACTCTCAATTTAAAAACTCCCAATTTAAAAACTCTCAATTCTCAATTCTCAATTCTCAAAATTTTCGCTTATCGAACATAATCGTTCGAGCGATGCAAGATAAGAATTGTCAACTGTCAATTACCTGCTATCAACTACTCTTGAGCGGGTGATTAGTGGGTGATTAGTGGGTGGTTAGTGGGTTGCTTGACTAACGTCAGGCTAACATTGAACGAAGAATAATTATCAATTGTCAATTGTCAATTTTTAATTATCTAAATTCGCTGCAAAGATACAAAAAAAAATCCATATATGCAATACTTACTGTAAAAAATATTTTTTTTTAATAAAAAATTTGGACAATTCAAAAAAAAGTTGTACCTTTGCACCCGAATTGTGATTTTTGGTAATTAACACACTCTTTTCAATATGAAAAAAGGATTATTTATAGCATGTGTGACGCTTTGCTTTAGCGGACTAATGATGGCGCAAGAAGTGGAGCAAGCGGAGGAGCAAGAAGAGCTGAAGGGTGTTCACCCCTATAAAACGGAGCAGAATGAGAAGGGTATTAAACCTGAAATTGCTCACTGGTCTATTATTCCTCATTTCGGATTTAGTGCCTTCGATGGTGACTTTACTTCCGAAATGAAGCATTGTGTAGCTGTACCGTCGGTCGGCTTGGCTGTGGAGTATAACTTTACCCCGAATTGGAATATCGGTGTCGAGTATATGTATGATATGTACACTGTTACCGGTGCGTCTGGGCATGCGGATACCTTATTGACCGGTCATATGCACAAAGCAGGTGCGTACCTCTCGATGGACCTGATTAACCTCTTCTTCCCGCGTGCGAAAAGAAAGATCGTTTCGATCCTTCCGTACGTCGGTGGTGGTGCCGCTTGGTACAAACGTGCTAAATACTATATGGATGACCGTTGGTATGATGCAGAGAAAGGTAAAGTATTTAATGAAACACATGGTCGTGGTAACACGCTCAATTACATCAACGCTGATGGAGAAGTAGGTCCGGATCGTGATCATAGTTATCGTACTATCGGCTATGTTCAGGCAGGTGTGAACGTCGAGTTTAACCTCAACCGTACTTTAGCTTTAGGCGTGCGCGCGAACTATAGTTATTTTACGCGCGATTATGTGGATGGTCGTGGTTATCACAAACAGAGTGTTTCGTCTTATGCTTCGAAGAATAATGATGGTATCTTTGATGTTACTTTGAATATGCGATTCAAACTGGAGGCGGTAAAGAAATCGCACCCGCGTAATATGCCGTCCTTCTCTGAGTTTGATAAACTCCTCGCTCAGCAGGAACAGCCCAAAGCTGCCGAAGTCACCCCGCGTGATACCGTTATCATCCGTCATGACTCGATTATCGTTCGCGAGATCATTCGTGAAACCCATAAGAAAGATCCGCGTATCTATAATGTTTACTTCGATAACGACAAAGATTTCCTCCGCCAGGATGCACAATCTACTATCCAGGAGGCTTGTATGGCAATGGAGGATGATCCTACATTATACGCTGTCGTAGTCGGTTATTGCGACAATACGGGATCGAAGGCGCATAACTACGACCTGGGCGACCGTCGCGCAAAGAATGTATTCGAAGAGATGGCGGAGGAGTACGATATCCCGGCTGATCATATGTTCAATGCAGGTGTCGGTAAAATTGCTGCACGCAAAGCTCCGCGCTCATTCGGACCGAACCGGCGTGTCTCTATCCACCTCGTAGATAAAGAGACCTTCGAACTCATGAAACTCCAACTGCAGGATAAGAGTTCCGATCGTAATATGGATGAGTCGCAGCCTGTTACATACGATAAAGCAAACACAATCCGTGTGCCTAAACTGGAGCAGCTAGAAGAGCAGCAATCGGATGATCAGCAGACTGTTCCCCTCTCTGAGTCTTCGCAGAAGAAAGATAATCTTCTCGAGCAGTATAAGGAGCGTACGCATGAAACATACGTGGTGGAGAAGGGGATGACCCTCTCGCGTCTCGCCCGCCAGTACTATAACAACTCGCAATGTTGGGTATTCATCTATATGGCGAATAAAGACATTTTAGCTACTCCTACCAGTTTGCAGGAAGGACAGGAAATCATCATTCCTGAACTGACTCAAGAGGAACTGAAAGTTGAACCCAAAGAGGTATTGCGTCTTTATAGTATTACCGCTCATCGTAAACTGATGGAGAACAAGAAATAAAACGCGTGGGTGTATAACCCTGCGTACGGTCCTATAGCTCAGTTGGTTAGTAGCACCTGACTCATAATCAGGGGGTCCTTGGTTCAAGCCCAAGTGGGACCACGACAGGAGGATAGTCCCGTGACTATCCTCCTGTTCTTTAAAAAGAACTATCATGCGTGCGCGCGTTTCTATATTATTATGTTTGTTACTCCTTTTCTTTGGAGTAACGGATTCATATGCCCTCACACCGGCTCAAAAACGCGCAAAGGCTAAGGAAATGCAGATACGCAAACGTCAGGCTGCGAAACGTAAGGCGGAGAAAAAACGTGCCGCTAAAGCCAAAGCTGCCAAGAAAAAACGCGTCAAAGAGGGCAAACTGATCCTTTATGTCTATTCCTCCGATCTGCGTACGGGTGAAGCTCTTCCTGCTACACACATCATGGTACAAGATGTGAATGCCCGACCGGGAAAGAAACCGAAAATCAACAAACCTACCGATAATAAACGCGCACGTGTCTCCAAAACGCTTCCTGCCGGACGCTATTATGCTACTGCGGCTAAAATAGGCTATTTCTCTTCGGATACGCTCTTCTTTGATCATCGCTTTGACGAAGACTCGATTCGCTTGTCCCTTTATCCGGAGATGCGTATCGTCTTCACCGTTACCGACTCCCTCACTTCGCGACCCGTGGTGGCGAATATCGTAGTCCGTAATGATGCTGGACGTAAGATCATGCAGACTACTTCCGACAGCCTCCATTCCCACCTGTCGGTTCTGCTCGATGATCGCGTAACCTTCTATACGATTGATGCTACGGCGATAGATTACTTCCCTTTTCATGACACCATCATTCCCTCTCTTGCTTTTTCGGGAGTGGTCATGCAACCCAAAGAGATCAAGTCCTTCGTCCTGCATAATATCTATTTTGCTACGGGTAAGACCCGTATCCTTGATTCTTCTGAACCGGCTCTTAATGAGCTCTATCGTTTCTTGACTCAGCGACCTAACCAACGAATCCGTATCGTCGGACACACTGATAACATCGGATCCGACCGCTCGAACCAGACTCTATCCGAAGGACGATGTCGAGAGGTGAAGCAGGAAATGATCAATCGTGGTATCCTTCCCGAACGCATTGAGATTGAAGGACGCGGTGAACGAGATCCCATTCTGCCGAATACCACCGACGAAAACCGACAACTCAATCGTCGGGTGGAAATTGTGCTTTTATAACATATTATAACGTTTTTCGAAGAAAAACCATTTTAACCCTTTAACTATTTAACGAAAATCGCATTTTTTTTGCGATTTTCCTTGTGTATATGGATTTTTTTTTGTACCTTTGCACGACTTTTTGTGGGTCTTAATAATTAACAGGTCGCAAACGGCGACCAAAAATGACTAAAATTGATGAATGTAATTACTAAAGAGATTGCTCTCCCCGATGGACGAGTGATCAAACTGGAGACAGGTAAGTTGGCTAAACAAGCTGATGGTGCTGTGATGGCGACCCTCGGCAACACGATGATTCTCGCCACTGTCTGCTCCGCCAAAGATGCGGTTCCGGGCACAGACTTTATGCCCTTGACCGTAGAGTACAAAGAGAAATTTGCGTCCGCAGGACGTTTCCCGGGCGGTTTTACCCGCCGCGAAGGCAAAGCATCGGATTATGAGATCCTGATTGCACGTCTTATCGACCGTGCCCTTCGTCCTCTCTTCCCTTCTAACTATCACGCTGAGACGTTCGTAAACGTCACCATGTATTCGGCGGACGGCATCGACATGCCGGAGTCTATCGCAGGTCTCGCAGCCGGCGCAGCACTCGCTTGTTCCGACATTCCTTTCGAGGGTCCGGTAAGTGAGGTACGTGTAGCACGTGTAGATGGCAAGATGGTCATCAACCCGACCTTCGAGCAATGCGATCACGCTGACCTCGAGCTGATG
Source organism: uncultured Bacteroidales bacterium (assembly GCA_900319005.1). Classification (GTDB taxonomy): domain Bacteria; phylum Bacteroidota; class Bacteroidia; order Bacteroidales; family Paludibacteraceae; genus Colicola. Next base: position 18,182 of record ONMV01000001.1, read on the forward strand.
GTGGCTGCTACCTATGACAACATTATGATGGTCGAAGGCGAGATGAAAGAAGTGCCGGAGTCCGTTATGTTGGAGGCTATCAAGGCTGCGCACGAAGCGATCAAACCGCAGTGTCTGGCAATCAACGAGATGATGAAGGCTTATGGCAAGGAGACCAAACACGAATACTGCCATGAGGTGAATGACGACGAGTTGAAGCAGGCTGTTCATGACTACTGCTACGCTCGCGCTTATGCACAGGCTACTTCCGCTGACACCGACAAACATCACCGCGAGGAGATGTTCTCCCAGATTTGCGAGGACTTCAAGACGGAGAAAGCAGACTACATGGCTTCTCGCGCTGAGGCTCTCGGCATCGATATCGATGAGGTGGCAGCGCTCGTAGATCGCTACTATCACGATGTAGAGAAAGAGGCTATGCGTCGCGCGGTCCTCGATGAGGGCAAGCGTCTCGATGGCCGTAAGACCACGGAGATCCGTCCGATCTGGTGTGAGGTGGGTTACCTCCCCGGCCCTCACGGATCCTCTATCTTCACCCGTGGTGAGACTCAGTCGCTCTCGACCGTTACCCTCGGTACGAGCCGCGATGAGAAGATCGTGGATGAGGCATTGATCCAAGGCACAGATAAGTTCCTGCTGCACTATAACTTCCCGCCGTTCTCGACGGGTGAGGCAAAAGCCGCTCGCGGTGTCGGACGTCGTGAGATTGGTCATGGTAACCTCGCTTGCCGTGCGCTGAAGAACATGATCCCGGAAGACTTCCCTTATACCGTACGTGTAGTAAGTGATATCTTGGAGTCGAACGGTTCCAGCTCTATGGCTACCGTTTGCGCAGGTACGCTCGCCCTCATGGACGCAGGTGTTCCGATGAAGAAACCCGTTTCCGGTATCGCGATGGGTCTGATCTCCGAGAACCAAGGTAAGAACTACGCTATCCTCTCCGATATCCTCGGCGATGAGGACCACCTCGGCGATATGGACTTCAAGACCACCGGTACCAAGGACGGTCTGACCGCTTGCCAGATGGATATCAAAGTAGATGGTCTTTCTTATGAAATATTAGAGAACGCGCTCGCACAGGCGCACGAGGCACGTATGTACATCCTCGGTAAGATCCTCGAGTGCATGCCGGCTCCGCGTGCTGACCTCAAACCGCACGCACCGCGTATCACCTCTTTCTATATCCCGAAAGATATGATTGGAGCTGTCATTGGCCCGGGCGGTAAGATCATCCAAGGCATCCAGGCTGAGACCGGAGCTGTCATCTCCATCGACGAAGATGAGAAGGGCGGCAAGGTTGAGGTGGCTTCCAACAACGGCGAACAGATGGCTGCTGCTATCGCGAAGATCAAAGCGATCGTTGCCCTGCCGGAGGTTGGCGAAGAGTACGACTCGGTCGTTAAGTCCCTCATGCCGTACGGCTGTTTCGTAGAGTTCATGCCGGGTAAGGAAGGTCTGCTGCACATTTCCGAGATCGATTGGAAGCGCTATGAAACCATGGAAGAGACCGGAATCAAAGAAGGTGACCACATCCGCATCAAACTGCTGGAGATCGACCCGAAGACCGGTAAGTTCCGTCTCTCTGCCAAAGCGCTCAAAGAGAAACCGGAAGGCTACGTAGAGCCCGAGCGTCCTGCACGTGCTCCCCGTGGTGACCGTGATGGCGCTAAACTCGACCGAGGACCCCGTCCTGAACGTCGTGGACCCCGTCCTGAACGTCATTAATTGAACTAAATATGCATTTTTTTGCAAAATTATTTGCATATATCAGTTTTTTGTAGTAATTTTGCACGATTTTTTGCGGATAGGCAAGTTTAAGTTCTCGTCAGAGCACGAGACGCCGCACCGCCCGAACATTTAAACAAACGTATTTCAATGTACGCAATTGTAGAAATGAAAGGCCAGCAGTTTAAAGTTGAGGCTGGCAAGAAACTGTTCATCAATCGCATGAACGAGCTCGAGAAGGGCGCAACCGTTGAGTTTGAGAACGTGCTGCTCCTGGACAACGAGGGTAAAGTTAAAGTGGGTGCTCCTTATGTAAAGGGCGCTAAAGTGGTTTGCGAAGTGCTCGACAACGAGTGCCGTGGCGAGAAAATTCTTGTTTTCCACAAGAAACGTCGCAAAGGCTATCGCAAACTCAATGGTCACCGTCAGGATTTGACCAACGTTGTAGTTAAAGAAATTGTTATTGCTTAAAAGAAAGGACAACAGAGTATGGCACACAAGAAAGGTGTCGGTAGTTCTAAGAACGGCCGTGAATCAGAAAGCAAACGTCTTGGCGTGAAGATCTTTGGTGGTCAATTCGCAAAGGCAGGTAACATTATCGTACGTCAGCGTGGTACCGTACACAACCCGGCGCGGAGACAATCCCAAATCTCCTACCGAGGCTTCGGCTCAGGTGGGAGATTTTTATTTGATAATCCATCCGCCAAACTTGGCGGATTAACCAAATACTTTTATGTTAACATTAAAACAGATTTATGACGATAAAGCTCGTGTGATTGCGGGCTTGGAGAAGAAACATTTCGCCGGAGCTGCCGAGGCTATCGACGAGGTGCTTCGTCTGGATGCAGAGCGCAAATCCGCCCAGCAACTCAAGGATGCTGCGGCTGCCGAGATGAACAAAATCTCTAAATCCATCGGTGCGCTTATGGCGCAAGGTAAACGAGATGAGGCTGAGGCTGCCAAGGCGCAGACTGGTGCCCTCAAAGCGCAGATTGCCGAGTATGACGTAAAAATGTCCGAGGCGGAAGAGGCGCAGACCAAACTGCTCCTTACCATTCCGAATATTCCTTATGACATCGTGCCCGAGGGTGCTTCCGCTGAGGACAACCTCGCTGTCACCATCGGTAACTGGCCCAACCAGCCGATGATCGATGCCATCGCCAAAGACGGCGCAGTTGCCCTCCGCGATTGGGACAGTGCTACCGACGAGAAGATAGCAGAGGAGAAATTGTCAATTCTCAATTCTCAATTATCAACTAAACTCCCTCACTGGGATCTCGCTAAGAAATACAACCTCATTGACTTCGATCTCGGTGTAAAGATCTCCGGCGCAGGTTTCCCTGTTTATATCGGTCAGGGCGCTCGTCTCCAGCGTGCGCTCATCAATTTCTTCCTCGCCGAGGCAAACAAAGCCGGTTACACGGAGATCATGCCGCCGACCGTAGTGAACGCTGCTTCGGGGTACGGAACGGGTCAGCTGCCCGACAAAGAGGGCCAGATGTACCACTGCGAAGTGGACGACCTCTATCTCATCCCGACCGCTGAAGTGCCGGTAACGAATATCTACCGCGATGTAATCATCGACGAGGACAAGCTGCCGATTAAGAACTGCGCTTATACGGAGTGTTTCCGTCGCGAGGCAGGTTCGTACGGCAAGGATGTACGTGGCCTGAACCGTCTGCATGAGTTCTCGAAGATCGAGATCGTGCGTATTGACACGCCGGAGCATTCCGACGCTTCGCACAAAGAGATGCTGGCACACGTGGAAGGTCTGCTCAAGAAGCTCGAACTCCCCTATCGTATTCTCCGTCTCTCCGGAGGAGATATGTCCTTCACAGCCGCACTCTGCTATGACTTTGAGGTCTATAGCGAGGCACAACACCGCTGGCTCGAGGTGTCTTCAACCTCTAATTTCGACACCTATCAGGCGAACCGCCTCAAGTGCCGTTACCGCCGTGCGGAGGACAAGAAAGTGCAACTCTGCCACACTCTCAACGGTTCTGCACTCGCTCTCCCGCGTATCGTAGCAGCGCTGTTGGAGAATAACCAGACGCCGGAAGGTATCCGCATCCCTGCTGCCCTCCAGCCTTTCTTCGGCGACGACATGATCCGATAAGAGGACGAATGGAAAGAAAAAAAATCGCTCAACAGGGCGATTTTTTTTTATAAATTTGCATATTTGCAAAAAAATGTGTAACTTTGCCGCCGATTTGGAGGACAATTGACAATTGAGAAAAAAGCAAATCATCAATACAAACACATATGAAAACAAAACAATTCTCTATTTTTTTTGTAGCCGCCGCAGTACTGGCGAGTTGTATCAAGTTGCCAGAAGAGCAGCACACGAGTTTTGAAACCCTTACGTTGACCCGTGAGACAGTAACGGCTCCGATGACTTGGAGTGCAGCAGTCCGCGGTAAAGGCGATGTGTCTATCGTATCCCGATGCACAGGTACGTTAGAGTTAATCAATGTGAAAGACGGACAGCGCGTGAAGAAAGGCGATGTCCTCTTCCAGATTGATAGCCGGAGCGCCATGAATGCGTTAGTACATGCCAAGGCGGATTTGCAGACAGCCCTTGCTAACTGTGAGAACGCCAAACTGGAGGCTGAGAGCAACAAAGAATTATCGGACAAAGGAATCATCAGTGATTATCTGTTGCGTAAGAGCCTGAATACCCTTCAATCGGCTGAGGCACAAGTGGCGCAAGCAGAAGCAGCGGTTCGCGATGCCGAGTTGCGTCTGGATTATTGCACGATCAAGAGTCCTGTGGAAGGATTAGTGGGAAATGTGCTGCCTCACGTGGGAGATGTGATTGCTGAGGGGATGATGATGACCCGAGTAGCCGGTGTGAGTGAGATGGAAGCCAGTTTCTCCATTACCGAGAGCCAGGTACATGCCATGGTGAGTGAGTTGGGCTCGTTGGAGGCCTTGGTGAAGATAGCTCCGCCGCTCACTTTCCGATTCAAAGATGGTAGTGAATACAGCCATAAAGGACATATCACCAGCCTTTCCGGAATGGTGGATCAGCAGACAGGAGCTGTGACCTGCTATGTCACTTTCCCGAATCCGAATGGCGAACTCTTTTCCGGTATGCAAGGATCCGTGGTGATGCCGGTAGAGTGGGCGGATGTGATGTTAGTGCCCCTGACCTCTATCGTTCGTATTCAGAATAAGGCGTTGGTGTATAAAGTGGGGGCAGACAGCCTCGCTTCCAGTTCTATCGTGGAGATAGAGGAGTTGGGAGATGGTGTACGCGCGGTAATTAAATCCGGAGCAGAAGTGGGAGAGACGATTGTGGCAAAAGGAGCTGCGAATGTACACGAAGGACAGCAGGTGTTGTTTTGATAAAGTGAAAAGTGAAAGGTGAATAATCTTTTCAATTTTCAATTTTAAATTTTCAATTTATATGAAGGGAAATATTTTCGTAGATAGAAAAGTGATGGCGGTTTGTATCTCGCTGCTGATCGCTTTAGTGGGCTTTATATGCCTCAAGACGCTGCCTATCGAGCAGTATCCGGACATCGCTCCTCCGACGGTAATGATCTCCACCTCTTATTCCGGTGCAGATGCCAACACGGTGATGAAATCCGTGGTGATGCCTATCGAGGAGGCGGTGAACGGTGTGGAGAACATGGCGTACATGACTTCGGAGGCTTCGGCTACCGGTGATGTCAATATCAACGTCTATTTCAAGCAAGGTTCGGATCCCGATATGGCGGCGGTCAATGTACAGAACCGCGTGTCAGCGGCTTTGGGATTACTTCCGCAGGAGGTGACCCGAGTGGGCGTAAAGGTTGAGAAACGGCAGAATAATATCCTGCAAATTGCTGCGCTCGTCAGCCGTGACGGGAAATTCGACATGGACTTCATTGCCAACTATATCGACATCAACGTCAAACCTCGTCTCTTGCGTGTGACGGGTGTCGGCGCGGTGCAGTTGTTGGGAAACACCTATTCCTTGCGTATATGGATGAAGCCGGATGTGATGGCGCAATACGGTATTGAACCCAACGATATCTTTGCAGCTGTCGGTAACCAGAACATGGTGGCGGCTACCGGTGCTCTTGGCGAGCAGAGCGGCAACACATACCAATATAATTTGGAGTACAAAGGTCGTCTTCAATCCATAGAAGAGTTCGAGTCAATCGTTCTGCGTACGTCGAACGGCAATGTGCTGCATCTGAGGGACGTAGCGGACGTGGAGTTAGGCGCGCTGAACTATAGCTTCTCCTCGCGCGTGGATGAGAAACCCGGTGTGGCATTCATGATCAATCAGGCGCCCGGAGCTAATGCTACTCAGGTCAATGCGGCGATTAATGAACTTTATGACCAGATTAAACAGACCATGCCGGCTGGTTTGGAGTTTACAATCTTGCAGACTTCTGATGACTTCCTCTATGCAGCTATTCATAACGTGGTAGAGACCCTCATCATCGCAATCTTGCTGGTCATCCTGGTGGTGTATTTCTTCCTGCAGAACTTCAAGGCGACCCTCATTCCGTCGATCTCGATCATCGTATCGCTGTTAGGTACGTTCGCAGTGGTGAAAGTAGCGGGATTCTCCTTGAATATCCTGACGCTCTTTGCCCTCGTGCTGGCGATCGGTACGGTCGTCGATGATGCAATCGTCGTTGTCGAGGCGGTGATGGCGAAGATGGAGAGCGGTTATACTTCGGCATACAAGGCTACGAAAGATGCCATGAGCGAAGTGACGGTGGCTGTCATCAGTTGTACGCTGGTCTTCATGGCTGTATTTATTCCCGTGACCTTCATGCCCGGAACGAGCGGTACGTTCTTCACGCAGTTTGGTATCACCATCGCCAGTTCGGTGGGACTCAGTTGCCTCTCGGCGCTGACCCTCTGTCCGGCGCTGACGGCTGTCCTTTTCAAGCCTAAGAAAGAAGAAACGAACGGCGAGAAAAGTTTTGCACAATATGTGAAAGAAGCGTACGACGCGGGGTACAATGCTATCTTAGGCAAGTATAAGAACGGTGTGTCTAAGTTCCTCCAGAATCCTCATCGCGCGTGGATTTGGCTCATTGCAGCCGTAGTGGCTATGGTGTTGGCTATGCGTGCGTTGCCTTCGGGACTGGTGCCGCAGGAGGACCAAGGTGTAATCATGGTGGATGTGACAGCTCCTGCCGGTTCACCGCTTGTAGAGACAGATAAGATCATGGCACAGGTGGAGGAACATGTGCTGCGGCTTGAGGAAGTGGAGAGTTATGCGAAGATCTCCGGTTTCGGTCTGATCTCCGGTACAGGTGTGAGCTATGGTACGCTTGTTGTCCGCCTCAAACCTTGGGATCAGCGTAAGGGAATCGAGCACTATATCGATTATGTGATGGCAAAACTGTACCTCTCTTGCGAGGATATCAAAGACGCACAAGTCATTCCGTTTCAGATGCCGCAGATTCCGGGTTATGGTAACAGTAACGCAATCGATTTGCAGATGGAGGACCTGCAAGGAGGTGACATGTCGCAGTTCAACGATATTGTGAATAACTTCCTTGCTGAGCTTCAGAAACACCCCGAGGTGCAGATGGCGATGTCGCTCTACAGCGAGTCCTTCCCTAAATACAAGGTCGATGTCAATGCTACCCAGTGTGACCGAGCTGGCATCTCGCCGGATGTGGTTCTGAACACCCTTGGCGCATATTGCGGTAGTGCGTATATCAGTAACTTCAACCAGTATGGTAAGGTCTATCGTGTCATGGCGGGCGCTGCGCCGGAATATCGTCTGGATCCTTCGTCGCTGAATAATATCTTCGTCAAACTGAATGGAAAAATGGTAAATGGCGAAATGGTAAGCGAAATGGCTCCTATCGCGCAGTTTGTTACGCTCACTCCGGCTGTCGGTTCGGCTACTCAGAAACGCTTTAACCTCTATCAATCAATCGCTTGCTCCGTACAACCGAGCGCCGGTTACAGCGAGGGTAACGTGCAGAAGGTGATTGAAGAGGTAGCAAAGACACACCTGCCGACGGGCTATACGTTCGAGTACGGAGGTATGAGCCGTGAGTTGCAGGCAAACAGCAAATCTAACCTTACCGTCCTCATCTACCTCGTTTGTATCTTGTTGATTTATATGATTTTGGCTTCGTTGTATGAGTCCTATTTCATTCCGCTGGCAGTCCTGCTGTCTGTGCCTTTCGGTCTGATGGGTTCGTTCGCTTTCTCTTGGCTCTGCGGTCAGGAGAATAATATCTACCTCCAGACCGGTGTGATCATGTTGATCGGTCTGCTCGCGAAGACGGCTATTCTGATTACCGAGTTCGCTGTTGAGAAACGCAAACAGGGTATGCCTATCATTGAGGCGGCTTTGGGGGCTTGTGAGGATCGTCTGCGTCCTATTCTGATGACTGTTGTGACGATGATTGCAGGTATGATTCCGTTGATCATCGAAGGCGGTGCCGGAGCAAACGGTAACCGCGCTTTGGCTATCGGTGTGACAGGTGGTATGGCTGTCGGAACGCTTGCGCTCGTCTTCGTCGTCCCCGCGTTCTATATTATATTCCAGAAACTCCACGAGCGCTTCCAAGGCACCCCCGAACCCGTCGAAGAAGAAAATCCAACAGGAGAAACCGCTCCTACAGTGAAGCGGTCTAACAGCGCAAGCGGTCTAACAGCGATAGCGGTCTGTGTGTTAGCACTATCCCTCTCTTCCTGCGGCGTGTTCAAAAAATACGAACCGGCGCAGCAGGCACCGCAGGACAGTTTGATTACGGCGGTGAGTGCGGAGAACTGGCAGACCTATATCACCGATCCAATTCTGCAGGGACATATCCGCAAGGCGCTGGAGAACAACGTCGATTACCGTTCGCGCAAACTGGCTATCCAGGAAGCGGACGCCCGACTCAGAGCCGCTAAGTTAGGCTTTCTGCCGACCTTGGCTATCTCGCCGGCAAACGTGGGTGTCTCAGGTACTTATACGCCCGATGCCGGTACGTCCGGAGCTACTCTGACTTATCAGGTACCGCTCTCTCTCAACTGGGGTGGGGAAGGCTTCGGAACGATCACGAACCGCAAGCGTCAGGCGCAGGTGCTCCGCGAACAGGCGGAGGATAACCGCGCGGCTGCCCATGCCAACCTCGTTGCTACTGTGGCACGTACCTATACCCAACTGCAGTTGTTGGATTACCAGGGAGTAATCCTTGACAGCACCGAAGTGATCTGGCAGCAAGTTCTCGAGATTCAGCGTGTTTTGGTCAAGAATGGACAGGCTTATTCGCCTTCTATCGGTCAGATGGAAGCTTCGCTCATTAATGTGCAAATCCAGCGCAAGCAGCTCTTGGAGCAGATCCATTCGTTGGAACTCTCTATGTGCCTGCTGCTCAATGAAGAGCCCCACAAGATTGCCCGTTCGCCGTGGTCCAGTTATTCCTTCACTCCTTGGACGCTCGAACCTGTTCCGGCTTCCCGGCTCAGCAATCGTGCTGATGTCCGTGCGGCAGAGCGTAATGTAGCGGCGGCTTTCTATCAGACCAACATGGCGAAAGCGGCTTTCTGTCCCGCCCTTTCCCTTTCCGGACTCGTGGGATGGACCAATAACGGCGGTATCGTTGCGAACCCCGGTCAGTTACTGATGAATGCGGCGCTGGGGCTCTCGCAACCGATCTTTGCTGGCGGCAAACTCAAGGCAAACCTCAAGATTGCCAAACTGCAACAGGAGGAAGCAGCTGAACGTTATATGGAGACGATGCTCAAAGCAGGAAGCGAAGTCAATGACGCTATTTTCCGTTGCAAAAGTGCCCAAGTACAGGATAGCCTCTATCAACGCCTTCTCACAACCCAGAGCGAGTCTTATCACGGAACTTGTGAACTGATGAAAAAAGGCAAGGCATCTTATCTGGAGGTGCTTACTGCGCAGGAGAATTACCTCAATGCACAACTCTCCGATGTGACGAACAGGTATAACGGACTGATCAGTCTCATCGACCTCTACGTCGCCCTCGGAGGTGCCACCAAATAGCATCATAGACACGAAAAATGATAAAAAGAGGCTCGTAAAAGCCTCTTTTTTGATGCTTTTCAAAAAAAATGAGGGTAAAAATGCATTTTTTTGCTAAAAAATTTGGTCATGTCAAAAAAAAGCAGTACCTTTGCACCCGCTTTTGAAATCGAAGGCACTTGTGCCGAGAAAAAACGGTTTCTGAGCACTTTTGAAAAGTAACTACTGGTGCGGTAGTTCAGTTGGTTAGAATACCGGCCTGTCACGCCGTAGGTCGCGAGTTCGAGTCTCGTCCGCACCGCAAGACCAGCGATAGCTGGTCAACTTTTCAAAAGAGGGGTCCATTAGCTCAACTGAATAGAGTACCACACTACGGATGTGGGGGTTGCAGGTTTGAATCCTGCATGGATCACAAAACGAAAAGAAAAACCTCATCTGAGAGCTTGTTCTCAAGTGAGGTTTTATTTTTTGTTTTGTAGAACTCGCCCACGGCGAGGGCTAAGGATTACGAAGCAATCCTGCGTATAAGAAATCCTGCATATAAGCAATCCTGCATATAAGCAATCCTGCTTATTTTTTCTCCTTCTTGTCTTTCTTCTTGAGGGAAGGCCAGTTGAAGTCTTTCTTCCACATGAGTCCAAAGCCTTGAATAGTAGAAGCCTGACGCAGCGAGTATTTATCCACGGTATGGGTATAACCTTTGAGTCTCCACTGCCCGTCTTCGGTCAGCAGTACTTCTACGTCCAAATCGCCAAAGAAAGGTTGGTTCGACACATCATTATAGCGGTATCCCACATTTCCATTGATGACAAGCCGATCTACCGGTTGAAGCTGGAATTGCGCTTCGTATTCCTGTGTGGCTGCAGCTCCTTCTCCGTCAGCACGGATAGCGACGCCCAGAGTGATCACATTGGTCAGCTTGGATAACCATGCGTTAATCTGCCCTGTGACGGTAGAAGAGAGAAGTGAATAAGTGGAGTTGAGCGTTGAGTTCTCATTCGTTTTCATATTCTCCGGTGGGTAGAACCGACCGAACACAAGGAGGTAAATAACCTGCCTCATCAGCATCTCGTCGGTGTTGATGATTTGGCGTACTTGTTGTTGCACGGATTGGTCGCTGGTGGGGAACTCAAGCGAGAAACTGAGAGTTGGTTCCTGCAAAGCTCCGCTCAAATGCAAACAGGTGAGTACGGGTATATTGCTGCGGTTGGTAGCTACTTGCGAAGCATCGTCGCCGAAGAGGTCTTTGATGTTCGCGGTTACGCGGTACTTGGCGGTTACGTCCAGTTGAGGGTTGCCCGGGTTACCGGAGAAGATGATGGTCGAACCATCACCGATAGTGAACTCTTTGCGAATCATGTTAGCGATGGTGTAACCGAGTGTACCGCGTTCGATATCATAAGTTCCTAACAGACGTACATCTCCCGTCTCGGTGTCGTAGAAGAGCCGCAGGGCACCCGTTCCGCGTGCCTGAATCATATCGCCGTTTCGTTCCCCGATCACCAGTTGGAAAACCAATTGTGGGGTCACTTCTATACCCAGTTTCAATTGGCATCGACCGGAACGGTGGAAAGAAGTGTCCCGTTGTGCTTTCTCCACAATATCAATATTATCCAAGTCGGTCTCGATGATAGTATCGGAACTTAACTCCGGGTGCTCCACAAAGTGGATGAAACTTGAGGATGAAGCAGAGGATATATTATCCACACTCAGTCGGAAGCGGGAGTTTCTTGAGGTACGAGTATCGGCATCTACTACGAGATCATCTTCATTTCCCGTTACGTCCACATGTCCGGATGCGTACACATGCCCGCGAAGCATCTTGCCCGGTTGCTCATCGTCGAAGACCAGCGCATCGTGTGCATCCACATGCAGGTCAAGTTGAAAATCCTTGAACTGATCATGATAGATTGCTCCGTTGACCTCCAGTTTATTGCCTTCTGAGTCACGCAGTCGTACGTTCGGGAACACGATGGACGTTGTGTCCATGACGAGTGTGTCTTCCGGAATAGTGTATCGTGCTCCGGTCCACGGCAAAGTGAAGGAAGCGTTCTGTGCGGCAGCGCGCAACAATACATACGTTAGCCCGGGTTTGCCTCCAACGACCACATGTCCGGTCGCATTGCCGTCCAGATTCTGCAGCACGCTCGCGGTCCAGTGATTGACGAATGCTAACGGCACGGAGTCAGTAGTCATATCCAGTTCCCAAGCCCCTTGATCGAACAGCGCCTTGCCGTCCAAGTCCACTACTTTGCGGTCGGTGCGATAAACGTCAGCATGGAATCGAAGGGAGTCTTTGATGCCTAAATCCACTTCCGCATCACCAATGTAGCAGTTATTGAGTCCTAATGAGTCGATATGTATCTTCGTCTCGATAGAGGGCTTGTTGAGCAAGGAAGCTATGTTCGCGCGTCCGGAGAGCAGTCCGTTAAAGGAGATGGTTTGTACCGGCAGGAAGAACGGCACGACATATGCAGCGTTTATCTTGCGTAGATCGACAGCCAGAGTGTCTTGTTTCCGCTTGGAAGCTAATCCGTCTGCGCGGATATGTTGACCGTTTCCTTCGAAGACGAAATGGTCTATCTGTACGGTCGTGTCTGCCGCACAGTAAGTGATGCGGCTTTCACCGAGCGTGTAGGTCGAATCCTTGAGTTGCAGCATTCCCGGCATGAAATGCAGGTCCACCAAGGGCTTATGTTTGTATTTGGAGAAATGAGTGATGAACCGTATATCTCCTCCATACGAACCGGCTCGCTGTGCCGCCAGAAGGGCACGTCGACGCTCACCAAAGGTCAGATCCGAACTGAGCGCACGTTGCAGTTCGCGCGGACTCAGGTTCCTCCATCCTTCCGGCAGTTCGGCATCTATATCCGATTGTTGACGGAGGGTGAGGTGGGTCAGCAGCGTGTCTCTAAAAGCCAGCGTGGAGAGCACGGTGTGCATCTTCATAGCTTCGGCAGATATACTCAGCGCTAATCCGGAACCGGCTTGGGATTGCACGGCATGACGCAATGTGTCCACGGTGCTCAGCGTGATTGTGAGATCATGTACTGGAGTGGATGCAGCGCGTACACCCGGAGCGAAGAAACGGAAATCCAATTGTGGTTCTGCTCCCTCCCGAAGCATCACTTTTGTATGCATAGAGGGGTGATCGCTCAATGTAATGGGGGCGGTAAAGAGCCGTTGGATATCTCTTAGACGCTCACCGTTCGCTTGTAATTGGAAGGATACGGGTTCCCACTGTTTCCCGGAGGACGGAATGGCAGATGGCAAATAATGATGCATCATCGCTTGGAAAGCCGGGGTGATGTCATGATAGCGGAAGATGCCGTCCAAATCTGCATGCAGGTAGTCGCTGTTGAGGGAGAACGTCTTGCGGTTACCGTCATCTGCTTCCACCAAAAGGGTTAACTGCCGCATGAGGATGGAGTCGCTCCGTGTGGCAAAAAAGAGTGAATCCAATACCAGATATCCGCTCATCTTATCCACATCCACACCATTCAGATCCACAGCCAAAGCGAAGGATGTACGCAGGTCTTTGTTCCCCAAAGGCTGGGCGTCGAAATGCCGGCAGCGCAGATTGAAATTGATTTCGGGGTTGAGATCATGCATGTCCACTACGCCGTCAAAAGCTACTTGCAGATGGGGATCATCGATAGCCGCTTGACCTTGGTAACGTTTCGGCTCGTAGCGACCATTGAACGTGAGATCATTATAGGTGTAGTCATTATACGTCATTTCGCGAACATGAGCTACTACATCGCCGCGGACCTCTCCTTCGTCGATATTTCCATTCGAGCGCACATCCAAAGTGATGCAACCCATCTTGTCAATAGCCAACATACGTCCGAGACGGAACTTGTTCCCCGCTACGCGCGCGTTATACCGCATATGAGTGAAAGCGGAATCGCTGACGAACGTACCGTCCGTACTGATCGTTCCCAAAGCTGTGCGGAAAGCGCCGTGCAGCGTCATGTCGTGTAATCGTCCCTCTGCTAATCCGCGGTAATGGATATCGCCTAAACGGTGTACCTCTTTGGGCAAATACATCGGGCGACCATATAGTTGTGACAGAAAATCCTGCAAACGTGCAGCGTTGGTATGCAGCTCCTTCAGGTTAGCGCGCAGATAGGGGTTCTTAAGATCCGGAGCACCAACAGCACTCACGTTTCCTTCTAACAGTGTACGTCCGTTATAGCGCACGGCTATGTTGTTGAAATAGAGCGAATCCAGCGTACCTCCAACGACTCCGTTGAGCGTGATGGGGCGAGTCAGACGTTGCACCCTTGGCACGAAGAGTGCGAGATCGGAGGGTACCAACGATGCCTCATGGAAAGTGAGTGCAAAAGAGATATCATGTGCTACCTCGCTGAGGGGGAGGGTGTCGGTCGCAGGGAAACGCATCTCGATTCCGCTCAAATCCAATCGGGAGTGCGGTAAACGTGCGCTGAGCGTCGGAAAACCGAACACACTGTCGTTCAGTATCATCCGTGCTTTGAGGGACTCCAACTCGAAATGTGCCGGGTGGGGCTGACGCTTGTCTCCCGCAGCACTCACTACACCTCTCAACTCGCCTATCTGTGCATCCAACTCGTCTGCACTGAAGGTGTATAAATCCATCTCGGCGTGCGTCAGTACAGCTTGGTAATCTTCGTATCGCAAGCGGATATTATCCAGCCGGATGTCCCGTACGCTGACCAGACTGCGGAACGGCTCGCTTTCCGATACCTGCGTCGTGTCTTTCTCCGGCAATGCGAATAGCGCATAGTTCCATGTGGAGTCCGGCAAACGGTATATGTTCGCTGTTACATCGCTGAGCCGTACATGGGAGAAACGTATCTCATTGTTGCGGAGTGCCAAAGGTCGGAAATGAGCGTATAGTTCGCCAACGTAGAGCAGCGTGTCACGCTGACGGTCTTCTATATAGACATCTTTGATTGCTATACGTGCAGGAAAGCGATACTCGATTGCACCCACGCGGGTCTCTGTGCCCAGCGCGCGCGATAGTTCTGCCGTTACCAACCCCACTGCTGCCGTCTCCACTCTGTCGCTCATCAACGCCGCAATCAGCATTCCGCTTACCAACGAAATACTGACAACCAAAACAGCCAATATGTACAATATTCGCTTCATTGCATAAATTCAGCCTGCAAAATTACATAAAAAAATTGACATACACAAGAGTGTATGCTATTTTTTGTTCTTTTTTCGCACTTATTGGACGCATTCAGGGACTTTGGAGCCTTACTCCAAAGAAAAATTCGCATACCTATTGTGTATGTCAAAAAAAAATCGTACCTTTGCACCCGCAAAGGTTTATAATGATGATGAAAAAGAGCTTAATTAGTATTGTTTTGCTGGTTTTGGCTGCCTGTATTTACGCGCAGCAGTTACCGGATTCTCATTTTGAGAATTGGTCGAGAGTATATAACGGAGATGCCCAATTGGCAGATTGGAACGGCAGTAATGTGACCCAGGTGGGTCTGAAATTCACGTTCATGTACGCCAAGCCCGGTCGGTCCGGTAAGTGTGCGTATGTAGCGGACAGGTCGGTTGGCGCGTTCGGAATCACAGCCGTTGGACCGGGATATATCACCTTAGGGGAACCATGGCAGTATTTGAAGGGATTGAGTGTCAGCAGTGCGACAGCCGGTACTACCGGTGGTATCGCATGGAAATATCGTCCGGATACGATGGCTGTTTGGGTGAAGCGTACCGGAGCGAACACGGACAAGGAGGATTTCCATTTGCTCTATTATTCCTGGGCGGGAACGGCTAAGAGTACGTCCTATAAGAACAAAGTGGGTAAATGTACTTCTACTGAGCGCATCAATGAGGAGAGCGATATCCGTCAGGTTACGGACGGCAACGAATGTGGCACCGAACAAGCTGCCAAACAGGTAGCCGAAGGATGGTACCGTGCACGCGCCAAATATGAGAAATGGACGCTGATCAAAGTGCCTATCCTGTACCGCTCCGATGCCCGTCCGGAGATGTGCAATGTGATCTTCTCTGCCGGTAATTATCCTGCTTTCCGAGCTAATGACGGCTTGTACGACGGCAATGCAATCTATGTGGATGACCTGCAGTTGATCTATTCGTCACGCATTGATAAACTGACGATTAACGGCATGGTATGGAAAGAGTTTGATCCCGATACCGATAAACTCCAAACCTTCAAACTTACCAAACAAGGCGAAGCCCAAACCGTCAAATTTGAAGCCTTCCGCGGAATCGGTTCGTTGAAAAATATCAAAGGAGAAAAAGCTACCTTCAATGGTCGTAAATTGGATGCGAACGAGATGAATATTCAACCAGGAGAAATCAACGGCAAACCCTGGGTAATCACCGTGAAAGCGGAAGATAATTCGTCGGTGCATACGTACCGAATTCAAGTGACCAAATAAGACGTCTAATTTAGAAGGGAAATGGTAAACATTTTTGCTGAAATATCGTTGTTGGAAGAGGTGTTGCTTGGGTCACTGGGCGTGCTGTTTATTGCGCAGATGTATTTCTATATCCGCTACATGGCAGCTCCGATGCGAAAATTGCGCAGAGATAAAAAATCTCAATTATCAACTGTCAATTCTCAATTTTCAACACCCCCTGTTTCTGTTATTCTCTGCGCGCATAATGAGTGTGATAATCTCTCTCATTATTTGCAAGCGTTGCTCTCCCAGGATTATCCGACCTACGAGGTGATTGTGGTGGATGATGGTTCGGAGGACAGCACACGTCAGGTCGTGGAGAGTTACTTGACGCACGATGAGCGCGTACGTATGACGTTCGTTCCTTACGGAGCGCGCGTGGGCTCAACTAAGAAACTGGCATTGACCTTGGCTGCCAAAGCAGCGAAGTATGATTACCTGCTTTTGACTGATGCGGACTGTGTGCCGGAATCATCGCATTGGATATCCGAGATGATGAGCGGATTTGATACATCAGACGTCAGACATCAGACATCAGATATCGTCCTTGGTTTTAGTCCGTATTTTGAGACGAGCGGACATGTGAACCGGCTTGTCCGGTACGATACCTTGTTCAATGGTTTGCATTATTTGGGAGCAGCGTTGTGCGGCCATCCTTATATGGGCGTGGGACGCAATCTGGCGTACCGCAAGGACCTCTTCTTCGAATCGGGTGGCTTCACTCATTTAATGACCAACAAAGCCGGGGACGATGACTTGTTTATCAATCATGTAGCTACGAGGCAGAACACCGCCGTGGTGGTAAGTCCGGATTCATACACATGGTCGATTGCCAAGACGACGCTCAAGGCTTGGTGGCAACAAAAAAGAAGACATTTGTCTGTCTCCCCGGACTACAAACCCGTCACCCGATTCCGCTTAACCCTCGAGCCTCTTACCCGCGGCTTGTTCTATGCCGTGCTGATATGTGCGCTTGTATATTATTTCCTTCATACATCGTACATCGTACCTTTGTACATCGCCTTGGGGCTTTTCCTCCTTCGTTGGATCATCCAAACGGTAATCATCAATGTGTCGGCACGAAGAATGGGGTTGAGGCAATTTAGTATGTTCACGATCCTGTGGTTTGACATCGTCCTTCCGCTTATTAACCTCTGGATGCTCATCGTCCCGAAAAGAAACAACAAATGGTAAATCTTGAATTTTTAGTTTTGAATTTATAATTTAATATATCTTATGGCAGAACAAAATCAATTGAAAATTAACATTGCCCCGGACAAACAGCAGGGCGTGTTTGCTAACCTTGCGCTTATTGCGCACACCCCCACCGAGTTCGTTTTGGATTTTGCACAACTGATGCCCGGCGTACCACAGGCTAATGTAGTTGCGCGCGTGGTGGTAACGCCGGATCAGGCG
The DNA here is from genome assembly GCA_900319005.1 of uncultured Bacteroidales bacterium. Classification (GTDB taxonomy): domain Bacteria; phylum Bacteroidota; class Bacteroidia; order Bacteroidales; family Paludibacteraceae; genus Colicola. Next base: position 35,702 of record ONMV01000001.1, read on the forward strand.
AAGAAGATTCTCGGCGCTTTGCAGAATAACATCGGGCAGTACGAGCAGAAATTCGGTACTATCGAGCCCGTCGGTGGAGCTCCCAAAGGATCCACCCTCCCGCTCACCTTCACCGGAGGAGAAGCATAAAATAGATTGACGATTTGACGATTGACGAGGTACGATTGATGGACGATTGAAAGAAATGGAAGATTGTTTGCAGCGTAAATCGTCAATAAAAAGAACTCGTCAATAAATCGTCAATCGTAAATCTGTAAATCGTAAATTATAAAATTTAATACTATGAGTAAATTTTTTCCCGCTTCGCAGTTGATCATCAATGATGATGGCTCTGCGTTTCATCTGCATCTCAAACCTGAGTTCTTGGCAGATAGAGTGATCTTGGTCGGTGATCAGGATCGCGTGAAGATGGTAGCTTCCTTCTTTGACGAAGGATCTATCGAGTGTGACGTCCAATCACGTGAGTTTCATACTATTACCGGTAAGTTCCAAGGCAAACGTATCTCTTGTATCTCTACCGGTATCGGTACCGATAACTGCGACATCGTCATGAACGAGATAGACGCTCTCGCAAACATCGATTTTGCGACCCGCACGGAGAAAAAGACTAAACGTAGTCTCGACATCGTCCGTATCGGAACCTGTGGAGGAATGCAGGAGGATATACCCCTTGGCACTTTCCTCGTTAGTCAGAAATCCATCGGTTTTGACGGCGTCCTTGCTTTCTATGAGGATCGCGACAAGGTATCCGACCTCGGCTTCGAAAAAGCACTCGTGGACTTCATCGGCTATCCCCAAAAAGCTGCCGTGCCCTATGTCGTTGCCGCTAATCCCGAACTCGTGAACCGCATCGCGAAAGACGATATGATGAGGGGCTGCACGATCGCTGCTAACGGCTTCTATGGCCCGCAGGGACGTGTGCTGCGTGTGCCTTTGGCTGTGCCCGATATCAATGAGAAAATCTCTGCTTTCCGATATGAGGGGCAACGTATCACCAACTATGAGATGGAAGGTTCTTGTATCGCAGGTCTCGCTCTACATATGGGACACCGAGCAATGACCGTCTGCTGCGTCATCGCTCAGCGAAAGATAGAAGCCGCTAACACCGACTATAAACCTCGTATCAAAGAACTCGTCAAAACAGTCCTTGAACGTATTTGATGTTTGATTTAGTACCGAAAATCCCGAAATAGTACCATCATTACCGAACGAGTCCCGATATTCGAGGCTCGTTTTTTTTTTTTATGCCTACCTTTGCACCGGATTTCGGACAACAAACCATCCCCGAATCCGATGTTTTGGGATACTTCATGAGTGCCCTCGGAAGCAAAAAGAGAAAAGAAGCAAAAGAGAAAACCATTCGGATAGTATGCTTTAATTTTTTAAAAAAAATAATTTATTTTATAAATTTTAAAAAAAAAGCATTCTTATGGAAACGATAAGCGACGTCAGAGCGCGGACGAAACTGCAAAAAGCGATCATGCTTGCCTATCGCGAGCGGTTCAATCGGTTTAAGAAAGCCGGACAAAACCACGATAAAACTACGACAAAACCCCGACAAAACCCCGATGAAAGATGAAAAATTCTCATTTTTCTTGCATATATAAAATTTTTTTTGTATCTTTGCAGCCTAATTTATGCTATCTATGGCAAGAACAGAGATTTCTACTATGGGCGAGTTCGGTCTGATCAAACATCTGACCAAGGATCTGAAACCCCTTCAACCCAGCACAAAGAAAGCGGTGGGCGATGATTGCGCAGTGATGAGTTTTGGCGCCAAACGCGTACTGATGACTACCGACATGCTGCTGGAAGGCATCCATTTCAACCTCGAATATGTGCCCCTCAAGCACCTCGGCTACAAAGCTGCTGTCGTCAATTTCTCCGATATCTATGCGATGAACGGTACGCCGACTCAGATCACCGTCGGGTTGGGAATCAGCAAACGTTTCTCGGTGGAGGATATAGAAGCCCTCTATGACGGTATCAAACTGGCATGCGAACGGTATAACGTCGATCTCGTGGGCGGGGATACCTGTGCTTCCATGACCGGCTTGACCATCTCAATCACCTGTTTAGGTGTGGCGAACGAGAAAGATATCGTCTATCGTAACGGAGCCAAAATTAACGATCTCATCTGCGTCTCCGGTAATCTTGGAACAGCCTATATGGGTCTCCAACTCCTCGAAAGAGAACGTCTTGCCAATGCCGAGCAGCCTGATTTCGCAGGCAAAGAGTATTTGTTGGAGCGTCAACTCAAGCCCGAAGCACGGCGAGACATCCTCGAATCTCTCCGCAAAGCCGGCGTCAAACCCACAGCGATGATGGATGTATCCGACGGACTCTCTTCTGAACTACTGCATATATGCTCCCAGTCCAACGTGGGGTGCTGTATCTACGAGGACAAACTGCCGATCGATTATGAGGCAGCAGCTCTTGCTGAGGAGATGAACCTCAATATCGTCACCTGTGCACTCAACGGCGGAGAGGACTATGAACTGCTCTTCACCTGTTCGCTCGATGACTACGAGAAACTCATTCCCGTCGAGGACCTCTATATCATCGGGCATATCACTAAACCCGAATACGGCTGCAATCTCATCGGACGTAACGGCGAGGAGTTACCCCTCAAAGCACAAGGATGGAACGCGTTTGAGAATTGATAATTGAAAGATGCCCAAATATTCCATAATAATACCGGTTTATAACCGCCCGGACGAAGTGGCGGAACTGCTTGAGTCGCTGACACATCTGTCCTGCCCAGATATCGAGATCTTGGTGATCGAGGACGGCTCGTCTGTGCCTTGCGAGGACGTCGTCAAACACTTCGAAGGCAAGTTGCCGGTACGTTATTTCTCAAAGCCGAATAGCGGTCCCGGGCAAACCCGTAACTACGGAGCACAACGGGCTAATGGGGAGTACTTGCTGATTTGGGACTCGGATATATTGGTTCCGGAGGGATACTTCGAGGCATTAACATCCTTTTTAGCTCTCCATCCCGTAGATGCTTTCGGAGGACCGGATCGAGCCCATGAGTCGTTTTCTGACGTGCAGAAAGCCATCAATTATTCGATGACCTCCTTCTTTACCACCGGTGGTATTCGCGGAGGTAAGAAGAAATTAGATACCTTCTATCCAAGGTCGTTCAATATGGGTATTCGTCGGGAGGTTTATGAACAATTAGGCGGTTTTCACGCAATGCGATTCGGAGAAGATATCGATTTCTCCTACCGCATCGTCGAAGCCGGTTATACGACTGCCCTTATTCCGGATGCTTTTGTGTACCATAAGAGACGGACGGACTTCCGGAAATTCTTCCGTCAGGTGTATAACTCCGGAATAGCACGTGTCAACCTCTCTATCTTACACCCCGGTACGCTCAAACCGGTACATACCCTGCCGGCATTGTTCACTTTGGCGGTGATTCCGTTTATGCCGTTTATGCCGATCTATGCACTGCTGGTCTTCGTCGATGCTGCCATACAGAACCGCTCGATGAAAATAGGAGCACTCTCCGTCGTAGCGGCTTTTACACAACTCATCGGATACGGAACGGGATTTATCATTGCAGCTATCCGTAGATGGGTATTAAAGAAAGAAAACAAAGATGCCTTCACGGCGAATTTTTATAAATGATGGTAAAACTCTTTTTGACAGATGTGGATGGCTGCCTCACGGACGGGGGAATGTACTATTCCGCGGAGGGGGAAACGATGAAACGTTTCTGCGTCTATGACGGAATGGGTATGGTGTGTCTGCAGCAGGCGGGTATTCCCTGCGGGATCCTGACCTCAGAGAACTCTACGGTCGTCAAAGCGCGTGCAGAGAAACTCAAACTGAAGTACCTCTATCTTGGCGTGGGGAGCAAAGTGAATCCGGATTGTCTGACCAAACTGCAAGCCGCTCAACAGATATGTGAGGAGTTGGGAATCGGGATGGAGGAAGTCTGTTTCGTAGGAGATGATATCAACGATGTCGAACTGCTCTCGGCGGTCGGTTATCCTTGCTGTCCACCCAATGCCCGACCCGAAGTGAGAGCGATACCCAATATACGAATACTGAAAACCCCCGGTGGACAAGGAGCGATACGCGAGATATGCGACGAAATATTGCAGTCATATTAGCAGGAGGCATAGGAAGCCGTGTAGGCGGTAAGACTCCGAAACAGTTACTCCCTCTCGCAGACGGACGGTCTGTGCTGGAGAATGCTGTCGATGCGTTCGAAAAAGCACCATGTATAGACGAGATAGCCATCGTCATGCACCCCGAATGGATGGATGAGGCAAAGAATATCTGCGAGAAAAACAACTGGCGCAAAGTGATGAAAATCATTCCCGGAGGTAATGAACGCTGGGAGAGTTCCTGGCATGCCATTCTCGCTTATACGGAAGAGGAGTCACAGATGTCTCTCTGGTTCCATGACGCCGCACGCCCGTTCGTGTCTCAGCGCATTCTGTCTGACATAGCCGTAACGCTGGAGCAGCATGACGCAGTGACGGTAGCTGTTCCGGTGACGGACACCTTATATAAAGTACGAAGGAACGATGTACAAGGTATAAAGGAGGTGGAGACGATTCCTTTACGGGCGGATTTCATGCGCGCGCAGACACCGCAGGCTTTCCATTTTGATACGGTCTTTCAGGCATATGTCAGGGCGATCGAGTCCGAAACCGTCCTCGCTACAGACGATGCCGGCATCGTACGCAAATATGCTCCGACTACCAAAATATTTATAGTGCAAGGTGAAGAAGCAAACCGCAAAATAACCTATAGTGAAGATTTGAAATAATATGATCGATAAATCCATTATTCAACGTGCAACCGAGTGCCTGCAGTGCGAAGCAGCAGCTATCGAAGCGCTGATTCCGCGGCTGAATGACAGCTTCCTTCATGCCGTGCAAGCCATCCGTGACTGCAAAGGTAAGATTGTTGTTACCGGTGTCGGCAAGTCCGGACATATTGGTTCGAAGATAGCGGCTACGCTGGCTTCCACCGGTACACCGGCCTTCTTCCTCAATCCGCTGGATGCCTACCACGGCGATCTGGGGATGGTAGGATCCGATGACCTCGTCCTCGCAATCTCGTATTCGGGTGCAACGGAAGAACTGCTTCGTTTTCTGCCTATTATACAAGCGAAACAGATTTGTATTATAGGTATCTCCGGCAATGATGAGAGCCTTTTGGCGCGCTATTCGGATATCCATCTGAACATAGCTGTTGACCACGAAGCAGATCCGCTCAATCTCATTCCTACCGCTTCTACTACTGCTACTCTTGCATTGGGGGACGCTCTCGCGTGTGCTCTTGTGGAAGCCAAACATTTTCAACCGACGGACTTTGCACAACTCCATCCGGGAGGAGACCTCGGACGCAAACTCTTGGCGAAAGTGGAGGACGTCATGTTCACGGATAATCTGCCGTTCCTTACGCCAGAAATGCTTATGAAAGAGGCGATTGAGATTGTTACGAACGGCACATTAGGTATCGGTATTGTCTTAAAAAATGACCAACTCGTAGGCATCGTGACCGATGGAGACATCCGTCGTGCGATGCAGCGTCTCGGGCAGTCGTTCTTCTCTACGCCCGTGTCGGAGATCATGTCCTGCAACCCCAAGACCATCAACCGCAATGCCAAGATCGTGGAAGCCGGAGAGACGATGAATCATTACTCGATTCACTCCCTTGTTGTCCTTAACAACAGTGCGAAGGTCTGTGGTGTTATCGACTCCTTCTCTTGCCTGCCGGGCACACGGTTTTATCATTGAAAAATTAACCTCTATTTGTACAAATGACCATTTTGGAAAATAATCGAAATATATATATGGATGCTGTTAAGGCATTCGCTATTTTCCTTGTGGTTATGGGGCATGCAGTACAATATATCAGCGGAACAGATTTCTGGAACAATCCTATTTACCAGATTATTTATAGCGTGCATATGCCGTTGTTCTTTGTCATCAGCGGTTTTTTCTTTGTGGGACAACAAAATAAATCTTTCAAGGAATTTTTAAGCCGAAAGGTTATGACACTGTTACTACCCTGTGTAGTGTGGGCGAGCCTATCAGGCTTGTTAACACTCATTCATAATGGGGGTATTTTTGCGTTTATAAATAAGATTTTATCTCCTCTTAATTGGCCTTTCTGGTTTCTTAAAGGCTTATTCTCGGTACAACTGATAGCGTGGATATCCTTAGTAATAGCGAGAAAGATTGCACCAAAACATTATGTTTGGGTGGCTGCGCTCCTTAGTCTTTGTGTATTCTTTATTCCTTATACGGAGGTTGCGCGGGTTATGTTGCCCATCTTCTGGGCTGGCTGGTTCTTGCGCATGCATTATGAGTGGATACTAGATCATAAAGGCATCATATCGATAGTTGCATCGATAATTTTCATTGTACTTCTCTTCTTTTGGGGAAATGAGGGGATGCGCTTTTATTCTGCTACGCCGCTCAACTTATACGGATACCTATTAGGGACTCCTTATCCTTGGGAGGATTGGTTGTGGCTGATTTATCGCGTATTGATTGGATGTACGGGCAGCCTTGCAATTATTGCTTTGTTCCATTTGCCGCAATATATACCCTCATGGATTCAGCAAGTGGGGACCTCTACACAAGCTATTTATATCCTCCAGGCATGTTTATTAGAGCATTTTATCGGTGGGTTTATAGCACAAAAAACGGCGTGGCTTGTGCCCATTCAGCAGTTACCGCCCCTTTGTTTGTTTTGTGTGGCTCTGCCGATGATTGCCATCTCTCTTGTGGGGTTATGTGTGCTTTTATATCGTCCTATGCGCCGCGTGCCAATATTATCCAGCTTGCTTTTTGGTACCGTTCCTTCTTGTAGAAAGTAGCTGGACCCTCGGAAAAGATAGAGAATAGGTAGCAGACACCCTCTGCAATGGTTAACAGATAGAAAAACAAGGAAACTGACAAAACTGACAAAAGTGACAAAGCAAAATTATATAAGCCGGTATTGCCGGTGGAATGGAAAGAAGAAAATTGTATTGAACAGAATATGATAGCAAAACAAGTATATGTTGGCATGTCCGCGGATATTATTCATCCGGGACATTTGAATATCATCCATGAAGCGGCAAAGCTTGGTCATGTGACGGTTGGCGTTTTGACGGACGCCGCAATCGCCAGTTACAAACGTTTGCCTTACTTGAGTTACGATCAGCGTGCATTGATTGTGAGTAACCTCAAAGGCGTAGAACGTGTTGTGCCACAAACAACTCTTGATTACCGACCTAATCTCCGTGAACTGAAACCAGATTATGTGGTACATGGTGACGATTGGAAAACTGGTGTGCAGCAAAAGACGCGTCAAGACATCATCGATTGTATGGCCGAGTGGGGCGGGCAAGTGATTGACATCCCGTATACCCAGGGTATCTCTTCCTCTATGCTTAATGAGCGTCTTAAAGAGATAGGTACGACACCGGAGATACGTATGAAGCGTCTTAAGCGGTTGATCAATGCGAAAAAGATCGTGCGTGTTTTGGAGAGCCATAGTGGTTTGACGGGGCTGATTATTGAGAATACGTACGTTAAGAAGAACGGCATGAAACTTGAGTTCGACGGTATGTGGGCATCGTCTCTCACGGACTCGACGAGCAAAGGGAAACCGGATATAGAGGCGGTGGATTTGACAACCCGTTTGCATGATTTGAACGATGCTTTGGAAGTGACTACCAAACCGGTAATTTTTGACGGCGATACAGGAGGCAAGTTGGAGCATTTTCCGTTTATGGTTCGCACACTGGAGCGATTAGGTATTTCAGCGGTCATCATAGAAGACAAAGTGGGATTGAAGCAAAACTCGCTTTTTGGAACCGATGCTGTACAGATGCAGGACTCGATAGAAGGATTTTGCGCTAAGATTCACGTCGGCAAACAGGCTCAAATCACGGATGATTTTATGATTATTGCGCGTGTCGAGTCGCTGATTGCCGGCAAGCCGGTGGAAGACGCATTGGAGCGTGCGGCTGCGTATGTGGCAGCAGGAGCTGACGGAATCATGATTCATTCAAGGAACAAAGACGGAGAGGATATCAAAGAGTTCTGTCTGCAGTTCCGTGAGAAAGACAGCCATACTCCGATTGTGGTAGTACCAACGACATTCAATCATATTACGGAAGATGAGTTTGCCGAGTGGGGTGTGAATATAGTGATTTATGCGAACCACTTGTTGCGGAGCGCCTATCCGGCGATGGTACATTGTGCGGAATCAATATTGGAGCACGGCCGCTGCAAAGAGGCAAGCGAAGAGTATTGCATGCCTATTAAGGAGATATTGACGTTAATTCCCGGTACAAAACAATGATTCAACCGAAAGATTTTATAGAGACATTGCGTGCCGGAGGAATAGAATTCTTTGCCGGAGTACCGGACTCGCTACTGAAGAATCTATGCGCGTATATTACAGATAGTATTGCGCGCGAGAACAATATTATTGCGGCCAATGAAGGCGGGGCAGTTGCTTTGGCTGCTGGCTATCATCTGGCAACGGGAAAGACAGGATGCGTATATATGCAGAATTCAGGCGAAGGAAATGCAGTAAATCCGTTGCTGAGTTTGATGGATGCCGATGTCTATAAAATGCCGCTGCTGCTGATTGTGGGTTGGCGTGGAGAACCGGGCGTACATGACGAACCGCAGCATGTGAAACAAGGCAAGGTGACGCTGTCGTTATTAGAGACGATGGGGATTCCGTATGCCGTATTGGACGATAGTTGGGAAAAACAGGTGGCTGAGGCTTTGCAGACCATACAAGAAACAAACGGCATCTTTGCACTTATCGTTAGAAAAGGAACGTTCGAGGATTATAAGTTACAGAAACAGGAGACTGCCAATTGGGAGTTAGGGCGCGAAGAAGCCATCAAAATTGTAGTGGATAAGTTACGAGAAGATGACATCGTTGTTTCTACCACAGGCATGATAAGCCGTGAGCTTTTTGAATATCGTGAAACAAAAGGACAAGGGCACGCGCATGATTTCTTGACAGTGGGAAGTATGGGACACGCGAGTCAGATTGCGTTAGGTATTGCTCTCCAGAAACCGACTAGACGCGTGATTGTTTTTGACGGAGACGGCGCACTACTCATGCATATGGGAGGATTGGCAATTATAGGGGATTATAATCCCAAGAACCTCGTACACATCGTCTTTAATAATGGCGCGCATGATTCGGTAGGAGGGCAGCCGACTGTTGGGCAAAAGATTGATGTGGAGGCGGTTGCCAAGGCAGTGGGGTATTCGGATGTGATTTCGGTAGAGAATCAGATGTCGTTGATGGCTGCGATGAATCACGTGAACAACGCGGTAATTGATGGTGTTTCGCTTATCAACGTCAATGTCCGCAAGGGTAACCGAAAGGATTTAGGCCGTCCGACCACTACACCGCAACAAAACAAAGAGGCGTTAATGAAAGAGTTAGAGAAATGACACAGCAATTATATGATTATAATGCAACGCGCGGAGAGGGGTTGATAGAGATCCTGAGTTCATTGCTTCGCGAACGGGTTACCAAGCAGGTCTTTTTAGTGCGTGGCAAGCATTCTTTTGTATCCTGTGGAGCACAAGAAGTGCTACATAAAGTGCAAGATCTTACAGGAGTCCATTTCATTGATTTTATGGATTTCTCCCCGAATCCGAAAGACGAAGAGGCTCACGAGGGTCTGCAACGTGTACTTGAGGCAAGTCCCGATATAATCCTTGCTATTGGTGGAGGAAGTGTACTGGACATAGCTAAACTCATTCGCCATTATGCAGCAGAGCAGGGGTGTGCACTCCCCTTGTGGGCGATACCGACCACTTCAGGCACTGGAGCTGAGGCGACTCATTTCGCTGTGGTTTATCGCGGAGGAAAGAAATGTAGCATTGAAGCAGATGATATCTTGCCGGACGTAGTGTTGCTCTATCCGCCATTTACGTACAAGAATGATGCGTACTTGACGGCATGTACGGGTTTTGATGCTATAGCGCAAGCGATTGAGTCCTATTGGGCAAAAGGAGCCAATGAAGAATCGCGTACATATTCTCTGAAAGCCCTAAATCTCCTTTGGAAACAACTCCCGTTATTAATCAAAGGTTCCACCGACGAGTTGCGAGACCAAGTATCTGAAGGCGCGTATTGGGCTGGTAGAGCAATTAATATATCCAAAACTACTGCTCCGCATGCATTCTCCTACGAATTTACTTCGCACTACGGATACCCTCATGGACATGCCGTGGCATTGACTTTTCCGTTCTTCATGCGCCTGAATGGAACAGCGGAATTGCAGGAACTGTTGGGCTTTACCGCTGAAAACGCGGTGCAGCAGATGGAGACATACCTCCTATCAATAGGGCTTTCCGTAAAGTTACCCGGTACCGTTGATGTCCGCGGCGCTTTGCAGGCGGTGAATTTGCAGCGGTTGGCGAACAATCCCGTGCCCGTGACCGAGGAAATTAAGTCTGATTTAGCCATCTATTTAGAAAATCACAAGCAATAATATGATTCAAGAAGATTTGTCGAAATACAATCCCGAAGGTTCTATTCTACGTAGAGCACAACTACGTGAACTTGAGATACTAATCGAAGTAGATAAAATATGCCGAAAGCATAATATTGAGTATTTCTTAGATTGGGGGACATTGCTAGGTGCTGTCCGTCATGGAGGATTTATCCCATGGGATGATGATATTGATATCTCAGTAAGAAGAAAAGATTATTCGCGTTTATGTAAGGTGCTTAAAGAAGAGTTGCCTGAGAATTTAGCATTTCAGGATCGTTTTACGGATTGGAATCTGCCTTTTTTGTTTGCTAAGGTGCGGGATAAGAATTCCTATTTTTATGAAGATAAAAGTACAGACACCTTGAAATATAAAGGTATTTACATTGACATATTCCCAGTAGAGAAGGTTCCATCAATGCGGTGGAAACGTTTCCTTGATTATCCCTATGGTCATTGCATCCGGGCTTTCCACAACTATACTGACGCCAAAGACAAATTTGTATCCGCTTTAGTTTATCCTTTTGCGCTGGTTCTGGTGCTGCTGACGCGTTTTGTCAATCTCTTTATCCCGTCGGATATGGTTGCGCCTTGTTATGGATGGAGACTCGCATATAATAGTTATTCCACGCGTGATGTCTTCCCGACGAAAAGGATGGCATTTGAGGGATTTCAGGCGTGTGTGCCCAATAATCCGGATGCCGTGTTAAAGGCATACTATGGCGACTATATGCAATTGCCTCCAGAGGAGAAGCGCCGCGTGCACAATACCAAGATTGAATTTTACGATGAATAGATGAAGATAGTTTACGTTACAGATAGTGCTGTCAATCCGGAATCGGGGGGAATTGCGCGGATTACGTATGTGATGTCGGAGGCATTGCGTACCTTGGGGTATGATGTGTCTGTTTACTATGGTCAAGAGGACTTTGTTGTGTATATACAAAAAACCGGTAAGTGCATTATTCTTGTGCAATCTCCGTGTAAGTTCGTCCAACAGGTATATGCAAGTAAAGATGCTTTGCCGGAGGTTAAGATGGTTCATGTTTTCCATGGAACGCCTGGTTTTGAATTGGTACCACTCCGTTGGGATATTACAAAATATCACTTGTGCCACAACATAGAGCGTACATGGACACTTAAGCAATTATGTTTGCAGATAGGCATGGCATTATTGCCGAAGAAATGTTTCGCAAATTTGTTACGCAAGAAATATTCGCAGCCTTATGGAAAGGCAGATAAGATCGTTGTTCTTTCTCCGGGATTGATAGATCAATATCAAACAATTGCACCAGGATGTAGAGATTCGTTTATGGCAATTCCGAATGCGCTTTCGTTTGAAAAGGTAACACTACCGAAGGCAAAAGAAAAGGAAGTATTGGTTGTTGCTCGGTTGGACGATTGGCATAAACGTATATCTGAGATTTTAGAGATATGGGAAACTATTCAGCAAGATCTTTGTTTCGCAGAGTGGACTTTGCGAATAGTTGGAGACGGAGTTGACAAATCATACTACGAAGAATATGTTCATAAACATGTCGTACCTAATATAGTTTTTGAGGGATTGCAAGATCCATTGACCTATTATCAAAAAGCAAGTGTCTTTTTGATGACATCTATTTCAGAGGGTTGGGGGCTTACCATTACAGAGGCTCAACAGTGTGGTTGTATTCCAATTGTGTATGATAGTTTCTCCTCTGCCAAAGATATAATTGCAACTGGAGAGAATGGCATTTTGATAGAGAATAGAGACAAAGAGGCATATGTGGCAGCGTTGAAAAAACTGATGATGGATGATGACTTGCGAAATAGAATGAGCGAAGCTTGTATAAAATCAACCGAGCGTTTCTCCGTGGAGAATATCGCAGCCCAATGGAATGAATTATTTGAATTATTACAACCATGATTAATTTGTCTATCATAATTCCTGTTTACAATGTAGCGCGCTATATAGAGCGGTGTTTGCGGTTTGTGGAGGCACAAACGCTGCATGATATCGAGGTGATTTTTGTTGATGATCATGGTCAGGATGATAGTATTTCCATTGCTAAGGAGTTTACGCAAAAAAATGTAAGAAAAGATATTCACTATGTATATACTGCGACCCCAACAAACAGCGGGCCTGCTGTGGCTCGTAATATGGGAATCCAAGCAGCAAGCGGTGAGTATATAGCATTCTTGGATGCAGATGATTGGGTAGAGCCGGAAATGTATGAAACATTGTATCAGAATGCCCGGATGTATCAAGCGGATCTGAGTTGCTGCAACTTGATGCAAGACTTTGAGGATGGAACCCCAAGCAAGGTGTTAAGGAATCCGCATTTAGATAGCGGAGAATTTATAAACGCAGCAAAGAAGTTTTTCTTAACTACGTATGTATCTTATTTTACTTCTTTTATATATCGTCGTGAATGGTTGTTGGCGAATGAACTCTTATTTGCTGAGACCAAAAGTGCAGAAGATAGTAGTTTTTTGGCGTGTTGTGTATTAGCCGCAGAGCGAATTGCGCAGAAGGATGAACCTTATTACCACTATGTAATTCATTCCGGTAGTCTTACACAGCGAAAAGCATGGAAAGGACGTGAGAAAAGAAAGGCTTTTTCTTCGGTGATAGACTTTGCAAGGCGCAAAAAAATGCTGCACACCTATTGGCTGCAATTATTCTATCTTTATCTCAAGAAAGCGCTGCTCGTTCCTATCTATGAGATGATTAAGTAATCCTTAAAGCCCTTTTGATTCGTTGAACGGCATTCCATAAACCGGCGTGTTTGCGCACGAACGGATATATTTGATGCATATAGAATTTCTCGAAGTGACATCGCAATGAATGTTGATACGCTTTTACCTCGTGTAGCCGTTGTTGGAGCTGTTTGGCAGCCCAGTAGTCGCGTGAGAAACGTCTGGCAGCTTGTGGCTCTTGGTCAAAGATATGCTGCAGGAAGGCATCTAAGTCTGTTAGGCTCTTATGGATAATTTCCGGGTCACGTAAGGCAGGTGTTTCTATCATCTTCAGCCATAACACATCGTTCTGATCAATCTCTTTGACACGCTCAATTACGCTCTCCAAGTCCGGATAGTCGTTACAATTGATAAATGCTTCATTGTTAAACGTCTCTGCTACCCTTGGATCGCCCCAATAAATCGGAACTGTCTGCGCAGCAAAGGATTGTACTAATTTCTCCGTTGTGTACCCCGGATAAATAGTATTTTCAAAAGCCATAGAGAACTTATGCTTTTTCTGAAATGCTAATTTATCCGCTACCGGACCGCCCACATTATTGCGCCATCTTCCGCCGGAATGAACCTGATTGTACTCCGATAACATATCCATAAACTTGGCGCGAGTCTCATTGCCATGCGGATTAGAAACCACAAAACTGCAGAAATCGGTCTTGCTATCTAAAGTGGGTCGCTCATGTTTATGCAACATAGCATGGATGTCGTTAGGATAAAGAAGCCATAAAGGCAAGCGCATATATCGGTCTCCAAAATCAATATAGTCAAAGCCCAAGGCATAGTCACATAAGTTAAAATCTGGAGCTTGGTTCTCGCCGGTATAAAAGATTTTGACACAGTTGTTGTATTTCAGATGTTCTGTCCCGAAAACAGAATACACCAACCAATCCGGATTTTCGGAAAGTTCAACATGATATAAATCCCACAGTCGTTGCCATAACGGCGCTTTCTCAGGATGGAAATTAGGATAGAAATCAACAAACTTTATGCGAATAGTTTTGTTCATACGGCTTTTCTTTTCGAACGAAAATAGAATACTAATGAGCCAATAAGTGTAAGCAAAAATACGGCAAAGCAACTAAGTGCTAACATGTTCCCTTTGCGAATACTATCGGGAGCAAAGATCATAACTATGTCATGTTCGCCTTCAGGAACAACGAGCGCGCGAAGCATATAATTGACGCGATATAAATCGGCAGGTTGTCCGTCTATAGTGGCTTTCCAACCATAGGGGTAATAGATCTCCGAGAAAACAGCCATCCGTTCTCCGCTTACCTTAGCGTGGTATTCCAGTTTCTTGGGGTTGTAAGCGATAAGCGAGATATAATCACCGGTTTCTGTAGGCGATATCGTCGATATATTGCTGTTGGCTTCAAACGTCTCATCGTAAACGGCTTGGCGTCTCAGATCCAATTCGTTCAAGGCATCGGATTCATCATTGGCCGTCCGGACCGCTACTATCTTATCCACCAACCAGCAGTTTCCAAATGCTTCGTCATTCTTATAAGGGAAGACGTGTCCTTCGCGATTCTTGGTGATGAAGTATTTGGTGTTGAGCATATTAAGGACGGGCATGTGCATTTTAGAGATGTGCTCGTCAATCAAGTCCTGATACCTTCTCAACTTAGCTGCCGAGTAACCTCCGATGGATTTCAAGTAGTAGGATGTCCTTGCATCATTGAACGTATTGGTTGTCAAGTTCATAACGCGGAAATACGTCTTATCGTTCTGAAGCAGTTCTTTCTCATAAGGTTGCATATTAAATACCCTATCGCGTTCCTTGACCGTTACGAAATGACTATCGTTGCAGTAACGTTTATCTACGGGCCAAAGGTCGGCTACTATAAGTGCCGTGAGGATGATACCTAACCATTGGGTTTTGAAAGGTTTGCGAATGTAGAAGAATAGTAGTCCGAATCCTAAGGCTATGAAGATGAATGAACGCCAAGCATCCGTGGTCATCATTGCAGCACGTTGGTCGATGATCATCCGGTATATATCATCGCCGACCTGCGCTTTCCACTGATTGTCGTATGTCGAGGTGAAGTCGATTAACGAACCTCCGAAGAGTGCCATAATGAGGCAGATTCCGGCGGTGATTCCTGCAGAAAGATAGATAGCGGGAAGGAACCGACGACGGTCTTCTGCTTCTACGATCTCTTTAACAGAGAGGATACCGATTAGCGGCATCGTGATCTCTGCTACGATTAGAATAGATTCCACAGCGCGGAACTTATTATACATCGGGAAATACGTAAAGAAGAGCTCCGTCAGCCACATTAAATTCTTTCCCCAACTTAGGAAAATAGAGAAAAAGGTTGCAGCTAACAATGCCCATTTGTATGGTCCAGGAACAATGAGCAAACCTAAAACGAAAAGGAAACAAACGATGGCTCCGATATACACCGGACCACTGGTAAACATCTTATCTCCCCAATAGGTTGGGGCACTTTGGCAGAATTGTTTGGCGGAATTCTTGGGCACGCGTGCCTGAACGAGATCCTTATACAGGCGAGAGTCTGTACCAAGATTATATCCGCTTGCACCGCCCATATAATTAGGGATAAGGAATGTCATCGTCTCGCTTTTCCCATAACTCCAAGCAGTTGCATAATCCAAATCCAGACCTTTGGTCTTGTTCTTCTCGTCGGTCACTTTTACCAAGTCTGAATGTCCTCCACGCATGGTCTCTTTGGCATATTCTTGATTGGCAAAGATATTTGCGCTTCCCATACCCATACCTATTCCAAAAGCAGCGAAGAAAATAGCCGTAGCCAATGCAAAATGTTTCCACTCTTTGTCGCGCACGGCGATCGCTACTTCTGCAAAGAAGAGTACGCCCATAAGCATACACATATAGTAACTCATCTGCGGATGTTGGAAGAAGCCGATATAGGTAAAGAACATGATCAGCAATGCGCCCCATGTGTAATTCTTTCGGTATGTTAGAATCATGCCGATTAACACAAGGGTCATCCAGGTGATGGAGTAGGCCTTACCATTATGCGAAGCCGCAACAATGACAAAGAAATAGCTTGACATTGCCATCGCAAAGGATCCTGCCATACTTATCCATTTTTCTATCTTGAAAGTACGTAATAATAGGTAGAAAGCGATGAGGAAATACAGAAAAATAAAGAATACATTCCTATTGCCGGCTTTTAGTACCCAACGAATAGGGTTCAATATTTTATCTACAGTAAATCCGCCGTTTGCTCCAATTTGATAATTGGGCATGCCGGAGAACATACTTCCCGTCCAGAAACTATATTCACCCGTCTCATCATGGAAGTCTATAGACTCCTGACAGGCAGCGCGACCATTGATGTAGTCACCGGCATAAATAACTTTACCCTCTACAGCAGGGAAGTAATATATCAACGACGCTACAATAAAAATGCCTAAAATCATCAATTCCGGCGCAATCTTTTTCCAGTCTATCTTCATATTATTTAATCATTTTACGTATTTCACAAAGTTCCTCTTTGACACGGAGGAGGATGTCGAGCGCGGCTTGGCGTTCGTCGGAGTGTTTGGTGTTTGCATGGAGTTCTTTGCGGATGGCTTCGATACGGGTGATCTTCAGCTCATCGCGGATGTATTTGATACGCTTAATGAGTTCCTGATCCTCACGTGTATAGTATCTGTTTCCATGCCCGTCCTTACGGGGCTGTAAATCCTCGAACTCTTTCTCCCAATAACGCAAAGTAGAAACAGGTACTCCTGTCTCTTTTTCCGTCTCGCGTAACGAGTAATATTGTTTTTCTCCATCCATAATATCCATCGGCTACCGACAAATCTTGAGTTTCTTACCGGCACGGATATTGTCGTTTTTGAGTCCGTTCCAATGTTTGAGTTGTTTTACTGAACAGTGGAATTTCTTGGCGATAGCTCCAAGTGTATCACCATTCTTAATCGTATAATAGGTCACGCCGTTGACGCGGTAAGCTCCGTTGATTCCTGTCACCTTCGCAAAGTCGATCTCAGCGCGGCGGTTATGGATCAGGCTATCGGCTTTGTATGCGAGAATACTATCCTGCATATCGATGAAGGGTCCCATTTTATCCGCCGGAAGGCAGAGCGCGTACGTACTTCCTCCGGGCAGAATATCTCTGGAGTATTGTGGGTTCAGCCGACGCAGCTCGTTCATGTCAATACCCAGATTATCGCTCACTTGCTGCAGATGTAAGCGTTGTGTGGTACAAATGGTGTCGGTGAGCATCACATGCTCCATTGGGGCTTTGCAGATTCCATGCTCCTGACCGTAGTTCATCGCATAATTGGCAGCAATGAAGATAGGTACATAATTCCTTGTTTCACGCGGTAGATAGGGGTAGATAGACCAAAAATCACGTTTACCTCCGGCACGACGGATAGCTTTGTTGACATTACCTCCTCCGCAGTTATAAGCTGCGATAACGAGATTCCAGTCATGATAAATGGTGTACATGCTTTTGAGGAATCGGCATGCTGCTTCGGTTGCTTTGACAGGATCCATACGTTCGTCCACCAGCGAATTGATCTCCAACCCGAAGAGTTTGCCGGTTCCGGGCATAAACTGCCACAACCCTGCAGCTCCTACGTACGAACGCGCTACTGGGTTGAGCGCCGATTCGATGATAGGCAGGTATTTCAGTTCATAAGGTAACTCATAACGCGCCAAAGTCTCTTCAAACATCGGGAAGTAGTATTCGCTCATCCGCATCATACGTGCTACCTGTTTCGGGCTACGTTTTACGTACCTTAATATGAACGCACGTACGCGCTCGTTATACGGCAACTCAATCACACACGGCAAGGCTTGTAGACGCGCTTTATAAACCGAATCGGGCAGGGTGGTGGTGTCATGGATAGCGATGCAGTCAGTGGTGTCTAACCATCGCAGACTCCAATCGAGTGCCCGCATCTCTATGTCGGACAATTCGTTTTCATCCCAAAGTTTATAGAACGGCACGATGGGGATTAGCGTATCTTGTGCCATCTCGATACTGTCTATCATCACCAGACTGTCTATCCCGAGACTGTCTATACTCAGATTATCAGTGCTCAAACTGTCTGGTGGTGTCATTATCTCTTGCGCGCCGATACTCAACGCCGCAAGGCATGTTATTATTAAAAAAATCTTTTTCAAAATCGTATAGCGAATTTCATTTCAGCGCATTGTTGCTGATATTGGTCAAAATATATCTGCGGCTCTATCTTCATCGTTAAGTCGGGCGAGATATCATAGTCAAATAACTGGGCATCTACATAGGCATCAATGAGCGAAAGGGCATAAACGATCACTGTTCCCAATATAGCATAATCGCGGGATCGCCTAAACGCGCTCTGTCGGCTGTTGAGAATGCTCATCCATCTGTCTGCTCCTCCCACACGCTCCAAAGTGTACCCTTCTGGCAGCACGGCGATATAGGACTTGGATGCATCCTCGCTCACGGTGCCGGCAGCATTGTCGTTGTATAGGTCCAAGTATGCTTTCTTGTAACTGGCGTACCGGCCGTGCATTGCTGAAACGGCGTACCCGCAACCCAGAAAAGCACCATACACGATTGGTAGTTTCCAAAACGAACGGTTGTACATCTGTCCTGCTCCAGGGAAAATAGCGCCCAGCCAAACAGCTTTCAGCGCGTTCGGTTTCTTGGTCAGGTCGAAATAGTATTTGTATTTCGTTTCTGACTCTGTGCTGTCTGCGTGGAAAAAGACCTGTCCCTGCTCGGCTTGAGAGGCGATAGGTAGCCACAATAACACTATGTATAACCAGCGTTTCAACCTAATTTGGCTGCAATTAAGTTCAGTTCTTCTTCATTAGCGAAAGCGATAGTCACTTTGCCTTCCTGGATCTTTATTTTCAGTCCGGACTTAGCGCTCAGTTCTTTCTCCAAAACTGCATAGGGATTAACGCTTTTCTCTTTGGATCGTTTACCTTCCTGCTTTTCCTCTTGCGCCAGTTCTTCTACCTTACGTACGGACAACCCTTCTTTCAGAATGCGCTGATAGAGTGCTAATTGTCTTTCGGCGGAAGGTGTGGCAAGGATAGCACGGGCATGTCCCATGTCGATTTTTTTCTCCTTGATGCCCACTTGAATCTCTGCCGGCAGTTTGAGTAGTCGCAGATAGTTGGCAACCGTTGCTCGTTTCTTTCCAACGCGCTCGGACATACGCTCTTGTGTCAGGTTATAATCATCCATCAGTCGCTGATAAGCCAAGGCGATCTCAATAGCATCCAAATCTTCGCGCTGGATATTCTCAATCAGCGCCCATTCCATCACTTGCTCATCTTTGGCAGTACGGATATAAGCGGGGATACGTTCGAGTCCGGCCATCTTGCTGGCACGGAAACGACGCTCTCCGGCAATGATCATATAGGTACCATCTCCATTGTCGCGTAGCGTGATCGGTGAGATGACGCCGTGCTCACGGATGGAGTCCGCCAACTCTTGCAGCGCTTCTTCATCGAATGTACGGCGAGGCTGATCGGGGTTAGCTATGATAGCGCTCATCTCAATCTCCGAGATTGAACTGCCGCCATTAGTATCTACGTGCGAGGTATCAATGAGCGCATCTAAACCTCTTCCGAGTCCTGTAAATTTCTTCATATATTTTTTTGTCTTTCTATTCCCTATTTTTGTCTGTTAATCAACTCTTTGGCCAAATTGAGATAGTTCTGTGCGCCCTTGGAAGATGGATCATATTCCAGAACGGAAACGCCGTGCGACGGGGCTTCGCTCAAACGCACATTACGGGCAATAACGGTGTTGAAGACCAGATTTCCGAAATGGCGCTTCACCTCTTCATAAACCTGATTGCTCAGTCTCAGACGGTTGTCAAACATCGTCAGCAGGAACCCTTCTACTTTGAGGCTCGGATTCAACTTGGACTTGATGATCTTAATCGTGTTGAGCAGCTTGGCTATGCCTTCCAATGCGAAGAACTCACATTGTACAGGGATAATCACGCTGTCACTGGCAGTCAGTGCATTGACGGTGATTAGACCTAAAGACGGACTACAATCAATCAGAATGTAGTCGTATTCATCTCGCACTTTCGTCAGCAGATTCTTCAGTAACTGCTCACGATGCTCCATGTTCAACATTTCTATCTCTGCGCCAACAAGGTCAATGTGGCTGGGAATCAGATGCAGGTTCTTGGTGTTGGTCTCCACGATCGCACTATGGGGGTCAACGCCGTTCACCAGACATTCGTAAATCGTGTTGTCCAGTTCTCTAATCTCCACTCCCAAACCGGATGATGAATTAGCCTGTGGGTCTGCATCGATGAGCAACACGCGTTTGCCTATCGATGCCAAAGCAGCAGACAAGTTAATAGAGGTCGTGGTTTTGCCCACACCTCCTTTTTGGTTTGCTAATGAAATGATTTTACTCATATATTCGTTGTATTATTGTTTTCGCTTGTATATCGCGGCAGGCATAATTGCCATACCGACAATGATTCGTTCCGTGGCAGGAACAGGGACGGCAGCGCAGGTCATGTCGCTGAATAATATCCTCATCCTGTTGTTTCCATCCCTGAAAACCGATAATTGGATGGGTTGCACACCAGATGCTGATGGCACGGAGTCCCACCAGACTCGATAGATGTTGGTTGGCGCTGTCCATGCAAATCATCACGTCTAATTTCCTCATTAACTCCAGCTCTTGGTTCAGTTTGAGTTGTCCTGCCACACTTGTCGTATGTGGAAAGACGGTGGACCACTGGCGTAACATCTCGCATTCGACCTCTCCGGCTCCGAAGAGGAATACTTGTGTATCGTCGCGACGTGTCAGTTGGTCAATAATCTCTTTGGTCACGCGGTAGGGCAGCATATTCGATTTCCTTTTGGCAAATGGAGCCACACCTATCCAGTGTCCTTTCTTGGTGCCGAATCGTTCTTCTACCACTTGGAGTGCAGCCTGATTGACGGGCAGTGCGGTGAACTCCTCATCCGTCTTCAATCCTGCCCGACGGAACGCATCCCTGTATCGGTCAAACTCCGTCGGCAGTTGTTGGGCTCCTATTCCCCACACGGTGATTAGATGTTTGCGAATACGCCCGTAATGAACCTGTGTGACGTGTACTCCACATAATCGCATCAATGTGCCCAATGTGCGCGTACGAAGAACGGCCTGCAGGTCGATCATCGCATCTACATGGTATCTCCATCTGCGCCATAGTGCTATTACGCCTCGCCAGTTCAGATGATTGTCTACCTCCTGAAATTCTACATTCGGCATCGCGGCAAACATCGCCCCGAGGTCTTTCTTGGCAGCGATGATAAATCGGTCATTCGGATAGCGACGGCTCAATGAAGCGACTACGGGAACCGTCATCGCTACATTGCCTAATGTCGCCAAACGAATGATCAAGTATGTCATTTCCACTCGCTCCAGGTTGCCCCGAAGAAATAAGTTAATGTATCGCCCAAGGTATAGGGTTTAACTGCCACTAAATTGCCGTCTTGGATGTCTGTTATCGTTGCCTCAGGGGTACGAACGGTCAGATAAATACGTCCCTGCGAAGTAGAACCGTTGTAGTCGTAGTTCATCTTAGCAGCGGTCTTGTCGCTCAATGCTTCTTCTTCGTAGAAGACGGTGCCCAACTCCTCATAGACCTCAAAATGATCTATGGTGTCATGCATGTATATACCACCTCCCACGAGCATTTCACCTGTGTATGCACCGGTAATCACCACCTCCGCTTTATTCATCGGTTCGCCCGCTTCAGCGGTGATTGTGATCTGTTCTTGCAGCACGCTTCCGTCCACCTGCAGGCTGTCGTACTCCAGGCGGAAGACCAATCGTTGAGGTGTCTGCTCCAGAATCTCCCAACGGTCATACGCACCACCAATCCATGTGGTGTCATTGGCAATAACCACGAGACCACCTGCACCGCAGGTATGTCCCACTTTGTAGCAGTCCAGCCCTTTGCCGTAGTTAATATGGTATGGCATACCTAACACATGCTCGCGGTAGTAGAAACTGTCCACCACTAACTCCGGACTCGCCTTCAACCATAGATCCACGCCGTTTGAAGGATTCTCCGGACGAAGCGCTGGTCCGTACATGCGGAATGCCGCGTACTCGTTCTCCCACGCAAAGTCATCTTTCCGCTCGGGTACATAACGTCCGTACACTTTTGGCTGCACCGCCTCTTTCTGACAACCCGTCAGCGCGAGCAACGCGCAAACTATAAATAATAATTTCTTCATATCTTTCGTCATAACGGATTATTTGGGTTGACGGCCGATATAAGCTAATATACCCCCGTCCACATAAAGAATCTGTCCGTTGACGGCATCGCTGGCGTGACTTGCCAGAAATACAGCCGGTGCACCCAGTTCATCCGCCTCCAACCAACGCCCGGCAGGAGTCTTGGCGCAGATGAACGCATCGAACGGATGTTTACTGCCGTCTGCTTGCGGTTCACGCAACGGAGCTGTTTGCGGTGTCGCGATATATCCCGGACCGAGACCATTGCACTGGATGTTATACTCGCCGTACTCGGAGCAGATATTACGGGTTAACATCTTCAATCCGCCCTTAGCTGCAGCGTAAGCGCTTACCGTCTCGCGGCCGAGTTCTGACATCATCGAACAGATATTGATGATCTTGCCTTCGCGTCTCTCCATCATCTCCGGCAGTACAGCGGCAGAAACGATATAAGGCGCTACCAGATCGATATCAATCACCTGCTGGAAATCCTCACGCTTCATTTCGTGCATCGGGATACGCTTGATGATGCCGGCGTTGTTAACGAGGATATGAATATCACCTATCTCTGCATGAATCTGCTCCACAAGGGCTTTGACTGCTTTCTCGTCCGTCACATCGCACACGTACCCGTGCGCGTTCATTATACCTTCCGCGTGATAGAGCTCATAGGCTTTATCAATTGCTTCCTGACTCCGGGCATTGAAAATGATGTTTTCTGCCCCTGCTTGTGCGAAAGCCTTAGCGATCGCGAATCCTATTCCGTAGCAACCACCCGTCACCCAGGCGTTCTTGCCTTCCAAAGAAAATAAGTTTGTCATTTGTCGGACAATTTTTAATTCTTAATTTTTAATTTTTAATTTCAAAAATCACTTGAGGTCCGTAATCTTACTGAAATCCTGATCGCCGTAATCGAGGTTTTCACCGCCCATTCCCCAGATGAAGGTGTAATTATGAGTAGCTGCTGCGCTATGGATAGACCATTCGGGCGAGAGCACAGCTTGGTTGCCTTTCATCCAGATATGTCGTGTCTCATCTACCTCGCCCATAAAATGGCAAACGGCTTGCTCTTCGGGCACCTCGAAATAGAAATAAGCCTCCATACGACGGCTGTGTACATGTGCCGGCATGGTGTTCCAAACGCTGCCCGGAGCCAATTTGGTCATACCCATCTGTAACTGACAGGTCGGCAGTACTTGGTTTACGAGCATCTTGTTGATGTCACGTTCGTTGGACATCTCCAGACTTCCCATGTGTGCCACTACGGCGTCCGCTTTCGTCACTTTCTTATCCGGATAGGTGCAATGCGCGGTAGTGGAGTTAAAATAGAAGAGTGCCGGTTTGGCGGCGTCAAGACTCTCGAACTTCACCTCGCGATCGCCGCGACCGAGATAGAGTGCCTCTTTGTAGTCCAACTCATAGACCTTGTCGCCCGCAAGGACGCGACCCTTACCGCCTACGTTGAAGATACCCATTTCGCGGCGGGTGAGGAAGAAAGGTGCCTTGAGCGGATCAATTGCTTCGAGCAGTAACGTTTCGCCTACTGGCATCGCGCCGCCTACAACCATGCGATCATACATGGAGTACACCATGTTCACTTCGTTCTTCACAAATACGTTCTCAATAAGGAAATCCTTACGCAGACGTGTGGTGTCATAACTCTTGGCATCAATCGGGTTTGATGCGTACCGAACTTCATAATTGGTTTTCATATATTATCATTTTTTTATGTTCAACTTTCAATTTTCACTTTTTTCTTTGGGCGGATTGGTATCAGCCAGCCGAGGTTTATGCTCAGATCCATGGGACTTGCCATATTGAAATGGTCGGAAGCTCCGGTGCCGAATATGCCGTTGACCGAATAATTGAATCGCACTTCAAATTGGTATAGTCCGGCTTTGGTAGTGTTGATATAAAAACCTGTACCTGCAGTCGCGCCCCATTTGAATGGTTTATGAATCTTTTCATATTGGGTCGCTGTTTCTCCGTTTACAAGTGTACCATAGTTGCCGTCATCCTTGACGCATATACCCACCAGTGGTCCTACATTGAAGAACCATCGCCCTACTTCAGTTCCGAAGTTCAGATGAAAGAGAATTGGTAGTTCCAAATAGTGTAATCGTCTGTAGTATTTTCCCGTTGCCGCTGTTCCTTCCGCCCATCCGTGTCCGGCATAATTGAGTTCCATCTGGAAGGCGCAGTATTTATGTCCGGCATAGCGGAATACAAAGCCCCCGTTACCTCCTAATATACACGCATCGGTGATGGGTTTCATCTGGCCAACGGAAGGGGAGAAGATGACGGTACTGGCACTTATACCTCCATGAAAACCGACGTAATACTCCGGTGCCCGCAAACGGGGTTGAGCCCATGCAGGAAGGCATAGAAAGACGAAGCATACGAGGATCATCAGCCCTAACCACGCTCTTCTATGTTTAAATTTAGGATTCAAAATTATCAATTCTCAATTTTCAATTCTCAATTATTTTAGTCCTTCGTACATACTTTCACGTTGGCGTTTTGATATCCTCCGTTTTCTTTTTGTTGCCAACGAATAAGGGATTGCAGACCTTCTGTCTCTTTCTTGCCCTTGAGCCATTCGACAAGAGCTTTCATCAGATCGTGACCCAAGAGGTCGTAACGCGGTGTATCTCCAACGTGGGTATTGGCGAAATACAGGTTTCGGTTGGTGTCATATGCCTCGAGAGCCGTATTTTCTGTGAAGACGGATGTATATACTTGTGGCAGTCCAATCTCTTCTTGAATCCATGCGTAATGACTGACAATACGGATCGAGTAACCCGCTTGTTGAAGTTTGAGCAGGTGTGGCATCAGAATCCGTACGTGTTGGTATCTATCGCTATGCAGGATGATGATATTCTCTTTTTCTTTGTCCAAAGCATAGGCAGCGGAGTCGTTCAGTACGTCGCGGAGCGCCATACCGGTGTAGGCTATACCGTTCGTTTTTATGTGTTTGCGAAGGGTGCGTACGGAGCCTACAATATCAGTCTCTTTCACTTCGATCATTACGCAATGAATGCTGTCTTGTGATTTGAACCATTGGCAGAGGCTATCCGCTTCCTGTGCGTCCGCTGAGTTGAATTGCAGAACTTGCGGGTGTGTCGCGAGGTCTATATCATCGCTGAATGGAAGCAAGAGTGGTACTTGGTGTAGATCGCACCATTGCGCCATGCGCTCTATCTGGATGGGGTACGCCAATCCGATGATACCTTGTGTACTATCCAATTCCGTGCTCTCACACAACGCGTTCACACGACGTTCGCTACGCTCTGTGTCATAAACCCGTAGGCGATAGAGGGTGCTGTCGTTCTGCAGTTCTTGTAGTGCTAGGAGTGCTCCTTGATAAAACTCCATCATACGATCGGCATTCGCGCTGCGCTTGGTCTGTTTGCTCTCAAAAGGTAGCATCATTGCCAGTTCGACTACTTCTGTTTCCTCATTGTTTACCTCTAATCTCTCATCGCTTACCGTTACTTCTGTTGGTACGACAGTCTCGGTAACCGTGGTAGAAACAACAACGGCTTCCGTTTGTCGCACCACAGGGCGTTTGGTAGGGATAGAGAGTGTCTCACCATATCGGATACCATACTCTTGAATCTGTGGGTTATAGCGGATAATCTCGCTCTGAGGAACTCCAAAATTTACACTGATGCGGTATAAACCGATGCTGCGTTCGATCTCATAACGGTAAAACTCCTCGCCGTTGATGGTATCTAATGGGTAAGGGAGTAACTCTTGTGCATGGATGCCAACCGTACACAAAATAATCAATATGGAAAAATATTTCTTCATGTTTTTTCGCTCCTATTTCTCAAATTTTCTCTTTCTTATCACATAAACCAATCCACCGATGAGTGCCAAAAGAGCTACGGGACTGATGGTACTGATTAATTGTATTTGTGTGCGTTGCTCGTGTGCGCGGCGGTCATTGATAAGGCGCATTGTGACGGTCTTTTCGCGCAGACTGATCAGTCCTTCGCTGTCGGTCATCCATAAGAGGGTATTGACCGCTAAGTCTCTATTGGAGAACTGCATACCGCTGTATCGGTCGTACCCCATCGGAAGAGGTTGGCTGCGTTGGGTCTCGTTCAGTAATATACTACCGCTGCCGATCACCACTTGTCGTGTTTTTACGCTGCTTTTACGAATAGGTTCGTCGCTTTCCACCCCTTCGGGTATCATGCGGTGAGCGTACGCACTGTTAAACTTTCCTTCCAATGATACAGCAACCGGTATGTATTGGTACTGAAAAGTGTTCAGATCGGGATTGACGTCGCTGAGGTTGACTTCCCCTGGTGTCGCGGTGACTCGGCTGGCGGTGCTGGTAGCTAACAGGATGCGTTTCTCTATTCCGTCCTCTCCGCCCACGGCATCTATCGGGCAGACGAATGTGCTCATCACTTGTCCTAAACCTTTGGTGATAGGCGAGCCTTCGCTGGTAAGCAACAGAGGAGCAAAAGTCCAAGGCATAGGCTGCAGGTTGGGTTGCTGGGGATCGGTACTCACGTTGACCGGAATGGAGAGACATTGGATATCTTGCACCAAGGCGGAATTGATTCGTACTCCGTAATGGAAAAGCATTTCGGTGAGGCCCAGATCGAGAGCAACGATAGGTGTGAATCCATCCTGTTGCAATACATCTTCACTGAATCGTACGCCGTCTAAAGACCATAGAACCGTACCTCCGCGCATGATATACTGGTCGATGATGAACCGCTCGGCATCACTGAATGCAGTCTGCGGACTGATCACTAACACCGCCTTGTATCCGTCTAGCAGATGAATGTTAATCGGTCTTTCGTCTAAGCTCCCTCTATCTACCTGAAAATACTTACTGAGTGCGGTCATGAGGTCGTAGGTATGAGCCTCATCGGGTTCGTTATGTCCCTCAAGGATAGCTATCCGTGGTGTCTCGGTGCGAGTCAGCCCTTGCAGTGCCTCCATGAACGCGAACTCGAGCTGCTCTATACTGGCGTTGAGGTTCTCTTCGCCGCTCAGACCGCGCGTGTTCTTTAGCAAGGAAACGACGGTCTGCCGCCCTTTATAGCACATCAGTGCATAGGGATAGATAGTGGTCTGTGCGGTCTTGCCGTTCTGCTCCCGCTCATGGATGACAATCGGTCGCAGACCTATTTTATTAAGGCTGTCCGTCGAAGAGGAAGTTAATTCGTAATTTTTAATTTTTAATTGTCCAAACACTCCCATCTCTGCGAGTGTCTCTTCTGCTGCTTTCTTGAGCCGTCGAAAACCGGCATTGAGGTCGCCGTCTAGGAGCAACGTCACTTCGACAGGAGAATCGGTCTGCCTGAGAAGGGTTTTGGATGCTTCGCTCAGACTGTAGTGTTTATCGTCCGTCAGATCCCAACGTACGGGGCGCATTTGCAGCGCTCCGTATAGCAGAAGGATCAGACCTACAATAAATATGTACTGTGCGTTCTTTCGCATCTCAATTGTCAATTATTTCCTAATCTTCTCCCAAACGTTTTGGTCAATAACTACCGGATATTTGGCGCGTAGTTTTTTGATCCACTCTGCCTCCAGATAATCCTGATAGTCGGTAGTCACTTTGCCTTTGACGTCTTCCCATGTGGAGGGAGCTTTCAGTTTCTTTCCTACACAAACCACCACAGGGAACTCCTCGCTCGGGGTGTATTCGGCTTTCTTGAGCTTTAAACCATATTTGTCGATGGCAGCGTTCTTACCTTCTTCCCAAAGTCCCTGCTGCATCTTTACATAATTGAGACTGTCGCAGTTAACGCGATGCTGGATATAGCTCTTCACTGAATCCGGCTGTGCGCTCTTGATAATAGCCTGTGCGGCTTTAGCGCTGCTCTTGTCTTTGCATTGGAGCAGATAACCCTTGAAGTGAGGTTTGTCCCATGTGTAGTTTTTCTTATGAGCAGCGAAAAAAGCCTCAAGACCTGCTGTATCTTTGGCTGCCTTATCCCATACTTCGCGGAGCGATACTTCAAAGAGCAAGATGCCGTCGTGGTATTCTTGTACGAGGTTCTTCAACTCTGGATATTTTTCCTCTAGGTGTGCATCGGCATAGGCCTTGACATCGGCATCGCTCATCTGAGCAGGCAAATGGTACTCGGCGCGTGTCTTGCGTGCAAAACTCTTGTCTGCCTCTTTGGCGCGCTCGTCGCGTTGTACTTGGCGGGCTATCTGGGCGCGCATCGAGTCCAACGGCAGGATGCCACGTTCGCCCTCTTTGAGGATGATATGCCATCCGTAGTTCGTACGGAAAGGTGCACTGATCTCAGAAGGCTGAAGACCGAAAGCTACATTCTCAAACTCTTTAACCATCATTCCTTTGCCGAACCATCCGAGTTCACCTCCTTTGACACTACTGCCGCGGTCGTCCGACTCACGCATTGCTGTCTCAGCGAAGTTGTCTTTGTTCACTACGCGTGCAATGGAGTCTATCAGGGCTTTCTTGACTGCGTCCAGACTATCCGTCTTCTCGCCGCGGGGCACCATCTTCATGATATGACTCGCTTTGACCTCTTTATGATCGCGCTCTTCCTCTACTAATACAATATGAAAACCATACTGGGTGCGGAAAACCTCGCTGATCTGACCAACAGGCGTGTTATATACGGCCTCTTCCAACGGATAGACGTAACGGAAAGGAGTGATCCATCCCAGTTCACCACCGCTCTCGCCCACATTGGGGTCGGTGCTTACTTCGCGAGCTACTACATCGAAAGCCTCTACGGGTTGACGTTTCTCTATCTCACGCCATTTCCCTTTCACTTTCTTCCTTTCAGTTTTCATCTTGCCGACAGTAACGCGTTCGCGGGCATCGTTGATCAGGGCCAGCACACTGTCCTCCTCTTGTTTGCTGGCGGTAGGGGGACATTGGATGGCGATATGCGCCGCACGACGATCTTTTGCCATATGACGCCAACTCATCTCAATCAGGCTGTCCATTGCTGCCTCGTCCTGCAGGTATTTGGGAGTAGCCTGAGCACGATAACCCTTCAACTCTTTACGGAAAGACTCGGTAGTGTCGATTCCCTGACTCTCTGCTTCTGCTACTTTAAGTTTGAAATTGATGAACATGTCGAGGTACTCGTCCATGGTCTTGGGATCGATAGCGCCCGCTTGGTTGTTCTTCTCATAAATGTACAAAAACTCCTCTGCACTGATAGCTTTACCATTGATCGTCATCAGTGTCTCACTCTGCGCCCAAACGCTCAGTCCGAAAGTAAGGGCAGCTGCAAATAAAAATGATTTTTTCATAAATATATAATCTTTAAATCTTAAATCTTCAAATAATTTTTGAAACTTTTTTCAAAAAGTGCTACTGCTTGTTCGAGGGTGCCGAATAGTTCACCTCCCGAAGCATTCATATGTCCTCCCCCGTGGAAAATTTCGGACGCCCATATGTTCACTGGTCGGTCGCCCTGCGAGCGGAAGGATATCCGGATTCGTGATTTGGGAGTGCCGGGTTTTGGGCGTTCCTCCCGCATATAAACCGAATAAAAGACATCGGCTATCTGTAGCGGCATGTTCACCAAACCCTCCGTATCGCCTATTTGGTAATGGTATCGCTCCAGTTCATCGGCGCTGAGGGTAATGAGTGCCAGGTGATATTCAGGGTAGATACGCATTTTGCGATACAGCGCATATCCGGTCAATCGAACGCGGTCGGTGGAGTATTGGTTAAAGACCGCATTGTAAATCTCATCCTTTTTCACGCCCGCGCGTAAAAGAGCGGCTATGATGTCGTATAACTCTGCGCGGGTGGAGTTATAACTGAAATTGCCCGTATCGGTCATCAAACCTGTGTAAATACAGGTTGCAATCTCTTGACTGATGGTAGTCGGCTGACAACTCTCGGCGGTTAACAACCCATACATAATCTCGCAACTCGAGCTCGCCTCCGGGTGCGAGTGTATCTCCGACCAGAGCCCATCATCCACTAATCCTCTCACCCGCTCATCCATAATATGGTGGTCAATGAGTATCTTCGTACAAGGGTTGGCGAGCATTTTTTCGCCCATCGGACCAATCCGTTTAGGGTCGTTGAAGTCGGTGCAGATGATCAGATCTGCTTCGGCAATCAACCCGTTACAACGCTGCGGCTCTTTTTCATATATCAAAATCTGTGCCGAACCCGGCATCCAGTTGAAGAATGCCGCAAAAGCATTGGGCACAATGACGTGGACTGTCCTCTCGGCAGGCTCTGCCTGCGGTCCTGCAGCGATAGCGGTCTTGTTGTCACTGAGTGATGATCTTTTTGCGAAGCGGTCCATCACATAGTGATAGAGTGCCAAACTCGACCCCATGGCATCTCCATCCGGTGCCATGTGGGTAAAAATAACAATATGTTTTGCTTTTTCAATGAATTCTTTCATTTCCTTTCAGTCAGGTCATTGGTCGTTGGTCGATGGTCCTTCGTCCTTCTTCCTTTCAATTTTCATTTTTCAATTAGTTTCATCACTTCCTCTGCGATGCGTTTGGCGGAGTCTTTCTGCGCCAATTGGAGAATGTTGGTATGTAGTTTCTGCAGTTGTTTCTCGTCCTGGAGTAGCTGTAGTGCGGTGGGGAGCAGTTTCTCGGAAGCCTCTGCGTCGCGTACCAATACCGCCGCCTCTTTCTTAACCAGCGCCATCGCGTTATGCGTCTGATGATCTTCCGCTACGTTAGGCGACGGCACGAGTATCGACGGTTTACCCAAAAGACATAGCTCACTGATGGATGAAGCACCCGCACGCGAGATCACCAAATCTGCGTTCGCATATTGGTCGGGCATATCCGAGAGAAAATCATGCACCTCAATGTTGGAGGGGCTGCCCGCTGCTTCCCATGCAGCCTTACAGCGCTCGTAATAGGTCTTTCCGGTCTGCCAGACAATATGAATAGCGCTGAGCCCTGAAACCTGACTACTGATAGCCCCCATCACCGCCTCATTGATCGTCCGTGCACCCAGAGACCCGCCGATGATCAAAAGTCTCTTGACTCCTGACTCTTGACTCTTGACTCCGGTCGTCAGGTTTTGCCGAACAGGATTTCCGGTCAGGATAATTTTCTCGGCGGGGAAGAAACGTTCCATCCCTTCGTACGCTACGCATATCTTCGCAGCTTTGTTCTTGAGGATTTTGTTAGTTACGCCGGCAAAACCGTTTTGCTCTTGCAGCAGGATTGGTATTCCCATCTGAGATGCTGCCCACATTGCCGCACCGGACGCATAACCGCCGACTCCCACTCCTACGTCCGGACGAAATTCGCGGATGATACGCTTCACCATACGGATGGATTTGAAGAGGTCAAAAAGCACGGAGATATTCTTCCAAGGCTGCGAACGGTTAAAACCACGTACCGGCAAGCCGACAATCTCGTAACCCGCTTGAGGTACGCGCTCCATCTCCATGCGACCTAACGCGCCTACAAACAATATCTGCGCTTCCGGATCTAACTCCTTCAACGCGTTCGCTATACTCACGGCAGGGAAGATATGACCTCCGGTTCCTCCTCCTGAAATAAGATATCTCATATATAATTATTATATATAAATTTCAAAATCGGGCGCAAAGGTACAAAAAAATTCTAACATATGCAAATAAAAACGCGAATTATTTGCGTATGTGCAAAAATTGTTGTACCTTTGCAGGCAAATTTATTCTTGAATATATGAAGAAATCAACTTTTTTTCAATTAACAATGATTATTCTTTGGGCGGCACTTGTTTGTGCGTGTCGGCCGAAAGAGCAAAAATTCCAATACAACGTGGATAAGTTTTATGACCTGGAAATCCTCCGTTACGATGTACCGGAGTTCGATTCGTTGAGCTTGCAGCAGAAGCAACTGCTCTACTGCTTGACTGAAGCTGCCCTTTGGGGACGAGACATCCTCTTTGACCAAAACGGCCGTTACAACCTCCGTATTCGTCGTACCTGCGAGGCGCTCTATGCGCAAAAGGACAAAGTACAATGTACCGACCAAGATTGGTCCGTCTTCGAGAAATACCTCAAACGCGTCTGGTTCTCCAACGGTATCCATCATCATTATTCCGAGGATAAGTTCCTTCCGGAATTCACCCAAGAATGGTTCGTTAACGCCTGCGAGAAAGCCGGCGTGACCTACGATCAGGCTATCCTGCCGGTGATGTTCGACCCCGCTGTCATGCCCAAACGCACTACCGCACAGGACGGCGTGGATCTGGTTCTCAACTCCGCCGGTAACTACTACGGCGAGGGCGTCACCCAAGCCGAAGCGGAAGCATGGTACGCTGCTCATAAGGACGACTCACCAGAACCCCTCTGGATCGGTCTCAACTCCCAACTCGTCAAGAACGAGAAAGGCGAAATCGAAGAGCGTGTCTATAAAGTGGGCGGACTCTACGGTGAGGCACTCGAGCATGTGGTGTATTGGCTGAAAGAGGCGCTTCAATATGCGGAGAACGACCTGCAACGCGAGGTAATCAAGAAGATGATCTCCTTCAACGAAACGGGTGACCTCAAGACCTTCAATGAATATTGTATCGCGTGGGTGCGCGATCTCGACAGCCGTGTGGACTACGTCAACGGCTTCACGGAGACCTATTCCGACCCGCTCGGCATCACCGGAACATGGGAGTCTATGGTTAACTTCAAAGACCTCGCGGCTACCAAACGTACCCAACTCATCTCCGACAACGCCCAGTGGTTTGAGGACCACTCCACCACCGACCCCAAATACAAAAAAGAAGAGGTCAAAGGTGTAACCGCCAAGGTCATCACCGCCGCTATCCTTGCCGGCGATTGTTATCCCGCTACGCCCATCGGCATTAACCTGCCGAACGCTAACTGGATCCGCAAAGAGTACGGCTCCAAGTCCGTCACCATTGACAACCTCATGCACGCATACAACGAGGCAGCGAAGGGTAACGGCTTCAACGAGGAGTTCATGATCGACGATGAGATCCGCAGCCTCTATGAGAAATACGGAGCCCTCTGCGGCGACCTGCATACCGACCTTCACGAGTGTGTCGGTCACGGTTCCGGCAAACTCCTGCCGGGTGTGACCAAAGATGCCCTCAAAGAGCACGCTTCGACCATCGAGGAAGCCCGCGCAGACCTCTTTGGCTTGTATTTCTTGGGCGACCCGAAACTCGTGGAACTCGGTCTCCTGCCCAACGAAGAAGCTTTCAAAGCCGGTTATTACCAGCAGCAGATGAACGGTCTCATGACCCAACTCGTGCGTATTGAGCCGGGCAAAGACATTGAGGAAGCACATATGCGTAACCGCCAACTCATCGCCAACTGGGTCTATGAGCACGCGACGAACAAAGAGGTGGAGATCATCGAGCGTGACGGCAAGCACTACCTCCGCATCAACGATTACCAGGGTCTCCGCCGTCTCTATGGAGAACTCCTCGCAGAGATCCAACGCATCACTTCCGAAGGCGACTACGCTGCCGCCAAAGAGATGGTCGAGAAATACGCCGTCAAGGTCAACCAAGACCTCCACAAAGAGATTCTTGCCCGTTATCAGAAACTCAATCTTGCGCCCTACAAAGGTTTCGTGAACCCTGTTTACACCGCCGTGCGCGATGCCGAAGGCAACATCACGGATGTCAAGATCGACTTCACGGAAGGTTATATCGAGCAACACCTCCGTTATTCTCGCGACTATAGTCCGCTGCCAGACATCAATTAATTAGTTCAACTCTCGGCATATATGCCGAGCAGACAATCCGTTTAATCTGGTTAATTTGTGGACCACATTAAACTTCCGATATCAAAATCTATAGCCAATAGAATCCTTCTATTGCAGGCTATCCATGGAGATCCGCTCATGCGGGTCTCTTCGGATATGCCCGACGACGTCCTCGTCCTCCACGATGCCTTAGAAAAAATCAGAGATCTATATGGCACCCCAAATGAGTATGCTTCTTACCCCTCTCCCTCCCCCTGTGGGGAGGGTCGGGGTGGGGTTATTCCCTTGAAAAACTGCGGTACCGCCCTCCGCTTCCTCCAAGTCCACATCGCCAAATGTTATCCCGGTGCACCGATCACCCTTACCGGCGATCCGCGACTCATGGAGCGCGACGGTAAACCGACGACCCAAACGACCTCTGCCCTCATCCTCCACGGCGAACCCATCCCCGTCACTCCCAACGAATCCCCCTATATCACCATGAGCCGCCGAATAGCTGAATCTTACAGCGAGCTTCGCGAGCGGTCTTACAGTGAAACGGTCTTACAGCAAAGCGGTCTTACAGCCGAAGGCGGTCTTCTGGAAGCCGATTGGTCGGCTGCCAGTTACTGGTATGAGTACATAGCCATCCATGGTGGCGAACTCCTCCTCGAAGGTCTCCGACCCGATTCCCTCCAAGGCGACCGCATCGTCGCTGACCTCTACGCAAAATATTTTGGCGTCCAAACGACTTTCACCCCCGAAGGCGCGAAAATCGTCAATCATTCCCATCGTCAATCAATCGTACCTCGTCAATCGTCAAATCGTCAATTAGAAATCGACTTTTCTAACTGTCCGGATCTCTATCCCGCCATCGCTCTTACCTGTGAACGCCTCGGAATAGAGCTCCTTGCCACCGGCACCGACCGTCTCCGTTTCAAGGAGTCCGACCGTCTCGAAGCCGTCCGTCTTCACGAAGTCCGCAACGACCACCGTATGGCGATGGCGCTTTTGGCGGCAGATTTTCCGGTCTCTGAATCCGAACAACGATGTATCAGTAAGAGTTATCCTGAGTTTTCTGATCTTCACTCGGCAACGAGACGGCAACGAGACGGCAACGACCTACAATGTCCAACTATTGTAGATACAAAAACCATTACCCATATTACCCCTATTCGAGGTGTCAACGATGACAATTTAGGTAAAAAACATGCCCTATCCAAACTCATCCACGCCGCCACGACAGGATACGTCTGGCTCCACGATGACGATGTCATCCTGCCGCCTATCTTACAGGCGCAAGGCGCCGGTCTTACAACGCAGTGGTCTAACAGCGTAAGCGGTCTAACAGGCGAAGCCGGTCTTGTAATTTTGCCCTTAAAGATGGAAAGCGAAAGCGACAAGCCATCTTTATTGGAAAAATTACAAATTGCCGAATACGCCGCCATCCAGGAACTAACCATGCGTACGGCGAAAGCCGGACATGCTGTCATGTGTTCGGGCGCGAACCTCATCGTTCGCCGCGAGGCGTGGCTGGCCTGTGAACCCGATCTTCATCCGGAGATACCTTCCGGCGACGATATGTTCCTCTTGGAAGCCATGAAAAAACGCGGCTATAAGATCACCGTCATCGACGAACCCGACTTCACCGCCGTCGTTCATCCTGCTCCCACATGGCGTGCTTTCTTCCGCCAGAGAATGCGTTGGGCAGGCAAAGCACCCAAATACACTGACCCGGATATCCTCCGTTGCGGCGCACTCATCGTAGCCGCTAACCTCCTTCAGCTTCTCTGTCCTCTGATCCTCCTGATCAAGTTCCCGATAGAGTACTCTCTCATTCGTCATCGCGAAGCTTTGTACACCGTACACCATACACCATACACCGTACACCATACACCGTACACCATACACCATACCCCGTGGTACGTGGCTCTTCTGCTTGAGCTCCTCTATCCCTTCTACATCCTCTTCTCCCTCCTCGGCGGCCTCTTTCGTCAGAAGAAATGGTAAATGAGATATCTTTTGCTGATAGAGCAAAAAGACACATGTCAGTTTTGGGGGGCTTGGCTTGCAAGAAGAATGAGCATTTGTGTATTATTTTGATGAACTATGGACGAAAATTGAGCAAAATTACTTCAATTTGCAAAAAAAAATAAAGTTTTTTGCTCGAAAATTTGCTCAATTCAAAAAAAAGTAGTACCTTTGCGCGATTTTTCGTGTTGATATGCGGAGAATCCCCGAATTTGAAATAAATATAAAATATATACAACAATGTCAAAAATTTGTCAAATTACAGGCAAGAAAGCCATGGGCGGTTGCAACGTTTCGCACTCGAAACGTCACACGAAGCGCAGCTTTGATGTGAACCTTTTCCGCCGCAAGTTCTACTGGGTAGAACAGGATGTATGGATCGAGCTGAACGTGAGTGCAGCAGGTCTGAGAACTATTAACAAGATTGGCCTCGACAACGCTTTGAAACAGGCGGCTGAGAAGGGCTATCTCTCTTAAACGAAAGGAGTTGAAGTATGGCAAAGAAAAGTAAAGAAGCCCGCGTTCAAGTAATCCTTGAGTGCACAGAGCAAAAAGCCAGCGGAGTTCCCGGAATGTCTCGTTACATTACCACAAAGAACCGTAAGAATACTCCGGATCGTTTGGAGCTCATGAAGTACAATCCCTATTTGAAGAAATACACTCTTCATAAAGAGATTAAGTAATTAACCCCTAATTAGAAAGGCTTAGAACTATGGCAAAGAAAGCGGTCGCAACACTGCAAACCGGTAACTCCGGACGCGCGCACTCTAAGTGCATCAAGATGGTTAAGCGAGTTCTTCAAGTAATCGTTCCCTAAATGGGAAAAGAAGTTTCTTAAAGAAAATGACATACAAATTTGTGTATGTCATTTTTTTTTCGTACCTTTGCACTCGCTTTTTGAACACCGTACACCGTACACCGTACACCATACACTATACACCATACACCGTACACCAAAACACCATGCTTGGCATCATCATCAACCCGAAGTCCGGAAAATCTTATTTCCGCGCGCAGCGTATATATTTATGGAAATTGCTGCGTAAGCGTCATGCGCCGTTTGCGTATTGCGTGACCAAATTTGCGGGCCATGCCGTCGAGTTGGCGCGCGAGTTGGTCGAGAAAGGCTATGACGAGATTCTTGTTCTTGGGGGAGATGGTACGCTTTCGGAAGCGATTAATGGTATCATGCGTGCCAACCTGACGCCTGATCAGCGAGCAATGATACAGGTGGGGATTATGCCGCGAGGTACAGGAAACGACTGGGGACGTTTCTGGGGACTGAACAAAAAACATAAGGAATCTCTTCACCGCTTTTTCCGCGGACAGGGACATCCGATAGATATAGGTTGCCTCACTTATTGGCGAAACGGGATAGAGCATCACCGCTATTTCATCAATTCAGTGGGATTTGGTGTGGATTCATTGTGCTGTAAGAAAGCGGAAGTACTGAAGCACCTGATTGGTTCGCATCGTGTGAATTATGTATTCGGTCTCTTCGCTGCTGTAGCGCAGCATAAAGCGCAGCACATGGTCCTGACGGTGGACGGAAAGGAGGCGGTGGACGATTTATTGTTTACGATGAATATCGGAAACGGACCTTTTTCGGGAGGCGGGATACGCCAAAACCCCGAAGCGGATCCTACTGATGGCGTCTTCCATGCGATGTTTGTCAAGAAACCCACGTTCCCTCAAATCATTAAAGCGCTACCGAACCTCTTCAACGGTCGTCTGACCGACTTGCCATTCATCTATCCCCTCGTTGGCAAAGAGATAGAGATCCGATACCGCAAACATCTTCTTTTTGAAGCAGATGGAATACTCGAAAATATCATCGGGCCTTGCAAAGTGACCTGTATCCATCATGCTCTTCAGTTCCGTTGTTGATCCACTTTCCTCTTTCACCTTTCAATTTTCAATTTTCAATTTTCATGAAGCAACAAGGAAGTAATAGAATTTATACCCGCGTGACGGACGAGAACGGTCGTTCGCTCATTCGCGTGGTGGGTACTAACCGCGACGAGAACCGGGCGTTCATCTACATGGCGCGGCATTTTCATGCGCTCGGATTACCTGTGCCCGAATTATACGATGTCAGCGAAGATGAGATGAGTTATACCCAGGAGGATCTGGGAGATTTGCTTCTCTTCGATGCCATACGGCATGGACGCGAGACAGGTGTCTTCTCCGAAGACGAATATACCTTATTAGAACGCACGCTACGCGCCCTCGCACACGTGCAGGTAGAGGGGGCGCGCGATTTCGATTGGAACATCTGTTTCCCCGTTCCCGCGTTCGACGAGCGGTCCATCCGCTGGGATCTCAATTATTTCAAATACTGCTTCCTCAAAGCTACCAAGATTGAGTTCTCCGAACCTAAATTGGAAGACGATTTTGACCATTTGGTCTTTACTCTTTTAGCGAGAGAAACGAGCGGTCTTTATTCTTTGAACGAGCAGAGCGAGTGGGCTTTTTTATACCGCGATTTCCAAAGCCGAAATGTCATGATTCGTGACGGCCAACCATACTTCATAGATTTTCAGGGAGGTCGTAGAGGTCCCACGCAATACGATGTAGTCTCTTTCCTATGGCAGGCAAAAGCGAACATCCCACAGACCCTTCGCAACAAACTGATAGATGCTTATTTGGACGAACTCAAAAAACTTCAGCCAAGCTTGGCTGAATCAGCGTGGCGTGCTGCATTACCGCATTTTGTCTTGTTGCGAACCCTTCAGGTGCTCGGAGCGTATGGTTACAGGGGTTATTTCGAACGTAAACCCCATTTCCTGGAGTCGATACCATTGGCGCTGAAGAACCTGCATGAACTATTTGAAAAGAACACGGAGTTACAAACCCAATATCCTTATTTATATGCTATCAGTAACGATTTACTCGTTCTCGTTTAAGAAGGGAATCCCGTCCGACGATTCCGGCAATGGAGGCGGTTATGTCTTTGATTGCCGTTCTACGCATAATCCCGGTAAGTACGATGAATATAAGTCCCTCACGGGACTGGATCAACCTGTGATTGATTTTCTTGAGAAAGACGGTGAGATACTCTCTTTCCTGGAGTCTGTTTATAAGCTTGTCGATCATCATGCGGAGCGCTTCATCGAACGTGATTTTAC
Source organism: uncultured Bacteroidales bacterium (assembly GCA_900319005.1). Taxonomy (GTDB): domain Bacteria; phylum Bacteroidota; class Bacteroidia; order Bacteroidales; family Paludibacteraceae; genus Colicola. Next base: position 74,950 of record ONMV01000001.1, read on the forward strand.
GAACCTCCAGGTAGCGTTTGGTTGTACCGGAGGACAACACCGTTCTGTTTATTGCGCAGAGCATCTGGCGCAGCATCTCAAGGAGAAGTACAATATTCGTATTCATCTGATTCATAGAGAAAGGGGGATTGAACGATGGTTGGAGTGATTTTTTGTGCCGGTCTGGGTACACGTCTCAAACCGCTTACCGATACGATACCAAAGGCGCTGGTACCTCTTGCGGGAAAGCCCCTCCTTCAATGGCAGGTGGAGAAACTGCGGGATGCCGGTATAACCGATATCATTGTCAATGTGCATCATTTCCCGGACATGATCATCGATGTCGTCCGCGCTAACGAAGGGTGGGGGAGTAACATCCTCATTTCCGACGAACGCAATCAACTCCTGGAAACGGGCGGAGGACTGAAGAAAATTATAAATGAACAATTAAAAATTTTCAATAATCCTATTCTTGCCTGCAACGTGGATATCCTCTCGAATATTGATCTCCGTGCGTTGATCAGCGCCTATGAGCGTACGGGAGTCAGCCAGTTGGTGGTTTCCGACCGTCAGACCCAACGCTATCTCTGTTTTGACGAGCAGAATCATCTTTGCGGATGGACGAATATCGCTACCGGAGAATTGAAAGGGCGAGACGGATGTCATCTCGCCTTCAGCGGCATGCAGATACTAAATACCGGGATTCTGTCGCTTTTGAAGGAGATGAAAGAGGATAAATTCTCCCTCATAGATTTCTATTTACGCTACATGCAGCATATGCCTTTGCACGCCTTCGTACCGACTAATTATCGGATGATGGACGTCGGGAAAATCAACCAAATTGAGGAGGCAGAACGCTTTGCAGAAAATCTAAAATAAAATAAAAGGACACCCGAATGGATGTCCTTTTGTGTCCCCCGAGGGACTCGAACCCTCGACCCACTGATTAAGAGTCAGTTGCTCTACCAACTGAGCTAGGGAGACAGATCGTGTGCAACTCATTGTGCACGAACTGAGTCTCACGAGACTCGATCTTTTTTCAAAAGCGGGTGCAAAGGTACTGCTTTTTTTTGACATGACCAAATATTTTGGCAAAAAAATGTCAATAAAATGTCATTTTATCATTTTTACGTATGTTTAATAATGTAATAGGGGATATTGAGTGCCTCTATTTCTGCTTCATATCGCTGAAAGAGTTCCATTCGGATGGCATCTGAACCATTCGATCGGGCGGGGTCGGGTATCCAAGGCAGATCCGGATAGGTCAGCAGATAAGTGTCCATCGGGTACTGCCGGATAGCTTCGTTGAACCATTCAGGAACACACCCGAACGCATAATCAAACCATACTTTTGTCACGATGAGTTCGGTGTCGAAGAAATAAACGCTGTCGGATGGCTGATTACTGATAGCCGCCAATTCTTCCACTTGATACCTCGCGATGCTGCATAACTCCTCAAAAGTGACGTCAGTGCTCCCTTTCTGCTCCACGTACGTGCGCGCGTACTCGGGCACGTACGTTCCTTTATACCTGCGCGCGAGGTAACGGGCTAATGAACTCTTACCCGTACTCTCCGGTCCGATGATGCCTACTTTATACACCCTCTCATCCTTTCATCTTTCACCTTTCATCTTTCACCTTATCTCGTGAGCATAAGCTTGATGTTCAAGCCCACGTTGTCAGCCTTAACGGGATAAGAGGACGAGATAAGCGGTGTTGTGCCCTGATGGTCATAGAAGAGCTGAATATTGATCTTCTGGCTCAACACATAGTCAGCGGAGATCTTGATAGCCAGCACTTTATTACCCGACGAAGCCTGTGACAGACCGCGGTCGTAGTCCATGCTACCTCTCTCCGGCAGAGCGGTCGGGATCTTACGGAGAAGCATCTTCACGTCCTTATAGGAGAAATCAACCTGTAACTTGAGGTCATTGCTTACTTTCTTCTCTCCACCGTCTTTGCCTTTACGTATGAAATTGAGGTTCTTCACCGTATAACCGGCTCCGACTACGAATTCAGATGTATGACCTTCGGTTAACTGTGCTGAGGTCACGTTCAACGCCAAGTTGCGTTGTTTGCGGTACTCCGCCTTGAAATTGAGCGAGTTTTTCATCGTCATGTTCAATCCGATGAGCGGTGCAAAAGCCTCAGTCAACGTCACATTGCTGATGTCATATGCTGAGCTTGGACGAGGTTTGTCGTTCGTCACGTCTCGCACAAAACCGATCATTTTGTTGCTGCCGTCTGCTCCTACCCAGGTTGAATAACTGCCGAACGACGAGATAGCGTACTTACAAGTGTAAGCGTGCGTCAGGGTGATGGATTTGAAGTGATCTTTCATCCACGGCAGTCGTCCCAGACCATCGTACGTCACGGACCAGTTAGGCAGCATTTTGAGGATACCCAAGAATGGATTGAGGCTGATAGACGAAGCGCTGCGACCCGTGTAGGCGGCGAGGAATGCCGGTACAAGCACATCGGCGGAGTTAGGACTGACCGTTCCGTGTTTGATAGGGTCATATGGTACGCCTTCTGTCAAATGACTCAAGAATCCTGTGGTCGGCATGATGATGCCTTCGTATTGACCTTGAACCCGATCGGTCAACTCAATACGGTTCTCCAGAAAACGGTCGTAAGTGCTATTTGCGAAGTTCTCCTCCTGACTGCCAATCCGACTGAAAGCTGTTCCGATAGCGCATTGTGTGATATTGAACGAGCCTGTTACGTTTTCTTGGAACTGCTCGTAACTATAAATTGTAGAGGTCGATTGTGCGTAGTAACGCTTACCGGTTAACTGCACTTTGAGTCCCGGAAGCGGTTCGAGTGTCAACTTGATGTCCAGATCCTCTGTATGCGCGCGAGTAGCGGGTTGAACCACTGAGGTGTCGCCGGATAACCAGCCGTTTTCCTTTGCGCGCTCCAACATATTTCCAGGTATGAAACCGAACGCAAAATCAAAGCCCGGTGCGTATCGTCCGTTCACACGTGACTGGCCCATGAATCCTGCCTCCGGAGCAAATCCCGGTAGCGTCATTGAGTTAGTTTCGCGATAAGTGATTTGTAACTTACGAAGCATCGTACCGAGGTAAGTGAACATATCGCCTGTCACTTGAGCCGGTGTCCGTTTGTTCGGGTCCCGGGTAGTGACGGTGATCGTGGCTACATCGCAATCCGCTTTCGGTGTGATCGACACTTTGGTGTTGCCTTCGGGACGGAAAGATACCGGTACGCGCTTACCGGTCGAGTCTGCCACACTCACAATCAGCATCTCGCTATTCAGACGGTGGGTTACTTCGATCGCCTCGCCTTTCTTCAGTGAGGCTGTCTGTGTATAGGTCTTCGGCTTGAACGTGCGTCGGGATCCTCTACCCGAGTATAGTTGAGTGATTTGTTTCCAGTATTTGGATTTGCCGTACCATGTCTCGAAATTGATACCTCCGTCCACCTGCCAAGTCTGCAACGAACTGACAGTGTTACCTCTGTTTTCGCCGCTTCCGGTGGAGGCAGCGTTACGAGTCCAGTTATAGTTCGCGTTGTACGATGCGTTCGCCGTGAACGGATCCAGATAAGGGATGCGGTTGAACGGCACGTTCCAGCTGGCAGTGAAGACCTGCTGGTAAGCGTATGGCTTGCCGAACCGAGCTAAAGAACGCTGGATAGTATCTTTCCATGCCGCGTATTTGTCGTGGATGAACTCATCGTCGAAATACTGGCTTTTCAAGATCTCCGGTGTGTACTTACCCTCGTCGATGATGGCGTTCATGGATGATTGGAAAGTGAACTTCATGTTCTTCGTCAGGTCGTATTTGATGTCCACGTTACGATCCCAAGTGAAGTCCTTGCTATAAGTCAGATCCATCGCTTGAGCGGTTGCTTCGCCCGCGAGGTCACGCATCTTCATGTGACTGAAAGTACGGTGCATGTTCATGTTGAATGCCCATGATTGCGGCAGGTAATAGAAATTCAACTCCTTGAGGGCTTTCACTTTCTGTACTTTCTCGACCTTGCTGAACGGCTCCCACGGTTTCGGGTTGAAGTTATACGCGTATTGGAACGAACCCTTATGATCGGTTGTGTAATTGGTCTCTATCTCCGGCGAACGTTCGGACTGCTTGTTGTAAGAGGCAGATACGGAGAAGTTAGCCGGGTCGATGAACAGGTCGCGTTTCTTTGTGTAGTGTTGGTCGAGTTTCATGTTCGTGGCAGAGAAAGACAGCGACTCATGTACGGTGTTGGTCATCGCTGCGATTGAATCGCGCTCACGCTTGGTTTCGTATGTACTCATCGTCTCCGACAACCGCACATCGGTATCCAGAGGGTCGAACTCCGGACTCGTCTTGTCCTTGCTGTACGATACGTACAGCGGTAACTGGATCTTTGCTTTCTCCGGTAACAGACGACCTGCTTCCAATGCTGCACTGACGGATATCTGGTAGAAATTATCCATGTTGCGGTCCATTACGTTAGCTTCGATAGAACCGTAACCTGCCGTTTCCAAGTGTCCTGCTACGTTCACCTGTGCGATGTCACTGATTGCCAGCGATGCGTTCGCTTGTGCGGCTACACCGCCTTGCTCGTTGAACTGACTCAAACGTAACTCGTTTACCCATACCTCACCGCCTACTACGCGCTGACCCGTGTTGCGCACACCGATCATGATGCTTGATATATCTTCCAGCGTCGGGTTTCCGAGAACGGTCACTTTGTTATTTCCGTCGTACTGCTCGTAGCGTTGGGTGTTGCTTACTCCGTCATTGCCTGCACGCCGCGCTTTGTTACGAGCCGTCTTAGTCTCAGGGAAGATGGAGAGGTTAAAATCGAACATGTTCTCTTTCGGCCAAACGATCTCGCGGTCCGCTTCTGAGTTGTTGTTATATATTCCCGGAGCGGTCAACTTCAGCGGAATCTCATATTCGTAGTAGTTGTTCTTCAAGTCGCTACCCATTCGGATGAAGCAACTTAACTCCCCGTCTGCTAATTCCGACCAGTTGGGGTTGTCGGTGGTGAACTGCTCGGCGTGAACAAACATCTGCAATTTTTTGTATTGACGCATGTCATAGCTGACGTTCTTGTACATTGCGCGTGCGTCGCGCGGACCTATTTTGTTCACGCGCATGGACATCGCCTGCTCGTTCTGCGCGATGAGTTGCGCCTGACCCGGATCGGTCTGACGACTCACGCCCGGAGGGAGCACGTAGTTAATCGGCCATCTGGAACTGTTCTCTTCGATGTTCACGGTCTGAATACTCATCGTCGTTGTGTCGGTGATCGGCAGGCTGGTCGGCTCCAAACTACGCGTGTACTGACGCCATTCACCGCGCACAAGGTCCATCGTCGCAAAACGGAGCACCGTCTCGCGGCTAAAACCGGTCATGTACATACGCATGAACCGGATGGATTTCCAGTTACGGATAGAACCCACTTTGGTCACGTTGTCTCCGCGGAGAGGTATCTTGAACTGATACCACGTCACATCTACCGTCTGACCATTTCGAAGGGCTACTTTGCTGATTTTCTTCTCGGTGATGTTCTGCCTTCCCACTTCTAACATGTCCGGACGAAGCGACACTTCGTATTGGAAATAGCGCTCGTACTCATTGAGCGTGTTGTCCTGGTTGATGTCCTCAATATCCGGTTGCAGCGTGGCTGCCGTTCCATAACTTTCCGTCTGCTGCTCGGTAGCGGGAGAGTTGCCTTGTGTACCGTTATAGTGTTTATAGCGGTCCATGATGCTTACCTCGTCTCGGTCGTAATCCGAGCCGCGGAAGAAATGGTAGTTATCGCCCGCAGGGTCATTGAGCGGAGAGTACGAATCCGCCTCCCATTGCTGCTGAACGCTACCGCTCACTTTCATACGCAGCTGATCGATGAACTTCTTATAAGCGGGCCATTCTTTCTCTTGATTGTCATTCAGACCATTCAGACCGACATCTTGTCTCACACGCGCACCGCCTTCGTTGCTGAATGCCGTCGTCGTGCTTGTGGTACGAGGAACTAAACCCCATGGTGTGTTCTCTACACGACCTTGGTCGCTGTCGGAAACAGGCATTCCGTGCTCAAATGCTTTCTTGCCGTCTCGCAAGATATCTTCGCTCACGTCACCTAAGTTGATGTAAAGTTTGCCGTAGTCCCCAGGCTGCAGGTCGGGGTTCGTCAGGGTCGGATCCATCAGCCAGAACTGGATGTACTCGATGTTCGCTTTCTCGAAATCCGTATTGTCCAGCCGGCGCATGATTCCACCCCAACGGCTCTTCGGATTGGTCAACTTACCGTCCGGACCGATCTCATCCGCGCTGATGTTGTATTGTCCGCGCTCTTCGGGGTAATAAGCCAAGTTGAGAACCGGCAGTTTCGTATCCACGTTGCTTGCCTCCTGACGGTTCGGATACACCTCGTCCTGATAAACGATACGGGTCCTATGGTCACTCAGTGCCTCTAAGTCATTGCGGATGTGAGCAGGTGTGTTCGACTGCGGATAGCCGAAAATAGGATCCACAGTGTACCATGCCAGATGTGCACGGTTCTTGTTGTACCCGATGGTGTCGCGGGTGATGTTGATGTGCGATTCAGGGAAGACATCCGGCGTGGAAGCAAGGAACCAGTAACTCGGATAGTGTATGTCGATATTCGTCGTTGTGCTCTCGAAATCATCAATATACGCCGTTCCTGCCGATCCCACATCGTTCGTGTGTCCCGGGATGAGGTGTGCAAACTCCGCGTTGATGGCGAAGGTTGAAGGAGCGGTCGCTGTGATCCATGGAATCTTGTCAATCGCGTTGGTCAACCATTGCATCTCGGTCTTCCAGCTTCCGTTCAGACCCCAGATCGTATTGGCTAAGGGCTCCGAACCCGTGTTTACTTTAGTGGTCAGCGGACGTTCACGCATATGCATCACCGTTCCGCCTATCGTCAGGTCTTTGTTGAATTCGTATTCTAAATGCACGCCGAACAAGCTCTTGCGCTGCATTGAGAAAGTGCTCTGGTTCTCCAACTTTACATCCACGTTCGTACCCGATTCCAAGATAGCTGTGTTCAGAATAGTTACCGTTCCCATCGTGTAGTCGACCGTGTAATCGACGTTCTCTATCAGTGTGGCACCCCCTGCAGTCACGGTTACCGAGCCGCGTGGCACGTTCATCGCACCCAAACGGATCTCGCTGCTATTCGTACCTTTGTACTTACCCGTTAAGCGGAACTTATTCTTCTCCGTCATCTCTTGCGCTACCACGAGCGTTGAGTCGTACAACTCAGGGAAACAGTATTTGTTCACCAGCCTCTCGTCATCCTCTAATACTTTAGCCAAGTGGTCACCGAACGGTTCCAGCACAGGGAAGATGATCTTTCCGCTACTCGAGAGAATGGTCATGCCTTCCAGAAAATCGAAACGACCATCAGGGTTGGCGTTGTGCTTCTGATCCAAACGGTCCAGGTTCATCACACGGATGAGCTGTTTGCCGTTAATAGGACCCTCGTTCAGGTATTGCATGTCCGTTCCGATGGAGTCGTTACGGTAAGTCACGTATAATTCGAACTTCTCCGAATTGATGCTCGTCGCGCCTAACGAGTAGATGTTCTTCATCATCAAATCCCATGTGCCGCGACCTTTCACTGTCGGGGCATTCGCGGTGCTTTTCAGCAATTTTAATGCTACCGCAGGCATATTGCCCGAACGAATACTACTCGAGTCCTGCATCTGGTCTGTCGAGAACTCACCTACCTGATAGATCTGACCGTTATACGAGTACTCGTATGCTACTGCAAGCACCTCGTCCTGGTTCAGAGCACTCTTGAGCGATATATATCCCAACGCACTATTCAGCGTATATTCGCTGCCGGTCAGTAACCGGGCGGACTCTACTTTCTCGTAGTCCACTCCTCCGTTCAGATTTGTTCCGTCCAAGTCAAATATCTGTCCGAGAACCGTGCTCGTTTTATCCAATTGGCGGAACGAGGAGTTTGCCTGCAACTCCGGATATAAGCTGTTCGCTTTGTTATCCGGTGCAGCAATCGGCGTACCATTCCAATGTAACTGCGTGTGACGGCTGTTTTCACCAAGGTCCGCAAAAGCCACAATATTTCGCGCTTGGTCGTAGTTACCGCGTTTATTGGTGATCCAAACCTCTATCTTGTTGATCGTTACGCCCGAAGAAACATACGGCGCACTCTCCATTGCTTTCTCATAGTTGTCGCGGAAGAAATGACTCAGGAAGAAATGCCGGTTCTCGTCGTAGTTATCACCCGCGATGTCGAACTTCGTCATCTGTGCACCGCCCTTGCTGCTCACCGTCTGAGCCTGGCTGTTCTGCTGACTCACCAATGCCTGAATGCGGAACTTACCGAACTTCAGATTGGTCTTGATACCAAACAATGCCTTACTGCCGCGAATCAGCGAACTCGGAAGGTCCATCGTCACGTTACCCGCCTCGATACTCTGGATGATGTCGTCCTCTTCGCCTTTGTAGTTCAGTTTCAGGTTCTGTTGGTCGAACGCAAAAGAAGCCTCCGTGTTGTAGGTCAGGTTGAAGTTCAATTTCGTACCCACTTTACCTTGCACGCTCGCTTGGATCTTCTCATCAAAGTCAAAAATATTATTGTTTCGCGCGCGAGGGGTCAATGACGGGTTAGCAATGTACTGATGCTTGAATCCGAACATCAGATCCGCGCTTCCTTGCATCTTCAACTGCACACCGCCCGGACCGAACACTTTGTCTGCCGGACCGATATTGAATTTCATATCGGTGATGTCGAATTTCTTCTCGTTGTTATGCTCCACTTCACCGATTTTCTGCTGCCAGTAGCGGTGCATGATCTGTCGTTCCGCGTATTGGTTGTATTCCTCTTGGGTCAGCATATACGGTGTGGATATCTCCGTATTACCCATCTTCGTACGGATGACATATGTACCTGTCTCCGGCTGGTACTCTACGCTCGTCGTCACGTTCTCCGGGTCCTGCAGATCCAACGAAGACACAGGGCTGGTCAACTCCCCGTAGTTCTGCGCGCCTAACTGCTTAACTCTCGTCGGAGCCCAAAGCACACTGTCCGTGTTCGTCGTCCAATCGGCTACACTCTCCGGCGTCACGATGTCTCCGCCTTCATCAATCGCTTTCTGACGCTTCGCACGCTCTTCAGCTTTCCGTTTCTTCTCTTCGTCCTGCCTTTTCTTCTCCTCCGCCAAACGAGCCGCCTCTTCTTCGCGCGCTTTTTTCTCTGCTGCTTTCTGTGCTTTCTCTTCCGCTACCAACTCTTTCAAGGTTTTCGGCCTGCTCTTTGCGGGCTGCGCAGGATTCTGTGCAGACACCCCTACCGCCATCACCGATAGTAGCACAAACAGAATAATATGTATAAAATTCTTACCTTTCAATTTTTACCTTTCAATTTTCACCTTTCATTTTTCACCTTTCAAAGCATTTTCAATGCCTCACGAATGACGCCTTCCACTTTCATTTGCGGGTTGTTCTTCAGAATCTTATCTACCGCCTTGCCGCTTGCAGCAGCTGCAAATCCAAGCATCGTCAGTGCACTAACCGCTTCGGCTTTTACGGGACTTTCTTCTATCTCAAAGAGTTCTGAGGGCTGATTCTGGTCAGACCCGGCTGATGGCTCTAATTTGATCGCTTTGTCTTTCAGATCCACGATGATGCGTTGAGCGGTTTTGGGCCCCAACCCCTTCACTTTCGACATTGCTTTCGCGTTGCCCGTTGCAATCAGCGTTCTCAACTCATCCACGTTGAACGCACTCATGATCATCCGTGACGTAGCTGCTCCCACGCCACTTACGGTCATCAGCATCTCAAATAACTGACGTTCGGCTTTGGTCGCAAAACCGTAGATCTCATGGGTATCTTCACGTATGATCTCGGTGATAAATAACTTAACTTCTTCGCCTTTCGCCTCTTCTTTGCCGACCAACGCCGAATAGGTCGGAAGAGTGATGGCTATTCCGTAACCGACGCCAGCAGCTTCTATCACAGCTTCCGTCGGGTTCAAATCAGTCAATATGCCTTTTATATATTCTATCATAATTCACAGCTCTCAATGGTCAGTTTCCCGCGTACACGCGAAAAAGCGTGCAAAGGTACAATTTTTTTTTGATATATGCAAGACCTTGGTCGCGAAAAATGCATTTTTTATTCGATTTCGCGAGCAAGGTAGAGCAACCGCCCACGATTTTAGGATCGATCATGTCGAAAAAATTCCGTACCTTTGTCGTCGGAAACGATGGTCTTTGAGATTTTAGAAAAGAAAAAATAATTATCAACTATCAAAAATAGCCCATTTTACGAAAAACACAGAAAAAATATATTTTTTTGTTCGTTCACTTGCATGTTTCGATAAAAAGTTGTACCTTTGCAGCGGAATTAAAACGCATCTTCGGGTGCGTTTTTTTTATATTTATGTGGAGAAATTGACAGTCAATAGGATCCGATTCGTAAAAATAATGTAATCATACGTAAAAAAATGACTTTTAAAAGATACTCTGCGTAAAAATCTGCGCGCGCATGTTGGGTAGATGAAGAATTTTTTGTAATTTTGCATGTTTTATTGTTTGGTTGGAAAATTAAGGATAGATAATGATGCAAAATGGCAATATTCGTCGTCTGTGGTCTGATTACCAATTGGAAGTTCTTTTCGGCTCGGTGCTGTTGGTGCTGACGGGGCTCAGCTATTGGCTGGGTACGTTCATTCCGGATTGGTTATTTGAGAACTACATCAATCCGGTAGAGTGTATTGCTACGGTTGCTGTCTGTTTCTTCGGCGCTTTCCTTTTGTTGTCGCATAAGGAACAAAACGTCATACGCCGGTCGTGGGCGGGAGTGCTGCTTGTATGGGGATGTGTGGATGTACTAACGTTGGGATTGCGGTATCTGCTGGGTATTAAAGCGATAGGCGGTATGCCGTCTGATCCGCTGTATAATGCCTCGGTGACCTTAGGTAATTTGCTGGCTTTCATGCTCTTTGTCTATCCCACTCAGGTGTTGCGCCCGGGGTGGCTCAACTGGAAGCTTGCCGTGCTGTTGCTGCTCCCGATGATCGTGCTGGGGGTGGTCGATTATTTCGTACCGGCGAATCTGCTGCATTTCATCATGATTTACCCGGTTATTATTTTCTTTCTGGTCTGCCGGCATATCCGTAAGTACCGTCAATGGTGCGAGGACAATTTCTCCTCGATGGAGGATATTGATACCCAATGGATCGTGCGCTATCTGATTATGTTGTTTATCGTTGGGTTGTCGTTCTATTTCATCGTTTTCTGGTACGTCCCGAACCGGATGTTCACCCAGCAGTGGATGTTCCTCCTTATCTTCGCGTACACTACTGAGCGCGTGTTGTTCCGCCCCGATCCGTGGGAGAAAGTACAGACAGAGACGGTACAAGATACCAACGATATACCCAGAGACGATGTGCATTGTATCAAGGACGAGGAGATGAATCCGGTCAGTGAAACGTATCGTGCTACCTTGGAGGCTTGGCTCGAAAAGGAGAAACCGTATCTCAATCCGGATTTCCAGTTAATGGACCTGCGTCAGGTGCTGCCGCTTAACCGCTCTTATCTGAGCCAATTCATCAACAAAGAATACGGTTGCACGTTCTACCAATGGGTTAACGGCCTGCGTATCGAAAAAGCGAAGCGCCTTCTGACCGAGCAACCCGAACTCAAAATCCAGGATGTCGCGAAACGTTGCGGTTTCTCATCCCGCCAGGTTTTCTCGCGTACGTTCCTTCGTGAGACCGGTCAAATACCCAGCGAATGGATTAGTACCCAAAACAACGCCATTTAGGTAACATTTCGTAAATATTTTGCGCTTTTAGGGAACACTTTGTAAAAAAATGCACGTGCGTATTGCGTACGTGCTTTCTTCTTTATAATTTTGCAACCGTTTTTAGTGATAGTAAACAATGACGTATCTTTTCATCATTTTGGGAGCCTTGGTTGTTATCGGCTTTAGCGTATCGTTCGGTATGTATCTCCGCGACAAGCGGAAAAACACATCAATCCCCTTCAAAAGGCGCATCACAGCGCAGGATATCCCTCCCTACGAATTGAGTTCATGGATAGACAATGAGGTGGCGGCGCGCAAACTGTATAGCAAGACGGATATATCTGCCGCTGAACTGGCTGACGAACTTGGTATCTCGGAGCGGCGTCTGATACATACCATCAATAATGCATATGGCCGAACCGTTACCGAGTATTTGGAGGACAGACGTATCCAGGCTGCATGCCGGATGTTACGCGAACAACCCGATAGGAGTATAGAAGAGATTGGCACGGGTGTCGGTATAGCATCGATACCTGCATTTCAGAAATTATTCTTTCGCACGATGGGGCAAACCCCTGAGCAATATCGACAAATGACTAACAAAACTAATTAACCATATTGTTTAACTAAAAATCAAAAAATTATGAGAAAAAAGATTTTTACATTTCTTCTCGCCCTCGCGGCAAGCGTGGGGATGAGTTGGGCTGACACCTATGTAACCATCACCCAAAACGACTTCCCCGAGTCCGGTCATTCTTTCACTAAAGACGGCGTAACCGTTTCGGTTGGCAGTATAGACCGTTGGGATGGCCGCCTATTGGGGGGAGGTTCTTTTAGCACTACACTCGGCAACTTTACCCATATTGAAGTAATGGCAGGAGATGTTTGGTCATTAGGCGAAGGTTGGTCGGGCGATGATGAAAGCCAGATTTGGTCAGGCAATGCTTCCAGCGTATCGTTCAGTGGCGATATTTTGAGTATGGGTCAGGGAATCACTCTCTTGTTTACCATTGGAGAGCCCCTACCGACTTACACCGTAGCGCTGAAAGCTGGCACAGCCAATGCCAATAAAGTAACGCTGAGCGCAACTTCTGCTGTAGAAGGCGCAACCATTACCGTTACTCCGGATGAGGAATACGAGATCACGGCGTTCAAGGCTAAGTACAATACGACGCAAGAAGCCCCATCAACGCTCGATCCCGCGACAGGTGCATATAGCTTCACGATGCCTGCCTATGCTGTAACCATCGAGGCTACGATTGCTTTAAAGCCGGTTCCGGAGGGAGACATTTACGCAGGCTTCACGCCAACGGCAGGTTCAGGCGGATTTACCAATGAAGGTTCTGCCAATCTGGTAGATAACAAGTTTACTTCTGGAAATGAAGGTGTGAACTGGACAAAATGGTGTGCCAACGATGGTCATAAGAGCGTTCCGACGGGCGAGTCGGAGTCTTGCTGGTGGATAGATTTCGAGGCAGATGCAGCCCTTAGTTTAACCGGTTATATCCTGACTACCGGTAATGACACAGGCAGTGAGCACGGACGCAACCCGAAAAACTGGGTCCTCAAAGCGAAACTCAATGCCGGTGACGAATGGACCACGATCGCTACTGTGACCAATGATGTCACTATGAAAAATAAAAGTTTCAAAGACTACAAGTTCTTTGTGGATCAATCGGGTACGTACAAATATTTCCGCTTTGAAGTGTCTGCAAATCAGGGCGCTAATGTAATGCAGCTTTGCGAGTTACGCCTTATCGGTGCCGAACCGGTTGTGGTAACTACCCACACCCTGCAACTCCATGTGAACGATGCATTGATGGGATCAGTAGCCTTACAGGACCCAAGCATCGACATCATCGACAATGGTGACGGCACATACACCGTTCCGGATGGCGCTTCGGTAACACTCAATGCTACCCCGAACGAGGGCTACGAGTTCATCGGATGGAAAGCAAGTAGTTCTATTTGCGACTTTAACGATTGTGAATTCACTGCTCTCCCCACCGTTGAAAACCCGCTGACCTTCGACATGTACAATGAAGCAGCTTTCATGGCTGAGTTCGCAGCAGTTGCTCCGCAACCCGAACCGCAACCGGCAGGTGACGGTAAACTGACCGGTGCATTCACGATCAATGCAGACGGCGACCAAATTGTATTCTCGCAAGGTAACTTGCAGTACCAGGCATCAACCACCACTTGGCGGTTTGCTACGAACCAGTACGATATGATTGGCGCAGATAATGCCAATATCTCTGACACGTACACCGGTTGGATTGACCTCTTTGGTTGGGGAACGGGTAACTGTCCTACCAAAAAAAGCACAGACGACGAAGATTACTCCACGTTTACCGATTGGGGTGTGAATGCTATCAGTAACGGTGGCAACGAAGCCAACCTATGGCGTACGCTGACCAGATACGAGTGGAATTACCTCATTAAAACTCGTACAAATGCGGATAATCTTAAAGGTCAAGCCACTGTAGCTGATGTACATGGCTATGTGTTATTGCCGGATAGTTGGACTCTGCCTGCTGGACTGAGTTTTTCTGCAAGTCCTAATAACTGGACGACAAATGTCTATACCGCAGAACAATGGGCACAGATGGAAGCTGCAGGTGCTGTCTTTTTGCCTGCAACGGGCTACCGCAACCCGGATATCGTATATGTTGACGAGAAAGGCTGGTATTGGTCGTCTGATGTTCTCAACGGTACCGCGGCGTACGATTTCGAATTCACTGAGACCAATTCAAGAGTGTTCGGAAGTCGCCATTACTTCGGTCAGCCTGTCCGTCTGGTAACGGCTTATGATGCACCGGCACCGCAACCGGCAGAAGATGTGAACATCACCCCGAACGTAGATCCGGATCATGCAGGTGTTTATTACAGCACGTTCTTTGATAGCGCGAACAAGTACGCACTGCCCGCAGGCGTAGAGGCATACGTGGCTGACCTGAGCGGTGCTAACCTCTTGCTGACGAAGATTGCAAACGCAGGTCAGACCATCCCGGCTAACGTAGCCGTTATTCTCAAATCGACCGTTACTCCGTTCACCCTTAGCATCAGCGATGCAGAGGCTGTTACCTTCACGGCGACCAACGACCTGCAAGGAACAGACGTATCTATCGCTACGCCGGATAACTGCTATGTACTGGCTGGTGAGGATGGCGTAGGATTCTATCACTACACCGCTTCGATGCTCAACCCGCACAAAGCATATGTCATCTACAGCGGTTCGAACCAAGCTCCGAAACGCATGCCGTTCGTCTTCAATCAGGCTACAGGCGTTGACCAAGTACCAAGTGACCAAGTACAAAGTACCAAGATCCTCGAGAACGGCGTCCTCTACATCATCAAGAACGGTGTGAAGTACAACGCACAAGGACAGGTGATCAAATAAATTTGATATTTGATATTTGAAATTTAAAATTTGAGATTTTATGAAACGTACGTATAATCAACCCGCAGTGCAAGTAGCACAGTTCGCATCGATGACGCTTATGCAGGCAGCCAGCCCGGCTCCCGCAGGCGACCAGATGCCCATCGGCGGTGAAACCGATACGCAGTGGTAAGAGACGTTGTAATGGCGTAATGACAGTATTACGATATTACGGAAACAACGGAAACACCGTAAACAACGGAAAAAGTGCTCATAACGAGCACTTTTTTCTTATGTATAACCCAATTAAAAAATAAATCATTATGACTAAAAAAAAGAAATCACGTGCAGAGCACAACGCCTGGACTATCGCAACGCCTTGATCAGGGCGTTGTTTTTTCATCTGACAGCCCATGAAAATCATTCATTTGGGGATGCCTATGTGTTTTTAGAGAAGATTTTCGGTATTGATGAGCGACAAATACGAAAAATCGTACGGTCGTCGCAAAAAGTGGAACTCAGTTCCGCCGACGCTTCCAGTACTGGTTTGACCTCGAAGACATCGGGACTATCGAGCACCATAACGAGGATTTCCGTGCGCAGGAGAACGAGGAACAACTCCTCGCCGTCTATTTCGATATCCCCGCCGAGGGTTATGGCACCTTCATGACCACCGCCGAGATCAGCGACAAACTCGTCATCAAAGGCTCCATCAAGAAGCCGATGAGCATGAGCAGCTTAGGAATGGTGCTCCAGCAGGCAGGTTTCCAGAGCAAGCGGATCGGGAAAAAAGGAACGCGCGGATGGATAGTAAGAGAGAGGGGATTAGAAGAAGTAAACGCTAATCGCAATATAGAAGGTAGAGGCTGACGGCTGACAGGCTGACACCCTTTCCCTAAAACTATACACACATACGCGCGTGTGAGATTTATAAACAAGGGTGTCAGCCGTCAGCCTGTCAGCCTAAAAAGCCGGCATACAATGCCGGAGAATGGACAAAAAGGAGGCGCGGGGCTAAAGACCCGCGAACATGACGAAGAAAAGACGTTACGTAGATGTCCGTAATGCGAACGAGATGCGAACGAGAATGAATAATAATTGAAGAATAATGAAAGCAAAACTGATAACGCCCATCGAAAGACTAAGAGGGCAATTGAGAAAAGACGGGTATTATTTCCGAATGTACCGAGGGGAACAGATTGTGCAACGCTGCCCGACGAAATGGGAAGACACCCCGGCACGTAAAGCGGCACGCGAGAAGTTTGTAGAGAGATATGGGAAGAAGAAAGCGCGGAACTAAAGTCCCGCGAACAGGACGAAGAAAACGCGGGAAAACAGACGAAGAGACACCGGAACGCGGGATAACATCCCGCTAAGAATATAAACAGATGCCGGCATTGAATGCCGGGGAACAGAAGAAAGAAAAACCGCGGAATACCGCGGGGAACAGAACAAAGTAATAAACCATTAAAAGAAAGGAAAAGGAGAAATGGCAAAGATCACGATGATGTCCGGTATTGCGTCCATATCGGGACGGGTAGGGAACTGCTGCTTTCGGACGATGAAGGCGACAGGGAAGGTGTACATGCACCAAGTAAATGTACGAAGGACAAATGTACGATGTACAAAGGAGCCGAGTGAGGCGATGTTGCGGCAGCGGGCGCGGTTTAGCAAGATCGCCAAGATCGTAAAGCAGATGATGGCGGAGGGCTCCAAGAAAAGCAGAAAGCAACTATGGAAAATAGCTACGAAAGCGTATGATGAAAAGAATCAGTAAAGCCGATCTGGCAGCGCGGCTGGAGCGCGCGTGTGGTGTGTGCGGCTGGCGCTATGAAAGGGCTGAACACCCTCCTGTACGGATGGAAGAAATTCCGGAAATACGGAGCCAAGTACCGGCATGCGTTGGAGGCGCGCGACTGGCTGTACATCACGGAGGTGATGGATCTGAGCGAGTATGCCGGTTGCGATCTGACGTAAAAGTCAGCGCAATGAGGTTGGCAAGGCGAAAAAGTTGCGCATCTCGCAAAAAAAGCAGTAATTTTGCATTGGATTTGAGAGATAAGATAATGAGTTTCTTGGGGCGTTTATCGTTTCCTTCTCAGTCCCGGAAACTCAAAAAGGAAGGACTCTCATCCCACGCGTGTAAACCTAAATCATTAACTATCTTTCCCATGTGATCTTTGATATTTATTGTAACCAAAAACGCGCAACCTGCGTCCGCTTCGTGTTACTTGCGTACTGGATCGCAATCGCCCATTAGCCGCTTGTAAGCAAGCTTCCAGATGTCTAATGTCCAATTCCGATTCGGCACTTAGTCAAAGACTAACCGCCGGTTGCTTACAAAAAAACGGGATTTCATCCCTCACAAAAAATCGCTCATTGCAATCGCTTTCAAAAACGATATTACCATCGGACGGATGTAATGAATGCTACACCCCGCAGGCGTTTTTGAGAGTGGAGTGCAACGAAACGCGTTTTTGGTTACAAATAAAATCACCAACATTCCTCTGGAAACTCGAACTGGAAGCCTACGAAGGGTAATTGACAATTGACAATTGAAAAAGGAAAATCGCTCTCTTTCGGGCGATTTTCTCTTTTTTTCTTGCGCTTTTAAGTCCGTACAAAACTCCGTAAGCCCTTTGTAAATTGTGAATTGTGAATTGTCAACTATTTACATCCTTTAAAGGCGTTCTTGCCTATCCGGACGGTGGGGGGGAAGAGAGGGGTACGCAGATTCTTACACTCCAGGAACGCATCGACACCAATGGATTGGAGGGAATCATTCCATTGCACCTCTCTTAGACTGCGGCACTGACAGAAAGCTCCATCCTCGATGGTTTTGAGCCCCGGATTGAGTTTGACGGTTCGCACGCTCACGCATTGAGCGAAAGCCCCTCTGTCCAGCGATTTGAGGGAAGCAGGAAGGGTGATGTCCTCCAGCAGTTTACATTCCATAAACGCTCCTTCCTCAATCGCGTGAATATGATCGACAAGTGCGATAGAGCGTAGCTGCTGGCAGTTATGGAAAGCGCGTACACCAATGCGGAAGGTAGAGACGGGGATGTTGATTTTCTCAAGCGCGATACATCCGTCCAGCGCCTCGTCACCGATGGCATAGAGTCCGTCCGGCAGGTCAATCCGATAGAGACGGCTACATCCCTGAAAAGTCTGCTTTGCCAGAGAATTGATGCCGGCAGGGATAACGACCTTACGCAGAGAGGCACATCCGGCGAATGCCTGTTCTCCGAGATGGGTGAGGGTAGGCGGCAGTTCGATTGCTTCGAGGGAGGCACATCCGGCGAAGACACCATCATCGATACGGCGCAGATGAGCAGGCAGGACGATGGACTTGATGGAGCGGCACATAAGGAAACAAGCACGTTCCAGCACCTCGATAGCATCTCCCAATACCTGCTCTTTAAGGTTTGTACAACCATAGAAAACACCTGCTCCGAGACGCTGCAAGCCCTTGGGCATGGTAGCGGCTTTGAGCAGACCGCAGTTATAAAACGCAAAATTACCGACCTCCTTCACGCTCTCGGGAATAAGTACCTCCGTCAGGTTCTCACATTGGTAGAAAGCGGCGGTAGGAATAGCAGTGATGGTAGCAGGAATCGTCACGGACCTGAGGTTCTTTCGGTTCGCAAACGCCCGCTCAGCAATCAGACGGATAGGAATCTTGTTCTTAAAGATATATTTCGCGGGCAGGTCATTATTGGTAGCGATAAGGCAATCATCGATGATGAATGCGCCTTTCTTCCATTTCTTCTCGTTGAGATAGATTCCGGAACCCGTGAAAGCTTCCTCTCCGATAGAGGTGACGGAGAGCGGGATGATGATCTTCTGCAGGTTCTTGCAGTCGCGGAAGGTCTCATGGTCGATGCGGGTGATGTTCTGCAGCAGTTCGACACGTTGGATGGTTTTATTGCCTTTGAAAGCTCCCGCTGCGATGAGTCTTGCACTCTCCGGTACCACGAACCGCGGTTTGATGGTCTTATCGGTAGCGATGAGGACCGAGTCAATCCACAGGCAGCCGTTCATCCAGTTCTCTTTATTGAGGTAAATACCCGTACCCTCAAAAGCCGAACGATAGACGCGTTCGATCGTTTTGGGGAGGACGACAGCCGTCAGGTTCTTGCAGCCCTTGAAGGCATTTTCTCCGACAGCGGTGACGGTATAACGATTCTGCCCCGCAACAATCGTTTCGGGGATGAATAACTCGCCGGATGCCTTGGGATTAAGCGTTACTTCCGCCGTGAGACGGTTCTCATTGATGGTGTAATGAACATCCTGATACAGTGCATCTTGTGCGTTAGCGACTAATACGGCGGCCAGTAACATCAAAGAGCAGGTCGCCCGCTTGAATAAAGAGCATTCCATTGTGTATAAATTTATGATTTATGATTGATGATTGATGATTTTCGATGGTGTCTATGCCGGTGGGCATATTAACCCCAAGGAGATAGAGGATCGCATTCTCGATGAGTTGTTTGCCGTCCTGCGTGAGGTTTGCGGTGGAGTACTCGCTGACACCGATCATGACCATGCGTTGCGGCAGAATAGTACCATTACAGTCTGTGCCGGCGGGTATCTCCGCTACCGTCGTATAGGAGAGTTGCGAGATGGGAGATGCCAACGAAAGGACGCCCTCGGTATTCGTCCAAGCCGAGATAGCAGTGACGGCATTGGTATTGAGGGCAGAGAAGAGGGTCAGTTGTCCGTCTGTGACGGTCAGTCCTCTGAAAAGAGGGTGTTCGGGTTCGGAGACGGTGATAGCGAGGTCTTGGGTGTTCACCGCCGTTCCCCATCCCCAAACGCCTGATTTGAGGAGAAAGGGTTTGAGGAGCACCATCGGTTTGTTATACCCTTTGAGGGGTGCAAAACCTGCAGCACCGCTATTGGGCTTTGAACCAAGCACGATGACCTCATACTTGCTGTAATCGACGGTAGCATCGGTAGCATCTGTCACCTCGATAAAGAGGCTGTCATTCGCTCTAAGATGTTTGAGTAGCGCTTTGTCCTCCGCAGCATTGGCAATGGAGACGAAAGCGATGGCATGGGTGCCTTCGGGTTGCACCTCCGGCACGGTGTCTTCGGGTTCGGGTTGGTGCTCCTCCCCGGGCGTTTCGAAGCAACCCAAGTCAGGCGCCAGACCGTTATAAGCGAGGTTCACATCGATGCCGGCATCAATCAGCGGAGAGCCTTCCGCCAAGCGGAAGAGCGGTGTCTCGGTAAGCGAACCGTCCGAGGTGCGATAAGAGAGGAGCATCGTCGTGTCCAGAGACTGAAAATCCTCCTTAGAGAGACTAAAGCCATTCCAGCTGTTATGATCTATCGTTACTACCGTTTTCGATTTATAACTATCTTTGTTTTTTCCGTTGAAAGAGATGCAATTCTGAATGGTGTTGGTGCCGTAAGCCTCGGTGAAACCATAGTTGACGTCGTTGGCGTACGAGGTGTTGTTATAGATCCACATAGTGCCTCCGTTGTTGTTCTGGTCAAAGCCGCGGGCATTGTTTGCCACCGCGATACAATGGTGGATCAGAAGTTTATGGTCAGTGTAACCACCTCCCATCTTAAAGCCGTTTCCGTTTCCCTGACAGGGGTACTTCTCCAAGGTGATCGTGATGGTTTTTCCATAGCGGTCGGTCATCTGTGTTCCGACTTTAGAATCAAACCACGCCTTGTCCACGCCTAAGGCACGGGGATTATTGGCCATGTTGTAAAAAGCAGGTCCGTTCTGATAGCAGACACAATTCTCGATGATGGTATTGGACGAGCTGACACGCTGGAAGAAATCCCAGCCGTCATCGCTGTTACCCCATGCGCGGCAAGAGATATAATGGTTTCCCGCTCCGGTGAACTGCTTGTCCGCAAAGCCGTCCGCGTTACCACCGAAGTTAGCGACACCTCCGTCACCCGTTGTCTCATAGTCGAAGTTATCATGACTATCCACATTGAGGATGATGTTGTTTCCGCCCTCTTTCATCTGACATCCCGTGTCCGCAGAACCATAGATATCGAGGTTCTCAAAGAGGTTATAACTGCCGTAGTTGATGATGTTGTTCTTCCCCGAATAACGGAGCGTCATGTTCTTGAGATGGATATACATGCAAGTGTTCTTGATCTGCAGTCCTCTCGAACCGTACGCTGTGTTGCGGAAATCGAGGATAGCAGGGTACTTACCGCCCCGCGTGATTCCTTCATAGCCGGAGATGACGATGCGCTTGGAAGCCGAGCCGACGAGGTTGTTCACATCGGTAGTCATCAGGTTGTATTGCCCGCTGAAGAGGTAGAGTGTGTCTCCCGGGGCCTTCAGTTTATTGATTCCCGCTTTGAAAGCGCAAGGGTTATTGAAGGTTCCGTCACCTGTTCCCTCAGGCGAGGCGTAATAGGTCGCAGCGAAGTGACAAAGCGACCAAGTACAAAGTACCAAAGTGATGAAAAGTTTTTTCATATAGATTTATTATTTAGTAATCTCAGTATTCTATAAACCGCCAAAATAGCTATCGGCGTCAATGGGTATAGTGTTCTTCCTGAACAAAGACAATAAGGCACCAGTATAACGAGTGCAAGGCAGTAATAAGCGGCTCTGAACCGGGCTTTGGATGGTTCGTCCGGGATGAGTTTGCCCATCAGTCCCCATCGATACGAAGGCATAGAGAATCGCTCCAGACCAATCAGCAGCGGATAAGAGACGAACAGTAGTATATAATCGAAGGCACCATGCCCGGCAAGGCACATAAAAGGCACAAAACGCGAGAAGACAAGCCATACATAGAGAAATACATTATAGCGGTTTCGCCAACGGTTATAGAGGGCGAAGAGGACGAGCATTATCACTAGTGATAATGATAGATGTACGATGTACGATGTATGATGTACGGTGGATAGGATACCAAGGCATGCGGCGGCGATGAACAAACGCGTCGCGAGGATCGTCCATCGATGGGCGAAGAAATAGGCGGTTTGGTCTTCGGTCAAACGCAGAGAGGGATGCTCTTCCCGACGGATAGCAAGGGTGTCGTTGAAGATATATCCTGTTTCATAAAGCGTGAAAGTAGCAATCAAAACAAGCGTGTATTGGAGCGCAAAAGACCACGCGTCGCCCGTATAGCCCATCGAGGAATAGAAAGCCGTAGGGAGGATATACAACAATAACCACGATAATAATTTGGTTATCGAGCGGAGTCGTACGCTATATAAATACGCAAAGGGTATATAAAAAGCGGCACTAATATTTCTCTCTTCCTGTTTCAATAAAGTTGACGTTTACTTCGGGCGGAAGGATTCTCTCCCACCGTGCACGGTTGTTATAAGTAATGATGGTTGCCTTTTTAGCGCGCCGTATAAGCGGCAGATCGCTCATGTTATCGGTGATGATATCGAAATCCGCATAATGTGTCAATACCTCTTCTTTGTCGGGCGTAGCATGAAAGGCTTTAGCCCCGATGTATTCAGCAACGGTCTTGGCGATGAGGTCCATCGTTTGGGAGACGAGGATGATGTCTTTCCCCTCTATCATCTGCCAAACGGGACTGATCTTCCTCGGCAGGAGGTAATCGGTGTAGAACCGTTCCACGCGTGTCTGTTGTTCGGCTAAGGGAAGACGGTTAAATGCACGGATTGCTCTGCAGCGTACCAGGTCGATGCCGAAAAGTCTATAGATGAGCGAGTTGAACTTATTCCCGCGTATATGCAGGAAGTCATAGGTCGTGTTGGAGTAAAACAAGGTCCAACAGATGTCCACCAAGGTCTGGTGTCCTTGATGCATCCCTATCGTCCGGCTCAGAACCTGCTCCATCTGACGAGTCTGGTACTGACGGGAGAAACGCTTTTGCTCCGCCTGATTGACTGCCTGATGGGTAAAACCATTCGCCTTCCATTCGGCGTATTTATGGAGGATAAATGCCTTGACAGCCTCTTTATCGTCTGTAGCGATGCCTGCATTCGTAGCTTTTATCGCCGCAGAAAGCACCCCCTCGTCGTCCGGATAACAAAGAACGGGTTTCTCACAACCCAGTGCCTCGTAGAACTTGGTGGTCATCATCCCCTTCGCTTCTTTATTCGTCAGAACAATCATGATGGAGGACTGACGAATGAGATCTCCTACCTCGTCGGTGGGAATACCGCCTTGTATAATCTGTAACCGGAGGTCTGGCAGATTTAATTCCTGTACTGCATCTTCGATAGGACGGATGTCTTGAAAATCATACAACTTACCGATATACGAAATAAGGAAAGTGTCGCTTTTTATCTCAGACCAATAGAACTGCTTGGCATCGAAACCATTGTAGATGGTGGATGGTGTACGGTGTAGGATGGATGAGATATACTCTGTATGCCAAGGAGATACCGATGATATAGATGTAGCACGACGAAGAATACTGTTCCGACGTCGGATGTTGGCAGCTCTGTACCATTCACGGAAAGGTCTCACCCACCATTGACGATGGTGTTGGTACTGTGCGCCGGGCACTTGTTCGTCCAGATCCCGCAGGTCCACATGAAGGGGTATGTTACGCTCGTTCGCTATGTCCCAAGCTGCGCGCAAAGGAAAGGTGGAGAATGTACAGCAAAGAACCAGATCATAGTTCTTACCTTCTATAGCCTTTCTTACCTTTCGCGAGAAATAACGGTTACGCCAATCGGTCAGCAGACTCCATACACTCTTCAGTATCCATTCCGCCAAGCTCCGGGTGCGATAGACCTTCACTTCGTGAATCGGATAAGTGTGCGCAAAAGGAATCGACTCATACTGCTCCGTATAGAGATCAATCTCCCATCCCTCCTGTGCGAGGTACTCGCAGAGGAACCGTAACCGCGGAGTGTATGCGGGCGGTGTGAAGGGATCGGACAATATGAGTACGCGGCGGGTCATGATTGCTGCAAATAGTTGATTATCTGTTGGTACAAAGATGCGTGATAACTGTCGTCGGTAAGACGGCTATTATGCCAAAGAAGGCACAAATCACCATGATGCATCTTCACTTTCTCTATCAGTCGTTCGCAGAGGAAAAAGGCTTCCTCTTCCGTGAGATTCATGTATTGTTCTTCACTCAGTGTGCAATCCATGATGATGAGCGGATGTAAGGTGAGATTCGTCAGTTTATAGGTGGACGGGTTGATCCATCGTACGGCTCTTGTGGTCTGCAAACGGAATCCTGCCTGATCGGCAAAACCCATCGTGAAATCATCCGTATAACCGGCTTTGACCATCCGATTCATCAATCCGACAGACGAACGCAGATAGTGAGCGCGGAAAAGCGTACTGATGGGTGTCTCGGGCAGTTCCTGATAGTAACTGCCGTGTACCCCGAGTTTGGCTCCGCTTTTGAGCAGCTTCTCTTGGAGACCTTGGTAATCGCTTCCATTGAGCTTGTACTGGGGGTAGTCAAATCCCTTTCCGCGGGTCTGTTTGACGAAATAGATACGCTCGGCTTGGGGCACTTTGGCATCTTGCTCTATCAACCAAGGGAAGGTGTAATACGGATCATTATGAATATCTTTCAGCGCTTCGAATACCGCTTTCTTTTCGCCCCTTTTGATGCCCCCTAAAGCGGATCGGAGAGACCGATATTTGGTGACTGCATCGATGTCATGGGTGAGGTAGATGTGTCCGAACCCGGGAGTAGGTAAGGGTAGGTTCAGCGCTTTCATTAACGATCGGGCATATTCATCAAGCAGCGGTATCTGCAGGCGGTTGTTTTGTCCCAAGAGCGAGTACTTGGCTAAAAATCGATCGTGTTCATCCCGCTCGGTATTGAAAGTCTCTTCGGCGCGAGAGATGAAAAAGAACGTGTTATAGACGATGTCCGTACGAATAATGGTTTTACCCTTCGCAGGTTGCTCTGTCTGCAATTTGTTCATGTCCGGCAAAACGATACTGTTTCCTAATCGTCCGTTCGGCACAATCAGGACATCGTGGTCCTCCAAAGCGGTCAAATCCGCGGTGTACGCCACGCGTTTCGAAGCCTCACTATCCTCGTAGCAAAGCCATGTGAGGATGTAATCGATGATGGTTTGTAGTTTTTCAGTTTTCATATTAAATTCGGGTGTTTAAGTCAATTTCTCAACTCTCACTCAAGATCTCCCACTCATACATCTTCTGCTCTATCTGGTGTTTAATTGATTCGTATTTTTGAAAATTCTCCGGAATCTGGTTAGCCGGTTCGGAGAGGATTGTTTCCATCTTAGCTTGTTCCTCTTCGAGTTTAGCTATCTGCTCTTCGGTCTCGGCGATCTGTTTCTCTTTTTTGCGTCGCTCGGCTGCTGCGGCTTTCTGGGCAGCGTAGTCGAGCTTGGTGTTCGAGGGCTCTATAGTGGTAGTACCTTGGCTTTGACCGTCGGTTGACCGTCGTTTGACCGTCGTTTGACCGTCGGGATTGGACCGTTCGAGATCCTGAAGAGTTTCAATCTTTTTGGCACGGAGGAAATCGTATATTCCGCCGAGGTGCTCTTTGACTCTTCCGCCGCCGAACTCATAGACTTTTTCGACGAGTCCGTTGAGGAAATCTCGGTCGTGCGAGACGCAGATGACTGTGCCGTTAAAGTCCTGCAGGGCGGCCTTGAGGACATCTTTGGATTGCATGTCGAGGTGGTTGGTAGGCTCATCGAGGATGAGGAGATTGCAGGGCTCGAGGAGAAGCCGGATCATTGCCAGTCGGCTTCGTTCGCCTCCGGAGAGCACTTTGACTTTTTTCTCGGACGCTTCGCCGCCAAACATGAAAGCGCCGAGTATGTCGCGGATCTTTGTACGGATGTCTCCGACGGCAACGTAGTCGATGGTGTCGAAGACAGTGAGGTTCTCATCGAGAAGGGCTGCCTGGTTCTGGGCGAAATAACCGATCTTGACGTTGTGTCCTATTTTGAAGGTGCCCAAGTAGTCAAGCTGACCCATGATACACTTGACGAGGGTGGATTTACCTTCTCCGTTCTTGCCCACGAATGCTACTTTCTCGCCTCTTCGGATGGTGAAAGTGACGTCATGGAAGACGTTGTGTTCACCAAAATCCTTTCGCAGGTCTTCGATGATAAGCGGGAAGTCTCCGCTTCTCGGGGCGGGCGGGAACCGCAGGTTGAGACGCGAAGTGTCTTCCAAATCCACTTCGAGACGTTCCAATTTCTCCAGTTGTTTGATGCGACTCTGTACTTGGACGGCTTTGGTGGCTTTATATCGGAATCGCTCGATGAAGTCCTCTGTGTCCTGAATCATCTTCTGCTGGTTCTGATAAGCGCGAACCTGTTGCTCATGGCGCTCTTTGCGGAGCTCCACAAAACGGCTGTAATTGACGTTATAATCATAGATGTGTCCGAGTGTGATCTCTATCGTGCGCGTACACACGTTATCTATGAATGCGCGGTCGTGGGAGACCATGAGTACGGAAGAAGGGCTGGTCTTGAGGAAGTCTTCAAGCCATTGAATAGACTCGATGTCGAGGTGGTTCGTCGGCTCGTCGAGGAGGAGTAAGTCCGGATGAGACAGGAGGATTTTCGCTAATTCAATACGCATTCTCCATCCGCCGGAGAACTCCGAGCACGGACGGTCAAAATCTCGTCTCTCAAAACCGAGACCGATCACCGTCCGGTCCATCTCTGCAACAAAGACCGCTTCACTGATAGGATATTGACCGCTTTGCTGACAGAATACAGACATTACTTCCTCACGTAGCGTGCGGTCATCCTGAAAAAGCATCACTTGCGGCAGATAACCGATCGTCATGTCGGACTCCTTGGAGATACGTCCTTCGGTGGGTTGATATTCTCCTGCTATGAGTCGCAGCAGGGTAGTCTTACCTGCTCCGTTCTTGCCCACAAGTGCGATGCGTTCCTTCCGGTTGATGAGGAACGTGATATCGTCCAGCACAGGTCGGGACGAAAACTCCATGGATATATGTTCAATGCTTAGCATGGGTCAACTCTCAACTCTCAATTAACATCTTCTTATTGATGATCCGCCACAATAGGAGCGTTAGGCATGTAGCAATGGAAAAATCCACCGCCAGCAGTACCCATATATTCCAGTTCCGTCCGATTATGCCTAAGGCGATGAAGAGCAGGCTCACGCTGAGCAGAACGGAGGTGGTCTGGATATGATTCAGTCCCGTCCGCAGCAACAGATGGTGGATGTGGTTCTTATCCGGTTCAAAAGGCGATTTATGCTTTTTGATACGGGTGATACTGACGCGGATGGTGTCGAAGATAGGAACGGTCAGTACACAGATAGCGACCGCCGGGGCAGCATTCATATGCATCGTTTCCGGTACAATATGGTACGCATTGATTTCGCAGAAATGGAAGACGAAAGCGGTCAGCAGATAGCCTAAAAGGAGACTTCCGCTGTCTCCCATGAAGATTTTCTCCCGTTTGCCAAACACATTATAGATAAAGAAAACAATCAGCACGCCTATCATCTCAATCGCGATATAAGACCACTCGGTCTCGCCTGACAGACTGAAATAGAAAGCGAAGAAAAGACAATAGAGAATACCTAAACCGCTTGCCAAACCGTCTATACCGTCAATGAGATTGATGGCATTGATAATTGCCAGAAGGATGAACATCGAAATCAGATAACTGGGGATAATACCCATTTCCTCAATGCCGAACAGTCCATGCAGGTGGGTGATCCGTAAGTCCTCAAAGCCGATGAGGGCGATGCCGGCTAATCCTTCGCCTAACAATTTCGCTAACGGACGAAGTACCAATACATCGTCGATAAAACCGATTACCATGATGGCAAACAGACCGATCAGGAAGAAATGGTTGTTCTCTACATGGTTGAAAATCAGATAGGTGAGCATAAAACTGAAACAGATGTTCAACCCTCCTATATTGGGAATAGCCCCCTCATGGCTCATTCGCTTGTTAGGACGCACTACAAAACCTTTTGCTTTTGCTACGCGAACGACAACAGGCATGAACATCAGTCCCAAAAGGAAACTGACAAGCCCGATCAAATAACTGTGATGTAAAATAAATTCTTGTATCATTGTGGATCTAATTGCTCGTAGATAGAGTTCTTACTGATATACTCCGGTACGATTTTTTTCATTAGTGTTACGGTGGTGAATGGTTTGTCTAACCGGCTGGTTTCAATCAGTTCATTCACTTGTTGTTCTACTTTCTCGAACTCAAACTCTCT
This sequence comes from uncultured Bacteroidales bacterium, assembly GCA_900319005.1. Classification (GTDB taxonomy): domain Bacteria; phylum Bacteroidota; class Bacteroidia; order Bacteroidales; family Paludibacteraceae; genus Colicola. The sequence continues at coordinate 103,217 of ONMV01000001.1, forward strand.
TACCTTTGCAATCATGATTTTGTTGTTGGAGGTGGGTAAGGTCAGTTCTTTCTGATTGAGCAGTTCTTCGTATAGTTTCTCTCCGGGCCGGAGACCTGTGAAGACGATAGGAATATCTTTTCCTGGGGTGTATCCGGCGAGCCGGATCATGTTCATCGCAAGGTCAATGATCTTCACGGGTTTACCCATATCGAAGACGAAAATCTCCCCTCCGTTCCCCAGTGTGCCGGCTTCCATGACGAGGCAGCAGGCTTCTGGAATGGTCATGAAATAGCGGATGATATCCGGATGGGTTACAGTCACCGGTCCTCCGGCGGCTATCTGCTTGCGGAAATAGGGGATGACCGACCCGTTTGAGCCTAATACATTGCCGAAACGGGTGGTGATGAACTTAGTGCAGTTCTCGTTCTCTGCATGCAGTTTCTTGAAGAGTGACTGCACATAAATCTCCGCGATACGTTTGCTGGCTCCCATGATATTGGTGGGGTTGACCGCCTTGTCTGTAGAGATCATTACGAAGCGTTGTACCCCATATTTGACTGCCATGTCTGCCATGTTCTTGGTTCCCAGAACATTAGTCTGAATAGCCTCGTTGGGGAAACTCTCCATCAGCGGTACATGCTTATAAGCTGCCGCATGATAAACCACATCCGGACGTGTCTCCTTGAAGATCTGTTCGATGCGTGTACGGTTACGTATATCGGCAATAATAGGTATGAACCTGTTGTCGGGGAATTGTTTTTGGAGGTCGAGCGTCAGGTCGTGCAGCGGACTCTCCGCTATCTCCAGAAGAATCGTTACCTGTGGCTCGAAACGTTGTACCTGTCGCACTAACTCGCTGCCAATACTGCCCGCCGCTCCGCTGATCAGCACTACTTTCTTTTGCAGGATCTGCCGCACGTTCTCGGTGTTGATATCTATCTGAGGGCGCTCCAACAGGTCCTCAATATGGATGGAGTCAATCCGCCCGATTCGCTGGGCGTTGATATCATTCGTGTTGTCAAACTGGGTAAAGTAAGGGGTGGTTAATATCCGGATATTATGGTCAATGAAGACTTGTAGATCCCGGGACGGCTCTATCTCACGCATTTTGATGGGCGAGATGATCACATGATGGATGTTTCGTCCTGCCATCCATTCGAAAAGCCGATCGTTGAGATACCGAACCGGTAGTCCCGCTAAATCGTAATTCGAGCGTTCATCCTTATCGGCAATAAAACCAATAGGACGATAAGGCGCGTTCTCTGATGAACGTAGCATCTTAGCGATGGCTACGCCCGCAGACTGCGTACCATAAATCATTACGCACGGGTTACTCTGGCTATGCGCCAAAAACTCACTCAGCGTCTTCACACTCACGCGAAGGGCAAAGAGCATCACAAAGGATACCGGTACGTAGATAGCCAGCACGGCGTTGAGAAGAGGATGATGTCCCGTCACAAAATCCATTACGACGTTGAAGAGACCTAAAATGACTCCTACCGATATATTAGACAACAATACCTTTGTGGTGTCTATGAAAGTAGAATAGCGCAGGATGCCCGAATAGGTATGAAAAACCCAAAACGAGACCAACTGAAAGAACATCACAATCAGGTATTGTGCGCCGATAGGAACCTCTAACTGCGTGATATCCAGATAGTGGAAGAATCCGCTACCGACCCATACACTTGCCCAGAAAGCAAAACTGCATAATAGCAAATCCATCAGCAACACGCCCCAACGAGGCATATAACTAATCTGCGGAATATGGGAGAAAATATCCGATCGTTTTATTTCGTTTAAATTGTTGTTTTTCATGACTTCTCTAAAATCTTTTTCAGGTACTTACCTGTGTAACTCTTTTCGCATTGTGCTACCTCTTCGGGCGTACCGGCGCAAACGACCTCCCCGCCTTCTTTACCTCCCTCGGGACCTAAGTCAATCACATGGTCGGCAGCCAATATAACTGCAGGGTTATGCTCGATGATGATGACGGTATGTCCCTTGCTGATGAGCCGGTTTAGCGCTTTCAGCAGCACTTCTACATCGCGGTGATGCAGACCGGTAGTAGGCTCGTCAAAGACAAAAATAGTGGGGGTGTTCTCCTCTTGTGCCAGGAACGATGCTAATTTGACACGCTGACTCTCGCCGCCCGAGAGCGTGCTGCTGCTCTGACCCAATTGAACGTACCCGATACCTACGTCCTGCAAGGGTTTGAGCCGCTTGACAATCTTCGCACACTCGGGGTCCTCGCTGAAGAACTCCACCGCCTGATTGACGGTCATGCAGAGGATGTCATAAATCGACTTGCCGCGGTAATGAACATCCAGAATATCTTGCTTGAACCGCTTGCCGTGACACTGTTCGCATTCGAGCACCAGATCCGCCATGAACTGCATCTCGATCGTGATCGTTCCTTCGCCCTCACAGGTCTCGCATCGTCCGCCCGGTGTGTTGAAACTGAAATGTGCGGGCGTCAGACCCAACTGTTTGGATAGCGGCTGTTCGGCATAGAGACGTCTTATCTCGTCGTACGCCTTGAGGTAGGTCACAGGGTTGCTGCGGCTTGAACGACTCAGCGGATTCTGGTCCACAAACTCGATATCCCGCATCAACTGCAGACTACCACGCAAGTGACCGAAATCGCCTGTATGTTCCGCAAATACACCGCCGTAATGTTTCTTAAGGGCAGGGTAGAGCACTTTGCTCACCAGCGAACTCTTGCCGCTACCACTCACACCGGTCACTACCGTCATCACATGCAGCGGAAAACGCACCGTGATATGCTTCAGGTTGTTCTCGCAAGCCCCTTCCACCTCGATATAATTATTCCAATGCCTCCTTTGCGCAGGGATAGCAAACGTGAACATCTCCTCGCGAGGCGTACCTTCATACACCACTTCGCCACCATGACGACCCGCTTCCGGACCAATCTCGATGATGTGATCTGCGGCAGCGATGATGTCCTCGTCATGCTCCACCACCACGATCGTGTTGCCTAAATCCCGTAACTCGCGCAGCACATGAATCAGTCGTTCGGTGTCGCGGGGATGAAGACCGATAGACGGCTCGTCCAGCACGTACAGCGAACCTACCAGGCTGCTACCTAACGATTTAGCGAGACTGATACGCTGACTCTCACCGCCGGAGAGAGTCGTGCATTGACGGTTGAGCGTCAGATAACTCAGACCCACGTCTTGCATGAACTGCAAACGGCTGTTGATCTCCTTCAGAATCATATCTGCCGCTAACTGCTCCGTATTGTTCAATTCAATATGACGGAACCACTCCTGCAGCTCCGATAGCGGCATCGTGCAAAGTGTCTGGATGTTCTTGCCGCTCACAAAGACGTACTCCGCCTCTTTGCGCAGATGCAGACCGTGACAAACGGGACAGGTCGTCTTGCCTTTGTAGCGAGCTAACATCACTTTGTATTGCAGACGGTTGTACTGCTGGCTCTCCAACTCATGGAAGAAGGCGTTCAGTCCCCGGAAATACTCGTTACCCGTCCAGATCAGATGTTTCTGCTCCTGGGTCAACGCATAGAACGGGGTGTGAATCGGGAAATCAAACTTTCCGGCGTTATATACCAGCTCTTCCTGCCATTTAGCCATTTTCTCGCTTTGCCAGCAAGCGATCGCTCCTTCGTACACCGATTTCGATTTATCGGGTACTACCAAGTCTTCATCGATACCCATCACAACGCCTACACCCTTGCATTCGGGACAGGCTCCTATCGGATTATTGAAGTCGAATAAATGCTCCGTCGGCTCCATGAACGATATACCATCCGCCTCAAACCGCTCGGTAAAGACTTTTACTCTTGGTACATTGCCTATTTGTACTTGAATCTGACATTCTCCTTGTCCCTCGTAGTATGCCGTCTGGACGCTGTCGGCAAAGCGGTTACTCGTTGCCTGCTCATGATCCACGATGAGACGGTCCACTAACAAATACGCTTCATGACCTTCTGCTTTCTCCCATGTTTTGTCGTCTAACCGAACGGCGTCGCCGTCAATGAAGAGACGGCTGAAACCCTGACTCTGCCAGAATGCCAACTGCTCTTGAAGCGTCCTTCCTTCAGGCACGATAATCGGACTAAGCAGGTACAGTCGTGTGCCGATGGGTTGTTCCTCCATGTATTGCACGACGTCACGGATGGTGTTTCGCTTTACTTCTTCCCCGCTCACGGGCGAGTAGGTGTGACCTACGCGCGCATAAAGAAGTTTCAGATAGTCGTATATCTCCGTCACCGTACCTACGGTCGAACGGGGATTCCTGCTTGTCACTTTCTGCTGGATAGCGATAGCTGGCGGGATGCCTTCTATCTTCTCCACCTCCGGTTTCTGCATTCGTCCCATGAACTGCCGTGCGTAAGCGCTCAGACTCTCCACATAGCGTCGCTGACCTTCCGCATAAAGCGTGTCAAAAGCCAGCGAACTCTTTCCGCTACCGCTCACGCCGGTTATCACCACCAATTTGTTGCGAGGTATATCTACCGTCACATGCTTCAAATTGTGTGTCTCCGCCCCTTCAATATGTATAAAATCTTCAACTCTCAATTCTCAATTCCCAATTTTTCTCCTCGCCTCTTCCCGAATTCGCAGGAATCGTTCATCTGTAGTATCTCGCATGGCTGCGTTCAGTTTGGGAACGCGAATAGGTGTCCCTACAGGAATCAGGCTGGGGTTGGGGAGCTGCTCTTTGTTGGCAGCATAGATATACGGCCAATAGGCCTTGTCGCCGTAATGTTTCTTGGCTATCCATGCCAATCGACTGCCTTCCGTAATCTCTTCTACCACCAGAATCTCATCAAACGTCCATTCTTCCTCCTCCTTTGTACTTTGTACTTCGTCTCTTTGTACTTCGTCCCTTTGTACTTCGTCCCTTTGTACTTTGTTCTCTACCTTCTCACTTCTAATCTCTTCTCTCGGATTCACCAACTCGTCTATCCATGACCCCAATTGGCTGCGGAAGAAGAAATATCCTCCTAATAGTAGCATCAACAAAATCACCACGCAGATCAGCGTATCTCGCATAAAGTGGTATTCTTTCTTCGGTTTCTTCGGTTTCTCCGGCTCCTCCGGTTTCTCTGGTACCTCCGGTTTCTCCAGTTCAACAACAGGCTCAGGCTCAACCACAGGTTCCGGCTCAACTACTTCCTCCTTTGTCCTTTGTCCATCGTCCTTCGTCCCTTGTACTTCTTCCTCCTTCATCTGCCCTAACTCCCCCAATATATCTACGATCTCTTCTGCCTGCATCCCGAGTTTCTTCAGCGGGTCAATCGGTTCGTTTGCCTCGCTGACAGCTGACGGCTGACGACCTTCAACCAGCTCTTTCACACCTGCTTCAGGCACGAAAGCAATCTTGTTATATCCCTCGATTGTTATCTCCTCGCCGGTAGTCACATTGACGCTCTTACGCGGCGCTACGGCTTGTAACTTGAATGTACCCAAACCGTTCACTCTGACCTGCTTGTCGCTTTTCAGAGCTGCTACCAACTGTTCGTTGAATGTGTTCAGAAACGTGTTGGCTTCTTTCTCGCTGACGCCCGCACGAGACGCTAATGTACGTCTTAATTCGGTCCAACTAAGTTTGTTATCTCCCATCGTTTAGATCTTTTTCAGTTCCTCTTTCATGTTTGCTACCGGTCGGAACACTAATTGGCTCTTACTCGGTACAACGCTGCGCTCACCCGTACGCGGATGAACAATCACGCGTTCCTTGCGTGTTTTCACTTCCAGGGCGCCTAAGCCTTGCATTTGGATAGATTTACCCGCCATCAAGTTTTCGCGAATGATGGCGTTGGTGGTACTCAGCAGGTGCTCAACGTCTTTTTTCTTCATTCCTGAAGCACCCGCAATCAAACCGATAAAATCTTTCGTTAACATATCTATAATTATCAATTCTCAATTTTCAATTCTCAATTATCTCCTCCCCATACAGGTCAAACTCCTCCGCTTTCGTGATCTTCACATCCACAAACTCACCGATTTGTCCCTTGTCCTTTGTCCCTTGTCCCTTTGTACTTATCAGGACTTCGCAATCCACCTCCGGACTGTCGTATTGTGTCCTGCCGATGAAATACTCGCCTTCCTCTCGGTCGATGATCACGCGTTCTCTCTTGCCTACAAACCGCTGCATAAGCTCCCCGCTTATCTCTTGTTGGATTGCCATCAGTTCTGCCGCCCGGGCTTCTTTCACCTCTTGAGGCACATCGTCTTTATAATGCCGGTTCGCGTATGTCCCTTCTTCATCCGAATAGGCGAAGCAACCCATTCGGTCAAACCGCATCTCTTTCACCCACGCTTTCAGCTCCTCAAAATCTTCCTCCGTCTCTCCGGGGTGTCCCACCAGCAAAGTAGTCCGAATACAAATGCCCGGCACTTTCTCTCTGATCTTACGGATCAACGCATCTTGCTCTGCTCGTGTTATATGACGCCGCATCAGTCCTAACATATGATCCGTGCAGTGTTGCAGGGCTATATCGAGATATTTGCACACATTCTTATGCTTCGCCATCACGTCCAGCAATCCTTCCGGAAAATCCGTCGGGTACGCGTAGTGCAGTCGGATCCATTCCACACCCTCTATCTGTGCCATTTGGTCTATCAGTTCCGGCAACAAATGCTTCTTTGTACTTTGTACTTTGTCCCTTTGTCCCTTAACTAGATCCAGCCCATAACTACTCAGATCCTGGGCAATCACATTGAACTCTTTCACGCCTTGTCCGACCAACCATCTTACCTCGTCCAGTATCTCCTCCATCGGTCGGCTGGTATGTCTGCCTGTTATCAATGGTATCGCGCAGTACGAACACATACGGTTGCATCCCTCGCTAATCTTCAGATAAGCATAGTGATTCGGTGTCGTCAACTTCCGTTCATACGAACCACATCCTTCAATTTTTAATTTTGAAATAATCGTTCCCTCGGGATAAGAATTTTGAATTTTTAATTCTTTGGTCAATTCGAGGAAATCGAATTTACCAAAGTAGCTATCCACCTCCGGCAGTTCTTCTTCCAATTCCGCCCGATACCGTTCGCTCAGGCATCCCATGACGATCAGTTTACGCAGTTTCCCTTTCTTCTTCCTTTCCGCCATCTGGAGGATCATGTTGATACTCTCCTCTTTGGCATCGCCGATGAATCCGCACGTGTTAATCACGCACACTTCCCCTTTCGGTTCTTCCGGGTCATGTACACACGTCCATCCTGCCGCCTCTAACTGCCGCATCACCCGCTCTGCATCTACCAGATTCTTCGAGCATCCCAACGTTATAAAATCAACTACGCCTTTTTGCACAATCGTCAATTGTCAATTATCAATTCTCAATTCTCAATTCTCAATTCTCAATCGTCAATTCCCAAGGTCGCAATGGAACTTCAGCCTTACCAACCGCACATGCATCTCGTCGTAGTAATCCTCGCCTAATTCCTCCATTGCTTTCTTGATGTTATCGTCCTCGGCATTCTTGAAATAGTCGTATATGTCGGCCTCTTCATCCGGATCCACCACCTCTTTGATGAAGTAATTGATATTGATCTTAGTACCGCTGAAAACGATTGCCTCCAACTCGTCCATCATCTCTTCCATGGACATTCCGTTGCTCTCCGCTAGGTCGTCCAGATCCACACGACGGTCGATCGCCTGGATAATCTGTTTCTTGCGGGTACTCTTCTTCGCTACCGTACGGATACGCATATCATCCGGTCGGATGATCTCGTTCTCGTCCACGTACTCCTTAATTACGCGCAGGAACTCTTCGCCGTAACGTTTGGCTTTCGCTACACCCACACCCGGGATCAGCAGTAACTCATCCATCGTGATCGGGTAGGTCGTTGCCATCGCTTCCAGACTCGGATCCTGGAAAATGACGAACGGCGGTACATCGTTCTTTTTCGCTACTTTGCGACGTATATCCTTCAAGATCGAATACAGCACTTCATCCGCAGCAGCACATGCTACTCCGGCTCCTTCCATGAGGTCTTCGTCTTCGTCGTGTATCTCTATCGGTACTTCGAATTTACCCGGCTTACGAATGAATTTCGTGCCGTCTTTGGTCAGTTTCAGGTCTCCGTACGAATCCACATCCTTCCGGATCATACCTACCAACAGTGCCTGACGAAGGATAGCATGTAAGGTGCTCTCCTCCTCGTCGCTTGCAGCTCCGAAATTCTCCAACTCGTCGTGGTGATAACTCATCACCTCCGCTGTCTGGTTTCCATGAAGAATATCTACGATATGCTCCGCTTTGTGCTTCTCGTTCACCTGCTGGATCGTCTCCAATGCTAATTGCAGCAACTCGCTTGCATCCACCTGTTTATAGGTCTTCCGGCAGTTGTCGCAGTTTCCGCAATTCTCCTCTGTGTATTCCTCGCCGAAATAGTGCAGCAGTAGTTTCCGCCGGCATATCGTGCTCTCCGCATAACTCTGTGTCTCAAATAGCAACTGATTGCCAATACCGATCTCTTTCGGGGTCTTGTCTTTCTGGAATCGTCTAAGCCGCTCTATGTCGTCCGGACTGTAGAAACACAGACATATGCCTTCACCGCCGTCACGGCCCGCACGGCCCGTCTCCTGATAGTAGCCTTCCAGACTCTTCGGGATGTCGTAGTGGATTACGAAACGCACGTCCGGCTTGTCGATTCCCATTCCGAAGGCGATTGTTGCTACGATCACCTGCACTTCCTCCATCAGGAATGCATCTTGGTTAGCACTTCGCGTAGCAGCGTCCATTCCTGCGTGATAAGGACGGGCGGATATACCGTTCACTTTCAGCACTTCCGCCAAATCTTCCACTTCCTTGCGCGCGAGACAATATACTATTCCGCTTTTTCCTTCCATTCCGCGGATGAAACGAACCAGGTCTTTATCTACATCAGCCGTCTTCGGACGTACTTCGTAATACAGGTTCGGTCTATTGAAACTGCTCTTGAAAACAGTTGCATCCAGCATGCCTAAGTTCTTCTGTATATCTTTCTGCACTTTCGGCGTAGCCGTGGCTGTCAACGCGATGATCGGCGCCTTGCCGATACGCTGAACCATACTCCGGATCTGACTGTACTCCGGACGGAAATCATGTCCCCATTCTGAGATACAATGCGCCTCATCTACGGCGTAAAAACTGATCTTCACGCCTTGCAGGAAGTCCACGTTCTCTGCTTTCTGCAAACTCTCCGGTGCTAAGTACAGCAGTTTCGTCTTTCCGGCTAATACATCCTCTTTCACCGCTGCAATCTCCGGTCGGCTCAGACTCGAGTTGATGAAGTGTGCCACTCCATCTTCCTCCGAGTAGTTACGCATCGCATCTACTTGGTTCTTCATCAGAGCTATCAACGGAGAGATCACGATCGCCATTCCGTCCATGATCAACGATGGTAATTGGAAACAAAGACTCTTACCGCCGCCTGTAGGCATCAGTACAAAAGTATCCTTTCCTTCCATCACATTACGGATGATGGCTTCTTGATTCCCTTTGAAGGTGTCAAAACCAAAATAGGTCTGTAGCGCCTTCACTAATTCCTCATGTGTTACGTTCATACAAATTTTTGAATTTGGCCGCAAAGATACGCATTATTTTTCACATATGCAAGTCCTCATGCATTTTTTTTCAAAAAAATCCTTTCACTCCCGTCGATTTTCAAAGACCAATGACCAACGACAAATGACAAATGACCAATTACTTCATCCTTCCAATAGTATGCGATTAGTATGTCATCAGTAGGTGATTAGTAGGTTATTAGTAGGTTATTAGTAGGTGATTAACACGACCATCTCGGGACCAAGTCCCGACATCGTCCTAACGACGTCCTAATGAGGACCTATTGTTTTTTTATGTTTATATCTGATTATTGATTTGGTCTCGTCAGAGATGAAGATTTGTTCGAGTGAGTCATGGTAAATGTATTTATGAATGAGTCAGTTGAACAAAGACTTAGAGATTATGCAATAATCTAAATCAATAATCAGGGTTTTATAGGTTTTTTTCTTTAATCCTATATACCGTTTTTTTGAAAAAAACACAAAAAATGAAAAAAAATACACTTACCTCTTGCACAATCAAAAAAAATGTTGTAATTTTGTGCCCGATTTTAAACATCGGCATTTTTAATGCCTGAAAAAAGAACGTTTTAAATAATAAACGAACTTAAGTTTAATAAGGAAAACACTATGCAACAACGTAATTTAACGTTTAGACAACTTTTCAATCTGAGCTTCGGCTTCTTTGGAGTACAGATTGCTTATGCGCTTCAGAGCGCGAACATCTCCCGTATTTTTGCTACCTTAGGAGCTGATCCTCACACCTTGAGTTTCTTCTGGATTCTCCCCCCGCTGATGGGTATGATTGTGCAGCCGTTGGTAGGAAAGTACTCTGACAAGACTTGGAATAGTCTCGGTCGCCGCAAACCCTACCTGCTCGTAGGCGCGCTCATCGCGGTTGCGGTAATGCTCCTGTTGCCCAACGCCGGGAATTTCACTTTCACCCAGAGCCTCTTCTTGGGCTTGAACGCTGCCATGTGGTTTGGTCTTTTCAGTCTTATGTTCCTTGATACCTCTATTAATATCGCCATGCAGCCGTTTAAGATGATGGTCGGCGACATGGTCAATGAGGAGCAGAAGGGAACTGCCTATGCTATCCAATCTGCTCTCTGTAACGCCGGTTCGGTGGTAGGCTACCTCTTCCCGATCTTCTTTACTTGGATTGGTATTGCTAACACAGCCCCGGATGGTGTCATCCCTGATTCCGTCAAATGGTCTTTCTACGCGGGCGCGTTAATCCTTATTCTTTGTTCGCTATATACCTTCGCTACAGTCAAAGAACTCAATCCGCAGGAGTACGCTGAGTTCCACGGCATCAAAGAAGAAAATCATAAATCTGAAATCATAAATAATAAATCCGAAGAGAAGGGCTTCATAGACCTTCTCAAGGACGCTCCCTCCGCTTTCTGGACGGTCGGACTCGTGCAGTTCTTCTGCTGGGCGGCTTTCATGTATATGTGGACTTATTCGAACGGCGCAATCGCTGCTAACTGTTTCGGTTGGGATGAGTTGGTAGCAAATGCATCGGAAGAGGCATTCCAGATCGCCGGTAACTGGGTCGGCGTAGTCTTCTGCGTACAGGCGGTCGGCTCGCTTCTCTGGGCGGCTTTCCTGCCCAAACTCGAGCACTGGTTCGGAAATAAAGGCGCTTATGCTATTTCCCTCATCGTCGGTGCTATCGGCTTCATCTCTATCTATTATGTGCATGACCAATATGCTCTCTGGCTCAGCTATGCTCTCATCGGTGCTGCTTGGGCTGCTATGCTGGCGTTGCCCTTCACAATCGTGACGAACGCTATCAAAGGTGGAAACATGGGATATTACCTCGGCCTCTTCAACTGCACGATCTGTGTTCCGCAAATCGTTGCAGCCCTCTGCGGTGGTTTCTTCCTTAAATATATATGCGCGCACGTACAAGCCGGAATGCTCGTCGTTGCGGGAGTCCTTCTCCTCCTCGGCGCCGCGTCCGTCTTCTTAATCAAGGAGAAAGAATAATATCGACCATTCTTGGGCGATCAAAACCGAAAAATAATAAACAAACTAAAATATCTATTTATGAAAAACAAATTATTCAAACTAACGGCTCTATGGATAGTAGTTGTCGGTTTGGCAGGTTGTCAGTCAGATGTTGATGTCTTTGGCATCAGTAATGATTTGGCTCTTGGTAAAATGCCGGGCTATTACACCTTTACTGAAGTCGATTCTGTTGCGATGACGGTAACGAAAACAGAGTATTATCTGGAAAAAATGAAAGATGGTATCGGAAAAGGATATCGCCGTGTAAGTACCTCGGGAATGTGTACCCCGACAGATACTCAGGAACCGATTACATGGAGCGCTGTCATGGCAGAGAATAAACTCTCTATGACAACGACGATTGCCTACGAAAATGGTGACACAGAGGTGTTTAAATGGTTGGATGGAGTACTTCAGGAAACAGATGGTTTATCACAGAAAACAGCAGGCTCCAGTATTACTTCCCTTATCGATATCTATGATAAGCTTGCTAATACAAAGTTTGAAATATCTCAGAAATCTTATTATCCCCATCCGGATACTGTTGAATATGTAGCGTGGAAAACAGAGAACGATTTCTTCGCTCCTGAAGATACAGCCGCTCAAAAGGCCGCTTATCTCAATGAGCTGATGCCTTATCTTGATACCATCAAATGGTATTTGGGATATGCTGGACAAATCGGTACAGTATATTTGGATTCTGTAACAGGTGAATTGCACAACCTTGTAGTTGTTTCCCCGGAGCCTTCTAAACGTGGTGCTAACAAGGGTAAACATGGTATTACCCACGTTATCATGATTGATACTCTCCAAACTCGTGTGGATCAAATCAATGACCGTCCGGCTCAGATGCTCAATAGTACGTTAGCATTTATGCGCGTAGGTGAAACTAACACCGGTTCGTTATTCTATAGCAAGCAAACGTGGACGGAGGAATATTATATTGATCCTTCTTCGCCTCAAGCTATTGCTACGGATTCTATGTATTCCTTTGATGCTTCTGCTTGGGCTGTTTCTTCTGTCACAAGTTCGGTTGCTTTTGACGTCCTCTTTAAAGGTGTAGAAAATGGTCAAACGCAAGATGCGTTCACAACGATAAATGTCTCTGACTTTAATAAGGAGAAAGGCGAAATGGTTGTGGGAACACTTAAATATAAGGTGAAACAATAATATCTCAATACAATGAAAAACAGTCTCTTTTCATTCCGCGCTGTGTGCATGTCGCTCCTTCTGATGCTTGGTGTGGCGGCATTTGCCCAGACTACCGTGCAAGGTACGGTTATTGATGCGGCTAACGGTGAACCGATTATCGGTGCATCTATTCTTGAAATAGGTACTACCAACGGTACTATCACCGATTTTGATGGTAATTTCGAAATCAAAGTAGCGAACGGAGCTAAACTCGCTATCTCCTACATGGGTTATAAAACCCAGGAGTTGGCAGCACAACCGAAGATGGCTGTGAAACTGGGCGAAGACTCCGAGTTGCTCGACGAAGTCGTCGTGGTTGGTTATGGTGTCGTTAAGAAACATGACGCTACCGGTTCTGTAACCGCTATCAAACCCGATGAGATGAATAAAGGTCTTGTTACCAACGCACAAGACATGATTCAAGGTAAGATTGCCGGTGTAAACATTTCTACTAATGGCGGTTCGCCGGGTGCTGGAGCAACAATCCGTATCCGTGGTGGTTCATCTCTCTCCGCTTCTAACGACCCGTTAATCGTTATTGATGGTCTTGCTATTGATAATAATAGTATGCCGGGAATGTCTAACCCATTAGCTTTGGTTAACCCGTCGGATATTGAGACCTTTACCGTTCTCAAGGATGCTTCCGCTACCGCTATCTATGGTTCCCGTGCTTCGAACGGTGTCATTATGATTACTACCAAGAAAGGTAAATCCGGACAAAAACTGAAAGTTTCTTACGATGGTAACGTATCTTTCGGTACTGTCTTGAAACACTTGGATGTCATGACCGGTGATGAACTCCGTGCTTATGCAATGTCTGCCGGACGTGATGAAACTGCGAATGGATACCTCATGAATCATAATGTGGATTGGTTCAAAGAGACCTATCGAACTGCTATCTCTACTGACCATAATATCTCTCTTGCAGGTGGCTATAAGGATAAAAACGTGGATATGCCTTACCGAGCTTCAGTAGGTTATACCCTCCAAAATGGCGCGGTTAAAGGATCGCAGATGCAACGTGTAACTGGAGCTATCAATCTCAATCCCTCTTTCTTGGATAACCATCTTTCATTCAACTTTAATGCAAAGGGTATGTATATCCATAATAGATGGGAACCGAGCAATGCAGGTGCTTACCTAAGTCAGGATCCTACACAAGCTATCTATTCGACGGATGATTTGACGAATATATACGGAAACTTAATTACAGTACCTGGTTCGACAATTGATAACACCAGCTATATTACTAAGGAAGAGTTGGATACGCACTGGGGCGGCTATTATCAACCTTTAGGTACAGACCAAACTATTTATGGTCCGTATGATGATCCTGAATGGAGATATAACCTCAAAGGAGGTGGTAACCCTATCGGTCGTCTGAACCAGCAGTGGAGCGGTTCCGATGCCGGGCAGTTCCTTGGTAACTTGGAAGCAACTTACAAGGTGCATAGTTTCGAGGATTTGATGTTCCATGCGAACTTTGGTGCTGATTATACCTATTCGGAGCAAAAGTTCAACAATAACATGATAGGTGCCTCTGACCACTATACCGGAAAACAGGGTACTGAAAAGAAGATGAAATATAACCTCCAGTTCAACTGCTATGCGCAATATGCTCATGATTGGGAGAAAGCACAACAGCACTTTGATGCAATGGTTGGTTATGAGTGGCAACATTTCTATAATGACTACAATAGTTTTGGAAATGGTATGTGGCCTTTAACTTATAGAGGTACAAGGGGTGTACCGGGTGAACCCTCAGATCCGTATGTTTCTGTGGGTAGAGGAGAGAACTACTTGGTATCTTTCTTCGGACGTTTGAACTGGATTGGATGGAATCAAATCATGCTGACTGCTACTCTCCGTGGAGATGGCTCCAGTCGTTTCCCGAAAGATAAACGCTGGGGTGTATTCCCTTCTGTAGCGCTCGGATGGAAAATTAAAGAGTCCTTCTTAAAAGATGTAAACTGGATTAACGACCTCAAACTCCGTCTCGGCTATGGTATCACCGGTCAGCAGGAGGGAATTGGCGACTTTGATTATCTGCCTGTTTATAGCGAGGTGGTTGGGCACGTTTCATATTATCCTGTAGGTGGTGAGAATAGTTATGCGAAGGAAAATCACGATGCCGAAAAGGTGGATAAGGTTAACGATGGTCAGTACGACCTATATGCTCAAAACCGTCCTCAGGGTTATAATACTGAGTTAACTTGGGAGAAAACAACTACCTACAACGTAGGTCTCGATTATGCTTTCCTCAATAATCGTATTTCCGGTTCGTTGGATTATTATTTCCGTAAAACGACTGACCTTTTGAGTAATAAATTGGTGCCACAAGGATCGAACTTCCAGGCAGAAATTATGTCTAATGTCGGCTCGCTCCAAAACCAAGGTGTTGAGTTCGCTATTAACGCAGTAATCTTGGATTATGGCAAACGCTTCAAATGGGATCTCGGCTATAATGTAACATGGAATCAAAATAAGATTATCAAAATCAATGGGGATCAGGATATGATTCCGGGTAATGGAAAAGCAGGTGAGGGTAATGGTGGAAAAGCGGTTACTATGTATGCTGTAGGTCATCCTACCGATGTGTTCTATCTTTATGAAGCTCGAAAAGGAGTTAAAGAAGATGGCTCATCTTATTGGTATGTGGTAGATCAACAGAAAGAGGGTGAAGATGGCTTTGGAGAGATCGATGAACGTGATATGGTCTTCAAAAATTGTAGCCCCGTTGCACCTGTAACGATGGGCTTACAAATGAAGTTCCAGTTCTATGGTTTCGACCTCGGAATGTCCTTCCGTGCGAATATTGGTAACCATATTTTCAATAATGTCGTTGCTTCCCGTCTTGCAAATGTAACTGTTGAACAGATATCGAGCAATAAATACTTTTATAACCTCCCAACGGCTGTTCTGGAAACCTATTGGGTGGATGGGTATAAGAACTATATCTATGATCCGACTGGTACAGAAAAGGTACAAGGAGCATATAGTATTACCGATCGCTTCTTGGAGAATGCATCATTCTTCCGTTGTGATAATATTACGCTCGGTTATTCATTTAGCAAGGGTAAAGTGTCTGGTCGTGCTTACTGCACCGTATCGAATCCGTTCGTGATTACCAAGTACTCGGGTCTCGATCCGGAAATCACAATTTATGGTTCTGGTGCAGGTGTAGATAATTCCATCTACCCGCGTTCCATGACGACTGTTCTTGGTATCAACCTTCAATTCTAATAACTGATAATTGAAAAATACAAGTAATATGAAACGTTTATTTAATTATGCAGTATTGGCAGCTATTGCACTGGCATTTGCTTCATGTGTAAAAGATTTGGATGCGGAGCCAATTAATCCGAGCACCAATACCAAATTTAATCAGGATGCCATATTCACTAAATGTTATGCGTGCTTAGGACTAACTGGTATTTCGGCAGAAGATGAGTCTGATGTAAAAAAAGGAACCATTGATGCAGGAACTACAGGCTTCTACCGTATGACTTGGTATTGTAATGAGTTCCCGACCGATGAAATATGGTGGACATATACCGACGAAGAGTCCAAACAGCTTACTAATACCAATTGGACGGGTACGAATAATGGTATTTGGGCTATCTATATCCGCCTGATTCTGGATATCAAATATTGTAATCACTATCTGGCGAGAGCATCGCAGAATAACGAAGAAGAGAGATTCCGCTATGCAGAGGTGCGGTTTATCCGTGCATTACATTTCTTCTATCTTATGGATATGTATCTTTATTCACCGTTTATTGTAGAAGATAGAAATGTGTCACCGCCTTTTAGATCTCGTCATTTTATGTATGCTTGGTTGGTAAACGAATTGAAAGAATTGGAGAGTCTGTTGCCGACGCAACGTAGAAACGATTACCGTGTAGATAAGGCGGCTGCACAACTCCTCTTGGCACGTATTTATCTCAATGCCGATGTGTATAATAAATATAATAAGGATTGGGTCCCGGGCTCTGCTATTGAAGACGCGCTTACAATGGCAAACAAAACTATTGATGAAAACAAGAGTGTACATGACCTCGTGAAAAAAGAGCAGAAGATTACTCATTATGCGGGGACGGATTCATGCTATGTTTATACTGCCTATCAACAACTCTTTATGGGCGATAATAACCGTCCGGAAATTATCAAAGAGTCGCTTCTCCAAATTTATCAGGATGGTTTCTATGCGCATAGCTATGCAGGCTCATCTTTCCTTGTTAAAGGTCCCCGTGATGATGGTATGGTACCTTGCGGTTCTGATGCTGGACTATGGCATGCCATGCGTACTTCCCCAACTATGGTGGATAAGTTTATCAAACTGGAGGGTATTGGACGCAGTCAGGCACGGAATATGAAATACGATGAGTATAATATGCCGGCTCAATTACATGATGATCGTGCTATCTTATGCTCAAAAACTAATAGTACAAATTATTCTTTTGATTTGAAAGGAACTCAAGGTGCTGGCGACCAAAAAAATATGTATGAGTGCTGGGCTCCATTGAAATTCACAGGAGTTTATTCGACTCATATTCCTAAGAGTTCACCTCGTAAAGATACCTCATGGCCTGATACGGATATTCCGCTGCTTCGTATAGCTGAGGCATATCTGATTCGCGGAGAAGCAAAAGCGCGTAAATCCGGTAACTGGAATGATGCTTTGTCGGACGTAAATATTCTTCGTGAACGCGCAAATGCCAAACCGTTGGATACAATGGACGAAGAGACAATGTTGGATGAGTGGAGCCGTGAGTTCTGGTTCGAGGGACGCCGTCGTATGGACCTTATCCGTTTCGGACGTTTCTTTGGTCCCGAGGCGGATGAGCACCAGTTCCACTGGGAGGGACGTATGTCGAAGGATGATGGAGAGGCAAATTTTGTTGCCGGCACACCAGAGTACATGAACTGGTTCCCTATTCCTTCTGATGATAAACGTAATAACCCGAATTACAGAACTGATGTTGAGGGTGATCCGGAAAACCCGTACGCTACTCGTGGTGGTGATGGTTATCCTTATTAATTAGCATACAATGAACTAAATATTCATTTTATTAATTAACATTATTAACAATTCAAATCTTTAAAATTATGAAAAAGATTTATGCTTTTTTTGCAGCAGCTATGATGAGCCTTAGCCTCTTTGCTGCTCCGGAAAATGTTCCTACTTCTGCAGCTTTGGAAGGTGCTGGTTACAATCCGAGTGCAAATGTGGTGCTCTGTCTGTATTTTGATTCGGTTCCTTGTAATCCGGTCGTTTTGGCTGGTAACTACGATGCAAATGCAGAATGGAGCTTGGATCCTGAAAAGGCTAAAGTATTCAAAGCTTTAGCTGGTTTTGAGGGCTGGTACGCTGTTGAGTTCCCTTATAAAGAGGGCGTTATGGCGAAGCCGGTTCAGTTGAAACAAAAAGCAGACGAATCCTATGACATTACCTGTTGGGATTTCCAATCCGGTGATCCTAATGCTTGGGTGGCTATGGATGGTTCTTTGGAGGCTAAAATTTCATTAGAGAATGGAAATGAGTCAAAGGTAGAGTATCCGTCAGTTGGCGCTTATATTTATGAGCTCAAGTATTGGAAAGCTCACAAATCTCCGTGTGTGTATATTCCGAAATATAACTACACAATTTATCTCTTCGATCCTGAGTGTGAGTCAAATGACTTTGCACCGGCAATCATTGGTGACTTCGATAGTTGGAAAGGTACTCCGATGAGCAAAACGATATATCAAGGCGATGAGTGTTACATGTATGTTATTACAGACGAGGCTGATCATAAAATTAAATTTAGAGAGGCTTCTACTAATGATTGGTCGAACCAGTTGCAATGGAAAGATTCTCTTGGTAACTGGCAAAACTTTGCAGACTATATGTTGCCGAAGGTTGTAACGGGCACAGATACTATTCTTGTATTCGATTACTATGATCCTGAGCAATTCCGTTATCCGTTGTGCGGTGTTACGTTCCTGAATATTGATATTACTGCTTATCTTCCTGCAGGTGCTCCTGAAGCTGGTGTTGAGTTGATGGGTACTTTCGTAGGTGGTGTATGGGATGGAGAGGGTCTGTTGATGGATCTTGATCCGGCTACTGGCGCTTACAAGGCTACTATCCAAGCTGTTGAGATGAGTGAGTTCAAGTTCCGTGAGCTTGGCAATTGGGGAAACCAAATCCAGGTATCTGAAGATGGTGGTGAGACTTGGAAAGATGCTGATAACTTCAAAGTAGGTGAAGAAATGGAAGAGGACGGTGGCAAGATGGTTATTAACCTTGTCCTCAGCGATCCGACCGAGTACAAATGGACAATATCTTCTACTGAAGGTATCGAGAACGTTGTTCTGACTGAGAAGGCTCATAAAGTAGTTGTTGACGGCGTAATCTACATCGTTCGTGACAACAAGATGTTCAACATCCACGGTGCACAAGTTCGCTAATCCGAATCTACCTATCCATCAGCCAATATTGGCTGATAACAAAAATAGCTCGGGCAAACGCCCGGGCTATTTTCTTTCCTTTTTGTCTAAAATGACCCAAAATGACCTCTAAAAATCATTTTTTTCTTGCATATATGCAAAATTCTTTGTACCTTTGCCGCCGTGAAATGCTTTTCACCTCCTACTCTCGGCATACGTGCCGCTTGATTTTGTTACACTCTCGGCATACATGCCGAGCTAATACTCTCTTAAAATGGAAAACTCCGTCCCATCCCCTCGAAATAGTCGTCCTCTATCATATTCCCACCGCCGAAGTTCTTTCTGTAATTACAAGGAGCGAGGTATATATCTTTTTACTTTTTGTGTAGAGGGCAGAAAACCATTATTGGGAACTTTGCAAGGCTCTTCGGCAGAAAAAGCATTCGTACAGCCATCTTCTTTAGGAGAGGAAGTCATTCGTCTGTTATTGGGCATTCCCAAATTCCAGCGGCAAAAAGCAGAGGAGATCAATCACCTCAAAGGGTGTGATATCAGGCGGGAGATAGATATTTTGGCATATCAACTCATGCCGGATCATCTCCATGTGATCTTATTTGTGAAAAGAGAGATGGATATTTCCATTGGCGAAGTGTTGCGTGGCTTTATGATTGCCTGTACGAAAGCGTGTTTTTTCCTCGGCATTGCCGAGAGTTCAACAAGGAAAAAGCCCCTATGGGAGAGAGGTTATCATGATAGAAAACTGACCGCAAAGAACCAGTTGCAATCGATGATGGAATACGTACATGACAACCCGCGCCGCTTATTCTTAAAACATCAGAATACCGATCTCTTTACCATAAAGCATGCCGTTATGAAAGCGGGGTATGAGTTTGACGCAATAGGAAACATACACTTATTAGACAAACCTCTGCACGCGGTGCATGTCCGCAGTCGTTTTAGCCCCGACGCGAGGAATGAATATATGAATAATTGTATTTTAGAGGCACGTGGAGGGAAGATTCTGGTAGGCGCTTTTATTAGCGAGTATGAAAAGCAAGTACGGGCGGTTGCTCTTCAAGAGGGCTTGTCCATTATTCAGTTAACATCTTTGCCTTTTTCGGATTTCTATAAGCCCATGGGTGAATTGTTTGACCTGTGTGCTGAAGGTCGTCTGTTGCTTTTGTCTCCGCTTTCTCTTTCTGCTTCTCCGGATAAAGTTAAACCCTCGGCATATATGCCGAGAGCTCAACAAAACCCTTATTGGCAGACTCAGAGACGTATCAGCCGAGCTGAGTGTGTCACGCTAAACACTATCGCCGAGACGATAGCAAATTAGAATTCATGCTCCCCTGTAATCCTCGAACCCTGCGTAGTGGTAACGATGTGGTAATGTAAATGACGGGTAAATGATTCGTTCACTCGTTCATTCGAAAAGCTCCCTTTGCTCCCTTCCGGATAATAAACGTGCACTGTCCGGCGAAGGCATGCATCTCAGGGCGTACGAAACTGTCCAAGCAAGTGGCATCCCCATTAGCTGCCGCTACAAAGCCTTCTCCCTCATAACGGATCAGGTTGTCTGCGAACGGACAGAGGTTGCCCTTTCTATCTACCACCCGTACCGTCATATAACATAACTCTTCGGGATTCTCACTCTCATTCGCCCAAACGACTTCTAAGTGATGCGGCTTGCCCGCTGTGCGGATTGTTTGTCTGTCGGCAGGCTTACCGTCCTTGTTGTAGGCTACGACCTCTATTTTTCCTTTCTTATAAGGCACATCGAACCACATCAATCGGTATCGCGGTAAAAGTTCCGGGCGCGGCGCAGAACCCCATTCGGGAATCTCAAACTCGCCAACTTTCGGCATTGCACTTATGCCCTCGATGATCTCGCCTTTCGCTAATTGCTCCGTCTCTTCAGGCGTTGCATGACGCAGTTTGCCGTAAGTTTTACCATTCACGAACAGCTCCGCCTCCGGATAGTTGGTATAGCAGAAAACAGGCACTTTGTCGCCTTTCTGCCAGTTCCAGTGCGGCAGTACATGCAGGGTCGGTTCTTTCGTGTTCCACTGGCTGCGATAGAGCCAGTAACGGTCTTTGGGCAGGGAAGCCAAGTCAATGATGCCGAAATAGGAACTATGACTGGGCCAAGCGTCCGTATCGTAGGGAGAAGGCTCACCCAGGTAATCGAATCCCGTCCAAACGAACTGCCCCAGCGTCCAGGGATAATCGTCTTGCAACTGAAAATCCTGTTCCGGCAGTCCGGACCATGCGCAGTACTCCAGGTCATAACCCGAAGACTGTTGGTCGGCATAGTGTGCGTCCGGCTGAATAAGGGCAGGGATCTTATAGACACCACGGCTCGAAACAGTAGAAGCCGTCTCGGAACCCAAAATCATTTTCTGCGGCAGATTCTCATACCCCTCGATATAGCGCCCCGTACGATAATTGAAGCCCGGAATCTCTACCGCTGCTCCAAAACCGTTATGGATGACGTGCATCGCCTGGTCCATGCCGTTCGTCACAGGACGGGTGGGGTCGAGCTGATGGAAGAGGTCCTGCAACTTCGTCACGATCTCAATGCCATCCGGCAACACTTGGTTCCATACTTCATTACCGCTGGACCACATCATCACAGATGCATTGTTGCGGTATTGCTTCACCATATTCGTGATATCTTTCTGCCACCAGTCGTTGAACTCTTTGTTGTAATCATTCTCCGTCTTGCCGTGGTTCCATACGTCAAAAGGCTCGATCATCATCATCAATCCCATCTCGTCACAGAGTTCTACGAGTTCCGGTGCGGGCATGTTATGACTCGTTCGGATGGCATCGCATCCCATCGCCTTGAGCATCGTGAGCTGGTGACGCAGCGCATCTTTATGCACCGCCGCGCCGAGCGGACCTAAGTCATGATGGTTGCAGACACCCTTGAACTTACGGGTCTCGCCGTTCAACCGAAAACCATACTCCGGCGTATAACTCAGCGAGCGAATACCAAATCGTGTGTTCACTTCATCCAGAATGTGCCCCTTTCGCATGATGCGCGTGCGTGCGGTATATAAATTCGGTGTCTCGGGACTCCATAGATGCGGATGATGTACCTCCGCTACGCATTGCTGACCATCAATGCCGGCAATGAGTTGTCCCTCAAAGAAAATATCGGTATGTACAATCACTCCCTCATTCATTAACTCCTTCATTCCTTCGCTCGTTAACTCTTCCACACCGTTCTGTACATCCACGGCGATTGTCACCTGTGCAAAATCTTTGCTTACTTTAGGCGTTCGGATGAGCACTCCGAAAGTAGGAATATGAATCGGATGGCTCTCCACCAGATGCACGTTTCTGTACAGACCAGCACCCGGATACCATCGGCTTTGCTGAGGTTTGTTCTCTAAATAAACATCGATATCCACGCTGTCGGAAGTGATTAGATGCGGGAGGATATAACAATCAAAGGTATTATACCCATATGGCCAATAAACCATTTCTTCTCCGTTCACATAGACGTCGGCATGGCTCATAGCTCCGTCAAAGACGAGAGTGTAAAACTTGTCCTTATTGACTTTGACGCGCGTGCGGTAGTGCCCTTTGCCCATCCATGGCAGACCACCGCTGCGTCCGGTTTTCCAACTCGGCTCACTCTCTCCGTTCTGCACTACAATCACCTCCTGTAAGTCATTCGCACGGTCAAAATCACCGCTAATCGCCCAATCATGAGGAATGCTTACTTCATGCCAAGTCGTATCTACCAGCGGCATTTGTTCCGATGGTTCTTGACGGAATTGCCATGCCGAAAGCAGAGTGCTAATCGCTAATATTACCGAAATCATAAATTATTTTGATTAAAATGATACTAAAATTAAAAATTTTGCTGCAAAATTACAAAAAAATTTTGATATGTGCAAAAAATGTAGTAACTTTGCGGCAAATTATAGGAAGTCTTTATGTTGGACCCTTAAATAATTGCTACTATGGAACTGGAATTTTTACTTTATTCGCTTTTGTTCATCCTTATCGGATTGATGTTATTGTCGTTCTTTCTGGTATGGCAATGGTTTGATGCCGGTGAACGTTTGAAAGTGGTGCGTGAGATCACGCGAGACGAGACGGTACGTGCTATCCGTCGTAGTCACAATAAATGCCGCGTGTTACTATATACAAGTCTTCTGTTGGCGCTGTGCTATATTCCTATTCCGTTCTATTTGTCGGATTTCTACGGCACTTTAGCGTATCCGGGCGTAGTCATTATTGCGGATATGCTGATGTTGATAGGCTTGCGTTTGCGTGTTCGGGACGTTATGCGCTCCATGGACGACTACGTGAATGCCAATGAGGAGCATGTCCGTGAGGCCTTGGCAGAGCGCGCCCGCATCCGTGAAGAATGGCGTCGTCAGGTGCCGGAGCTGAACCCCAAAGCCGAGGCATATATCAAGGAGACTTTGGGCGATAACTATGAAGTATGGTACCGCCATGATATATTAACCGGTCGTAATGTGTTGGCAAATATGGAAAACGGATTGCTCTATGTGCAGGGAATCGTTATTTCGTTTTCCGAGATTATGGAAGTTCGTCTCGGCCGCAAGGACCTCAAACTTGTGACCAGCAATAGTATGCATCCGTTCATTACCATTGATTTCGGCGCGCTGCCTATCAACCCCGAGACCGGAAACAAATACATGGACGAGATCGCTGAAAAACTGGCAAAAATCATTCCGTAACAATTAATTCAAAATATATAATATCAAAATAATTTATGATTAAAGTACAATATCAAGACGGCAGTGTAAAAGCTTTTGAGTGGGAAGATGCGGAGGCAAAACATGCGTTCTGGCATACTTCGTCTCACTTGATGGCAGAGGCGCTGCAAGAGCTTTACCCGGGAATTCAGTTCGGCATTGGTCCGGCTATCGAGAACGGATTTTACTATGATGTGATGCCCGCAGAGGGCCAGACGATTAACGATGCCGCTTTTCCCGCTATCGAGGCGAAGATGATGGAACTGCGCGCGAAGAAAGAATCTGTTGTTCGTGCGGAGATCTCCAAAGCGGATGCCCTCAAAGCATTCGGCGAGAAGGGACAGAGTTATAAGTGTGAGTTGATTTCGGAGCTGGAGGACGGTTCCATCACTACATACACGCAGGGCGCGTTTACAGATCTCTGCAAAGGTCCGCACTTGCTCTCTACCGGGGATATCAAGGCGGTGAAAGTGCTCTCTTGCGCTGCTGCTTACTGGCGCGGAGATGAGAGCCGACCGATGATGACGCGTATCTACGCTATCTCTTTCCCCAAACGCTCCATGCTCGATGAGTATTTGGCACTGCTCGAAGAGGCGAAGAAACGTGACCACCGTAAAATCGGTAAAGAACTGGAACTCTTTATGTTCTCCGATATGGTCGGCAAAGGTCTGCCGATCTGGTTGCCGAAGGGTACCGCATTACGTCTCCGTCTTGAGGATTTCCTGAAGAAGATCCAGAAACGCTACGGTTACCAGCAGGTCATCACGCCGCATATTGGTTCCAAGCAGCTGTATATGACTTCGGGTCACTGGGACCACTACGGCAAGGACTCGTTCCAGCCGATCACCACGCCGGAGGAAGGCGAGGTGTATATGCTCAAACCGATGAACTGCCCGCACCACTGCGCGATATACAAGAACAGCCCCAAGAGCTACAAGGACCTGCCCTTCCGCTGCGCGGAGTTCGGAACCGTCTATCGTTACGAGCAGAGCGGCGAGCTACACGGTCTGACCCGCGTGCGTTCGTTCACCCAGGACGACGCACATATCTTCTGCCGTCAGGATCAGGTAAAGCAGGAGTTCATCCGCGTTATGGAGATTATCAATATCATCTTCAAGGCATTGAACTTCGAGAACTATGAGGCTCAGATCTCCCTTCGCGACCCGAACAATCATGAGAAATACGTGGGTTCGGACGAGGTCTGGGAGCACGCAGAGAACGCTATCCGCGAGGCATGCAAGGAGATGAACCTGCCTGCTCGCGAGGAGACCGGCGAGGCTGCATTCTATGGTCCGAAACTGGACTTCATGGTCAAAGACGCTCTCGGTCGTCGCTGGCAGTTAGGTACTATCCAAGTGGACTACAACCTGCCGGAGCGTTTCGAACTCGAATACACGGGCGAGGATAACCTCAAGCATCGTCCGGTAATGATTCACCGTGCGCCCTTCGGTTCGATGGAGCGTTTCGTAGCCGTACTGATTGAGCATACCGCCGGTAAGTTCCCATTGTGGCTTACCCCGGATCAGGTGGTTGTGCTGCCTGTATCTGAGAAATCGAATGACTACGCATGGAAAGTGAAAGAGATCCTTGAGCAACAAGATATTCGTGTCATCGTCGATGACCGTAATGAGAAAATCGGTCGTAAGATCCGCGATAACGAGCTCAAGCGCATTCCGTTCATGCTCATCGTGGGCGAGAAAGAAGCGGAGGAAGGCATGGTTTCCGTTCGCCAGCAAGGCGGCGGTGAAGCTAACGGCTCTATGACCATCCAAGCTTTCGCAGACTTCATCAACGATACCGTTAAAAAACAAATGAGTGCCTTCTAAGCACTCATTTGTTTTTAATTCGTTCTATCCATTCTCCTGAATTCCGCCAACACAATGGCGGTTGCTATAGAGACGTTGAGGCTTTCCGAAGTCTCAGCGTTTTTTGGATAACTCGGTATCCGGATAGGGTGGGTGATGAGTTGACGCACTTCTTGGGAGATACCGTTTCCTTCGTTTCCCATGATTATTACTGCGTGACCGCTTTGCTGTAGGACCGCTTTGCTGTAAGACCGTCCTTCGGACTGTAAGACCTCATACATGTTCCTGCCGTCCAGCAGAGTGCCGTAGATAGGTACCGAGGGGTCAGTTATGTTTCGCAACCATTCCTCTACGTTCGTGTAATGCATATGCACTCGCGCCAAAGCGCCCATCGTCGCCTGCACTACCTTGGGATTATAGCAATCAGCGGTATCCGGCGAACAAATAATATCGTGTACTCCAAACCAATCACAGGTCCGGATGATCGTTCCCAGATTTCCCGGATCTTGCACCCCGTCCAGGACGAGGGTGAGGTTGTTAGAGGGTTTGAGCTTCGCTTGGTTTAGGACTTCGTCCTTGTTTGATGCTTCGCGTTTACGAAACACACCAATCACGCCTTGCGGTGTGCGGAGTGAGGACATCTGCTCAATCTCTGTCGGTGTGGCGAATAGTATCGTTTCCTCCTGCCCTTTTAGGGGAAGGTCGGGAAGGGGCTTCTCTGCGGTCTGAATATAATACACCAACTCAAACGCTTTGCGCAGTTCATCTACGCATTTCTCCCCCTCTGCTACGAACAAACCTGACTCATCGCGGAATTTTTTCTGCTGCAACGAGCGTACTAATTTGACCTGTGCTTTGCTTATTTTTTCCATAATTCTTCGAAAAACGCTGCAAAAGTACGATTTTTTTTGCATATATGCAAATAATTTTGTAATTTTGCACGCTATTATGTTACGCAGATTGTGTATATATGGATTCTTGTGCCTGATCTTGGCATCTTGCAGTACTACGAAGTTTGTACCGCAGGACCAATATCTGTTGGATAAAGCATATGTCAAATGTAGGGACGACAAGTCCGTTCCGACCGGTTCACTGCGTAATTACCTCCGTCAGAAGCAGAATACGGAGATTCTGGGATTCTGGAAATTGCAGTTGCAGATATACAATACCGCACCTCGTGATACAACCACCAAATCGAACAAGCGTCTCGCCCGCAATGCGCATAAGATGGGTGAAGCGCCGGTCATCTATGATGAGGAGTTGACGCAGATCAGTATGCAGCAACTGCGTCAGCAGATGAATAACCTTGGCTATTTCCAAGCGCAGGTGGATACCGTTAAAGAGTATAAACCATACAAGGGAAAGAAACATAAGCAAGGAGGCAAAGTCCGTTTGACCTATTGGGTGACGGCACATCAGCCCTATAAAGTGAGAAATTACGAAGTGGACATCCCCTTCGATGCGGTGCGGCAGATCGCGGAAGACGGGCGTCATTGCAAAGTGCAGAAGGGGGATCAGTTCTCCACGTCCGTGTTGGATGAAGAGCGCGAACGGATCACATCGACTATCCGCAACATGGGGTATTTCTATTTTGAGAAATCCATGTTGGAGTTTACCGCGGATAGTTCGCTTAATACGCATGAAGTGGATATCCGTATTCATTTGGCGGAGTACGTATTTCATTTGGATTCCGCTGAGACAGCCCGTTTGCATACGCGCTATTATATCCGTAATGTGAATTATAGTTTGGATCATCCCTTCTTGCGTAAGGGGGCTCTTCGCCGAGCCAGCCGTTTCCATGAAGGCGACCGTTATGCGGAATGGCGTTTGGAGCGTACGTATGCGCGAATGAATGCATTGCCGCCCGTCAAATACGTGGACATAGCTTTTGTGCCGGCAGGTGACTCCTTGCTGGATTGTAACATCACGGTATCCCGCGGACGATTGAATTCCATCTCGGTGGAAGCGGAAGGTACCTATAGTGCCGGAGATTGGGGCATTGCTGCGGGATTGAATTATAGTAACAAGAATATCTTCCATGGCGCTGAGGTGCTGAGTATAGGTGCACGTGCTTCGCATGAATGGCGGGCTAATGGTGGAGGTAGGGCTATAGAGGCGAAGGCGGAAGCGAATCTGTTGTTCCCTTCGAATGTGAAGGTGAATATCGCCTATAACTACCAGCAGCGTCCGGGGGAGTATACGAGAACAATTGCCAATGCCGGCTTGTCCTATACGATTCCCCGCAAACCCGGTAGTCGATGGCTGCATTCTTTTAACTTGATAGATATTAACTATATCTACCTCCCGTGGATTTCTGAACAGTTCAGGCAAGATTTCTTGGAACGCTCATCGGTGCTGAAAGCCAGTTATGAGGATCATTTTGTGTTGGATTGGAGCTATATGGCTAACTATTCGTCCTTTAACAAGCGTTACCCGAATCGTTCGTTCGTGCAGTTGTCATTTCGCGTGGAGACCGCAGGAAATGCACTCTATGGATTAAGTAAGTTAGCAGGCTTTTCACAGGATGGAGACGGCTCGTATGTGCTTTGGAAGGTTCCTTTTGCGCAGTATGCAAAGGGTGATTTCAATTTTACCTATCATGGTATCATCCATCCGAAGCATCATTTAGTGGCGCATCTGGGTATGGGTGTTGCAATGCCTTATCTGAATTCAGGGGTAATCCCATTCCAGAAACGTTATTTTGCCGGCGGTGCTAACGGCGTGCGAGGATGGCAGGCACGCGCGTTAGGTCCCGGAACCTTCCGCAGGGAAGGAAATAGTTTGGCGTATGATTTGCAGGTGGGAGATATCCATCTGGAGATGAACTTGGAATACCGCTTTAAGGTGTTGAATTTCTTGGAGTTGGCATTCTTTACAGATGCAGGAAATATATGGACAATACGCAATTATGAATCGCAACCCGGCGGCGTGATGGGGAAGAATTTCTACAAAGAAATAGCATGGAGTTATGGCGCAGGCCTGCGCTTTGACTTGTCCATTTTGATCTTCCGTATTGATTTTGGTGTGAAGTTATACGATCCGAGCCGCATAGCGGATGGAACTCAATGGCGTACGGATGGAAACGGCTTGGGATGGTGGGATGATATGACCCTGCATTTTGCCATCGGACATCCCTTTTAAAAGGACAAAGGGACGAAGTACAATGTACGAAGGAATATGTTAAAGCCATATATGATACATAACGCGGTGGAAGCCGGATGTGACGAAGCGGGAAGAGGTCCGTTAGCGGGGAGTGTGTTCTGCGCAGCGGTGATCCTTGACCCTGCGAGGGTGGAGCAGATACCGGAGTTCGCGTGGCTCAATGACTCCAAACAACTGACAGATAAACAGCGCTATGCTTTGCGCCCTGTCATCGAACGGGAAGCTGTCTCTTGGGCGGTGGTTGAGGTAACGGCGCAGGAGATAGACGAGCGGAATATCCTGCAATGCTCCATCATCGGAATGCAACGGGCTTTGGATAAACTGACGGTACGACCCCAACATATCCTTGTTGATGGTAATAAATGGAAACCCTATGTGCCGGAGGGTGAGTTGATGGAGATTCCGGCCGATACCGTGGTGCATGGTGATGCAACCTATATGTCGATTGCTGCAGCAAGTGTGCTGGCAAAGACCTACAGGGATGATTATATGCTGCGGCTCCACGAAGAATATCCTCAATACGGATGGGCGAATAATAAAGGCTATCCTACCGCTGAACATTATGCCGCACTTAAACAATACGGCCCGACGCCGTACCATAGAATGACGTTTAACTTAAAAATATAAATAAAATGTGTTTGATTATTCGTAAAGTAGAAATGACGGATGGACAGGAGACCCGTCCCCGTCGCAGAGTAGGCTGCTTGCGTAGCTGCCTGATTTTCTTCCTTGTCTATTTTGCATGCAGTGCGATTTTAGGATGGATTATGGGAGATATGTTCTCTTCATCGGAAGTAAAATTGGAAGACAAGACCGTTTATCGTTTGCAGCTGAAGGGCGAATTGGTGGAGCAGGCGCAGGAGGAAAATCCCTTTGCCGCATTGATGGGATCGATGCCCTATTACAGCAATTACAAAAGCGGCGAGACAGTGGGTCTGGATGATATTTTGAGCAATATCCGTCTGGCAAAGAACGACGATAAGATTCTCGGAATATGGCTGGATGGTGCGTCATTGGCAATGGCTCCGGCGCATGCAAAGGCAATTAGGGATGCGCTGCTGGACTTCAAACAAAGCGGCAAATGGGTATTAGCATCTGCCAAAAACTATGGTCAAACTAATTATTATGTAGCATCTGTAGCGGACCGTATTTGTATGGATCCTACCGGAGCTGTGGAATGGAATGGTCTATCTGCACAGAAGATGTACTATACTCGTCTGATGGAGAAGATTGGGGTAGAGATGCAGATTCTGAAAGTAGGTACTTTCAAATCGGCTGTTGAACCCTATTTCCGTACCTCTATGTCTGACGCGGACAAACTGCAGACCAAGCAGTATATGACCGGAATCTGGGATGCATATAAAGAGGCAGTAGGCGCTGCCCGTCATCTGAGTGTGGAGCAGTTGGATGCCTTGGCAGACCGGTATATGGGACTTCAGGCTGCGGATGAGCAAGTGGCTTCCGGATTGGTGGATACGATCGTTTATACCCAAGATATGGATTCGCTCCTCCGAATCTATACCGGTACGAAGGAATATCATATGCTTACTACCAACCAGATGGCGCAAGTCGCTCGCCCGAAATCCAAAGCCAACGACAAAGTGGCGGTGCTGTACCTTGAAGGCGACATCACGGATGAAAGCGGAGAAGGTATCGTAGGAAAAGAAGTAGTGAAGACGCTGAAAAAAATCCGCAAGGACAAAGATGTCAAGGCCTTAGTGCTTCGCGTAAGCAGTCCCGGTGGATCGGCGGATGCCAGTGAGCAGATATGGCATGCAGTTCAGAATATCAAGGCGGATAGTATTCCGGTAGTTGTGTCGATGGGCGCTTATGCTGCATCAGGCGGATATTATATCTCCTGCGGGGCTGATTATATCTATGCTGAGCCTACCACTATCACTGGTTCCATCGGAATCTTCGGTACAATTCCTAACGTAGCTAAACTGCGCAATAAAGTAGGGCTGGATATTGATGGTATTGCTACCAATAAGCACTCTGATTTGGAGGGGAACATGCTTTACAAGGGCATGAATACCGAGGAACGCGCGATGATGCAATCAATGGTAGAGAGAGGTTATGACTTGTTCACCAGCCGTTGTGCAGCCGGTCGTCACGTCAGTCAGGAGTATATCAAATCCGTTGGAGAAGGACGTGTATGGCTGGGCACCAAGGCGAAAGAGATCGGCCTGGTGGACGAGATGGGTAATATAGACGATGCTATCACTAAGGCAGTGGAGTTAGCCGGATTGGAGAATTACAAGACTGTTTATTATCCGGAGAAGCAGGATCCGTTTGAGGAAATGCTGAAGATGCTGGATAACACGACTGAGGAAGAGCGTCTTATGCTGAAAGTGAAAGAGTTCTGCTCGAAACCGCGTATCATGGCGAGAATGGAAGATGTGGTCATTCGTTAACATACCGCTTAGTGGATTATACACCATCGGTGTAGTTCTTCGTCATATGCTGTACGATCAGCATGTGTTGCCTTCGTTCTCCGTGGATGTACCTACTATTTGTGTAGGGAATATTGCGGTGGGAGGTACGGGAAAGACGCCGATGGTGGAATATCTGTTACGTTTGTTGACAGCGAATGGTTATCATCCTGCCGTGCTTTCGCGTGGCTATAAGCGCGCTACGCGGGGTTTTGTAATGGCGGATTCCTCTTCCACGGCGCAGAGAATAGGCGATGAAGCGATGCAGATGCATCGTAAGTTTCCGGATGTACCGATTGCCGTATGCGAGAGTAGGGTGAGAGGTGCGAAACAGTTGAAAAGGCAGGTTCCGCAGCTGGATGTTATCATCCTCGATGACGCTATGCAGCATCGCGCCCTACGATGCGGATTCACTATCATGCTGACCCCCTATGATAACCTGTATATAGACGATCATATGTTGCCGTGGGGCACCCTCCGGGATCTGCCGCATCGTGCACTCAAGGCGGATGCAATCGTGGTGACGAAATGTCCGGACTCAATTCAACCCATCGATATGCGTGTGGTGGATAATCGTTTGCATTTGCCTACCTATCAGCAGCTCCATTTCACAGGATTGGATTATGCGCCGATGGAGCAGGAAGGTGTGCCTCTCGTTTTATGCGGTATTGCTCAACCGCAGTATATGTTTGATTATGTGCGCAGTATCTATCCGCATGCGGAGTTGATGGCGTACCCTGATCATCATCGGTATAAGGCGCGGGATATAGAGGCGATTATGGCACGGGCTAAGTCTTTTGATTTTGTGCTGACTACCGAGAAGGATATCCAGCGTCTTCGCACAACGGATCTCGTCTCCCGTCTGGAAACGCAGGGAAAAAGGCTCATAGCTCTGCCCATTAGTGTCCGTTTTTGCACTCCGCATGACTTATTTGACAAGCAGATCATCAATTACGTTCGAGAAAATCGACTTCGTACATCATAAACCATACATCACACATCATACATCATACATCATACATCATACATGCTTCATCGTACATCTCACTTCATACATACGCTTGGTAGGTTTATGCCGCCATATAAATCGTATATCGGATTGAATATCTTGTTCAATCTGCTATCTACTGTATTATCGCTGTTCTCATTCGCTGCGATTATACCGGTTTTGCGTATCCTTTTCGGTTTGACGGTTGCGGATGTGGAATGGGTGGAGATGAGCAATGTGAGCGGTTTGCAGGATACGATAGCTGCTATTCGGACAGATATGTATGTCCTTCTCAATGAGCAGATTGATCAGCATGGAGCGAGTATGATTCTGCTTTGGTTAGGGCTCTTTTTGGTTGTGATGACGGCTCTCAAATGTCTCACGGCATGGCTTGCGAACTATTTCATGGTACCTATTCGTACCGGTGTGCTGCGCGACTTGCGTCTGCAGTTATACAACCGCATTCTTTCTCTTCCGATAGGCTATTTCACGGAGGCTCGTCGGGGTGATATCATCTCTCGTATGACGAATGATGTGAATGAAGTGGAAGCCTCTATTATGTCGGCTTTGGATATCTTATTCAAAGATCCGATTATGATTCTGGTCTATCTGATTACCTTGCTCGTCATTTCATGGCAGTTGACCCTCTTCGTAGTGCTGCTCATGCCGATAGCCGTTTTCTTTATTGGTCGGATAGGTCGCTCGCTCAAACGCGCCTCCAAGCAGGGACAGGAGCAGAATGCCGAGATCCTCTCTTCCGTTGATGAGACGCTATTAGGATTAAGGGTGGTGAAGGGCTTCAATGCGCAGCATAAACTGCGTAGTCGTTTTGAGACGCTCATCAATGCTACCCGGGCTACTTTTAATCGGATTAACCGCCGCTATTATCTGGCGCATCCCTTGTCTGAGTTTTTGGGAACGGTTCTTATCGCGCTTATCTTATGGTTCGGAGGACTGCTGATCCTCGGCGACCATGCTACTATTGATGCGGCTACGTTCATTTATTATCTGGTTATTTTCTATTCTATTATCAATCCCGCGAAAGATCTGAGCAGAGCCTCCTATGGCATACGTAAGGGAATGGCTTCGTTGGAGCGGATTGATGCGGTATTGAATACCCAATCCGATATCCTGGAACCGGAAGCGCCTAAACCTGTGAGGTTTGAGAAAGCGATTCGGTTCGAGCATGTGCATTTTGCTTATCAGGAGAAAGAGGTATTGAGTGATATTTGTCTGGACCTGCCTAAGGGCAAAACAGTTGCTTTGGTGGGGCAGTCGGGAAGCGGTAAAACGACCTTGACGGATTTGGTTCCGCGTTTCTATGACCCGCAGCAGGGATGTATCACAATCGACGGAACGGATATACGGGATTTTGCTACGCATGATCTGCGTGCTCAGATGGGAATCGTATGTCAGGAACCCATCCTCTTCAATGATACGGTATTCAATAATATCACTTTTGGAGTAGATACCTCTCATCCTGCTCCCAACGGCATGACTTGGCTGCAGGCGGTTGAGCAGGCTGCACGCATTGCCAATGCCCATTCGTTCATCATAGAGATGGAGCAGGGATATGATACGGTTATTGGGGACAGGGGTAACCGTTTGTCCGGTGGGCAGAGACAGCGTTTGAGTATAGCACGGGCTATCTTGAAGAATCCCTCTATCTTGATCTTGGATGAAGCCACCTCTGCGCTGGACTCCGAGTCGGAACATTTGGTTCAGGAAGCGTTAGAGCACCTCATGACCGATCGTACAACGCTCGTAGTGGCGCATCGTTTATCCACCATCAGGCATGCCGACCTCATCTGCGTGCTGCATGATGGACGGATCGTTGAACGCGGTACGCACGACGAGTTATACGCACTCGGCGGCTATTATACCAAATTAGTGGATATGCAATCGAAATAGAAAATGACGAAAAAGAAAGTGCTTTTGGGGATGTCGGGTGGAATTGATTCCACGGTCAGTGCTTTGCTTCTGAAAGAGCAAGGCTATGAAGTGGTTGGCGTCACCTTCCGAACGTTCGACAGCATGAAAGACAGTTGTCTCGCCAAGGAGAAAGGATGCTGCACGATTGACTCGATCATGGAAGCGAAGCAGAATGCGGCGAGGATGGGGTTTGAGCATCATATAGTGGATTTCCGCGAACCTTTCCGTCGGTGCGTCATTCAGAATTTCATCGATGAATATATGTCGGGGCGCACGCCGAATCCATGCGTGGTATGCAATAGTACGATTAAATGGGGAGAGATGCTGAAACTGGCGGACGAGATGGGCTGCGATTATATCGCTACGGGTCATTATGCTCGTATTGCGGAGCGGGATGGACACTATTATCTGCGTACCGCAGCCGATACCAAGAAGGATCAGACCTATTTCCTATGGATGCTGACCGACGAACAATTGAGGCGTACTATTTTTCCCTTGGGCGATTATACGAAAGACCAAGTTCGGGAGATAGCGCGCAGTCACGGATATGAGAAACTGGCGGTCAAACGGGAGAGCCAAGAGATTTGTTTTATTCCCGATGACGATTATCGTACTTTTCTGCGTGCGAATGTGCCGGATTATGCGGAGCGCGTGTCGCCGGGAGAATTTGTGGATGCAGAGGGAAAGGTGTTGGGGCGCCATGAAGGCTACGTCAATTATACGATAGGTCAGCGCAAAGGGCTGGGTATCGCATTGGGGCATCCTGCCTATATTACGCATATCGATGCCGCTTCGAATCGTATCACCCTCGGCTCGAACGAGGATATGTACGCTTCGGAACTTAAATTCCGGCCAATTTTCAATTCTCAACTTTCAATTTTCAATTCGCCGTTAACCGCGAAAGTGCGGTATCGTTCGCAAGCCGTTCCTGTTCAAAAAATAGACGAGGGACGCTTGGTCTTTGCGTCCCCCGTCTGGGGTATCACTCCCGGTCAGTCGGTCGTAATCTATCAGGACGACCTCGTGATCGGCGGAGGAATCATTATTCAGTGAATAATTAATAATTAATAATTAATATTGCGCTGTGGGATATGTCACAACGAGATATTCATTATTCATTATTTATTTTCCGAAGTAGCGCTTATACAGGCCTTCGAAACCTTTACCGTGACGAGCTTCGTCGCGTGCCATCTCGTGTACGGCATCGTGAATCGGGTCGAGGTTCAGAGCTTTAGCTTGTTTTGCGATATTCAGTTTGTCCTCGCAAGCGCCGGCTTCAGCCATCATACGTTTCTCCAGGTTGGTTTTGGTATCCCAAACAACCTCACCGAGTAACTCTGCAAAGAGCGATGCATGGTCTGCCTCCTCATACGCATATTTGCGGAACGCTGCTGCAATCTCAGGATAGCCCTCGCGGTCTGCTTGACGGGCCATCGCCAGGTATTGGCCTACCTCGGTACACTCTCCCATGAAGTGAGCGCGGAGACCGTCGTGGATAATAGGATCCGTAACGTCTTTTGCTACGCCTACTACATGTTCGCAAGCGAAGTTGAGTTTACCTTCTTCTGCTACTTTCCATTCTACAATTTGTTTGCATTGCGGGCAACGCTCAGGTGCCTCGGTGCCCTCGTGTACATAACCACAGATCGGGCAAATGAATTTTTTTTCCATTGTGTTGATTTTTAATGGGTTAATAAAAAGAATGTCTCTATCGCATAGAATCATCTAATGTGCATCCAACTATATTGTATGTCTTGTTGCCGCGGAGAATACGGATTTGTCCGTTCTGCAGCACTTTTTTTGCCTCCATGCGGCTGTCGGCGGGATCTTCGATACCTTGCATGACGGGCTTGGTACCTTCTCCCCACTGCTGATAGAGCCAGTTCGTGCGCCAGTTAAATTTGTTGATGAACTCCTGGCGTTTGGCGGTCATGTCGCTGTTGTTGCAGTAGTTCATACTCCCGTTCCAGCGGGCGGCATCGTTTTTTGCACCTTGCTCAATCAAAGCGGCTAAATTATCTATCGCGGTCAGGAAATTGCTCTGTTTGTCATGCAGGAATACATACCATACTTCCTTCAGTTTCGCCTGGAATTGCGGCCATGTGGCCAATTGGCCTATCCAATACTGGGCGAATTGGGGGGATTCATATATCCATAACTCCGAGCCGCGGTTGAATGCGTTGCCGAAGTCCCATACTGGACCGAAATACCATTTCTCGGTCTGGCCGTTACGGTCACGGTCTTTATAAAGATAGCAACTGCCATGATAACTCTCACAATCCTCCATGAGTTCC
Source organism: uncultured Bacteroidales bacterium (assembly GCA_900319005.1). Taxonomy (GTDB): domain Bacteria; phylum Bacteroidota; class Bacteroidia; order Bacteroidales; family Paludibacteraceae; genus Colicola. Next base: position 139,733 of record ONMV01000001.1, read on the forward strand.
TGCACAAGGTAGAACTTGACTGCTTCATCCAAATCCATCTTTTCCCATAAGGCGCTTGCTGAGTTACCCCAAATAGCCTTATTCAGGTCATTGAGTTGCTCTTCGATGTAGGTCCGTTGCGAGGGTGAGAGCAACTCCGGGCTCTTCATCGTGAACCATACCTTCTGGTTGTTATTCTCATAGAGGGTCACGTTGCCTTCTTCCTCATAGTTATCGATCTCAACTAACCATCCGCCGCTAACGGAGTCGGTCGCGTAATCCTCCTGCTCGGTGATGTTTACGCGATTGGTGCCCACACGCACTTGTTCGGTGAGGAAATACAAACCGTAGTACTCTCCGTTCATCACCAGTTCTACCGGTACTGCTTTCGGAGTCCATTTCAAACCGAGAGCTTCGCTCAGTTTGTAGCCCGCGTAGTTTTTGAGGAAACCTAAGCAGTCGTCTGCATGTGCCATCAGGCACCAGTGTTTGTTCTTCGGCATACCTAACACTTTCTGCTTGCTGTCCAGTTTGATGCGGTAGGGCTTCTTATCAAAACCGTTCCACGTCCAGTTGCCGCGCCCTTTGAACTGTCCTGTGATAGGCTCAGCTGCACTTCCCAAGGCGGCATACCCCGTCTGCAGCGGGTCGATATACAAACTGCCGGACACGTACACCTCTTTGCTGGTGATAGCGACGCCATCCGTGGTGTTCAGATAAACAACAGGCAGTGTGCCGGAGATAGAAGAGGTTCCGCTATTATTGTCTTTCTGCGTTTCCCAATAACTCAATGACATCCATGAGCCTTGCGCCCAGTTGTCTCCTGTTTCCGGCACAAAGATGTCTCCGTTATTCATCTGCGACTCAGAAGTTGCTGTACGGTTGTAATTCAGCGTGTGACTTATGTATTCCTTGAAATTACTGAATGTTTGATTGTATTCTCCCGCTTGGATGTCCCCTCCGACGAAGGTGAAGCGATAGATATTATTGACCATCTGAGGGATGGTGACAGCCCACTTATGACCGTCATTGGTCATGTCCAATACATAAGTTTGCGACACATCGTCCCGGCCGTACACAAACTTAACCGTGTTATAACCGGTTTGGCTGTTGTCAAAATACAAAGTCCCCTGCGGGATCGTCAATGCCCACATGCTGCTACTCAGCAGGCATACCATTGCAATAAAGTAGATTCGTTTCTCTTTCATCATTTTTAATTTTTAATTCTTAATTTAATCAAGTCTTCAGCGCGGCGGAGGGCAAAATGGATATTGGCGCATATGTTATGCGGATCCATTTGCTGCTCAATGCCGCCCTGAAGCAGTTGTTTATGTACATGGTCGTTCACGCCCGAGAGAATGATTGTGATGCCCTCTTTATGCGAACGCCGGATGAGCATCGCTAAATTATGCATCGCCGTCGAATCCACAAACGGAACTTTGCGCATACGAATGATACGTACCGGATATTTCTCGCCGGATACATGACTCATGATATCGTCGAAGCGGTTGGCGATACCGAAGAAATACGGACCATCAATCTCATATACCTCTACGCCTTCAGGAATGGTGAGGTGCTCAAGGTTCAGATTGCTTTCTGTATCTTCATTCGGGTCTATCTCATCATGGAGAGTGCGGATTTGTGTCTGTTCGTTGGTTCGCATTAGGAAGAGTACCATCGCCAACAGCAAGCCCACTTCGATTGCTACGGTCAGATCGAAGATGACCGTCAGGAAGAACGTGATTACTAATACCCAGAAATCGCGGTTACGATGCTTGAAGAGACCTACGATCGTTTTCCAGCCGCTCATCGAGTAGGCTACCATGATCAATACAGCCGCCAGACAGGCCATAGGAATCATGCCTACGAGTTGACCGAGGAACAAGAGCACCAGTAGTAACACCGCCGCATGGATGATTCCGGCTACTGGAGTACGTCCGCCATTATTGATATTAGTCATCGTACGGGCAATCGCTCCCGTTGCGGGAATGCCGCCGAAGAAAGGAACCACTACGTTTGCTACGCCTTGGGCAATGAGCTCTGTATTCGAGTTATGCTTGTCGCCGATAACACCGTCAGCAACCATAGCTGACAGCAAAGACTCAATAGCGCCTAACATCGCTATGGTGAATGCAGATGGGAACAGTTTCTGAACCAGCGTGAAGAACGTCTCGCCTTCCTCTAATTCCAGAGCAGGTACATGCGGAGAAGGGATACCATGAGGCAAATCATACAAATCGCCAATTGTCTGCACGCTCGATACGCCCCATGATGTGGGCGCATAGGATTTCAGCAGCCATGTTAAGATGGTCGCAAAGATGATTGCTGCTAATGAACCAGGAATGCGCTTTGTGAGCTTAGGCATGAAGATGCAAACCAACAGGGAGGAAAATCCGATCACAAAGGCCCAACCGTTTATCCTGAAATGCTGTGTATAATAAATCCATTTGTCTATGAAGTTTGCAGGTACATCCGTCAGACCCAAACCGAAGAAATCATTCATCTGAGTGGAGAAAATCGTGACGGCGATACCGGCGGTGAAACCGACGATGACAGGGTAGGGAACGAACTTAATGACTGTTCCCAGACGTGCCAAACCCATTGCTATGAGCAAGATTCCTGCCATCACTGTTGCTATCATCAGACCCGATAAACCATATTGTTGGATGATGCCATAGATGATGACGATGAAGGCACCCGTAGGACCGCCTATTTGTACTTTACTGCCGCCAAAGAGCGAGATAATCAAACCGGCAATGATTGCCGTAACCAAACCTTCCGTCGGACCTACACCCGACGAAATACCAAAGGCAATCGCTAAGGGAATGGCGACTATACCTACAATGATGCCAGCAAGGGCATCTTGTGCAAACTGTACCCGATTATATTGACCGAGCGTTTGAAATAACTTAGGAGAAAAGACTTCTTTCAGTTTAAATTGCATAATTTTTTACTTTCCGCTGCAAAGGTACAAAAAAAATCACATATACACAAATTTATTTGCGTTTTTTTGTATAATGTTTAAGGTTTACTATTTATAGACACAAAAAAAGCGTCACATGGACGCTTTTTTTGTATATGGTTGATGTGTTTAGAGCTGTGCTCCAAGGACATTAAATGCCTTGTTGTCACGCTTAATGATCAAGTGACCATTATGGAGCACCTTGTTAGCTTTGATGTCGAAGATTACTTGATCTACACCTTGAGAACCGGCACCTGCGGTGAAGGTAATAGTGGTGAACGCCAGGTCGTTGATGTTTCCGGCAGGATCCTCTACACTAACATTGATGGTGTATTCTCTTCCTACCTCAAGGTTCTCTACGGTGTATGCACCATTCTTCGTGGTCCAGGTTCCTGTGAGGTCACCGGATACATAGAACGTCATATCATCTACATCGTAGTAGTTATCCTCTACCTCGAAAGTGATTGTAGCGCTCGTGCTGCCCTCTGCACTCTCTACCGAGTAAGCGGTGATTTGCGGTGCTGCAAGGTCTACAGTGGTAAACTCAGGACCTTTTACATACTCAGAAGCATATGAGATATATTGGCCGTCATAGAGACCTGCAATCACAGCCCATGTGTATGTTCCCGGAGGCAGAATGGTACCGATTCCATATGCCTTAATCCATCCGCTGGATACTACTAAATCACCCTCTTTGTAACCCAATTCAGCCAGATAATCACCGGACTTATAGTAAACCTCTACATTGAAGACAGTAGGAGGAGTAACTGAGGTCCATGTGAATACTACGGAGTCACCTATTTCCTCCAATACCTGTGCATTCAAATTGGTCGGAGCATAATCGCTCGTTCCTACTGTGAAGACGAACTCCTCTTGCAATCCTGCAGGGTGACGATTCGATGTCAGAATTTGAGAAGAAACAGTATAAGTAGTTCCTTCCGTTACATTGATAGTTAGCGGTGAAGAAACCGGTTTGAGAGTATCGCCCTCTTGGTCATAGTTATTGTAAATAGCATTTCTTTCGCTATCATAAACAACTACTTGCATCTGGAATACGGAGTCGTTGTAAACCTCCGGTACATCCCATGAGATAGTTGCAGTTGTGTTATCCAGAGCGATATCCGCCTTGAAGTTCGATGCTGAGAGCCATTCTACCATGAACGGAGCGTAATCATGCGCCTCGGTAACGGTACGATATGATCTATCATAGCCCTCAACCATGGCGACATATTTGCCCGGTTTAAGTGCGTAATAGTATTCACCGGTTTCTTCGTCTTGCTCAACAGCTGTTACGTGTTCCATCCATTGTTTTTTCCAAGATGCAACAATTTCTGGATCTGCACCCTGCTCTTCTATATCCTTGTAGTTCATGCCATAGTTAAGAATCGCATCAGTCGGGAAAGAGAAAAGACCATAATTTCCTTGGGTAGCCAAGGTATCTACTGCATTGCCATAGAATGCACCTGCAGCAATATAGTATCCCTCCTCATTAAATATGGAGTAATCAAAAACTGCGCTCTTGCCTAATTTGGCAATAAAGATAATATCCGAAGAGTAATATGCTTTCTGAGAAACACCATAGATCATGATTGTATCAGTAGTAGCCTGTTTAGCCTTCGGAGCGGCAACTTTCAGCGACTTTACTGCCTGAAACTCTGTGTTGGGAGCTTGCACAACAGCAGACTGAATAATGTTAGATTTTGCAGCTTTCTGTACGGAAGCCACGGGAGCTGCGTTCATACTCAATGAGAGTAATGCAACACCTAAAAAAAGTACAATCTTTTTCATAAGCTTTAAATTTTAATTTAGCAGATGTTTTTATTTTAACTCGTTTCCGAGAATATCAAATTTCTTGTTATCGCGCAGGATGACTACCTGACCATTTTGGATCGCTTTGTGCGCTTTGCGAAGGTTGTTCTGTACCTCCTCTACGCCCTGAGGCGCGAAGAAACGTCCCCAATAAGTATCCGCTGCGTACTCGCTTTCATCGCCGCCTGCTACGTTTACGGTCATGGTGTTTTCTACACCTTGGAATGTTTGTGCAAAGATGCGCGGCATACGTGCCGGTGCGTTCACTACACCTTTGGAGAGTTTCAGACAACCGGCAAATACGAAATTACCGATTTCTTTGGTGCCCTCGTGCAGCGTGACTGTAACCAGATTCGTGCAATCCTCAAAGGCATAATTACCGATTCCCTCTACTGAAGCAGGAATTTCGATGGAAGGCAAAGCGGTACAATCGCTGAATGCGTAGCCGTCGATGGTTGTCAATCCGTTCGGCAATACCACGTTGGTAATGTTTTCGCAAGCGCGGAAAGCAGACGGACCGATGGCGGTTAGACCTGCGGGCAGATTGCTCAAGTCTTTAATCTTAGCGCAGTTCTTGAATGCCTCAAAATCAATGCGCTCTACCTTAGAGGGGAAGACGAAGTTATTCAGTTCCTTGCAGTTCATGAAGAAATAGGCAGGAATCTCCTTCATATCATCCGGCAGAGTGACAGAAGATAGAGTGTCGCAGTCTGCAAACAAGGCTTGTCCAAGACTTTGTACTCCGGCTGGGATGTCAATTGTTCGCAATACACGACATCCTCGGAATGACTGATTTCCAATCTCTTTAGGTACACCTAAGAAATTGATAGCCGTTACTCCTTCTTTAGAGTAGGTTATTTTATATGGTTTTTTGGTGTAATCTACTTGCTGTAGACCACCGCCCATACCATAGAACATGTAGTCCGGAACGCGTTCTACTTCTGCGCCGATATTGACAGTACGCAGTTTATAGGCGGACCAGAACCGATCTGGAAAAGTCTCATCGTCCTCAGGGTACACATATTCACTATATGCCATGCTGCCAAAAGAGAATGGAGCGAATTCCGGCAATGTAAAATCTGCACAACGGATGGCATGATAGTTCACTTCTGCCAGACTGTAGCAGTTCTCAAATGCCTTATTGCCAATATATTCAATTGAGGTCGGGATTGTGACAGAGGTGAGCTTGAAATTCTTGGAGAATGCTTGCTCGCCAATACCTACAACAGCATAAGTTTGACCCTCTACAACAATAGATGTCGGGATATTAATTGTATCTACGTAACTATCCTTGAAAGCGCCATACCATGTTCCTTGGTACGTTACTTCTACCGATTTCTTATTGTTTTTGGCTGTCACATCATTGTAATAAATGGTTTTGCCATCTCCATTCGCTACGGCAAAATCATGTGCTGCCATCGTCATCGAGGCAGTCAGCATAAGGAGAAATATAGATAGTTTCTTATTCATAATCTTCTTTTTCTTTATAATAACAACAATTAGTGTGCCAAATGTAATACAATCGGATCTATTTGACGGGTAGCAGTAAGACCTTTAGAGGGTCTCCATGGGGTAGTGAGCGCCAAATCATATGTACCATTAAACAGCGGAACCAGATCCAGCGAGCCATAGTTAACCAAGTTCTTGCGGGTAGCATGAGGCTCCGAATAAGTTAATTTCACGCTATGACGACCTTCTTCTGCCGTGAAATAATAGATATCGTAGTTAGTAGCCGCTTTGCCGCGGAGCGAGTAGTAAACATACAACTCATAACGACCATCAGCTGCTTTCTTCCATCCGTAGGATGCAATATAGGAGTTGGGCGCTACTGCTGAGATGTTTTGATTTACTACAGCTTCGGCTGCGTCAAACGTTGTGTTAATACCGTTTGCAAAACGCCATACTGAGCTGGCAGATACCAACACATCCAGCGGATCGATGGTGATGTATGTATCCGGTGAAGTAGTGGACACCAGACGACTCTTATCTGCGCTCAAGAGGAAATACTCTCGCGGCATGTTATGTGCGGAATCCAACTTGTCACCATTTATGTATATACCTTTTGGTGTGGTGATAAATCCAAAATACGAACCACCTCCTAAGGTATCTGCAGCATAATCGAATGCGCGGAACTCATGGGTTCTGGCATTATACAAGGTCCAGTGCTGTTCGTCCTGGAAAAGGTCTAAAGTGTTCGCTTCTTCGAATAAGAATTCATCCATTGCATGGATTTGGGCAAAATAGTCCTCCCAGTCCTGACCGGCTGCCATGGGGTACATACGAATATAACATCCGTTCTTCTTGCCCTTCAGCAGTTGGTAGTCCTCTTTCTCGTTGTATTCCAATACGAGAAATTCATAGTCGCCGCCGATACCTTCACCATCTGCGCCCCTAAGACCCAATTCCGGGTCAGGGTTGGAGTAGTAATGGAAGATACTATTAAATGTATTGAAAGTCAGTACACTACTATTATCGTTAATTACATCCCACATGCTGGTCTCTGTCTTGTAGAGTCCATTCACTTCTCCGGCGATGGTTACTGTTCCATCTTCGCGGAACTTCATGATAAAAGTGTATCCTTTATGCTGAGCAGTATCCGAAGCAACAGGGTTCACGCGAGCGAAGTATTGCATCACCCAACCGTTCTCTGCTTTCATAAACTGCTCCATCAAAGCGGCGCGACGATGCTCCAAACGCACTACAGCTGTTTCGTCAAACAGGTCATCTACACGGGGCGTACATGCTACCAGCACGATGCCCAGTATTAAGAGTATGATTTTTTGTATTTTCATTGTTTTCCTGATTATTTTGTTTGCAGAAACCGCCTTATTGGGCAGTACCGATTGTTAATACTTGATTACGCAGCGAGTCGATATTCATGTTCGCTTGACGGCGTTGTACTTCATTACGGAGCGAATCCAAGTCGATATTCCAGTCATCGCGAAGCCAGTTGCGGCAGATTGCCAATTTCTGCTCAATGACTGCCGGGCCATCAATACCATCTTCATCTTTCTCCAACTGATGGAGGGTGCCGTCGTCGTCTTGTTTCCAACCTTTAGCAGCATCGCTCATCATGCTTGCCCATTCATCATCTGTTTTAACGATATAGTTTGCAATAATCTCTACGAAATCCTCGCGTTCCTGACTTGAACCGTAGTTGCCGGTGAAACCCAGACTGCGCGCCTCTTGCTCGCTGCGCTCCTCCCAACCGTTTGGCTTGTAAAAACCTGCGCTGATTGTACGGAACTCAGCAGGGTAGGTCTTCGTCTGGTGAAGAATATGCGAGAACTCGTGGTGCATCGTCTTGAAGTAAAACTCATTAAGCGTGGATACGTTCGACGGGTCGATATAGTTGATGGCATGCAAGGTCACTTTCAAACCGCCTTGTGCTACACCTAAAGTTACAGAGCCGGTTGAGTTATGACCTGCTGAACCAATCAGACAGATGATACGCGGACCATATTGGCGGAGGAACTCATAACTCCCGGTTACCTCTTTATATACATCCCACCATAAGTACTTAGCTAATACCGCCATGGTGATTGCGTTGTCATAAGTACAAGGTACCAGATTGAAGTCCATGTCCGAACTGATATCTTGCATCCGATAGCGGAACTCTACATTATATTCCTCCAGGAAATTCTTTTTGCAGAATGAATCCAATTGGAACGAGTAGGACGTAGGATCCAATTCCTCCTGCGTATTCGGGAAGATTGATTCGGGATCCAATTTCTCATTGCAGGCGCTCAGTACAATACCTGCAAAAAGTATGATGATATAACATAATTTCTTCATTATTGTTTCCTTTCTGCTTAGTTTATTCCGGATCAGTCAATCGGCAACTTGTAGTTACCAATTGTGTGTTATCTGTAGTCTTTGTATTGAGCGATATATTCGGTGTCATTCCTGCTTCGATGACAGACGCCGGTATTTGGATAGCGCGGCGAGGATCATCCCATTTCAGGATTTTCTCAGCTTCCATTCCTTGTTTATGACGTACTTCGATGCCATAACGCTTGATATCAAACCAGCGAAGACCTTCGTGGATGGTTTCCAAACGGCGGAAATGCAGCACGCAGTTGAGCCAATAGAACTGCTTTTGGTCAATGACCCAATCCGGACATATTTTAGAGCAGTTGAGACGTGTTACGATATTGATTTCCGTGCCACTCTCTGAGCGGTTACCACGATAGAAACTCTCAATCAGACTCTCGGTCAACTCTTGCAGCGTCTCGGTAGTTCCTACTTTACGGCTGTCGTCCCATGTCTTCAAATCGGCTAACGCATTTGCGTAATCGTGTTTCATAATATATGCTTCAGCGCGGCAGAGGAGGGTCTCTTCTCCGGTGAATGTAGCATTTACGTTATGTGGAATTCCGATTCCTGCAATCTTATCGGAGTACTCGAAATACTCTCCGGAGTGTGCAAAGTAGAGACCATAGTTCTGGTCGGCGGTACGCAAACCTCCCACTTTGACATAGCAGGGGTGGAAGCGGAAACTCTGCCAAGTAGGTCCGGTTCCGTAAATAGAGGCACGTGAAGCCTGACGGTTACAAGCGTAACGTCCGCCTACAATAGAGCGATACACAGTTGAGTTGGTAGTAGTCAGCAGGAAATTGCTCGGCGATTGAGTATCCGAATAGGCATGCAAAAGAGATTCATAAGTTGCATAACTCTTTGACCAATATCCTGTACGCATACAACTCATAGGATTACTACCTAATGCTAAAGTAGCATAATGGATGACTTTGTCATAATCGCGTTTATAGAGATAGAATCTGGTGGCAAATGCATATGCAGCCTGTTTGTTGAAGTGGTATTTCGGCTGATCGTAATCATCCGAGATATTCTTCAAACCCTCTAAGAGGTCTTTCTCTATATTTGCATACAACTGGGTCAGCGTACCACGATCTGCATTGGAATAAACAACGCGCTCTGATACTGTCATGTAAGGTACACCTTGACTCATCTCGCTGAGTGCGGAGTCGCGGTATGGCATACAGAAAATATTAGCCAATACAAAATGGTTGTAAGCGCGACATATTAAAGCTTCCGCGCGTGATTTGGAGCAATCCACCGTCGAATCTTTCGCCTCGATGGTCTCCATTGCATCCAGAGCGTGGTTAGCTACAGCGATAGCATGGTAAGCACCGGACCAAATTCTGATGGGTGCATCACCATCGGTCTGGCTAGCCGAGTTGGTAGGTTCCCATGCGAACGCTTCATTTTCGCACTGACCTTTGTTAACGCCCAAGTTATAACGCGTCCAGCTACCATCCTCCGAGTTGTTATCTACGATATTATCCGAACTCATTTCGCAAATCCAAGCGAAATCGGCATTTGAATAGGCGGTTGCTAATAGTTTGTTTACTTGTGCTACCGTCTTGATGTCTGTACGGTTATCGGGTTCTTTGTCCAAAAAACCGCAACCGCTCAGTATTACTGATGCCAATGCAAGTATGTAAAATATCTTCTTATTCATATTTCTTTCTATTTGATAGTCAACGCGTTAATTAAAATCCGGCACGGATGGTTAATGTGAATTGTTTTGCCATCGGGGTTGCTACACCTCCCGAGTTGAAGAACTCAGGATCCTGGCCGTTCAACTTCTTATCCGAGTAGATGAGGAAGGGGTTGGTAACCTGGAACTTACAACTGAAACTATTCAATTTTACGTTCTCCAGATATTTCTTCGGAATCTCGTACATGAGCGAGATCTCTTTCATACGAATGAAATCACCTTTTGCTACACGCTCTGTAGAATAGTTATAGGCGTTGTATGCTGTTGCCAAGTCATAGGAACCATAAGTCTTCTGCTGTCGTGTAGATGCGATGACCGGAATATTGGTGATTTTCTCGTCGCCCGGCATGGTCCAGCGGTTACGGAAGTCACGCGGGAGTGCTGTCAAATCGTCATACGAAGAACTGAAGATCGGATCCAGACGTACTACGTTTCCAAACGAATACGTCATGAATATATTGAGGGTAAAGCCTTTCCAAGAGAGGAGGTTACCAAAACCACCGGTGATGGTCGGGTCGGTAGGACCTTCATATTTGAGGAAGTCCGTTTTCTCAATCTCCTGGAAGTTGATATCCGTTACAGTCAATTCGCCATCTTGGTTGATGAAAGTAGGCAGACCCTCGTCATTGAGTCCCATGAAAGGAATAGAGAACAAAGCACGTACCGGATAACCTTGACGGGCATAACCCGAACCGGTTACGAGACTCATCACATTCACACGCGAATCCAGTTTGGTAATACGGTTATTGGTGTAAGAGAAGGTAAAGTCCGTGGTCCATTTGAAGGCACCCGGTTGATCACCCAATTTAATATTGAGTGTAGAAAGCGTAATCTCCACACCCGATGATTTCATCGTTGCAACGTTTGCATACTTCATACTCTCACCACCGATACCTGTTGTATAAGTCGGGCCAATGAGGTCGAAGTTGTTACGATAGTAACCATCGATATCCAAGTTAATACGGTTCTTGATAAATCCAAGGCTGGCACCCACGTTTAACTCATATTTCTTCTCGTATGTCAATTCTGAGTTACCTAAACGATACAGATCGATACCAATTTCCTGTGCTGCTGCATTCGGACGCCAGAGGGTGGTTGCCATGAAGGCGGGTTCAGAGTACGAATAGCCGTAAGGACAGCGGTCTGCGGTAAGCGAGTAGCTGGCTTTGAGGGTTGCATTGGACAGAATGTGTCGTGCAGGCTCATACCACTCTTCCTCGTGCGCGTTCCAACTGACACCCACGTTCCACGTAGGCAACCAACGTGCGCTACGGCTCTTACCCAATCCGTTGGTGCCCTCATAACGACCGGTCAAGTTGATGTTGTAACGGCCTAAGTATGAGTAGGTTCCGGTAGCGAAGAATGCCATAGAACGGGAGTAGCGCCATGTGTTAGCGTAGTACGCACCGCCTTCCTCTACCTGCTGCTTGAAGAGCTTGTAGTCGATAAACGGCGTGCCTCCATCGTCATAGCAGAATCCCCAACCATCGAATGAAATAGTGTTACGGTCGGTAGTGTTCAACTCCATACCGGCGAAGAAGTTGAGGATATGTTTCTCCTTGATAGAGGTGTTATAAGTTGCAGAGATACGCAAGTCAAACTGCGACATCTTGTATTGGTTGAGGAAATACATACCGCCTTTTGGAAGTATGGTTTCTTTGAGCGCATTCTCATCATCCGGGTCGGCATACAAGAAGGGGTTCGCGTCGCGAATCGTAGCGTCTTCGGGATCGATACCGGCACGATAAGCACGCGCCTGGTTGGATTGATCTTTTACAAAGTGCTCATTTGTAGAGCTTTGGAAACGATATGCAGCCAAAGCGGAGAAGCTCAAACCTTTAATTGGCTTGTAGGTCAACTCTCCTTGGAACTTCACATCGGTAACGCCTAACTCAATATAGTTGTTTTTCAACTCATCAAAGATGTTGAAATCGCAATAGTTACGCGTGTAACTTTGGTTTGGATCCAATGCACGCGAGGCATTGATCGCGTAACTATAGGGGTTAATATCGAAGTCACGTTTCACCTCACCTGTTACTACATCCGGGTTCTGGGAGAGCGTACCGGGTGCTTTTTGCTTACGATAGGAGTCGGAAGTCAAGAGCGTCAAGGTCAATTTCTTGGTAATGTCAAATGAAGCGTTGGCATTGACCGTGTAACGCTGTACGTCGCTCGAACGCGTCCATCCCGGATCGTACATAGCCGACATAGAGGTGTAGAAACGCGCTTTCTCAGTACCACCGGATATACTGATGGAGTGGTTCTGCATCAGTGTGTTCTGGAACAAGAGGTCAAACCAGTCCGTATTACGGTACTCCGCCTGACGCAGATAGGTGTTGCGAGCGTACTCGGTGTTTGCCAGACCGAATGTACCATCTCCGTTATAGGAGTTGATCAATTGGTACATCTTACCATATATACCGGAAGTACTGGATTTAGCCAAGTTAGCGAACTCAAGCCAACCTTTCTTCTCCATCTCGCGATAGATATTCATCTGCTCCTGCGAGTTACTGATATTAAACTCACGGTAGTTCGGTTTGAGACGCATGGTAAACTCACCGGTATAGTTGATCTTGGTGTGTCCGGCTTGTCCTTTCTTGGTGGTTACGACGATGACACCCGCCATAGCACGTGCACCATAGATAGAAGTAGCGGAACCATCCTTGAGGATCTGGAAACTCTCGATATCATCGGCGTTCAGACCTGCGATTGCAGAGGAGATCAGCGTCACAGCATCACCCGAAGAGAGGGACTCGGCGTCCACCTCTACGGCGTCCTCCATAATCACACCGTCCACCACCCAAAGCGGCTTAGATGAACCATAGATGGAAGTAGCTCCACGCATTTTGATCTTCGGGGCGGTACCGAACGTACCGCTGACGTTCTGGACACTGACACCGGCAGCACGACCTTCGAGCGAACGGCTGATATCGGCGATACCATCCAGTTTGCTCTTCTCGGCATCGATACGGGTAGTAGAACCGGTGTTGAGACGTTTGTCTTGCTGGTACATACCGGTGACTACCACTTCTTCGATCTGTTGCGACTCGGTTTGCAGAGTCACTTTCATGTTGGGTTTAGCAGGGACTGTCACAGTCTTGTAACCCAGATAAGAGATGACCAGAGATTTCTTTCCATCCGGAACATTCAGCTCGAACTGGCCATCAAAGTCTGTTACGGTACCGATCGTCGTACCCTCCACAACAACGTTGGCACCGATGGCGCCTTCTCCCGTCTCGTCGAGTACGATACCCGTTACCCTCGTCTGCGCCCACAAGCCTACCGGCAGGAGGCACATCCAGACTAACATTAAGTAAAATCGCTTCATTATTATTGTTTGTTATTTAATTTTCCTTATTTGTTTTGCATGTTTCCGTTCATTCTAAACGCGCGTACAGGTATATAATAAGGTAAACGCATACGCGTACAGACGAAAAAGCGTGCAAAGGTACAACTTTTTTTTGAAATAGCCAAATTTTTTGGCAAAAAAGTGAAAGAAAAGTGCTTTTTATAATTTAAGTGTTACAAAAAAGCCCTATTTGTATGTCAAAATGTAAGTGTAATTTGTGTTTAGCAATTCTTGGGCGACTTGCAGTAATTGCAAGGTGGATGTATGTTCAATTTTTCGCATGGTATCTTCCCATTCCGGCGCTTCTCCTCTGTAGAGCACAGATTTTGCCATGGCGAGGGCTGTGTTTTCCTGGTTTTGTGCGGAAATGGCTAATTGTCCGCGGAGTTGCACCAAGGCTTTATGGAGAGCCGCTTCCGAGAGAGGGGCGTCGCATAGTTTGTCCAATTCGCGCTGTATGAGGTTTAGGCTGAGTTCAAAATCTTCAGGGTCGCACGCCCAATAAGCACACCAGTAACCGGTATCGCTGAGAGGTGTATAGGTCGATTCAACGGTATAGACTAAACCTTTTTCTTCGCGCAGAGAGAGGTTGAGGCGACTATTGAGGCTACCGCCACCCAAGATATTATTGAGAAGGAACATCGCCAGTTGGTTCTCGTGTCCGATAGGATAAGCTCGTCCGCCAAGCATAGCGTGGACTTGGTGGGTATGTTTTTTGAAGGACCGCTCACGTTCGTTCGCTGATAGACCGGCTTCGCCTGATTGAGTATAGACCGCCCTTCGGGCTGATAGACCGGCTTCGCCTGACAGATGACCGAATTCGCGTTCGGCGAGGCGGAAGATACGCTCGGGCTTGAGGTTGCCTTGACAGAAAACGACCATCCGGTCGGGTGTGTAGTGCTTCGCCATCCATTGTTTGGCGTAGTCGGGTTTGGAAGAGATATGCCGAAGTGTCTTTTTTGTGCCTAAGATAGGCATAGCGAGCGGGCTTCCGGCAAAGACGAGGTTCTCGAAATCGTCGTAGATGAGTTCGGAGGGTTGGTCATTATAACTCTCAATCTCATCGAGAATGACCATCCGCTCTTTGTCTGTTTCCTCTTTTTTGAAAGACGGTTCGAGAAGCATCTCTGCGATGAGATGGAGTGTCAGTTGGACATGTTCGGCGAGGATAGCGGCATAGAAAGTGGTTTCTTCTTTGGTAGTATAAGCGTTTATTTCGCCTCCTATCCCTTCGATGGAATGGATGATTTGTCGTGCGGAGTGATGGTTGGTGCCTTTGAAGACGCAATGCTCGATATAGTGCGCCATACCGTTTTCTTCGGGCATCTCATGACGTGTTCCGGCTCCGACCATAACACCGATGTACGCGACGGGAGAAGGAGTCCAGCGATGTACGATTTTGACCCCGTTTGGCAAAATATGATAAAAAGTTTGTGTATTTTCTTGCATATGTCAAAAAAAAGCAGTAATTTTGCAGCCGATTTCCGAATTAGCGAATTAGAGGATTAATTGGCGGCATTGGCGGAATTGGTAGACGCGCCAGACTTAGGATCTGGTTCCGCGAGGAGTGAAAGTTCGAGTCTTTTATGCCGCACAAAAAGGGTCAGCGATGACCCTTTTTTGTTTCTAAGGGAGCTCGGCATGTATGCCGAGGGTTAGACAAAAATCCTTGTTAGACGGTTATTCTTGTTTCTTGGCTTCGTTCCAGAGGGCGTCCATTTCGTCGAGGGTCATGTCTTTGAGGTCTCGACCTTGTTCATGTGCGCGGGCTTCGAGGTAATTGAAACGACGGATGAACTTGAGGTTCGTTTGCTCAAGGGCGTTGTCCGGACGGATTTTATAGAGCCGTGCGGCGTTGATGAGGGAGAAGAGAAGGTCTCCGAATTCATTTACCATCTGGCCATTTACCATTTGGTCATTTACCATTTGGTCATTTATCGGGTTATTGGAACATTTGCGCATTTCGGATTCGAACTCGGCTATTTCTTCTTTCACTTTTGCCCAGACATCTTCGCGGTTCTCCCAGTCGAAGCCGACGTTAGCTACTTTATCCTGAATGCGGTATGCCTTGACGAGGCTTGGCAGGGAATCGGGAATGCCCCCAAGTACGGTTTTGTTGCCCCCTTTCTCTTTGAGTTTGACTTGTTCCCAGAGATGGCTAACGTCGGTGTCGTTTACGATTTGGCCATTTACGATTTGGTCATTTGTTTTATAGACGTGCGGGTGACGGAAGATGAGTTTGTCACAGAGTTGATTGCATACATCGGCTATGTCAAAATCGCCGGTTTCTGAACCCATCTTGGCGTAGAAGACTACGTGCAGCAAGACATCCCCGAGTTCCTTGGAGATTTCCGTCATGTCATGTCGGGAGATAGCGGTAGCTAATTCGAAAGTCTCCTCGATAGTGTTCTGCCGAAGGCTGTCAAAAGTCTGTTTGCGGTCCCACGGGCATTTTTCCCGCAGGTCATCCATAATGTTCAACAGACGCTCAAAAGCTTTGAGCTGTTCTTCTCTTGTGTGCATCATTACGTCATTTTGATTCATCATTCGTATCGCCCTCGTAAGTGTGCATGGTTAGATGTCCTTTGTTGTCCAATTTGGCGTATGTCCACTGTTTGAAACAATCGCCTAAGATGACTACGCGGCTACCGGAATCGAGTTGCAGATCGAGTTCGATATGTCGATGCCCAAAGATATAGTAATCGCGGTGGTTTCCCTGTTTCTCCTGATCTTTGGCAAAGAGGACGAGTTCTTCTTTGTTTTCTCCTTTGTAGGGACACGGGTTTTTCAGTTCTTTGAGACGACTGCGTTTCGCCCAGTTATATCCAAAATAGTTTCCCCAATTAGGAGGTAACATTCGGTAAAGGAACTGTAGAGTAGGCGATTCGAAGATTTTTCGCAGGAACATGAAATGTCTGATTTTGCGGCGTACTCTACTGGGGTAATGTGTTTCCCAGTTGGAGGGCAACAGTCCGTCTCCGTGTGCCAGAAAAATCTGCTTGCCATACCGGTTGATAGTGCAGGAATCGTAATGAATTTCTGCGCCTGTCAGTTTGGCTAATCCGCCGAATGTCCAAAGGTCGTGATTACCAGTGAAAATATGGACGTGAATACCTTTTTTAATTAACCGCCGGATCTCTCTGCAGAAAGGGTGGAACTGTTGTTTACTCTTATCCCGGACGAAATACTCCATCCAAAAGTCAAACATGTCGCCGAGCATATAAATAGACACGGCGTCTTTACTCATCTCCTCGAGCAAGTTGATGAGTTTTTTCTGGTGTGCCCAGCCTCTTTCAATCGCCAGACTGCCCAGGTGTGCATCACTGAGAAAATATATCATTTTACAATTTAGGATTTACCAATTTACGATTTAGAGGAAGCCGAGTTCGAGTTTTGCTTCTTCGGACATCATATCTTTGGTCCATTCGGGTTCGAATACAATCGAGACGTTCACATCCTTGATGCCCTCCACGGATCCTACTTTTTGCCGGATATCCTCTACGATAAAATCTCCTGCAGGGCAGGATGGCGCAGTAAGCGTCATTGTGATGTCACAAACGCCGTCGTCTTTGATCTCAATGCCGTAAATGAGCCCCAGATCGTACACATTTACAGGTATCTCCGGGTCAAAAACGGTTTTGAGCATTTTCAGTATTTCTTCTTCTTTTTCTAAAAATTCGTTCATATCTACACAAAACAGACTGCAAAGGTACTACAAATTTTGCATATATGCAAATAAAATCGCAAAAAAACAGTTTGGCATGATTTTTGTTGCATAATATGATGTATTTTTCTTATGCCGAATAGGCAGTCTTTGTGAGTCTATTCTTGTACTCATCTTAGCTTATCAACCCACTATCAACCCACTAATCACCCACTAATCACCCACTCAAATTGTGTGATTACCTCAATATTTTGTTATAAAATGGCCGTAGTAAAGTACGTTCGCACTGTCGTGCAAACAACAATCTTTTTATCAAAAAAACATACTTGTGCAAGCACAGATAAATTTTTTTGCTAAAAATCTTGCAAATTTGAAAAATTTGTAGTACTTTTGCAGGCTCAAAGGATTTAGGAGATGAATCGGTTTACTTTAGGGAAGATATGTAAGTTCTTTTTTCACCTTCATTACGATATACGTGTGACAGGTGAAGAGTTGCTGCGGGATGAGAGTACGCACCTTGTAATGCCAAACCATACGGCGTATGTGGATCCGTTATTGCTATTCAGCGAGGAATGGTGGTTGCCGCTTCGTCCCATGACGGATGAGTTGTTTATGCGGCATTGGCTGTACGGGCGTATTTTACGAATGGCGGACGCGATTGAAGTGCCGGATCTTAGTAATGGGGAGAGGTTAAAGATAAAAGGAGAGAGGGAACAGATGGCGGCTGAGGCATCCCAGCTCAGCCGGATAGCAATCGACAGTCTGGCGGAAGGTAAACAGCTCTGTTTTTACCCGTCCGGGCATGTGAAGACGGTTGATCGTGAGGTGATTGGAAACAGGCGCATGGCTTACGAAGTGTGTCGTGAGTTGCCGGAAGGCGTTCGGGTAATCTTATGCCGTATGAGGGGTTTGGAGAGTAGCCGTTTTTCGAAACTGAGACCTAAAAAATGGAAGTGGAGACGGACTGTGACGATGCATTTTGAGGATCATACGGATGACGTGCGTGCATGGGCACAAACGATGGACAGGCGGACTTTTAATGAACAATTGGAGAAATGGTATAATAAAGTTGAAAGTTGAAAGAATGAACGAATTAGAGATAGAACAACGGGCGCAGAAGGCGCAGGAGTTATTTAAACAAGGATATAACTGCTCACAGGCGGTTTTTGCTTCGTGCGCGGATATATATGGTCTGACCGATGAGCAGTTGGCCCTTCGTTTGTCTGCCTCTTTCGGCGGCGGAATGGGTCGTATGCGTTTGGTATGCGGCGCAGTAAGCGGTATGTTTATGCTGGCCGGTTTGCAGAATGGTTCGTCAACTCCTCACGACAGCGAAGGAAAGATGGCGAATTACGCCTATGTACAGGATTTGGCAGGCCAATTCAAGGGAAAATACGGAAGTCTGATATGCGGGGAGTTGTTAGGATTGGCTAAACCCCACCAAAGTTTATCTCAAGGGGAAGGATTCAGTCCGAAACCCGAAGAGCGCACCCCTCAGTATTATGAAAAACGTCCTTGCTCGGAAATGGTTGCAGAGGCAGTAAGAATGTTTTTAAGGAGCGCTTCGCAAAAGGAATAAGGAATAAAGACTAAATACTATGAGATATTTTTTAGCAATCATCGGAGGAGGTCCGGCCGGATATACAGCGGCAGAAAAAGCCTCCAAAGCCGGTAAAGATGTAGTGCTTTTTGAGCAAAATGCGGTTGGAGGAACCTGCTTGAATGTGGGTTGTATTCCTACCAAGTCGCTTTTGTATGGCGCCAAACAGTACTATAACGCGACGCATGCACAGAAATACGGAGTGACGGCAGAGAACGTGCAGTTCGATTTTGTGGCGATGCAGAAACGCAAAACGATCGTCGTCCGTAAACTCGTTGCCGGTATCAAACAAAGGCTCAATAATGAACATTGCACGGTCGTTAACGGAGAGGCGAAACCCCTCCCGACCTCCCCACAAGGGGAGGAGAATCGGACCATTCGGATCTTATGTAATGGGGTAGAGTACGAGGCTGATAATCTGATGATTTGTACGGGTTCGACGAATTTTGTGCCGCCTATTCCCGGCATTAAGGACAATCCTGCTATTTGGGACAGCACGGATGCCTTGGCTGCTACGGAACTGCCGAAGTCCATCATCATCGTAGGCGGAGGAGTGATAGGCATGGAGTTTGCGACGCTTTATCATGAGTTAGGCGTGCCGGTAACGGTCATCGAGGCGCTGCCGACGATTCTGCCTAATCTGGATCAGGAGGTTGTAAGCGTGTTGGCGGAGAAATACAAAAAAGCCGGTATCAACATCTTGACAGAGACCAAAGTGGAGGAGATAGACGGCGGTAAAGTGACGGCGAATGGGGTTGAGTACGAGGCGGAGAAGATTTTAGTGAGCGTAGGTCGCCGTGCTAACCTCAGCGGTTTGGAGGCATTGGAAGGCTTGGAGACCGAACGCGGGGCGATTAAGATTGATGAGTTCTGCCGGACGAACCTGCCGAATGTGTATGCCTGCGGCGATGTGACGGGCAAGATTATGTTGGCGCACGTGGCAAGCAGGCAAGCCGAAGTGGCTGTAACCAAATTGCTAAATGACCAAATGGCACATGACCAAAAGGTAAATTATCTGGCTATTCCTTCGGTCGTTTATACGAATCCGGAGATTGCGTCAGTCGGCGTTACGGAAAGTCAGGCGGAGGAGATGTCTATTCCGGTAGAGGTGCGCAAATTACCGATGACGTTCTCCGGTCGCTTCATGGCGGAGAACGAAGGCGAGACGGGTCTATGCAAGATGATCGTGGACGCGAAGAACCACAGCGTGCTCGGCGTGCATATGATCGGTAACCCCTGCTCGGAGTTCATCGCAGCCGCTTCGTTCGCCGTGCGGATGGGCTACACCACGGCCGAGTTCCAACAGGTCGTTTTCCCGCATCCGACGGTAAGCGAGATCTTACACGAGATATTATAAGAAATAGCAGTAAGTAAATATCATGAAAAATCGAATTTTTATTATGACAGCGTTGTGTGTGATGGCAGCGCAAGTGGTCTTTTCCTCGACGGTTACTCCGGCGGAAAATATCCCCGCTTATTATGCAAACGCGAATGGTAAATCGGGCACAAGCCTCTATAACGCCCTGAATAGTATTGCTAATGTGGGATTTAAGTCTCTTGGCTATGACGGGGCAATCACTGCCTATCAGAAATCCGACGTTTATCCTACCGATCCGTCTCATCCAGATTATGATGCGAGCAAAGCCGGAAAGTTATGGGATATGTACGGCGGCTGCACATTTAGAGCTGGCGACGAGTGCGGTAATTATAATGGCGAGTGCGATTGTTATAATCGCGAGCACTCGATTCCCAAATCGTGGTGGGGCGGAAACAAGAATGATATGTACTCCGATATTTTCCATCTTGTACCTACGGACGGCTACGTGAATAACCGTCGGTCCGCTTATGCATTTGGCGAGGTCAATAACGTGACATATTCCTATAACGGATGCAAATTAGGTTCCAGCAAATCGACCATTACAACCGATAAGAACACGCTTCTGGGCACTGAGGCTACTTGCAGCGGAACGGTATTTGAACCGCGCGATGAGTATAAGGGAGACTTTGCCCGCGGATATCTCGGCATGATCGCCAAATATAGCAATACTTCGTTTTCGATTACTTCCGGCAGCGGAAATATGATCTTTGAATCATTTAAATCGACATCTCATTTCGGTCTGACTAAATATGGTATCGTGCTTTTGATGAAATGGCATCGTGAGGATCCTGTATCGCGCAAAGAGATAGACCGGAACAACGGAATTCAGGCTACGCAAGGAAATCGCAATCCGTTCATCGATTATCCTTATTTGGCGGAATATATATGGGGTGAGAAAAACGGTCAGACGGTAGATCTGTCCCAATTGATGCCGTCCACCGACCCTGCCTTTGTTCCCGGAGTCAGCAATGGTTGGCGAGGTGAAGATACGCCTCCCACGCCGCCGACTCCGACCGTCCAATACGGCGTTACATGGTCCGTTTGCGGCGAGACGCGTGTGGATTCAATCGCGGAGAACGGAATGATAGTTCTTCTGCCCGATGCACCTGCTTCCTGCTCGGCGGAGAGTCCTGTTTTTATGGGTTGGACAGATGCTCCGATTAATGGTATTTCAGAAGAAGAGCCCGCGGTGCTCTATCGTCTGGCGTCTCAATTCCCTGTGGTGACAGAAGATGTGACGTATTATGCTGTCTTTGCACATGAGACGATCGTTGAGGGAGCTACAGTGCCGACCGATGTCACGTTTGACTTTACCGATATGGGGCTGAAGGACAAAGGTGTTATCTCTGCTCCTTTTGAAAAAGAGAACGTAGCAATCACTTTTGATCAAGCTGGAGCGGGAACAGCGCCTACGTATTATACCGGAGCAGTCCGTCTCTACGCGAAAGGAACGATGACCGTGACAGCGAATGCGATCACGCAGATTGACTTTACTTTCGGAGTCAGCGATAAATCCAATCCTATCACCGCTAATGTGGGTACTTTTGAATCGCCGACATGGACCGGCGAAGCGGACGAAGTGGTCTTCACGGTAGGAGATACCAGTGGTCACCGCAAGTTTGCTGGTGTGAAAGTGTCGATGAACGGTTCGGGTACGTCCATTTCGTACGACCGTTTTATCACTTCTACACAGGCACCCACGGAGGTGGAGATGCTATCTGTAGATGCACCTGCCCGTAAGATTCTTGTAGGTGGGAAGATTTATATCCTTCTGGGTGAACAATTGTTTAATCTCCAAGGTCAGCGCGTAAGATGAAAAACAATCTTTTATTTCTCGGCGTAGCTTTCTATAGTATGATGTCTCTCAGTCTTTTCGCTGAGAGTATGCCGGAAGGCTATTATTCCGGCGCAAACGGGAAGCAGGATGGTGCGCTCAAAGATGCCCTCAAGTCCGCCATTCGGGACCATACGGCTATTCCTTATGGTAACGGAGCTAATTCAACTTGGGGCGTGTTTTACTACTCCGACCGCGATGAGGAGGGGTACTGCATGGACATGTACTGCGATACATGGTATAAGTTCTCTTCGCCGGGCAGTTCTGTGTCGGGTTGTAATATCGAGCATAGTTTTGCTAAATCGTGGTGGGGCGGCAGCAATAATGATGCTTACAAGGATTGTTATCACCTGAACCCCTCTAACTCCACAGCTAACAGTGCTCGCAGTAATTATCCGCTTGGTGTGCCGGAGAAAGAGCTGAAATCCAATACGGGTTCGTTGAAAGTAGGCAAGAAACATCACCCGACCATGGATGTTGATTTCTGGGTCTTCGAACCGAAAGATGAGTACAAAGGAGATTTTGCCCGTGCGTATTTCTATATGGCTACCTGTTATGGTCACTGGTCCAACGGTACCTACGATCCCGTTTGCTCCAGATATCAGGGATGGCGGCTGGACAACAAAGATGTGGGGTCCAAGTTTGCCATGCAAAATGACAACTACTTGGAGTTCCAACCCTGGGAGCAGGAAGTTCTTATTCAGTGGCATCGTCAGGATCCTGTGTCTATCAAGGAGATACGTCGTCAGGATGCAGTGTCGGATTTTCAGCATAATCGTAATCCTTTCATTGATTATCCTTACCTTGCGGAGTATATCTGGGGCAATAGAGCAGGGGAGGAGGTAGATTTTAACAATCTCTTGGCTTCTTTCGATGAGGCATTTGTTCCGGGAGTCAGCAATGGTTGGCGAGAGGGCGACACACCGCTTCCGGAAAAACCGAAGTTTGGTGTGTCATGGTCGGTATGCGGCGAGATAGTAGCCGTCGATTCGGTTTATCAGAACAAGAAGATTCTTTCTGCCCCGGATATGCTGCAGTCCTGTTCGGCAACCTCTGATCTCTTCATCGGTTGGACTACTCAGCCGATTAGCGGTACTGTGGACGAGGTTCCAGAAAAACTATACAAGACCATTTCGGAGATACCTTCCGTCTCGGAGGATATCATTCTTTATGCCGTTTTTGTGAATAAAACAACTATTGAAGGCGGCGAATCGGCTACGTATATCTACGATGATGATCATACCCAGGGTTGGCAAACGAATGCTTCGTACAGTTCGTACTTGCTGCTGGATAAAGGCAAAACCCTATCGTCACCGGAGATTAACCTTGCCGGACTCGATTCCATCATCGTGCGTATTCGAACCTACGGAGGCAAAGAATATAATACGCTTAATGTGACCATCAATGATGCACCTCTTATGGATTTCGTTACGACCACAGGTTCAACAATGACCGAATATGCATGGGCAAACGACCAAACGCTCACCGGGCGAGCAATGATTGTTTTTTCCACCAATTATGGTAGTAAGCAGGGAATAGGTGTTGAGTCCGTGCGTATCGTAGCCCAAGGTACGCGTGTAATCTATTCGGATTATCTAACGTCTTGTTCTGTTGAGACCAGCATTGAAGATCAAGAATTGAGAATCATACCTCATAAGTTTCTGAAGAACGGTCAACTCTATATCCGTGCAGGAGAACATATATACTCCATTACCGGTCAGAGAGTGGAGTAGGGGGGGCCTAAAGGCATCCTATGCAAAGAAAAAACGATTTGCTTGCTTGAGTAAACTCAGACAGACAAATCGTCTTTTCTTTGCGGAAGAGGGGGGATTCGAACCCCCGGTACAGTTACCCGTACGACAGTTTAGCAAACTGTTGGTTTCAGCCACTCACCCACCCTTCCGGAAGCTTGACTGAAATATAAAAATCAAAAGCGGGTGCAAAGGTACTGCTTTTTTTTGACATACGCAAATATTTGCGCAAAAAAATGCAAAAAAAATGAAAGAAAAAAAAGAAGGTTGTCTTTCTTTAGCTTTTCTAATCACGTGTGTGATTACAAAAGAAAAAAAGAAGGTTGTCTCCCGACAACCCAATCTTTTCATTTAACCTTAAATCTAATACCATGAAAAACACGATGCAAAAGTACTGCTTTTTGACGATATGACCAAATATTTTGCATAAAAAGTGTTAAAAATCTAAAATTTGTCATATTTGGTTGACAAAATGGCAGCATTTGTATCTTGATTTAATCACAAAGTGAGAATAAGTCTTCGCGAGGATTAACCAACATCACCGGCACTAAAGCTTGTTGGATAGCTTTGCGTTCGGGCGGACCAAAAAGGATATCATCCAGACCATAATCTCTGCTGGCGGTGAGGATCAACAGATCATGCCTAAAATCCCTTTGCCGTTCGGATGCTTCACGAACGAGCGAGAAAGAGTCTTTTCGGGCGATGCATACTTCATAGGAGATGTTTTCTCCGCTTCTCTCGATGACCGCTCTGATGTGCGTAATGATACGGTTGACGTTCTGCCGCGCGTGGGAACCATAGTCATTCGCTTGCAGCAGGATAATATGTGCACCGGTCTTGCGCGCTATATAGGTGCAAATCTCCGCTTTGTAGGTCTCTTCTTCCAGCATAGAGACAGGCACTAACAAGCGTCTTAATGGCTTGATAGTCATTGTGGGCGTCACAAAAACATAGGGACGTCGTTCATCGCGACATTCGTTCAGATGCTTTTGAATCGTGCGTGCTTTGTTCTCGCACTCAATCAACCTTATATCTTCATTATTATCCCACAACATCTATTTCCAATTTAAAAGAAAAATAGATTTATTGATTTTCTTTTATTGAATCTTTATTTTAAAACTGCTTTCACAAATAAATTTGCAAATCAATTTCAAAATAAATCTTCCCGATTTTTGGCAAAATCAAAATCAATAAATCTTCAAAAATAATCAAAAATGCCAAAAATCTATGCAGCGATTGTATTACCACTGAATCGTATCCATCGTATGTCGGTACTGACGAGCAGCTGCTGCGTGTCCTCCATAAGAGGAGGAGAAGATGTGTGTGTTATTCAGCTCGGGGCTTGCGCACATGAACAGATAATCCGTTTTGGGTGCATTGAGTACCATATCGATGGTTTCCGGCGCCGGACAGCGAATAGGACCAGGGGGCAAACCGGGGTACTTATACGTATTATAGGGCGATTCAACCGCCAGATGGCTATAGAGAATACGTCTCAGTTTGAAATCCCCTACGGCATACTTGATGGTAGGGCAGGCTTGTAGCAGCATTCCTCGATGTACGCGATTGAGGTAGAGGCTGGCGATGAGCGGCATCTCGAGTTTATTATGGCTCTCGCCTTCCACGATGGAAGCGACAATCGCTATCTCGATGGGTGTCAGACCGATAGAGTCCGCTTTGGCACGTCTTTCTTCGTTCCAAAAGTGGTTATACTCGCGCTGCATGCGGTTGAAGAGTTGTTCCGGCGTGATATTCCAATATACTTCGTAGGTATTGGGGATAAACAGACACCGGCTGGTCTCTTTGTTTAGTCCGTAAGGGGCAAGAAACGTCTCGTCTTCCAGATGGTTTAACAGCGTGACGCTATCCATAAGAAGATGCGTCGTTACTTTGCCAGCCAGGTCTTCGCGCGTACGAATAAAATGATTCCATGTAATGCGAACGGGTGTCTGATAGCCGTATTTGAGTCTTTCGATGAGTTCTCGGTCACCGATTAGCGCGGGGAAACGATAATGTCCTTCTTCAGGGTGGTTCAAGATAAGAAAACGCATATGGAGTTTGAGATCGGTCTCCGAACTGATCTCATAGTCCTCCCGAAGAAGTTGCAGCACCGAGTCGATGGACGCACCAGCATACACATTATAACTATGCTCCTCGCCGTCTTTGGCGCGGAAGTTACAGATATGCCAGCGATAGTACTGCTCGCAGACAAAAACACCCGCTATCACAGCTATCAGACCGACAGCAATCAGGATTGAGCGAAGAATATACCGTTTCTTTATCATTTTATTTTCCTCCGACAAGTCGTTTTATTTCTGAGAGTTTATTGAGTGCCTCCAGCGGCGTTAAGTTATTGATATCGAGGGCTGTTACCTCTTCCCGAATTTGTTCCAGCACGGGGTCGTCGAGTTGGAAGAAACTGAGTTGCATTCCTTCACGGCTCTCGCTGATATGCTCCATGGGCTTGGCTATTTCTCCGTTTTTGGCAGCTCTTTCCAGGTCTGCCAGAATCTTATTGGCGCGCTCAATGATAGAGGCGGGCATACCTGCCAGTTTAGCCACATGGATACCGAAACTATGCTCCGAACCTCCGCGTACCAGTTTGCGCAGGAAGATCACTTTTCCGTTCACCTCGCGCACGGACACATTGTAATTGCGAATCCGCTCGAAGGTCTTTTCCATCTCGTTGAGTTCGTGGTAATGGGTAGCGAAGAGGGTCTTGGCGTGCCCTTTGTGCTCATGGATGTATTCCACGATAGCCCATGCGATGGAAATACCGTCGTATGTGCTGGTTCCTCGTCCTAACTCGTCGAAGAGCACGAGGCTTCGTTCGGAGAGGTTGTTGAGGATCGAGGCGGCTTCGTTCATCTCCACCATGAAGGTTGATTCGCCGAGGGAGATATTATCCGAAGCTCCAACTCGGGTGAAGATCTTATCGACGACTCCGATTGACGCGCTCTCAGCGGGCACGAACGAGCCCATCTGCGCCATGAGCACGATGAGCGCCGTTTGGCGGAGTAGGGCAGACTTACCTGCCATATTTGGACCGGTGATGATGATGATTTGTTGCCCGTTATTATCCAAGAGCACATCGTTGGCTATATACTGCTCTCCCATGGGCAGTTGTTGCTCGATCACGGGGTGCCTTCCTTGCCGGATGTCGATGACCAGACTGTCGTTGATATCGGGGCAGACGTATCGGTTCTCCGCAGCCACGGTAGCAAAAGACAGCAAACAATCCAGTTGTGCCAGCACGTTCGCATCGAGTTGCATCTGTGGAACCCATTCGCTCAGAGCTAACATCAATTCCTGGTAGAGCCGGTTCTCGATGATCTGGATTTTCTCTTCGGCAGTGGTTATTTTCTCTTCGTAGGTCTTTAGTTCATCCGTGATATACCGCTCAGCGTTGACGAGGGTCTGCTTGCGGATCCATTCCGCCGGTACTTGGTCACGATAGGTATTACGCACCTCCAGATAATAACCGAAGACATTGTTGTAACCTATCTTAAGGCTCTGAATACCTGTCCGTTCGATTTCGCGTTGCTGGACTTGCAATAAGTATTCTTTTCCGTCCGATTGGATAGCGCGTAACTCGTCTAGTTCGGTATCTACCCCTCGGGCGATGATGTTCGGCCGTCCTTGTGCCACAGGTGGGTCCGGCACTATCTCCCGCTCTATACGCATACGCATCTCGGAGCAAGGATCCAGCTCCTGTCCGAGGATTGAAAGGTAATCATTATCCCGAGCCTCCTCGCAGATTGTCTTGACCGGCTTGATGGCACGTAACGCACGACCGAGTTGTACCATCTCTCTCGGACCGATTCGTCCTGTGGATATCTTACTGACAATACGCTCGAGGTCTCCCATCTCGTTGAGTGCGTCCCGCAAGGTCTCACGCGCCTCGGGGTTCTTGAACAGATGTTCTACTACGGTCTGCCTGTTACGGATCTTCCGTATCTCTTTGAGCGGAAAAGCCATCCAACGATGCAGCATACGTCCGCCCATCGGCGTGATCGTGCGGTCGATAACATCGTAGAGCGTCCGGCTCTCCTCTGTCTGACCGCCTGTCAACTCCAGATTACGGATAGTGAAGCGGTCCAGCCATACATATTTATCTTCTTCTATACGGCTAAGATGCTGAATATGACCCGTTTGCAGGTGTTGCGTCATATCAAGATACATCAGAATACCTCCTGCAGCCGTGACGCCTGCCGGCATCTTATCCAAACCGAATCCTTTGAGTGAACTAACGCCCCATAGTTTTGCCAGACGTTCGCGAGCCGTCGATTCCACCAACATCCAATCTTCCAACTCGAACGTGAAATATTTGCTGCCGAACAGGTTTTCTATGTCTGCTTTTCGACCGCGCAGATAGAGTAATTCCTTGGGTGCGAAATTGGTCAGCAGCTTATCAATATAATCGCTGTCTCCTTGTCCAGCAAGGAACTCGCCGGTAGAGATGTCGAGGAACGCCACACCGATGATATGTTTGTCAAAATGAAGACAAGCTACCCAGTTGTTCTCTTTTTGGGTGAGGGTGGTGTCTGAATAACTGACCCCCGGGGTTACTAATTCGGTTACACCGCGTTTGACCAGTTTCTTCGTCAGTTTTGGGTCCTCGAGTTGGTCGCATATGGCTACACGTAGTCCCGCCCGCACAAGCTTGGGCAGATAGGTGTCAAGGGCGTGGAATGGAAATCCCGCCATTTCGAGTGCTTGCGCTGTAGTGTTGCCTCCGTTCGAGCGATGCGTCAGGGTGATATTGAGGATCTTTGACGCCTTCACGGCATCCTCTGCGTAGGTCTCATAGAAATCGCCGCAACGAAAGAGCAACATCGCATCCGGATATTGCGTCTTGATGTCGCGGAACTGCTTCATCATCGGTGTAATTTCTTCTGCCATATAATGGTCAATTATCAATTATCAATTATCAATTACCTCAAGTCAAACGTGACTTTAAGGTTATATCGTCTGCCGGTCAGGTAGTTCGGGCTGCGCCATGAACGCCCTTCTGCATCTTCCAGATAGAAATACGAGTTCACGTTTTGCCAGCCTACGAGGTTGAAGACCTCAAACTGGATGGACCATTGCTTGAGATGTTTGGCGCCTGGCTTGCGCATGAACTTAGCGGTCTGTGCGTTGAAGACGTAGGTTGCGCCTAAGTCGATGCGTTTGTACATCGGCATACGTCCCCATGCCTGACTATTACTCGGCAGATAGTAGGGCAAACCTTCCGCAAACTGCATCTTCAGATGGAATTTCAGCTGCGGTAATTGCGGCAGATAATCCTGAAAGAGCATTGAGAAATTGAACCGCTGTTCGGTGGGAGACGGAATCCATGCGTCGGACCCTATCTGGTGTTGCCGTGCCACCATCGTTGAGAAGGAGATCCAACTGTCTGCACCTGGCACTAACTCGCCGTATAGCTTCAGATCCAATCCGGCTGCGTAACCCTTCGAATCATTCTTACCGGAGTACTGGACGCGCACGTTATCCACCGTATAACTCTCCATCCGGTCAATATGTTTGTAGTAGGTCTCTGCGGTTAACTTGAACGGACGTCCCCATGCACGGAAATAGTAGTCACCTCCTAAAACCACATGTACCGAACGCTGCGCGCGAAGGTCTTTGTTCAGCTGAAAACGGGTCACTCCTTCGGTATCGGTGATAGTGTCGCGTAATTCTTTATAGAAAGGCGCCTGATAATAGAGACCGGTAGCCAAACGGAAACAGAAATCACGTTTCCAACCCGGTATCCATTCTACGGACGCACGTGGGGAAGGCAGCACTTCGTTGTTCCAACTCCACCATTGGAGACGCCCTCCGACGGTTAATATCCATTGTCCCGAGCGGGTGTTCCATTTATGCTCGTTCTGTATGTACGCCTGCATTCGTCCAGTCGTCATGTTTCCTGCACCGCGCATGGAGTAATATAGTTCCATCGATTGTCCGTCATTCGGCATCGAATAACCGGCACTATCTCGCCATTCCCATTCGCTGATACGGTCGCGAATCAGTTCTGCCCGACCGCTGATACCCCACCGTAAAGTGTTGTTCTGATGCAACCATGCACCGCTGTGGGCAATCGTGATTACGCCTGCCTCTAAATTATTGCGCGCATGTTGATGAAAGACACCGGTACCTAAGGCTTGTGAGGTACCTTCTGCTTTTGAACCCGAGGAGAGGATGTACTCACCCGTGATGTCGAAGTTCTCCCGTTCGTTGGTGTAGAAACCGCTTGCATCGAAGCCAATCTCCACCTCCTTGCTCACTTTGCCTTTCGCACTCAGCGCTGCAAAAGCGGTAAAGAACCGGTCTTTCTCCTGACCCTCGTAATAAATAGTGGTGTTTTTGGTATCCAATCCGCCGTAACTCTCGCTCAGCGAGTCCGGCTGAAAACGATAATCATTCAGACTGATATTCCCTAAAAACGCCATCTCCCACGGCGTATTAATTTTTAATTTTTCATTTTTAATTTTCCAAGTGATATACGTCTGATAATCCAGATAGGTAGGGTTGTAATTACCCGCAGTAGATAGACCGCCGAGCATGTATTTGCTGGTTTTGTAGCGCAGGCCATGCATCTGGCTGTAGGTGCTGTCTCCGTGACCGATATACACTTGTGCACCTAATAAACTGGCGCTCAAACTTCCCTCAAAAGCCTGCGGACGTTTGTAGGTTATATCCAATACAGACGACATCTTATCGCTGTACTGCGCTCCGAAACCGCCTGCAGAGAATTGCACGTTCTCCACCATCTCGGGGTTGACAAAACTCAAACCCTCTTGCTGACCGCTTCGGATCAGCAGAGGACGGTGTATCTCAATACCGTTCACATAGACGGAGTTCTCATCAAATGAACCGCCCCGTACGTTGTACTGACTGCTTAATTCGTTGTTCTGACTAACGCCCGCAAAAGTGATCAGCAGACTCTCGATACTGCCTCCTGTTGCATCGGGCATCACACGTGTTGTTGAGGCATCGATGCGGTCCATGGTGCCCTGCGTATGTTTGATGCCGCGTACTTCGATCTCGGTCAAAACCTGCTCGTCCGTCAATAACTGCACGTTGATATTGATCACATCGCGAACGTCAATGATTCGTTGCTGGACAGTCGTGTAACCGATCATCGAGTAGGAGAGGACCACCGTGTCCGTCTCGTCCAGCATCAACTCGTAGTACCCGTTCTTATTGGTCGATGTGCCGCCCAAGAGTTCTTCGGCTCCCTTCCATGCTGCTACGTTTGCCAGCTCAATACCTACGTTGTCTTGATCGACCACGTAACCGTACACACGTGCCGTACGCGCGAAACAAAGGGTCGGAATAAGGAATAAGGAGCAAAGAATAAGGATGAATATGTGTGTTAATCTGTGCATGTCGTCTTTATTCGTTTAGCGAAGCGGTCAAATTTTCAATATAGTTCGTCAATACCTCTCCGCCCAATCCGGTCTCTGAGGACGTAACAAAAACTGGAGGTAACTCTTCCCATTCTTCCAGTAATCGTTCTTTGTACTTGGTCACTTTGTCACTTAACACCATGCGCCCCAACTTGTCACCTTTGGTGAACACAATAGCAAAAGGTACGCCGTTTTCGCCCAACCAATTGATAAATTCTAAATCTATCTTCTGCGGTTCGTGTCGGCAGTCGATTAATACAAAGAGACTCACCAACTGCTCGCGGAGCAGGCAGTATCGCTCAATCATCCGTTTCAGCGCCTCGCGTTGTTTCTGTCCCGCTTGCGCATATCCATATCCCGGTAGATCCACCAGATGCCAAGTCTGGCTTTGAATAGCTTCGCTGCGGTCTTTCGACGTTTTACTTTCGACTAAAAAGTGGTTGATTAACAGTGTCTTGCCGGGTTTCTGGCTCGTCTTTGCCAACTTGGGGTTATGGCAGAGCATGTTGATAAGACTGGACTTACCCACATTGCTTCGTCCAATGAAGGCATATTCCGGCAACCCGCTCTGCGGACATTCTTTCACATCCGGAGAGGAGATAATATATTGTGCAGATTTAATCATTTCGCATTCTTCAGATTACGTGCCCATATATGGAATCCCAATAGGCAGCCGAGCGTTACAATACCTGCAATCAGATAACCGCCCCATCTGTACTCCGGTGCTATATTCAAACCTTCCGGGGCAATGAGAATATAACTGCTGCATACCATCGTCATGAACAGCGCAGGAATGAGCGCTATCAGGTATCCGAAACGATAGGGGTTGTCATGGATCTTCGCTTCATGCCGGTAGAGCCACACGGTGCCCGTCCAGAGCGTGAAGACCGCCAGCGTCTGGTTGGTCCATGCGAAATAGCGCCATACCACGTTGAAATCCACAAAAATCATTCCGAAGACGCAGAAGAAAAGCGGCAATGCAATCAGCAATCGCTTGCGCGACGGCTTCTGGTCCATACCCAGGTAGTCCGCTACGATGAGTCGCGCGGAACGGAGGGCTGTGTCTCCGCTGGTAATCGGCGCGGCTATGACACCTATGATCGCCAATACACCACCTACTATGCCCAGCCAGGAACGACTCACTTTATCTATGACGAGCGCTGCGATATTCTCTCCCGGGTGCTGCGCCGCAAAGGATTGCAGGCCGTCAATGCCATACAGACCCTTTTCCGGATCAGCGAAGAAAGTACCTGCGGCTGCTGCCCAGATGAGCGCTAAGATACCTTCAGCAACCATCGCGCCGTAGAAGATCCAGCGACCCTGACGCTCGTTGGTCACACAACGCGCCATGATCGGACTCTGCGTGCCGTGAAAACCCGATATAGCACCGCAGGCAATACTTACAAACATCATCGGGAAGAGCGGCAGACCATTCGTCTGTCTGTTATGTAATCCGTCGAACACTTCCGGCATCTCGCTGCTATGCCATCCCAGCATCACGACCATGATACCGATGCCCATGAAAAGCAACATCGCGCCGAAAATAGGGTAGAAACGACCGATGAGTTTATCCACAGGAAGAATGGTTGCTAAAGCATAATAACCGAAGATAATCAGTACCCATGAGATAGGAATAGTGGATAGTTGGAAGTGGATGGTGGAAAGGGGACAAAGACCTTGCAGTAACGTAGCAGGGCCGCTCAGAAAAGTGGTCGTGAGTAAGATCAGCAATACCAGACTCAGCGCACGCATAACCGTCTTCACGGCATGACCCATTTCATCACCGATGATATCCGGCAACGAATAACCTAACTTGCGGATAGAGAGCATGCCGCTTAAGTAGTCATGTACACCGCCGGCGAAGATCGTTCCGAAGACAATCCACAGGAAGGCGGCAGGCCCATAGAAAATACCCATAATTGCACCGAAGATAGGACCGAGTCCGGCGATGTTCAGGAATTGTACCAGGAAGATGCGCCACGGGACCATCGGTACAAAATCCACACCGTCCGTCTTTGTCAATGCCGGAGTCTGACGATCCGGCTCTATTCCGAAAATCTTCTCCACTAATATGCCGTAGGTAAAGAATCCTACAACGAGCAAAATCAATGCAACAATAAATGTAATCATATCTTATGCCTAATTATCTCTTCACTCTTCATTATTAACTTAACAAATAGGCTGCAAAATTACAAAAAAAAATGCACATATGCAAGAGTGCATGCGATTTTTTCATGTTTTTTCTATAATCTGAGCAAAGTCTTTGATTTTACCTCGCTGCGCAGGAACAATCTTTGGTTGTCAAACTAAATTATAGAAAAAATCCACTAAAATTTGCGTATATGCAAAAAAAATGTTATCTTTGCACTCGCAATGAGTATAATGATGACATATTGGTCTAAATTGTCGGCGGAGGAGAAGGCTAACACGTTTACCCACATCCTGCCGCTTATCGCTACGCTTTGTATAGCGCCGAAGCTAATGGCATTGGCCTGTCAATCTCAAATTTCAAATTCCAAATTTCAAATAGCAGGAACGGCATTGTTTTTATTGGGAATGTTCCTCATGTTTCTGTCCTCTACGCTCTATCATGCTGTCACGATGCCTCACGCTAAAGCCCGCTTGCGTGTCTTTGACCATATATCCATTTATGCCATGATAGCGGGTTCGTATTCTCTCATCTGCCTCTCGGTGCTTGGCGGATGGATGGGGTGGACATTGTTCATCTTTCTCTGGACCTGTGTCCTCGCCGGAGCTATCGGTAAGTTCATCGCCCTTGGCAAACATCCTAAACTGTCCCTTGCTCTCTATCTTGCTATGGGATGGGTTGCGCTCATCATCATCTATCCTTTATGGAAACATCTGACCCTTGCTGCTTTCTTATGGATTGTAGCTGAGGGAATCTTTTATACAATAGGTTCTTATTTCTTTAACAATGACGAGGAGCACGCGTTCTACCATGCCGTCTGGCATGTGTTTATCACGCTTGGCGCATCGTCACATACGATTGCAACATGGCTTATCCTAAGTTAACCAACCGCCCGTGGAAGGTGGTGAAGTCTGAAAATATCCTCCGTCTCGGACCATGGCTCTCAGTACGGCAGGAATGTGTTGAACTGCCCAACGGTCATCAAGTGCCTACCTGGTACGTCATGGAATTTCCTGATTGGATTAACGTCATTGCTATTACCAAGGATGGCAAAATGGTGATGGAGGATCAATACCGCCATGCTTTGGGTGAAACCCATTATGAGCTTGTTGCGGGTGTCATCGATCCCGGAGAAACACCTCTTCAGGCGGCACAGCGCGAGTTATCTGAAGAAACCGGCTATGAGGGCGGTGAATGGCGTTTGTTCATGACCCTCTCGCCCAATCCCACTAACCATAATAACCTCTCTTATACTTTCCTTGCTACCGGAGTGGAGAAAGTTCGTGACCAGCATCAGGAACCTACCGAAGATATCCATGTTGATGTCATGGAACCCGAACAAGTGCTGGAGATGCTCCGTGATGGCGAGATTATCCAAGCCCTCCACGCCGCTCCCCTCTGGAAATATTTTTGCCAACACTAACAAAGAAGGACACCTTGTTTGGTGTCCTCTTTTTGTGGGCGTTTACGGATTCGAACCGCAGACCCTCTGCTTGTAAGGCAGATGCTCTAAACCAGCTGAGCTAAACGCCCTTGTTTTGAGCATTATTTCAAAACCGAGTGCAAAGGTACTGCTTTTTTTTGATATGACCAAATTTTTTTGCAAAAAAATGCACTTTACCCCTCATTTTTTTGTAAAAACACGAAAATTATACCATTTTTGACCATCAAAACGGTAAAAAACGGTATAGCAAACAATGGTGATTAGTGTCCCTACTAATATGCCTGCAAACACATCCAATGCGAAATGTTGGCTCAAATAGATCCGGCTATATCCTCCTATCGCTGCTAAAATAAACAGGGTTATCTGCACTATGGTCGATAGTCTCTTGGCTCTTGACTCTTGACTCTTAGCTCTTGTCTCTTGACTTTGCGTGAATAAAATACTCACTACAAATGCCAATGCGAAGAAGCTTGTCGTATGTCCGCTGGGGAATGAGAACCAGCTATTCATTCGTACTCCTTCTACCAGAGGCAGCTCTACATCCGGCATGTTTATACCGAACCATGTGAGTGGACGGGGTGCGTTTATAATATGTTTCAGTATCTGTGTTGATAGTGCTGAACCAATCATGGCGGATGAAGCAAAGATTCCGTCACCTATCCGTCCGAATAGCAGTATTCCTACGCAAACGACGTACGGAAACCATTCCGCAATCGTGGTATAATACCTATAGAATATATCGCGTGCAGGTGTGTGTCGGTCGCATAACAGCAAGTGCAACTCTCCTTTTGGGATAAATAAAAGGGCTAAGCCCAATACTACGATGAGTATCAGGCTTAGACCTATAAAGACATTATTTTTGAGAAATAATTTTGTCATCTCTCAACTGTCAATTACTTAACCCGTTGACCATAGATGTCATATGATTGATTGTCAATTACGATTTGGATTTGCTGATTAACCAGTTTCTTTTCCGCAGCAGGAGCCTTTTTCGGCATATTTGCTTTTCCGGAAATCTCCAGTTCGCACGATGGTAATGTCTCGTTTAGATTATTGGTCAGAACTACATGATAGATGTCTCCCGGCTCAAAAGGTGTCTCTGAGCGATAAACGGCATTGGTAGCACCCGGAATCGACTCTCCGTTACGATACCATTGGTAGCCCGTGAACGTGTAGCCCTTATTGCCTCCGTTACCCGGTGCATAGAGGGCAAGCACATTATCAAACTTCTGTACAAACACATCCTTCGGATAATAAACCACAATCTCCAATTCCGGTGATTCGGCAATGACGTTGCAGTTGAGGTCTTCAATCTTTACTTGAGCTTTATACATACCCGGCTCCCATTTCTCAATAGGTAATGTCAGATCTCCCACGCGGCGATGATCTACTTCGGTGGTGCCTGCCATACTAAGCTCCGCCTCGCCTGCGTAACCGCTGCGAACGAGCACTGCACGACCCGGATAGCCATCTGCGTCATATGAATAGGGCAAGTCATATGTTTCGCCCATACATACATGCTGAATTTGCGGCTCATTTGTAATATTCAGATCCAGACACTTGACAATCGTCAAATGGCAAGTGATATGATGCGCACAACCTTCACTATTCTTCGTATCCCATGATACGTCTTGCGAATTGGTATATTCTACACCGTTGATGATGGCTACATCTTGGGCTGTATAGTCGTATTCATACGAAGATTCTTTTGCATAGAACATAGGAGT
Source organism: uncultured Bacteroidales bacterium (assembly GCA_900319005.1). GTDB lineage: Bacteria > Bacteroidota > Bacteroidia > Bacteroidales > Paludibacteraceae > Colicola. Next base: position 176,297 of record ONMV01000001.1, read on the forward strand.
GATGACGATTGAATCACAATCGCCGAACTCCTCTTCTTTGATGTCTTCGCTCGGACCTTCATAATCCTCCGGCATACAATCCTTACTCGGCTTGTGGTAAATCTTCTTCGCATCCTGAACGCGGAAGGAGAAACGCATGGACTCATTGTGCTTCTTTCCTGTGCAGGTGTTGGTATATACCGCGCTTACCTCCAAATCGTACCATCCCGGAATACTATATGCATGCGTTGCCGTGCGTTTCTCTTGGTTAGAAGCATTGGCATCTGAGATATAGGTGGTACCATCTCCGAAATCCCATTTCACGCTCTCATACTTATTGTTTCCGATATTAAGCTTCATCTCAATATCCTTGTCAACGCAGAAATGTCCCGGGTATATACTGTCAATCATCAGCGGCATACCGTTGAAGGTAATACTCCGTTGTACGGTACTTGAACCGCAAGAGTAGGCATATGACTCACGTTCTCCGTAACCATATACATGTGCAAGGAATCCGGTATAACCTTTTAGGTTATGGTTACCCTCGTTAATCTCAATGCGCGCAAAGGAATAATCGGGATTACCCATCAGCGGATGGAAATACTTAGCTATACTCTGTCCATTCCACGTCATGGTTTTCACATTGGCGCTATCGGTCAAGATGTTCATGAAGTGGAACTTAGCTTGCTGAGTGTGGTACGTTGCGAAATTAATCTCCTTGATTACCTGCTCAATAGGACTAATCCATAGCATAGCCGGGTCGCTGACCAACGTATCGGATTTCACTTTCTCGGTTAAGTTGTCATAACGGTTGGAAACCATGAATAGATGTACACCGGCAGGGCATGAGGTGGTCAGATAGCATGACGAGTCTATTACCAAAGGTGCCGGCAGTTTTCCGTGCGATGGGGATTGTCCTTCATTATCCGCGCAGTAGGCTAACTCTTCGCCGATTTCAAACGTCCAGTAATGTTTCTTGTCTTGGCTGAAATCAAAGGTATGAACCAATCGCGGTTCACCGTCTTTGGCATTGATATACACCTCGGTACCATCGTTGAGCGCCATAACTGCAACTATATCGCGGCGGTGCTTGCGGGAGGCGGTAATACCAAACTCGCTTCCCCAATAAGCGGTAGGCATCGCTTGCGAAATGATGTGGTCACGGTCTCGAACAGAGTAGGGGATATTCGTGTGCGGACATCCCTGAAATACGGCTATCTTCTTATTGTTGCGTGCTTTGACCGTCGTACCGCTCAAATCTGCAGCATCGCCGTCATTTTTGCCTGTCCATACATACCATACCTGACCTTTCTTGAGCGTTACATTATGTGCTCCGATATTTTCATTACCAGCATTTGCCGTCAGGTTGTAATCTATGGTTGTTTCTCCATCTTCTACGGCTATAATTGCAAAGTGGCTACCTTGCGGCTTGTCCTCGTGATCCGAAGGCGGATACGTCTGTATAAGATAGTCGTCCAGCAATGCCGAAGTAGGCAACACGTTCGTAGCATCGAAAGATTTGTCACGATAGTTACCGGCGAACAAGGAGATATCTTTAGTCGCAGTTACGTGCAGAGCAGTATAGGTTGCTGTCCCGTTGTTAGAACTGTAGCAATCTGTCTGAACCAATCGATTGGTCTGACTCAGCGTACCAATTTCCGTGCTACTATTGTCTCCTACTGACACATCAATCGCTGTACGAGGATTTTGCGGATTCTCAATGTGCACATCACACGCTTCGCGAGCAGAAATCGTGAGCTTCAACTCTGTGGGGTCGTCATCGGCAGCCCGCAGAAATGTTACCCAGAAATCTTGTCCTTCTGTTGAAGGAGTTGCTTGACCCCACGCAGGGAGAATGCACCCTGCGAGTAGTGTAACGAGCAATAATGATTTAAGTTGTTTTTTCATATTGATGATTCTAATTATCAATTCTCAACTGTCAATTTACAAAATTTCGATCTCTACACGGCGGTTGTTTTGACGACCTTCTTCGGTATCGTTCGTGTCGATCGGTTGGCTCTCGCCGCGACCTTCCGCCTCAATACGTTCCGGAGCAATACCGCGCTCAATAAGGTCTTTCATTACCTCGTTTGCACGTCCGTCAGACAGTTTCTGGTTAGCTGCATCTTTACCTACGTTATCGGTATGACCGATGATCTTGATACGTACCTTCGGGTTACGTGCCAGATACATGTACAGATCCTGAAGTGCTTCCTCCGAACGAGAGAGAATACGAGTCTTGTTGGTTGCGAAATGGAGGTTCTTGACGATGAAGACCTCACCCTTCTTAATCGGCGTCAAGGCTATATTCAGCGAATCGCCGATAGATACCAACGGCATGTTGATCGTGTCATAACCCATCTGAGCAATGAAGATTTGGTACTGCGGACCTTCCTCCAGCATCTTGCTTGCCGAACCCGAAACTGAATCGGTTGCAAGGCTGTAAGCGGGTTCTGTAGCCTCTGGTTTGAACAGTTTAACCGTCGCCGGAACCACCATACCTGTCTCCTTGTTATATACGCGTACGCGGAGTACCGGACGCGGTTGCATCTCTATCTTCACATATTCGGTTGTACCCGGTTTCTCTACGCTGAAGTTATACGTAGCAGGGTAGTAACCCTCAGCCTGAGCTGTAGTGGTGAACGAACCCAGCGCATGTTTCTGACGGAAACCTTTGGGACCGATCTGTTTCTCACGCATAGCAACTTTGCCGGAAGAGGAAACATGTGTCTCTACCGTCGCTACTTTCAGCGGCTCCTGAGTTACTGCATCTACGATGCTGTACATTGCATAGGCAGGAGGAGGCGGTACGGGGCGTGCTGTCTTGCCCGGAATCTCAAACTGGATAGTGAACTTGGCACCTACAAAGAGGTTATTCAGTTTTGTGTTACCATTCATTGCCAGCATCGTGTTGGATTTTTGTACCAGCACATCATTCGGCGCAAACTCTACCGGCTTAGCCACTGCGGTAGCGTTCGTGTTCAGAACGCCGTATTCGGCAAACAATGCCAAGCGATAGTGTACGTGCTCACGACCGAAGGGCAGACGTTGACCCGGTTGCGTTTTTTTCTTGTTCTTCTTGTCTTTGGGATCCGGCTCTTTGGGAGAGGCCTGCATCCATTCGTCCAAATCAATACCTATCTCGGCTGCCAGACTCAGATCCGGGAACTTGAAGGACATAGGAGTATTCGTCTGACCGTTCAGGTCATGAATACCCATACCGTAAGGCTCTGCGTAAATAGGATCATCTACCACAATATCGTATTTTCCGCTTTGGCTATAACCCATCGGCAGACCATAGTGTACTTTGGCGCCCAGCAGGAAATAATAGCGGCTGAACTGCGCACCGAACATCACCGGAACGCCAAACTCCAGCATGTTTCGGGTCTCCTTCATGTTATCGAACCAATAATCATATCTTGGATAGAGCTCAGCGCCTGTGGTTGGGTCTGTATAAAGATATTGGGTTGACAAGCGCGATGCGTTGAATGCGTAGTTGGAGGTGGAGTTGAGGAAGCGGAAATCCAAACCGGTCTCGAATAAGAAATGTCCGTATTCGAGGTTATAGGTCAGGTTCAATCCGGCTCCACCACCGCCTTTCAGTTGCTGCAATGCATTGCTGGTATTGAGTGTTCCGGGACCCCATAACATGCCGTTATTTGCCGGACTGATCTTGTCCATCATCGCAGAATAACCCGCGCGTACGCCTAAATTGATATAGGAGATTACCTCGGTTTTTGGATTAGCCAAACTCTCTTGGTATTTCTCGTAATCGCGGATTGCTTTCTCTTCTTTAGCTTGAGCCTCTGCCTCTTTCTTAGCGCGTTCTTGTTCGCGTTGTGCAGCTATCTTGGCGCGCTCAGCAGCTTCTTTCTCACGCTGTTCTTGAGCTTTAGCCTGTGCTTTGGCAGCCTCGGCTTTCTTTTGCTCATTAGCCTTAGCTTGCTGTGCGCGTTGCTTCTCTGCCTCGGCTTTCTTCTGCTCGTTGACCTTTGCCTGCTGCGCACGCTGTTTCTCTGCTTCCGCTTTCTTTTGTTCGGTCGCTTTTGCCTGCTGCGCACGCTTCTTCTCAGCTTCCGCTTTCTTCTTTTCGGTCTCTTTCTTCTTTGCTGCAGCAGCTTTCTGTTTCTCCTTAGCGGCTTTAGCTTTCTCTGCCTCTTTCTTTTTCTTCTCCGCTTCTTTCTTCTTGGCAGCAGCAGCTTTCTGCTTATCCGTTTGGGTAGCAGGTACAGGCTCCGGCATCGCGTACGATACTACAGGAGCGCATGTTAAACTGAGTATAAAACTTACAATCAGTAAGTAATACAAACTGTTTTTCTTTACCCCAAGGGTATGATTAACTTCGTTTTTCATATCTGTTGCTCTCCTGTATTAGTCAATAAACATTTTGAAACTGCGGCTTCCTCCGTCGGTCTTCACGCGCAGAATATAGAATCCGCTTTCGGTTGGTGTGTCAATAGTACAACCTCCGTCAGGAAGATTGAATTTTTTCTCTTGCCATACACGTCCGCTTACATCCAACCACTCGGCGTAGCAGTCCTCGAATTTCGTTTTCTCGCCCCATTTGGCATTCACAAACACTTTATGTCCGCGCGGGGTGTATGTAGCAGAAATAACAAGGCTGTTTTCATCAGTATCGAACGTACGAACGTTGCTTGCAGTTTCGAAATGAACGGGGCATGTACAATCCTCAATATCCGGTTTACCTTCCTCATGAATCGTATAGCAAACTTTGTATTCGCCTACATTATCAGGGTTCTGCTCATCCAGATAGAGCACTGAAGTCTCCTGACCCTTTACAGTGTCGCCATCATGGAACCATACAAAGTTGCTCAGCGTCTGGTTCGGGAAGGAGTCTTTTACTAAACCAAGCACATTGTCATAACGTTGTACCAAAACAGGCTTTGCAAATTTGAGAGAGAAATTCAAATCCTTATCTAATACTGCGTCTGGGCACTCTGAGCCAATATGTAAGCGTAATCCGTATTCTACACCATCGTTTGCTTCCTTAGGCAGATGAACTATCAATAAGGTGTCACCCTCGAAACTAATAGATTGGTCTGTAAAATGGTCGTCTATAGCTTTTTGATTGAAAGTGAACTGTACACTATCATTCTCTTGCGGATCCAATTTTACAAAGGCTGGGTTATCCAGATAAATCAAGTAATCCACCTCATCTCCCTTGCGGGTACAATCGGGCATGTGGGTTTTTGCAATATCTACCTTGTAGCTGCCAATATTTACAGTAATAGGAATACTATCTACTGCGTTCTGACCTACGCAGACATTGCTACTATTACGGTAGATAAGTACATAAGCGGGATAAACGCCGTCTTGTGGGTACTTATGCAGTACAGAATCTTTGTTCGCCAGATTAGAGGTACCATCTCCAAAGTACCACTCGATCTTCTCATATTCGTAGTCCGGGTGGCATGCAAAACTAATGGGTTCTTCACCACCGCACAGTGTGTTTTTTGAATCCGGTGTGAAGATTTTTCCATTGATGGTGATGTATTGCGTCAGTGATTTAACATAACCTCCTGCGGAATATGCATATGATTCGTTTTTGGTAAAACCATACACATGAGCGATGAAGTTACCACTATCATTTTTTAGGGTATATGATTTAATTTCTTTTCCTAATGAGTGACGGGCGAACCAATATAATGTGTCATTTGCAACTCTTTGGAATTCGGATTTAATATTCTCTCCATTCAAGGTTATACCTTCTGGATTTGCTGTGACAATATTTACATTGTTAGCTGTCTCACCTTTCTGACTGGGGTATGTTGTAAAGGTGATTTGGTTGATTTGTTGCTCAATAGGGTTGATCCAAAGCATTGCTGGGTCACCGTTGTTTTTGCTGTCTCCATCGTATTGTTGGGATACCATAAATTGGTGGAGCGCACAAGGACAAGATGTGTGTATAAAGCAACTTGTACCATAGAAATCTGGCTTGGCAAGAGATCCGTAGTCCTCGCCTAATTCAAACTCCCAGTAATGTGAAGAAGGTTTGTTTTCTACGAACTTGAATGTGTGTGCCAATGAATCTCCGAAATATACATTAGTTTCATCGTTCATTGCATATAAACGGTAAATATCCCGTTTACGACCATTAGATGCCGTGATAACAAAGGAGTTTCCCCATGTTTTGGTCGGCATGGCTTGTGAATAGATGTGATCGCGCAATTTAACTTTGTGTGGAATGTTGGTATGCGGACATCCCTGGAACACCGCTATTTTTTTGCCATCACGGGCTTTTACATGTGTACCGGATAAATCGCCAATTTCTCCGACAACACCTTTTCCTGTCCATACATAATATACTTGACCCATTTGCAATGTATCGGTCGCAAAAGTTTCACCTGATTTGTGATTCTTCTGGGTCCATGCGGTTGGTGTGATATCAACCACTACGTTATTCTCGGTTGCCACAATTGCAAAATGGCTACCTTGGGATGAACCATCGCCACCATTATCGGAAGGACTATAGGTTTGAATGATATACTCGTCCTGTAACGATGAGGTGGGAAGTACGTTTGTTGCGTCAAAACTTGCATATTGGTAGTTGGATGCAAAGAGAGAAATAGCAGAATCTGATACGATGTGCAGTGCACATGTGTCTACTTGCTCTGAATTAAAAGCATAGCAAATCTTCTTACTATTTGTTTGACGTGTTCGTGCGGCATTCGTCCCAGCACCGCTACCCGATGCATCTAAATTGACATTCCTTGTGATATTTGGAAGAACTATTATATCTTCCGTATACCCTGTGTATGGATTGGATATGGTTACTTTACAATTATAACGTGATGAAATTGCCAGATCCAAAGAAAAATCGGCACCCCCTTGGTCCGCTTGTAAAAACGTTACCCAGAAATCGGTACCCTCAGTTGTTTGGGCAAACAGAGAGGATGGAAGCCAGCAAAAAGCAACTAACACCAGTCCAAAAAGAAATTGTTTTTTCATATGATTTTTTAGTTAAATGATTCCATTTGATTTCACGCTGCAAAATTACTGCTTTTTCTTCATGCGCGCGTGCAGTTTCTCGCGATAAATGTGTAAAAATTGACACATCTATCGAATATGTTGACCAAATGTGCTGTAAATTGACGCATCGCGTATGATCACAATGCGTCCGTCGCGTATTTCCTTATGCGTGGTGTATTTTTCGGCTCGGTCATTACTGACACCGGTAGGAGTGTCATCATACGCATCGCCGTAACTCTGAATAAGCGTTCGGAAGTCAACTTTTTGACCTTGTTTGTCGCCCCAGATATACTCTACCAACTCAGGATAATCTATGAACGGATTCCTGTTACCCTGAATCTTATTCACTTCGATGGCGCGATGTAATTCTTTATCGCTCACCGGATCCATCCTATGCCATGAGAGCAGCAGACTGCGAAGCCACGGGCGGAACTCTTGCCATCCTTCATTCGTCATGGCTACCCCGGGTTCACCCGTTGTGAGCCATACCAACGAATCCCCGTAACAGGCGGCTATATAGAAATATGCTCGTGCAAAATCACCTTTGTATTCATCCGCAGGGCAGAAGACCCGCGTCAGACCGTACGTCGCTCCGCTGCCGGTGACAAAAGAACCGTTGTTGAATGTACTGTCCGAAGGAATACCCGGTGCATGGTTTAATTTACTGCGGTTTGCCGAATAATCGCCCGGCACTAAATGGAACAAGTCGCAATAAGCCGGATTGACATCCCCTCCCCACCAGCTCTTTGGCAGCATATGCTCGATGTCAAAATCTGCAACACTTGCAGTAGGCTTTTCGGGATTGAAATACCGCACATTATTCGAATACATGTCTAACACCTGATTGGTGTTCGTGTCGCGATCCGTGTAAAAGAAAGCGTCCCAAGTTTTTTTGCTTCCGCTGCCGTATCGGTAGCGCTTACCGCAACAGATGATATAGCCTAAATGGTTCTTGAGCGTCGAATCGGCTGTTCCTTGCGCGTATTTGTAATAATCGCCCGGCATTGCACCTATAGACATACGAGTCGTATCCAGATCAAATGTGCTGGCTCCGGAACCAGGAGGCACGATTGTTAACAGAATCGGTAACTCCCGCGAGCGGGTGATTCCGTCGCTGCCTTTCGCTTTCGCAATCAGCACATCCTCTATCGGAAAAGCTTTCGTTACTTCCGGATAAGTCAGGCTGTAATAGATACCCACTTCGCCGCCTTTAGAGGGTAATGAACTCTCTGAGAGGGTGAACTTAGTGCCGGTTTGAAGGGATAATGAGATATTACCCACGATGTTCCTGCCAGAAATATCCAAGTTCAGCACATCTTCTATCGGTTCATCCGCACTCACCCATTTGGCTCCACCAAAATCTACTTTTGTGTAGGGCATTTCTACGGCTGCCTGTGCTGGATGAGGATCTTCCGCCTCAAACTCGATCTTCTGTACGTACCAGCGGTTGTTCTTGGCGTTCTCAGCGGCTATGCTGATTTGATTTAAGTTCTCCGAGACGGAAATGGAGTAAGGACGTATAGCGGTTTTTTGCCCGCTGGTCCATTGAATCTTCTTGCCACAGACATATAATCCATATGTTTTCGTGGAATCGGTCCCGTAACAGGCGCTATACACGGTCATCGAAGAGATGGAATAGGTGTCGTCCAAACCGATGGTCAGTTCGCCTTTGATGCTACCCGTTCCTCCTTTGATGCCAAATCCTTCTTTGGCGCGATAAATCTTGTTGGCGGTAATGATTTTCTCCACGCAGTTTCCTGTAGCGCTATAAATGATAGCACTTAAATCCTCCGTGGGACTGGTAGAATCGGAATTACTACTATTGAACACAATAGTGTACGTCTCCGCCATCATTTCGATAGCGAAAATCATAGCCCATAATAGTATAATGTGTCGTTTCATGGTAAGCAATTTTCAAATCTCGAATGTCAAATCTCAATTTCTTTTGGCGATAGCTAAAAGGATATTGAGCACAACGTACCATAGGATACATGCCGTTCCGCTAAAACAAGCAAACTCGATATGTTTGGTCGCAATCGCTTTCGCTACGCAGAATCCAATCAAAATCAAACAACCTGCCAAGAAACTGATAATCACCACTTTCTCTTTCTTGAAGCCCTTGAAACTGAAGAATGGAATCTCTGCGTTCAGCAGATAGCAACTTATCAGTGACAATCCGATCAACAACCATGCCATCCAATCATACGCAATGACCGAAATCGGCAGACAGCATATTCCGCCCCAGAATATAGCGTTTGCAGGTGTTGCCAAACCGATAAACGACTCATGTTGGCGCTCGTCCACATTGAACTTAGCCAGACGCAAAGCCGAGAAAGCCGCCATCAGCAATGCGATGCCTGCCCACCATCCTAAGATCGGTTTGAGCCAGCAAAACAGCATCATTGATGGAGCTAATCCGAACGTTATATCGTCCGCTAAGGAATCTAACTCAACTCCAATGGGACTCGGAGCTTTCAATACACGCGCACTCAGTCCGTCAAAGAAATCGAAGAATGCACCCGCTAAAATAAACACAAACGCCCATATGAAGGCACCTTGCGTCGCCAGAAAAACAGCTATTCCCCCGCATAGCAGGTTACAACTGGTAATGGTATCTGGAATAATTCGTTTTGTCATAGGATAAAATATTTCTAGTCAACTAGTCTACTAGTCAACTAGTCTTCTAGTTTTTTATAAACAAAATATGTGATAGCAAATGTTGTTATGCTGCAAGCATTGGCGATCCAGAAGAATGTCGTATATCCCACAGCCATCTCTAAAGCGCCCGCTACAAATCCCGGAATCATCATGCTCAATGCCATGAATGCCGTGCAGATCGCGTAATGGGCGGTCTTGTATTTACCCTCCGAGAAATACATCATATACAGCATATACGCGGTGAAACCGAAACCATAACCGAACTGCTCGAAGCTGACGGCTGTTCCGATTAGCCAAAGTGACTCCGGTTGAGCCATACTCAGGTAGCAATACACAAAGCTCGGCAGTGTCAAAGCAGCTGCCATCAGCCATATAGAACGCTTCAATCCGCGACGAGAGATGTAAATACCACCTAAAATGCCGCCTATCAGTAGGAAAATTACGCCTATCGTGCCGTATAGCAAACCAACGGTATCGGTGCTAAGACCTAAACCGCCGCCTATAACCTGGCCGTCACGCATGAACGCCTCTTTGGCATCCACTAAGAATGGCTGACTCAACTTAACCAAAAATCCTTCGCTTAGACGGTAAAGCAGCATGAAAGCGATTGCTAAACCCACGCCGGGCTTGGTGAAGAATGTTGCAAAAGCCTCGCCTAACTCTTTCCAAACAGCTCTTGTCTCTCGGCTCTCAGCTTTCGCTTCCCCTTCTCCTCCCCTTGTGGGGGAGGTCGGGAGGGGGTTATGATTCTCCACTTTCGGCAGCGCAAAACAATGGAAAACTGTGACAAGCAACATAATAACGCTGGTCACACCTAATGTTACTTGCCATGACAGCGGTATATCTCCTGTCTTTTGCTCGATGTATCCTGCCGTATAAACCAACACGCCCTGCGAGAATACAGCCGCAATGCGGTAAAACGTTGAGCGGATTCCCACAAAAGCAGCCTGACTTTTACTGTCATGTGCTAACATGTAATAGCCATCTGCCGCAATGTCGTGTGTCGCAGATGCAAAAGCAGTGATAATGAAGAAGATAAGTGTCCATTGGAAGAGCCCCACTGAGGTCTCTTTGGCTGCCATCATCTCTGCCGAAGGATGAGGTAGTGTAATCGTCAGAAGGATGCACAAGGCTGTCATCAATGCCTGCATCGTGACAATCCACCATCTCTTCGTACGCAGGACATCTACGAACGGACTCCATAAACCCTTTAAAAACCAAGGGAAATAGAGCAGGGTGGTAAAGAATGCCAATTGGTCATTGGGTACACCCATTTTAGCAAACAGCATCACGGAGATGCTGTTTACTAAGAAATAGGGTATTCCTTCTGTGAAGTATAGGGTAGGAACCCATACCCACGGTGTTATGGAATTTTCAATTTTCAATTCTCAATTCTCAATTCACCTTATATTATATCGCGCGCGCACGCATTATTGGAAGTTGGCGCGGTTGTCGGTTACCTCTGCTTTCTCCTCAACCAGCTGCATTGCTTGGTAAGGCAGATAAGCGAAGCGGCTTGCCAACTGTGCTTTCTCGCTTTCTACGTTGAACTCCTCTGCGCTGTTGTTAGCCGTTCCGGTCTTAACAACAAACACACCCATGTTGCCCTGAATAGGCTCGCTCAACGTGTTCTCGCCTTGTGCAATCGTCTTGCCGATCACTGCCGGCTCCATGCCTGCATTTCCGAAACGGCTGTCTGCCAGACTAACGCGCTCTACGCTTTGTACGCGTTGACCCATGATCTGAGCTGCTGCCTCCAGGCTCTCTGCGCCCTTCAGTTGTTTCTTGATATACTCAGCCTTGGCATTGTTCGTTGCCTCGTAGGTCAACTCTGCGCGTACAGCGTCCAATGAACGGTACTCACCGTCGTTCACTTCCGTCAAGGCTGCTACGATGAACTGATTGCCGCACTCGAAGACGTCACTCACTGCGCCCTCTTTGGCATCAAACGCCCAGCGAACGATGCTACGGCTGCCTTTCAACTGACCTACTTTATCGGTAGTTGCGGTCAGGTTATACTCCGGTACAACCGTCATGCCTGCCTCTTGAGCTGCGCTCTCCAGAGCCTCGGCATTGTTATTGTTTACGATGAACTGCTTTGCGTTGTTGTAGATGATGGAGTAGGTCTTGCTCGACGGAGTTACCTCACGTGCTAAGATAGCCAACTTCACTTTCGGAGTAGCTTTGCCGATCTCCATGATCTCGTAGGTCTGCTCACCCATGCCTTGTGCTACGGTGAACTTGTCGCCGCGTTTGCCTGCAAAGGCCGGCTCAGCGATGTTCTTCGGCAGATCTGCTGCCTTGAACCAACCTAACTCCTGATCCTCGCCGCCTTCTACGATAGCTTTTAACTCAACCGAGTCCGGCAGAGAATAACCTGCTTGCATGATACGAGCCATCGCATAAGTGTTGTTCTCAAACAGAATCTCTGTGCAGTCTCCTGTTTTGGCGTCTTTGTTGAATGCGAACTCCTTGAACTGAGCCGGAACGGTCTCCTCCGAGTAGTCGCGACCGTCGTACATAACGTCCGAATTGGTGTTTACTACCAGACTTACGTCCTCTGTTGTCTGGAACTCCTCTTTGAGGTTGTTCATCAGTGTCTCTGCGGCTTTGAAGTCTGCCTCGTTCGGCACGATGTCAAATGCGATATACTTGATTGCGCGGTTCGGAGTCTGTTTGTATTGCTCCTTGTGCTGCTTGTAAAGCTTTTTCAGGTCGCGGTCGCTTACGCTTACCAAACTGTCTGCTACCGTGAAATACGGCTGCATAACGTACTCTGCGCTCACACCGTTCTTGCGGCTGTTGAATGCGTACTCGGCATCCAGCGAGTTGGCCTTCAGCATATGTTGCAGAAGGGTTGTGTATTTCTCCTGCATGTAGCTGATTCGTACGGCTTTCTCCCAGTACAACCAATAGGTCTTTGCCTGTTTGAGGTTTGCGTTCTGCTCAGCGTCTTCGCCTTCCTGATTGATTGCCTGCAGCAAACTGATTACTGCGTCGCGGCTGAACTGACCGTCTTCGCCTGCAAATGCACGGCGTGCACGGATGATCTGGTGAACGTTCTCTCCAATGCACAGCTCGCTCAACTCATCGGCGGTTATATCCATGCCGATTTTCTCTGCCTGAGCGCGAAGTGTGTAATCCATCATCAGCATGTTCCATACCTGATTACGGATCTGGGCGTGAGTGTCCTCGTCAAAATCCGAACGACCGCTCTCAATCTTGTAAACTTCTGTTAACTGTTCCTTGGCGGCTTCGTACTCCGTATAGTGAACCTTCTGACCCTCTATTACGCCTACGTTCTCGCGGCTACGGTTGAAGAAACTACTACCGGAGTTCAAAAAGTCTCCGAGGATAAATGCCAGCATGGCCAAACCCACAATCGCAATCAGCAGGGCGCCATGATTTCTAATTTTTTGTAAACTTGCCATTTTTATTTATTATTTTTTTAAATTTTCAATTATCAATTTTCAATTTTCAATTCTCACAATATAGCTGTCCGTCAGCTCTACAATCTTCTTGCCGTTGTTGTTATACAAGGTCAACCGGCCTTGTACCGTTACGTTGGTTCCTACTGCGGGAATCTCCGACGGATCATGGAAAGGCTTGTTGTTTATGTTGTTCGTGAGGTAAGCTTCAATCGTTTGCTTGCCGCCGTCCGACATATAGAAACTGATACTCGAGTATTTGCCTGAAGTGATATCTTCCGCTTTGGTTACCATCTCTGTAATCTTACCGCTGATTTTGTATGCATAGGCGGATTTCTCGTCCTCCTTCTGGGTTAATCCTATCGCATATGCTGAATCCACACTGACTACGATGCCGTTTGTGTCCGGTATCCAGGTCGGTATATCCGGGTAATTGTAACTGTTATCTCCCGGGGAATTGATGTACGGGCTCTCGTTACAACTGCTCAGCAGAATAGCAATAAACGCGGCTGCGATAAAAAAGTATTTTTTCATATTGTATGTATTTTGTATGGTTTTACGTTCTTTGATTCAAAATAGCGTGCAAAGATACTAAAAATATTTCACGCGCGCAAATATTTTAGGAAAAAAATGAAAAAAAACGCATTTTCCTTGCGTATATCAGAAAATTGTTGTAACTTTGCACGCTTTTTCGATGGTAGGGTATTTCGTATCCGCACGTAAAGCACTAAGTTTAACAGGAAAGGGATGGGGGAAAGTCTTTCTGCTTGAACTAAGCGGTCTTTCTGCTTTCTGCTTTCTACTAACGGCTAAAACTATAGCAACTATTACTCCCAGACCACGCGGTGGTCGTGTTATCAAAGAAGATCCGCATCGCATTAACGACAAAATTCGCGGTGTGGCACAAGTACGCCTTATTGGCGATAACGTAGAGCAGGGCATCTACCCGTTTCAACAGGCTTTGAAAATAGCGGATGATCTCAACCTCGACCTCGTTGAGATTGCTCCTACCGCTACTCCTCCTGTTTGCAGGGTTGTTGATTACCAGAAATTCCTCTACGCACAAAAGAAAAAACAAAAAGAGGCAAAAGCAAACGCTAAAAAGCAGGAAATCAAAGAGATTCGTTTCGGTCCGCAAACCGACGATCATGATTACAACTTCAAGCTCAAGCATGCTATCGAGTTCCTCAAAGAGGGCAACAAGGTCAAATCCTATGTCTTCTTCCGTGGACGTTCCATCGTCTTCAAGGAGCAGGGCGAACTCCTCCTCGCGCGTTTCGCAAACGACCTTGCCGAATATGGCAAACCCGACAACGTGCCTAACCTCGAGGGCAAACGAATGATACTCAATATCAGCCCCAAGAGCCAAAAATAATTGACAAACGACAGTCAACCGACAGTCAAAGCCTATGTCAGGCGATTGTTGAACCAATAAACAAGTCGTAGGGCCTACCTTATTGACGCGCCGAGTGCGCGTGGCTGCCCGAGACTTTAGTATTAACAAATTAAAATTATTACAAAATGCCAAAGGTAAAAACGAACTCCGGTGCAAAAAAGCGTTCACATTCTGACGAAGAAGACTAAAAAGCAAAAACGCAACTTGACCCATGTTGCGCTCGTAGATCAAACGAACATGCGCTCCGTACGTGAGATGCTCCTGCTTCGTTAAGTACTAACCATTAAAGTGAAAGGACAGAAACATGCCAAGATCAGTAAATCACGTTGCTTCGCGCAACCGTCGTAAGAAGATCATGTCGCTCACCCGTGGTAACTTTGGTGGTCGTGCTAATGTATGGACCGTAGCAAAGAACACATGGGAGTGCTAATGTATGGACCGTAGCAAAGAACACATGGGAAAAAGGTTTGCAGTATGCTTACCGCGATCGTAAGAACAAAAAACGTACATTCCGCGCTCTCTGGATCCAGCGTATCAACGCTGCCGCTCGCCTCGAAGGTCTGAGCTACAGCCAGTTGATGGGTTGCCTCAAGAAAGCAGGTATCGTTATCAACCGCAAAGCGCTGGCTGACCTCGCTATGAACCAACCCGCTGCTTTCAAGGCAGTTGTTGATCAGGCGAAAAAAGCTTGCAAGTAATTGCTAATGTATCCGCCAAACATGGCGGATCAGTTCTTACAAAACAACGAGACGGCTTCGGCCGTCTTTTTTGATACATTTTTGATAAATTTTTTGACAAAAAACGTGTTCTCGGCATTTTTCTTCTTAAAAATTTGCGTATCTCAAAAAAAAGCAGTAACTTTGCATGCTTTTTCCGCGCGAACTATATGAGAGTATCGGCTAAAAGAGCGAAAATGTTTAACTTTTAACGGGATTTTGGATTCTAGTCCGCTAGTCAACTAGTCCACTAGAAAATGATTCCCACTGTTTATCTACCATTATGGCAGAAAATCTTTCTCTCCAGAACTTCGACTGGGATGCCTATGAAGCACAAAAACAAGGCAAACAAAACGAAGAAGAAATTCAAAAGTACAACGAAACCCTGAATGCTATCAAGGACAATGAGGTAGTAGAGGGTACCGTTATTTCCATCAACAAACGTGAGGTAGTTGTTAACGTTGGTTACAAGTCTGACGGTATCGTTCCGGCAGCTGAGTTCCGTTACAACCCTGAGCTCAAAGTGGGCGACAAAGTAGAGGTGTACATTCAGTCCCAGGAGGACAAGAAGGGTCAGCTCGTTCTCTCGCACAAAGAGGCTCGTACTGCTCGCGCTTGGGACCGCGTTAACGAGGCTTACAACGCTGGTGAGATCGTTACCGGTTACATCAAATGGCGTTCGAAAGGCGGCATGATCGTGGACGTTCTCGGTATGGAGGCATTCCTCCCGGGTAGCCAGATCGACGTGAAGCCGGTTCGCGATTACGACATCCTCGTGGGTAAGACCATGGAGTTCAAGATCGTTAAACTGAACCCTGAGTTCCGTAACGTCGTTGTTTCTCACAAAGCACTTATCGAGGCTGAACTCGAGGCTCAAAAGGCTGAGATCGTTGGCAAGCTCGAGAAGGGTCAGGTACTCGAGGGTACCGTTAAGAACATCACCAACTATGGCGTATTCATCGACCTCGGTGGTGTGGACGGTCTCATTCATATTACCGACCTCAGCTGGGGCCGCGTAAACGATCCGCACGAGCTCCTGCAACTCGACCAGAAGATTAATGTTGTTATCCTTGATTTCGATGAGGATAAGAAACGTATCGCTCTTGGTCTGAAGCAGCTCACTCCGCATCCGTGGGATGCACTTGATCCGAACCTGAAGGTTGGCGACAAGGTACACGGTAAGGTAGTCGTAATGGCTGACTACGGAGCATTCGTTGAGATCGCAGAGGGCGTTGAGGGTCTTGTTCACGTTTCCGAGATGTCTTGGAGCCAACACCTCCGTTCTGCTAACGACTTCTTGAAAGTTGGCGACGAGGTAGATGCTGTTATCCTCACGCTCGACCGCGCTGAGCGTAAGATGAGCCTTGGTATCAAGCAACTCAAGGCTGATCCGTGGGCTAACGTGGAGACCAAGTACGCTGTGGGTACACGCCACTGGGCTAAAGTTCGCAACTTCACCAACTTCGGTGTCTTCGTTGAGATCGAAGAGGGCGTTGACGGACTTATCCACATCTCTGATCTCAGCTGGACCAAGAAGATCAAACACCCGAATGAGTTCACCCAGATCGGTGCTCAGATTGAGGTAGTTGTTCTTGACATCGATGTAGCTAACCGCCGTCTGAGCCTTGGTCACAAGCAACTCGAGGAGAATCCTTGGGAGGAGCTCGAGGCTAAGTTCGGTGTGGACACCGTTGTTGACGGTAAAGTAGTTGAGCTGACCGACAAGGGCGCTGTTGTTTCCCTCGAGGAGGGCGTTGAGGCATTCTGCACAACCCGTCACCTCCAGAAAGAGGACAAATCGCCGGTTGCTGTTGGCGACACTCTGCCGTTCAAGGTGATCGAGTTCAACCGCGATGCTAAACGTATCCTCGTAAGCCACCTCCGCACATGGGAGGAGCGCAAAGAGGCTCCGGCTAAGGCAGCCAAGAAAGCCGCTAAAGAGGAACCGCAGGTAGAGATGCCGAAGGTAGAGAAGACTACTCTCGCA
Organism: uncultured Bacteroidales bacterium; assembly: GCA_900319005.1. GTDB lineage: Bacteria > Bacteroidota > Bacteroidia > Bacteroidales > Paludibacteraceae > Colicola. The sequence continues at coordinate 193,451 of ONMV01000001.1, forward strand.
GAAGCAGCTCCGAAGAAAGCAGCAGCTAAGAAAGCCGCTAAGAAAGAAGACGCTGAGTAATCACGCTTTCATGCGCCATTTGGCGGATTCCTGAGAGACGACTCCTTCGAGCCGTCTCTCTTTTTTATCAACATACCTTCCCTTTTCTTTTGTCTTTTGTCTTATCCCATTCTCGCAACTAAGCTTTTTGGGTTGGTCAGACGTGCTCTTGGGACGAGAAAATGAATGAGCGGGGAGGGTAGATAGCGAAATCCGGGGAGGGACGATGGGTGAGGGCGTTGAGGAGGTATGTGTGGCGGGAATGGAGAGGACGCGGGTTAATGGGCACGAAGGAAATGTCCTCGGCAGAAGCGAGGGATTGTTGGGTTGCAGCATTTTGGGCGGCAGATTTGAGGTCGCGGAAAATGGAGACGTAAACGTATTGGTAGAAACGGGCATAAGGCTTGAGACCGGGTTCGGGTTTGGCACCACCTTTTACTACATGGAAATAATGATGGAAGAAACGGATTCTCCATTCAATGCCGTTAGCGGAGTAGTCGTGTTCGATGGCATGAGCGAGCTTTTGTGCGGTTTTGATGAGTTCGCGGTTAGCTACGCAGGCGGCAGACCAGGTCTTGGGGAAATGGTATGTATAGAGTTGGTGAAGACCGCCGAAACGCGGTACACGGCGGATGATGATGTGCTTGCGGTATTTTTTGCCTTTCTTGTGGGAATTCATGATGCCGCAGTAGTAATCGATGCCGTCAATGGGGCGTAAATAGCGCACACCACGTGCATGAACAGGAGAAACCGCGGGAGAAGGAACCGCCTTGAAAATAGTGCGTGTTAAAAGCGAAAATATGGTTGTTTTTAAATGGCGTGACATAGGTTGTAATTGGTTGTGAATGAGGTTGTTATGTTTTTGTTGCAAATAGTATTGTCTAGGATGCCTCCTTTCCGGTATCGATCCGCTCCGTACTTAGGTGCGGTTTGAGGGTTGGAGTGTTAGAGGTTGGAGGTTAGGGGTTATTTTGAAATCGTGTGCAAAGGTATAAAGAATTTTTGATATATGCAAATTTTAGGGAGCGGAAAAAGGTGTTTTTTTAATTTTTTTCTCTTTTTATTTGCATATATCAAAATTTATTACTAATTTTGCAGCCGAATTTACGCCGAAGCCGTTTTATGCGGCGGAAGGTGGTGGGTTCTTTACATATTGATGGCGTTTATTGACGCTTTGTATTTGACGTGCGAAAAGCTTCGAACACTTTTTTTGTCACTAATTTCAGTCAAAATCAAAGTAAGCAGTAGATGCCTACGGGTATGACATTTGTACTCGCTCAGTCATTTCGTTGACTGGCGTGTTGTCATATCGGCGTAGGTTTCATTGTTGTTTGTTTGACTGAATGGGTAAGTTCGAAGGCCCTCGCGCGTAGATAAGCAATAGCGAAGTCTGCGCTTTTTTGATATGTATTAATATAATTAGAATAATAGGAATAGGAGTAATGAAAAGAATTTTAATTATTGCATTGTTTGTAGTATGCGGAATGGCAATAATGAAAGCCTCTGCCCAAGAGATTGCTCCGTGCTCAGAGACTGTATCAAGCACGGAGTTGCGCGAAAATGGCATTGGTAAAGGAGAGTCCGCTTTTGAAGCACTGACAGCGGCGATGAACAATGCGATGAAGAAGATAAAAGCTAATATAACAAAACTGTTTCCAGACAAGAAATTAGAATATTCCGTATTATCAAAGTCCACACCTGATGGAGAGGAAATTGAGTTAGAGACAACGCTCGGTCAACCAAATGTATGCCAACAAGAAATAGAGTGCTCTGATGATGGTTCGAATTGTTCAGCTTCGATAACTTTAAGTTTTGATATCTCCAATTGGCTTGAAGAAACAAAATCTGAGAAAGAAGAATAAATTTATAATGAAACATATAAATTATATATTAGTTTTTGTACTGTTTCTTACTTCTTGTGCAAGCCGTAAGAACTTGTCAAGAGACATCGTATATGATGAAAATGCGGAGAAGTATCAGCAAGCCTTGCAAAGAAGTAAAGATGCCTTCTTTGCATCTGATTCTGCTGATATTATCTATAATAATCTCGGTTGGGCAGAGCGCTTGCTGAATGAAACGAAAATATCTGGTTCAAATATGCCATCGGTGTTCAAAAGCATAGACAACGATCGTTTTACAATTGAATTACCATGTTGGGAATTTGACACAGATGAATTTTTGGCGGCGAGTGTAGTAGTGGAGCATAAACAATTGGGAAGCGCACTTGTGGAAGCTAAAATGCAAGGAGTTGACGCTATATATAGTTGCTCTAATCAGCGTATTGTTGCTCATAGTAATGAAAAAGATGACTATGTTGTAGATACGATCGAATATACAGAACAATATGCCGACTATATGCGTAAAGCGCAATTTGCTTGTCTATGCATTATGAAAGAAAAGAAAAAATATATAGTCAATGCAACTATTAGAATACCAAAATCAATGGAGAATGCCGAAAAGCCGGCAAAATAGAAGTAAGCAAAAAATACGTATTTCAAACTGATGCCTGATGGGATATAACTGGCAATATATGATTATGAAACACAATAGTTTTGTTTTTCTTATCTTTTGTTTGTTATGCATTTTGACATTTCAAGAAAGTTGCAACATGCCTAAAAGAATTGCAAATGAGCAAAAACCTCCAGTGAGTGTTAATGACAATTTAGAATGTGATATATTGAGAGACGATTCTATTGTCGTTTTTGCTGAGGGCCATAGTTACAAAACAGGTTATGAAGCATATAAAAAGGCCTTGCAATATGCCAAAATCAAAATTTTACATCACTTGGATATAAAAGGTAATATAGTTTTACCGCCATTAAATGTCGTAAAATCAGAAACCTTAGAAGAAGTTGAAACAGGAAAAATAATATCTCAATTAATAGTGTCGGTCAACCGGAATGAAATATTAGAGCTAAATAAGAATAACGATTCCATAAAATGTATGGATCCCATCATTATTAAGGATAGTACCGTCATTATGATGTATGAATCCCATCATTATTAAGGATAGTACAGTCATTATTATTATGTATGAGCTTCATTCCATATGTACTCCTTTAGGAATAGACACTATTATATATATAAATAAAAATGGCGGGAATACCAAAAGCATAAATCACATATAGATTCAATCTAAACGGAAGCAACCGAAACGCCGTTAGAATAGGTAGTAGGGAAATTAATTCAAAACCGATGTGCCGATGGGATATAACCGGCAAAATTTATTATGAAAAAAATGACATTTTTTCCGGTAGTGCTCATGGTAGCAACTGCACTTACCGCATGCGGTGCAAAGAAACAAGTGGCACAAAACGGTTACTATCAACAGCAGCAACAACAATCTTATCAGCAACCACAACAACCAACAAATCAGCCACAGCAGCAACCGGCAGAGGTGCGTCCAACTCGTACGAAACGCGAAATAGAGCCATGTGTTGCTAAGGCTTTAGAACCTGCTGAGAATTTGAGAATGTATGCAACTGCTGTATCCTATGTAGAGCAGCAATCTATATCTCAAGCGCTGCAAACTGCCAGAGAGGAATTAGCCGCGACCATTAGAGCGTCGGTTGAGGGTACTCTAAAGAATTGGGCAGAATCTGCAAATATAGATCAAAGAGTGACCACTCAAATGTTAAATAACAGAAATTGGACTCAATATATAGCTGAGGAGGTATATCGCTCTAAAACCCTTGAAACTACCATGTATGATTTGTCAGACGGGACGGTGCAGGTATATGTATGTATTGAGATGGGCACGAAACAAGATGCCCTCGTTAAAAACATATATAAGAAATTGGAGCCAGAAGTAAGTGATGATGAAATATTAAAAATGAAATTTAATCAGAAACAATTTGAGGAAGATACTAAAGCGGGTTTAGAAGAATACAAAGCTAGACGTCGTCAAGCAGAGGGATTATGATATTGCTAAAAAAACAAAATATTGTCGCGCTACTACTGTGCTGCTTTTGCGGCACAGTAGTAGCGGGGCAAACTCAATCAGATAAAATTAGGCCGACGTGGGTAGATGGCTTTTTGCCTATCCCGACGAATGACACATACATATTTGAGCGCAAAACGGCACAAGGTGGCACCTTGGACGAAGCACGTAGCAATTGTTATCAACAAATAGTGGATAATTCCACTAATATGGCGGGAGCAGTAGTCTATGCGGATTATGTGTCTAACAAAAATGCACATCAGCATTATAGTAATGGGCGTTTACAAGAGGAAATAGATTATATTTATCAATCTAATTCATATTCGAAAGGAGACAAACATAAACTATATGCAATTTGCGTAGATGAATATTGGGAGTATAAACATGGGATGTATTATGTTACTCGTCTTTATGCTAAATCGGAACTACACGGAAAGCCTATTTTTGATGAAGTGGAATATAATAATAAATATGGCGTAGAAGGTCTCGTTCGTTCGCTTGTTCCTGGTTGGGGACAGATCTATAAAGGTAGTAAAATAAAAGGTGGTTTGATTATCGCAGGCGAGGCATTGGGCATTGGTGGCATAGTGCTAAGTTACAGCATGAAGGCATCTTATGAGAAACTGATGAAAGAAGACCCAAAACACATGAAGGACTATAGTCGGAGTGCTGACATGTGGCAAAATATTGGTTATGGCGCAATTGCCTTTACTGCAGCCGTTTATATTTATAATCTTATAGATGCGGCAGTGGCTCCTGGTGCTCGCCGTGTAATAGTTTTACCCAGACAAAATGCGTTAACGATTGCCCCAGCATTTACTACTGAGGGAAGTGTAGGATTGGCAATGAAATATAATTTCTAAAATTATGAAAAAGTTGTTATTATTTGTCACATTGTTTTTTTCTCTGCTATTATGTAGTTGTGCCAAGCCTATTTCTGATATGACAGTAACTATTTATGGCACAGTGCAAGACAAGGATACACAGGAGCCTATTAGAGGCGTCTTGGTAACATTAAGCCCTGGCAGTACACCAAGTGTTAGCACAGGTACAGACGGTAAATTTGAGTTTGTAGACTTGAATCCTCAAACTTATCACATACAAGCTCAAAAAGAGGGTTATCGTACAGATTATCGTAATGTTAACCCCACTCCTGGAGAAACCGTTCAGGTAAACTTTCTTTTAGAAAAGACTAATTAAATATAAAAGGTGTTAATTATGAAAAATATTTATCATATAATTCTAATGTTATTTGCTCTTTTTTGTATGGGTTGTGAAAAGGGAGCAGAACCATCTGGCAAACCAAGTGAAGTGTCTATCATCTATGGTTATGCTATTAATAAAACAACAAATGCCCCGATTCAAGGAGCGTTAATTACACTTATGCCCAATGCTGAGAACAGATATACAGGATCAGATGGAACATATCAGTTCAACAACCTTCCAATAAATAATAGATATACTTTAACGGCAGATGCAGATGGCTTCGGTCCGGGAAGAAAAGACGTGCTATTAAAAGATAATAATCCTCTTGAGGTTACATTTGTATTGGAGCCTAAGGAGTAAGTCAATGTATGAGAAAAGGTCAGAAAATATTACTCATTTTGCTTGGTTTATTACTGCTAAATAGTTGTAACTTGTTTACGAAACCGGGTACAATTGTTTATGATGCACAGACAAATATTACAATTGACTTAACATCAGTAATAATCATTCCTGATTCTACAAGCGGACTTGTACAAGACAATATAAATAACCCGCAAGTCATTTTCTGGGGTACCTTATTAAACTTGTCCGATAGTCTTCCTGTATCTAACGCAAAAATTCGAATCGTAGGAACTGACTCTCCCGGACAAACCGTTTATACTCAACCAAATGGGAGTTGGGAAGCCATACTTCCAATTGTTCCTAGTTGGAATGATGAAAACATAACAGTATTTGTAATTGAAGTACAACACAATAATGCAAAAGTCGCTCCCCTTGCTTCGTTTTGTAAAAACGATCAATTAGTTTATGACCTTCTGAATGTTTCGAATCCGTATGAATATGTAGTTGCAGGAGCATATAGATACAATATAGCTTGGGATAATTTATATAGACGAATAGAGTTCCCTTTATATGTACAACTGCAACAATAAACAAATCGTTCTATGAAAAAAACATTATTTTTAATAACATGTTTAGCACTCATGTCTGCTTGTGAATCATATTTACAAGTAAGGGCAAGCGCAGAAGCTACAGGGGATGCTAAGATTGAAGTAGATAATATTACAGAATCTGTCGTTTCTGGCACGAATGTTGTTTTTTATGGGAACGTGTATTCGATTAAAGATGCTAAAACTACTTATTCCATACCAGGGGCACATATCCGAGTAGTAGGGACAGATACCCCGGGTGGATATGTCTTTACGGATGAGAGTGGTAATTTTGAAATCACACTACCGATTGTTCCCCAAGAGAACGGAGATGTGTTATCTTTTGTGGTTGAAGTGCAAAAAGAGGGAGCTATCACATCTCCTATTTCTAAGTATTGCAGCGATCCCTTCGCATGGCAACTGCTGGGAATCTCCAATCCTCAAGAATATAAGGTCGCAAGCGCAATATTCAGTAACTTTGGATGGGATGTTGTAGGTAAGAAAATAAAATGTACATTTCCAATTTCAATGGAAGAATGAAAAAATATGATTTTATAATATCCATTTTATCATTGCTAGTTTGTCTCACAGCATGTGAACAAGCCACAAAAACTCCTAATGATGTCTTTATTTATGGGATAGTTCAAGACAAATTATCAGGAGAATGGCTTGACAATGTAGAAATCCATAGCGATTCAATGTATATTGGGAATGTAGTGACTGGCTTTGATGGCTATTTTGCGCTTACGATTCCAAATACTAAGAAAATGATAAACCTAAAAGCAAGCAAGCATAATTATGAAACGGAAACGCAGTTAATAAATGTTTACGAATTGAGCAAGAATCCGAATAAGTCTATAGATTTTCAATTACTCCGATCGTCTATTATTTATACGGGAGTCGTTGTGGATGCGATTTCGAGAGAACCTATAGCAAACGCAAAAGTTCATGCAAAAATACAGAATGGGGCATATATTGGAGCTGTTGGGACTGTATTCACGAACCAGAATGGATTATATACACTTGAGTTATCTAAACCTGAATATGAATCTTGGAAATATTATATTACTGCAGACGCAAGTGGTTATAATGTGCAAACATATACATTGAGTCACACCAAAATAGATATTGGTAAAAACTTTGTACTGGATTTTCAATTACAAACGAAATAATCAGATTTAAAATCTTCATATTGAATGAGATCAATACATTTATATATAATTATAATATTATCATTTGGTGCACTTTTGTTTACTAGTTGCAAATCTAAAGAGGAACCTAAATTGTTAGGATCCGTATATGGAACCGTAATTGATAAAAATACTAGTAATCCTATTCAGAATGCAGGTGTTGAATTAATGACCAATGGAAAAATGCTGCAGAAGACTATCACCGGTTCTGATGGATTATTTGAATTTCCAAAAGTGGAAGCGGGGATATATAACCTTTGTATCACCAAATCTGGTTATTTGGAATATCAAACAACGGATATACTAGTTAACGAAGATAGTAAAGATAAACCCGTACACATCCTCCTTGAGAAACTTCCGCCCGCTTTAACAATTCTCGATGGTGACGGTAATAAAATTGATACGATTGAATTTGGGGATCTTAAAAATGATATTATCCGCTCGTTCAATATCTTCAATGATTGCGAAAATATGTTAGATTGGCAGATAACTTGGGCTGAAAGTTGGATAGAACTTAATAAAGATAGAGGACAACTTAAGGCAAATGGGTTTCAAACCATCGTTATTAAAATTGACAGAAGCAAGTTAATATCAGGAATAAATAATGCGACTCTTATTATCACATCAGATAATGGGAATAAGGAATTATTTGTTCTTGCTACAGGAGAGGCATTCATAGAAACAAATGATGCTACGAATATTAGTACAACATCTGCTATTCTAAATGGAAAAATTTCGCGTAAGCCCCCTACTGCCATATTACAATATGGTTTCGTATATAATCAAACTCCAACCCCATCATTGGAGAACGGAGCCTTTATAGCAAAGGTTGAAAGCGAACCGGCTATTGCTCCTTTCAGTTATATGGTAGAAGATCTGGTGATAGATAAAAATTATTTTTATCGTGCATATGCTACAACATCTGATGGCACTTTTTATGGAGAGGAACGAAGTTTTCGCGCGGAAGCAAGTTTACCCTTAGTAGAGACTACAAAACCCAGGGCAGAAACGCTTTCACAAGCCATAGGAGGTGGCAATGTTACCTCTGATGGTGGTTTTAAAGTGGGGAAAAGAGGTGTATGCTGGAGTTCTAATAATGCAGCACCTACAATAGAATTAGATACACATACAATAGATGGAGATGGAACTGGCTCCTTCATAAGTCATATAGAGCCGTTGCAAAAAGGCAAAAAGTATTATGTTAGAGCGTATGCGCAAAATATACAAGGAATTAATTACGGTAAAACTGAAACTCTTGAAATGCCGACAGGTGAACCCACAATATTGACTACGGTGCCAATAGTTAAAGCCAATACGATTACTATAGGAGGAAATATTACCTCCGATGGAGGTCTGTCTATTAAAGAAAGAGGCATTTGTTATAGTAAAACCAATACAGAACCAACTCTTAGTGATTGCTTTGAGGCACAAGGTACTGGTATGGGGCAATATAGCGTTACTATATCGGGATTAACAGAGAATACTGTGTATTACATGCGTGCGTATGCTAAAAACAGTAATGGCACGTATATGGGCAATGTCATTACAGCTAAAACATTATACGGTGATGTTACCGTATTGACTAGCGATGTAACAAATATCACAGCCAACTCTGCTGTAAGTGGAGTTAGCGTTATAGATTTAGGAGGGGCAACTCTGCAATCGTGTGGAATATGTTGGGGAACAAGTTCTACTCCAACACTCAATAATAATGCGTTTGTCGAAGCAAGTAGAGTAAAAGGAACATATTCCTGTAATATCACAAACCTAATACCAGAAACGAGATATTATGTGCGTGCTTATGCCACTACTGAGAATGGTGCCAAGTATGGAGATGTAAAAAAATTCACCACCTTGAATTGTATGCCAAGCGTAACTACTACACAACCTTCAGCTGCTGCGACAACGGTATTGTCAGGAGGAATTATAATAGCTAATGGAGGCTATACTATCACAGCATGCGGTGTGTGTTATAGCAAAACAAATAGTTCGCCCACAATAACGGACGGATGCATAAATGCCAATAACACCAATGCCAATACATTTAGTGTTACTATTCCCAATTTAACTCCTAATACACAATATTATGTTCGTGCATACGTTACCAATAGTTGTAATAGTACTGCATATGGTTCTGCATATTCCATCATTACTAAAAACGGCAATATTACAATAGCTACACATAAAAATTTCACAAATATCACATCTGAATCTGCCACAGGCGGATATCAAATTACAGAAACAGGTGGAGCAAATATTAAGTCTGCTGGTATTTGTTGGAGTACCTCAAGATATCCTACAATAAGCGACAACAAGACTTCAGGAGGCACTACTATCGGCACATATAGTTGTAACATAAATGGTTTAGCCTCAAACACTACATACTATGTGCGAGCTTATGCGGAATCTGATTTAGGTACCACATACGGCACATCATATTCATTTACCACGTTAGCTAAATCTGATTATGTGGATTTAGGTCTACCAAGTGGCACAAAGTGGCGGGATCATAATGAATCTTCCCAACACCAATATAATTTTTATTTTAATGGCGGCAAGGTGCCAACTAAGGTGCAATGGGAGGAACTCAAAAATCTATGTACATGGCGATGGACAGGAAATGGATACATGGTGACGGGTTTGAATGGAAACTATATTATTCTTTCAGCCGAAGGTCATGAATACAATGTGACGAATGTATATAGTGGAGGTACTGCGTATGGTGTAGGTACTTGGGGGTATTATTGGACAAGTGATGACGACCCGAATAATTATACTATGGGTATTAGTAAGTCTGATTATGCGGCATGGGCTTTTGTATTTAATCAGTCAAATATTTATTTTGCTTTACATAAATACACAAATTTATTGTCAGTACGATTAGTACAGTAATCGAGACTATAACCATTAAACTGTAAATGCAGTCAAGGTAATACATATTTCAAATATATATGAAATATATATATCAAATAGTATTGATTTTATTGTTATTTGGTTATTTCTGCTCTTGCGACAAGACGAATGAGTTAAATGTGACGGGTTCGTTGTATGGTTCAGTAACCGATAAAGCGACCGGAGGACCTGTGAAATATGCCAAGGTAGAGATTATGCAAACCGGTATGAGTGTTATCACCGGTTCTGATGGATTATTTGAATTTCCAAAAGTGGAAGCGGGAATATATAACCTTTATGTCACCAAATCTGGTTATTTGGAATATCAAACAACGGATATACTAGTTAACGAAGATAGTAAAGATAAACCCGTACACATCCTCCTTGAAAAACTTCCGCCCGCTTTACAAATAGTAGATGATACTCGCCATGAAATAGATTCTATAATTTTCGGAGAAGTCGAGGGAGACGAGATGCGTTCTTTCATGATCTATAACAATAGCGAGGATGCACTAGAATGGGAAATTGTGTACAAAACCGATGGTTGGATAAAATCTTTTAGTAAAGAAGCCGGAAATCTTGCCGCAGGAAAATCCCAAGCCGTTGTGGTTACAATAGATCGCACGAAGTTAAATTCTGGATATAATTCTACCGTGGTACATATTGTGTCCAATAATGGAAGTAAACAATTAACAATTACTGCAGTTTCCATTAGTTTGATAGAAACACTGGCTGTCACAGAGATAACGCCCTCATCTGCGGTTTTGAATGGAAGATTCAATAAAAAGGCAACATCTTCTATCGTAGAATATGGCTTTGTCTACGGAACCATGCCTACACCTTCCTTAGATAATGGAGCAACAAAAGTTGTTATTAAAGGAACTGCACATGTTGGTGATTATAGTTATGCTATTTCAGAACTAACAAACGGAGAGACCTATTTCGTTCGTGCTTTCGCAACAACAGGAAATGAGGAATATTATGGTGAAACGCAAAGTTTTACTGCGCAAGAGGTTCCATATGTAACATTATTGCCCGCCAATCTAATGGTACAGAAGACTAATCTTGGTTGTGTGGATAGATCTTCTGCAATAACTATGTGTGAATCATCCATAGTGGGAGGATATGATGATTGGCGTTTACCGTCAATAGAAGAGTTAATGGTAGTATACAATGAAAGAGAGAAAATAGGAGGATTATGTGATGATGAAATAATTGCATATAATGTTTCTTATGATGTGACTATAGATAGAGCATATGCACCATATTGGTCATCTACTAAGAAATCAGGTAATAGTAGTGAATATTATTATTTTATGTCTTTTGAAGATGGGACTCAAAACCTCACATCATATAATTATAATAAAATGTTCGTTCGTGCCGTTAGAACAATAAAATAACACTATTATGAAACGCTTACTAATTATTCTATTTGCTTTGTTGCACATTGTTGCTTCATATGCTCAGAAGCAGACTTTTGAGCAGTATAAAGCAGAGCAGCAGTCAAAGTACCAAAAGTACAAATCCGACAAGCAGAAACAGTATGATGCGTATCGGCAGAAGATTAATGCAGAGTACGCAGATTACATGGCTAAACAATGGAGTGCATATAAATCTTATGCTGCCAAACATAAACCGAAGGATCAAGATTCACCAACCCCTACCGTTAAGAATAGTGAAGAACCAAAAGGAACGGACGAGATTCGGTACAAATTGGTTATCAAGATTGTTCCATATGAGGTTCCGGAACCCGTAGTCCCTGTTGATGATCCTCCTACGGAGGATAAACCGCAATTCAAGTTTATGTTTCATGGCACCCAATGCGCGGTGCATCTCAATGATGCTTTGAAATACACACTTTCGGATGCAACAGAGCAATCGGCTTCAGATATGTGGAAACATTTGTCTGACCAAGCATATGATGCTCTAATAAGTGATTGTTTGAAATTGCGTCGTGAATTGCAATTGGGAGATTGGGGGTATATTAATCTTATACAAACATTGACGAATAGCTTTTGTGGAACAAACTCTAATGAGGCTATTCTTATGCAAATGTTTCTTCTAACCCAATCAGGCTATGCTATTCGTATTGCCAGAGCGAATGATAGTAGGTTTGTTCTCCTAGTGCCTTTTGAAGCTACATTATATGATTATTCCTATTTCTCTCTAGATGGGAAGCATTACTACATATTGGATAAGGAAGATGGTTCTCGGAACTATCATATTTTTAACAAATCGTTCCCTGAAGAGCAAACGCCATCGTTACGCATGACAGAATCTCCCAAATTAACATATACGGCTGCTTCCTCACGCACTTTAACTTCTCGCCGATGGCCAACTATGCGTGCCACTATCTCAGAAAACAAAAACCTCATTAATTTTTATAATGAGTATCCGTTAAGCACTAGTTGGGATTATTATTCTGCTGCATCTCTGTCTGATGAGACTAAGAAAGCTTTGTATCCCGTTTTACGTAGAGAAATCTCTGGCAAATCAAAATATGATGCTGCCAATATGCTAATTAACTTTGTACAAACAGCATTTGATTATAAAACGGATGGAGATCAGTTCGGATATGAACGCCCTCTTTTTGGTGACGAAACAATATTTTATCCCTACTCGGATTGTGAGGATCGGAGTATTCTGTACTCTATACTCGTACGGGAACTACTCGATTTAGATGTGGTACTTCTTCTTTATCCAAGACATTTGGCTACAGCAGTCGCGTTCCCCGATAACAAATCATACGGCTACCATTTCACTTATAATAATAAGGTCTATACAATATGCGATCCGACATACATTAACGCAGATGCAGGTGATTGTATGCCATCATACAGAACAACTTCGCCGGAAGTAATACAAATTCAATAAAGAAGAATCTTACATAAAAGGAACCGATGTGCCAAAGGTATATGAGATATATTTAACGGAATAGTGTAAAGTCCACTAAACAACGATGAAACTCATTAACTACTTTTGGGTGTTCGCTGTTTCAGCCACACTATATAGTTGTCATTCAGACAATAAACCCACTAGCGATAGCCGTTTGCTCTTTGCTGCCGAGATTGATAAGGAGGATGATGATGGGATATCCATTGTGTCATCTCCGGACGGCAGCATATGTCTATATAGCCGCAATAGTACATCCAAAGACGCGACAATGGGGTGGAGCATCTTATATGATGTTAGAGACAAGGATACCGTTTATACATATGAGGGATTGCCGGATTGGCAAGGGGAGGTGTCGGACATAAAAAAATATTTTCTTTGCCACATCCTAAACGCAATCTGTATCTTTTCGATGCCTTCTTCCGTATCAGCGGAGCCTATGGCTATCAGTCGTTTATCGCCTATGAGCGTATCGGCCACCAACTCAAACGGGTGGGCCTATGGTCCGATGAGTCAGGTGTCCTATGCAATGAGATCGGATTCGAGTATAATATTCCGGATTATTACTTCCGCTTTGCCCGTTCGCTGGACTATGACTACCAATACATGTGCGATGAAGACGAAGGTATCTTCTATTATCCTCTCCTAAAACAAGAGAGTTACTTCCTTACAGACAAGTTTGTGAAGTATATATGGAATGGTAAGCGTCTGTGCCCAACAACCGATACCGTGGCTAATCCGCATTTGTACGAGCCATTACGTAATTATGAGATGTGCTATCAACACACCGATGCCGGATATGTTCAAGCGCGAGTGGATAGCCTGCCGGATGGTCGTCTGCGTTATACGGCATGGGATAAGGGCGCCAATGTCGGTACGGAACCGAACATCGTGCTATATGGCAAGCGGGTGGGGGACGAATATCATTTCTATAACCCGCCTACGTACACCTATGTGGTGACCATCGAAGATATCCCGGAAGTGCGGACGTATCATAGCGAGACTCCCGGACAATTGGGTGAGTTATATGATACATATACAGATAATTAACAAGTAATATCTATCATTATGAGTTCCTTGGTCAACCCTGAAATCCTTACGGAAGATGTAGTACGTATTGATAAGTATTTGCCGAATGCGTATTATGACCCTGTACACCTGCTCCAAATGGCGCATAACGCACATATGGAGACGCTCTATGCCATTCGGATGCGAAAACGAGAATGGAAAGCTGTGTTGGAAGATGGTGATGCAGGAGAGCACGGAAAAATGGAGATATATACCGTTTGGAGTGACCATTCAGACTGTATGGATGTCTTGACAACAACCATTTACTATGATCCTCGCTCTCCATGGGGAACGGATTATACGTTTTCGGTGACGCAAAGTATGCTGGCAATCAGTTTAGCGAATGGATATCGAATGTCGAGTCCGCTTTTCCATTGCGCAACCGAGGAGGAACTGCGGGCATTCCTGGAAGATAAAGAGACTCCCTTCAAACGATATTTGCACCTGGAGCATGTCATGAAGCGACTGCGCGAATCAGACGAGGGACAGGCTACGATTCAAAAGATAGAGAGAGAACAAAAAGAGAAAGAAATATGAAACTGAATGGAGATTATTTGGAGGACATGGCTCAATTGGAGCAATGTGACTGTTATTCATGGGGAGAGAACCTGCTGCTTGTGAAAGATGAGTATGGGGATCGGTATCTGGTCAATAAAGAAACCGGCAAGGCACGGCAGATTTCTACGCCTGGATTTGTTGTCGGCTTTTCGGATGAGGAGATTGACTTTGCAACGGTTGATAAACTGCCCCATAGCGAAAATGCCCATTCCCGTAGGATGGATTATACTCCAGTTGGTTGGTACGATCGATGTAAGGATGGACAGATTGTGCTCGTATGGATGCTTTATCCGGAAGGTCGATATTTCGCAGACGAAGACGGCTTCGGCATGGAAAATCATGGTGAGGAGAAGATATACTGTGTAATGAATGACAATATGGAGGTGGTGCGGCCGTTTACCGTTGTTGATGATGTTCCGACATTACTTAAAGAATTAAGAGAAGTTAATATAAATCAATAACTTTTCAACTATGTACAACAGAGTATTTTAACCGGAGTTTATCACGGAGTTGAAGCCGAATGAGGTATTTGCCTTCGGCTGTAATTTGCAAGGTATGCACTCAGGAGAAGCCGCACGGAGCTATGGATGTGGAGAATATCATCCTGCCTGAAACGTTTTTCAGTAATTGCTTAAATTATATCCTATGAAACAAGAAACATTTAAAAAGTTAGTTGCCCTTTCTGCTGTTGGTATGACAGCATATACCGTTCATTGTCTCTTACAGCTTATTCCTGCCGTGCGGGAATTGACGAACCGCTTATTGCCTTCCGTGACCGTTTGGGACGATGCGTATTTCGGTACATGGTTCGGGTTGCTGATGACGGTGGTTATCATGACCATTGTGGTCATGCTCAAGCGAGGCAAACAGGATCCGGCTATGCCTAATAAGCCATTCCGGCGCATGACTTATATAACGGCTATCATCGCTGTATTCGCTGTTGTTATAGGGTGCTATGCGACGGATATATCCATCTATTACACGCCTGATTTCTACGTCCCAATAGTCATCCGTATCCCGCTTATGTTATGTGCTACCGTGTGGCTTTGGATGATGAGTTGTCAAGACGGAATCGGGCGCATTTCCAAAGCACTACGCATAGTCGCAATCATCGGTATTGTCGGGCTCAGTGTCCCTATATCGCGGATGATTATATCTGCTATTTATTATGTCTTTAACGGCGAAGTGATTATATACCGTTCGTGGGCGGTTTCCTCATGGGCGAAAATAACTATTCCGGCATTCTTGTTGGTGTGGTACAGTATCGAGTTATGGTGGCAAACAAATAAACAATATATGACTATGGAAGAGAAAAACAAACATTTTTGGAAGAAGATCATGATCGTAGCACTTTGTGTGTTGGCATTAGGATCTGTAACTACAGCCGTCTTTTGGGCAAGCGAATGGTATGCACATCGCCATCGGGTTATTTATTGGGAAACGCCAACTCGATATATCTCTAAGCATATCCAGTTGGTATATGGGTATCATGGTAATATATCTTTCGAGCGCCTCAAAGATGCTCGTACCGGTGAATTTACGACGCCGGAGTTGGATCATGTGTTCATAAATGAATATAACTCAGAGGACAGTCTGGTTGTGTTTCGGTCGTTTGACCACAAGCGTGGATATATCAATATGAATACCGGCAAGATCGTTATCCCTGCCCAATTCAACCGTGCTTGGAACTTCTACGAAGGGCTTGCGGCGGTGTTCGTAGATGGCTACGTATGGTTTATCAATGAGAACGGAGAAATGGCTTTTAAAGAAGTATTTCCTATTGTCTATGATGATGACTATAACAGTATCGCTTTTCGGTTTCATCATGGTCTTTGCGTCATGAGGACGATGGAGGGCAAATGGGGTATGATCAATACAAAAGGAGAATGGATCGTAGAGCCTATTTATACCGTCCTTTCTGCACCACAATTAGGATCACGAATTGTCGGTGATGGTACCCATTACGGATTGTTGGACTTAGAGGGGAACATCATTCTGCCGGTGGAGTACGATGATATTCATCTCTCCAATAGGGAGGGGTGCCTGATGTTGGTCAAAGACGGACGGGCTAAACTGGTAAATCGCGAACTGGAGACGGTGGAGCCCTTCGTGTTTGATAGAACATTCCTGCTTTCTTACGTCGATGGCTATCGTGATTCGGAAGAGGAGGCAACGTCTGTTCATCCTAAGTATTTTGGCTATCAAATAGGAGAGTATTGTGGCGTGCTGGACGATCAGGGACACGTGATTATCCCTGCTAAATACGAATGGGTCCGTATCGCAGGAGAACATCTCTTTGAGGTGAGTATCTCATCCTACAACGAGAGAATTCTATTCAATCACAAAGGTGAAAGAGTCAAGTGATGTACGAAGGAAGAATGTACGATGTACGAAGGAAGAAAAATCGCTCAAATCGGGCGATTTTTCTATTTATATTTGCATATGTGCAAAAAGACCTGGATTCGCCCGAAGGGCAAAAAGTAGGGTGGAGACAAAATTGAACATTCTTGCAGAGGTCTTACATAGTTGATTAACCTATGGGGAAGATATGGAACATAGT
This sequence comes from uncultured Bacteroidales bacterium, assembly GCA_900319005.1. GTDB lineage: Bacteria > Bacteroidota > Bacteroidia > Bacteroidales > Paludibacteraceae > Colicola. The sequence goes on from ONMV01000001.1 coordinate 210,725, forward strand.
GTCAGAAAATATGTTTTACAACATGTTTTTGGATTTTTTTTGTAATTATGCTTGCATAATTCATGAAATTTTCGTAACTTTGCACCCAAATTGATAAATTTGGCAGAAAAAACGAACTAAATTATTCATTAAAACACAATAGAAACACCATGAAAAAATGCTCTTTTTCTTGGAAATTGGTACTGCTGTTGGTTGTCGGGTTGCTGGTGTCTGTCTCTGCCTTTTCGGCAGGCAAGTCCAAGTATAACCCGTTCACCAAGACCTACAAGAATGCCCGGTTGGAGCAAGTGATCAATGACCTCCAATCGAAGACAGGGTATAAGATCCAGTATGATGAGGCGGATTTGGACCTCAACATGCGTGTTACGGGTCAGTTTAAAAAGCAGTCTGCACGCGCCGTGTTGCGCAAAGTGCTGGATAAGGATATGCAGGTCGCAGCCAAACGCGGCGTGATCACTATTAGCAAGAAAGCGGCGCCACCACAAGAGATGAAGGTGATGGCGACCACCCCCTCGCGTATCGAGGAGGACTCGCTCAAGACCGTCACTATCTACGAGGACACGACGTTCACCGTCAAGTGCAAGACCGTCACCGTGGAGAAGCCCGCTCAGGAACCCGAGCAACCGGAGTTCACGCCCAAGGGGCATTACCTGCAGGGCTATGCCGGTATCGGGTATGCCCAGATAGGCTTCAAGCCTTCGCGTGAGAACGATCAGGCGAAGGGTGGAGTAGGCGCTACGGTAGGACTCAATTATGTCTATTATTTCCATGAGAACTGGGGCGTTACGGCCGGTGCAGCTTTCGATTATTTCGGAGGTCGCGCGGTCATCAACGGTCTCTATGAGTGGCCCGGTCAGGGCGATAGTGACGGCGAGGCTTACACCCATCGCGTCTATGGTCACGGATGGACAGAGAAGCAAAGCATCGGTATGATCGATATACCGGTTGGTATCCAGATGATGTATCCGGTGCAAAAGAAAGAGCAGCCGCTCAAGATCTACGCCGGTGCGGGTCTTCAAGTAGGTCTGCCCGTGCTTAAGACCTATCGCCTCGCGAGTGGTCAGATTGAGCACCGCGGATGGTACGAGCAATGGAAAATGGAGATGCATGACCAGGCCGATCGTGATTTCTATTACGAAGGTGTGGAGAACTTCAGCAAGGGTTCTAACTCGCTGCAAATCAGTTCTGTAGCCGTCGGTGTGTTCGCGGAATTAGGCGTTGCTATTCCCGTTGCAGAGCAATGGGATATCATGGTAGGCGCGTTCGCGAAAGTGACCTGTAATAACATGTACAACGGCTCTAACGGTAACCTCGGTTGGAGAAAAGACGTAGCAGACGCTGCGGCTCCGGATTATATCACACACCCCTTCATGGATTACTACGGTGGTTACGTCAACTCCAATGAGGTGAGCGCTGTGCGTCCCTGGATGATCGGTATCAAGGCCGGTTTCAGTTGGCATCATAAGCCCAAAGCCAAACCTCTGGCGCCTGAGTATGAGCGTCTGCAGGTATGTGATACGACGTACACTCTGGCTGAGCGTCGCGAGACCGTCATGAAGCCGCAACCCGTGGCTTCGCAGCAGATCATCAAGCTCATGGAGCGCTCGATCATCTGGTTCGATCTGGATAGCTGGAAACCCAAACTGGAACCGGCGGATATCATCGATCGTATCGCGGAGATCCTCATCGAGAACCCCGAGCAACATATCCTTGTTAACGGTCACGCCTCCAGCGAAGGTAACGAATCGCATAACCAGATGCTGAGTGACAAACGTGCTGAGGCTGTGGTTAACCTGCTGATTGAGAAGGGCGTACGTCCTGAGCAGATATCCAGCAAGGGTTACAGTTCTGCTATCCGATATACGGAGCAGGATACGGAGTCCAATCCGCACGATATATCGCTTGATAGACGTGTCGAAATCATTCCTATTCAATAATCGCAAACGATGATGCATATGAAAAAGATAGTTAGTTTGATACTCATGAGCGTAGCAACGCTCGCGTTACATGCGGCTGATATTCCCCAGAACTCCGTCGTTTATCTGGATGCGTCCCAGGCATGGTGTTGTAAGGCTACTTACGCGGTCTGCACCTCTTCGGGAGGTGATGCAGCCCGTATCATGAAGGCTGTGGAAGGCCAAAGCGGCGTATATACCTATACCGTCACCATGAGTGATGGTATGCAGGAGAATTTCCGTTTCGGTTATTCCGATATCGTTGTCACCCGCGATCAGGCCGGTTGGGATAATTTCTATACCAAAGAGCCTTCGGGTAGTTGGTCAGCAGCCAAACCGTATTATATCGTCACCGGTACTGACGGTAGCGGTTATTGGGCGGCAGAACCGGCTTCTTCCGGTGTGACCTCTTTGGATAGCGTTATTGTCGCTACCCCTACTTCCTGCATCGATAGTACGTATGATGTCGTAGTCACCGTCTATTTCACAGGAGCACCGTGCAGCCTTACCCTCTCCGGCGATCAATGGGCTACTGCTCCCTATAAGACTACCAAGATGAAGAAACCGTTGGTCATTAAGCAAGAGGGCATCAAAGAGCCTGTCGGGAATGCACATAGTATTAACGTAACCCTTTATTCCTCAACGAATTACACGGGTGAGATCGCTTCGCTGCAACAGGCATATGTCTCTCCCGAGATCGAATGTGAGGTGGAGACGGAGATGGGTGATCAATGTGCCAACGAACCGCTTACCCTCACCGCCAATACGGAAGGAGATGTCTATATTTGGTCCACAGGCGATAACACACCGTCTATCCAGTTTACGCCTTCCCTTGGCGAGCAGGATGTAACCGTTGAAGTCTTCAAATCAGTCCTCCATCCGGAGCAGAACCTGATGGCGAATGGTGACTTTGAGTCGAACCCTCCGTCTGGCTTCACCAGCGATTATACCTATGCCGGTTGGAACCCCGCTTCGTATTATTCCAGTCATTCCGGCGCAGATAATCTCTATGCTATCACCAAGAATGCTAATTATTTCTGGAGAGATTTTGCGGTTGTTATGCCGCACGGAGGAGAGTATTTCGCGCTCTTCGATGCCGGAAAATCCGGCTACGCTTGGAAGGCGACCACAACGGATAATCCGGACCTCGTTATTCAGAAAGACTCTATCTATCTGTTCAGTTACTGGGCAGCGTATCCGAACACGGATATGAATAATAATCCGGCGCGCTTGCAGTTTGAGATCAAGTACCGCGATGCAGCAGGGAAGATGCAACCCCAGCAGCTCGGCGCTGTCTATACATTAGGTCAGGAGGAGAAACTCAACGGCTGGTACCAGCAAACCGTTAGTTGGAAAGCACCCTGTGACGCTTCTTATGTAGAGATTGGCGTCAAAGACCTCAATACGGCGCATGACGGCAACGACTTCTGCCTCGATGATATCATGTTCCAAAAAGCCCGAGTAACCAATCTTGTGCTCTCGCGCAAGGAAATCTATCATATCAACGGTATCGATTGCGGTACTCCTCCGCCTGATCCCGAGTGCACGGACAACTGGTTGCGTACCAAATGGAATGATGTGCTCTTCGTGGATAACAGCGCCGGTGAGTTCGTCAGCTATCAATGGTACGTCAACGGAGAAGAGATAGCGGGCGCTACCGAGCAGTATTATCGTGCGTCGCAGAGCCTTACGCAATCGAGCGACCTCTATTCGGTCAAAATGCTGAAAGCGGATGGAACAGCTATCCTGTCGTGCGAAAAGACTTTCGCGCAGATCTCGCCGAGCCGCGAAGAGTACCCTGCGCCGGAGAAGAAACAAGTGGTCTTCCGCCGCTATCATGTTATCGGAAGCCATTTCCGAATCGTAGTCACCGGTTATGATGACGGTAGTGTGGAAGCGAATAAAGAATTGTATTAACCTCAATGTGATATAAGAATGAAAAAACGAATCATAGGTATCCTCCTGTTCTTGGGATTGTGGTGGTCGGGTGCGACAGCTTCCACTATTCCGGCAGGTCAGACCTTGTACCTCTATGTGTCATCGCCTTCGTGGCTGTGTTATGCGTCCTATGTCCTCTATTCCTCGCATTGGCAGGCGTATGAGCTCATGACGCCGGTAGATGGTGTGCCGGGATTGTACCAGTTTACCTTCACCTCCAGTTTTAATCATAGGATCTATTTCGGAGCCACGAGTCAGGTGTTGACAGGGGGTGCGCACGAGTGGATCGGCTTCTGCGATGTGAAGACCAAGGAGTTGGATTTTAGCTGGACAGCATCGAATCCCTGCTATCTCATTGATGATGTCACGGGTTCCGGTCATTGGGGCGCTATTCCGGAGGGAACGAGTGGCGCGTTTGATGTGGAGATCGATTCGGTCACCTATGAGATCGTCAGTTCATGTGTCACCGAGACCTATAACATCACCGTCAATGCCTATTTCAAAGGCGATGCATGTAGTTATAAACTGACGGGAACGGAGTTTACGCGTGAGATTGTACGTACGAATCCCGTTTCGCCGGTTACCTATGTGATCAAGAATATCCCGGCCAAGCAGACCCAGATTGAGGAGAGTATCACTTTCGCGCTTAGCGCGGATGGTAGCGGTTCGTCCGTTATCACTTCGCAGACCGTGACCTATCTCACGCCCACTTTGGATTGCGAGATTCTGCATGAGACCACCGAGGTCTGCGCCGGCTTCCCGGACGTAGTGCTTGAGGCCAGCATGGAGGGCGATTCGTACTTGTGGAGCACAGGAGAAACGACCAAGTCTATTTCCGTCCCCTCCGATAAGTCGGAGACCTATTCGGTGGAGGTCTTCTCGATCACCCATAGCGCGATCGATAACCTGATGGCGAACGGTGATTTCGAGACCGAACCGGTAGGTAACAATCCGCCGGAGGGCTTCACCAGTTCGTATGAGTATGTCGGCTCCTTTGATCCGGCTCAGTATTATAAGAGTCATGGCGGAAAATCGAATATCTATGCCATCACCCATAATGCCAACTATTTCTGGAAGGACTTTGCGGATATAGAGCCTCATGGCGGTAATTACTATGCGCTCTTCGACGCCGGTAAATCCGGCTATGCATGGAAGGCCACAACGAATGACAACACCTCCCTGACGGTGGAGAAAGACTCCGTCTATCTCTTCAGTTATTGGGCTGCATATCCGAATATCAAGCCGAACAACAGTCCCGCTGTCCTCCAGTTCCGTATCTCTTATACAGACCCCAACGGAAGCACTCAGACCGAAGACCTCGGTCAACCCTATACCTTGGGTCAGGAGGCGGACCTCAATGCCTGGTATCATCAGATGATTGAGTGGAAGGCGCCCTGTAATTCCGCTTCGGTCACTATCTCCGTCGAGGACCTCAACAGTGCCTCCGGAGGTAATGACTTCTGCCTCGATGATATCCTCTTCCAGCGTACCACAGTGGGTAAATCCGTGCTGGCGCGCAAGGATATCTACCCGGTCGTTTCCAATGAATGCGACGTGCTCAAGGATACGATCTGTCTCGGCGAACGTTATACCGGGCATGGTCTGGATGTCACGCCAACGGAACCGGGCATAGCGACCTATATCGTACCCGGTACCCAATCGACCCTCACTCTGCTGGTTATAGCGCCTATCCGGGCTACGTTCACGGCACCGGGTCCGTTCTGTAACTTCGGCGGAGGCGAGATAGAGATACCGTTCACCGTGCAGCAGGGTACGCCCTATTCGTATTCGCTGCAATGCGCTAATCCGTTGATTGAGTCTGTAGAGAAAAAGCAAGTGGAGGGCAATGCGATCATCGTCTCTGTCAGTGATAGTATCTTCGAGCCGGCGACTGTGCAGATCACCCTCTATGATGAGTTCGGCACTTGTGATCCCTTCAGCGCGGATATGACCCTTGCTTTTCGGGAATGCAGCTATCGGATGGATACCGTTTGTTCCGGCGAACCGTATTCGAAAGACGGCTTTGAGCACCCTGCTGACCAACCCGGTTCGTATATCCTTACCCAGGGTACGGATACGCTGCTCCTGACTGTTATCGAGAGTCTGGCGGTCTCTATCCAAACGCCTGCACCCCTGTGTAACGTGGTCAAGGATACGACCCTTTCGGTCGCTTATTCCGTGCTCAGCGGAGCACCGAAGACTTATTCGCTCCATTTCGATACGCCGCTCATGGAGGATGTGGAGAACGAACCGCTCCAGGGCGATCAGATCCGTATCTTCCTGCCGGGTATAGTGGACCAGACCGTTCAGGTCACTTTCTCGGCGGAGGAAGCTACCGGTCATTGCGCGGTTGAGACGCAGTTCGCGATCGGTCGTGACGGTGGCGTGGCGGTCTATAGCAAATGGGACGACGTCCTCTTCGTGGATAACAGCAAGGGCGATTATGTAGCTTATCAGTGGTACTGCGACGGCGTTGCTATCCCGGGTGCTACGCGCCAGGATTACTATTCCGGCGTACCGTTACAGAACGACGGCCATTCCTATTACGCCGTCCTCATCCGCGCAGATGGCTCCACCGACATCACCTGTCCGATCAGCTTCGGCGATGCGGCTCCCAGTTCACCGCTCAATCCGGGCGACAGGCAGTCCACGCCGTATCATGTACGCCGTTGGATGGTGGGCGCTCACGTGGAGATAATTGAAACTATCTATGAAGATGGTAATATTGATGTTCAAAAGCGAATTGTACTATGAGAAAGATTACTGTTATCATAGCGCTTTTTATCCTTTTGCCTCTGTGGGCAGCGGAAACCGGTAGGTATCATAGCCGCGGAAACGCATTTGAAATCACGGTCGGAGGCGGTTATTCATCGCTGGGCTATAAGGTCAATAATGTGGCAGACCAACTGGCGTCCAAGACTTCCGGCTCCTATAGCCTTCAGGCGCATATCGGCTATAACTGGTTCTTTTGTGAGTATGCGGGATTAGCGGTCGGCGCTGATATTCAGCATTATGGTCAGAAAGCTACCCTCAACGGACTGCTCACCTGGAGCGGTGTCACCGATACAGACGGTGAGAAATATGACCACCTGCTCAACCTCAATAACTGGACGGAGCAGCAGAATTACTGGGCCGTGGAGATTCCCGTCTCCTTCGTCTTCTCCTTCCCGGTAGTGCAGGATAAACTCTACATCACGGCGCAGGTCGGCGGTAAGTACGGTATCCCTCTCTCGGCGAAGTATGCCGGTAGCGGCGCGCTCACCCATAGCGGCTATTATGCGCCCTGGGGGCTGACTCTGGCTGACAAGCCCAACCATGGTTTTTATACCGAGCAGGGCTTTAACCCCCAAGGTACGCTGACTAAGAAGAACTACTGGACCGTCTTTGCCAAAGTCGGTGTAGCGATCCCCTTGGTGGAGCATCTGGATCTGTTGGTACAGGGTTATTTCAACTATGCGCTCACCGCTATCGGACAGAGCGGCAGCAATGTAGCCTTGGGTTTCCGCAATGACCGTCCAGGTCAGGAGGAAGCGCACTATTTCATGCAGAACTATACAGACTTGTCCAATACCTCTGTCATCACAGGCTCTTTCAAACCCTGGTCTGCCGGACTGGAGATCGGTATCCGATATACCATTCCGACCAAGAAAACCAATAAATACCCTTGTCGTTGCTTAAACAACTACTGGATGTAAATAAACGAATGAGTGCTCTCCGGAGCACTTATTTTTTCATTTTTGTGCACAATTATATGCGTATGTCAGAAAATTGAAGAAAAGGGAACAAGCTGAACAAAAAGGGCATAATAGGCGCAAAAATGAAAATATTTCGTAAATTTTACAAATAAATTTGTATATTTGGAAAAAAAGTAGTAACTTTGCAGCCCAAAGTTGCAAAGGTAACAATTAATAGAAGATTTAAATCGCTATGATGACTAAAGAAGAAAAGGTGGCATATTGGCTGGATATCGCTGATTACGATATGGAAACAGCCGAAGCAATGTACAAAACCAAACGGTGGTTGTACGTGGCTTTTATGTGCCATCAAGTCATCGAAAAAGCCATTAAAGCATATTGGTCGGCGAAACGCGATGATATACCACCTTATGTACACAATCACATGCGTCTTGCCGATAGCTGTGGGCTTTATGAGCAGATGGATGAATCTCAAAAGACTTTTTTAGAGGTCATCACCAATTATAACATAGAAGCACGATACCCGGAAGATAAGGCGGCATTAACACGTACGCTAAGTCCTAAAGTTTGCCGAGAATTAATAGATAAAACGAAACAGTTGCTACAATGGATCAAAGAAAAGCTTTAAATTATGATGAAGCCATTAACCTTGTACGCCAGTACAAACAGGTTATAGCGCATCGCTTTGAGCAGGAGCCCAGAGTGATGATGTTTGGTTCGTATAGTAAAGGCTATGCAAATCCGGATAGCGATATTGATGTTGCGGTCATTGTGCCTACCTATGGTGATCGTAAAATGGAGATTTCGCGCGATTTGTGGTCGGACACGCGTCGCATCAGTTTTCTGATCGAGCCTGTTTTGATGGCAGATGATCGCCCATCTCCGTTATATGATGATGTAATGAAAACCGGCATAGCCGTATAACATACCGCTGGCACCGACAGCGTAAAAAGCGGTGCGTCTGATCTAAGACGTTAAATGGGATGACATAATGAAAGGCGTTTATTGAAACGTTGTTCACGATTCCTTGAAACATCGCAACTTTCAACGGAATAAAGTCGTAGCAACAGCAATGAATGTCCATGTGGGTATGTATTAATATGCCCCACGCCCATGATAGGGCGGGATGGGTAATAAATATCGGGCATGGATTTCGGTTGTTATTCTACTTTATTCGGGCAATGCGAAGGCCTCAAGGAGCGTGAAGAGCAAGTGAACTTCACGCTTTTTGTGTATGTATATATGGATAAAAACGATCCAAATTACGATACATAACGGGTGCAATACGAGATAATATCGAGATAATATCGAGAGCAATACGAGGGCAACACGGGGAAACACGTATCCCGCTACACCCAGCCCGCGCCTTGGGGCTTAAAAACGAGGCAAAGGATCTTTGACGTATTGATATGCTGAAAAAACAGGCAAAAAAGAAAGATTTTTGCACAAATGTTTGCGTATGTCAGAAAATTGTTGTACCTTTGCAGTCGCAAAGGTTAAAACAATAAAACTGACAAGTATGGAAGCAGCATTAAGACAACCGGTTATGCAATATGCAGGAACTATCTCGGAGGAGAAATGGGATAGTATGCATACCATTGATGAGTTGGATGCGTCATTGAAGAGTATTATCTACAAAGAGAAACTTATTGATTCTGACTGGAAAGAGCAACCAATGCGTCTATGGTCTGAGGTGTATGACGAGATGTGTTGTGAGGTTGGGCATGCCTATGGTCTAAATGATATTCGAGAGGCGTGAATATGAGGCGTTTTGAGATATATCTTTCTGGCAAAGCTCAAAGCGACGTCGATAAGTTGCGTTTTGCTATAGTCTTCAAATTCCGTGCCCCACTTACAGCCAAGCGTTATCTGCAGGGTCTGAATAAGAAGATGCAATCATTAAGGATAGGGGCAGATGCAATTCAAGTTGACGAGGAATTATCTAAACAATATGGATTTGATATACGCAGGACCTATTATAAGGAAATGACAATACTTTATACTATTGAGGATGCAAACGTATATATCATTCGTATAATGCCCCAGAGTTTGATTATTTTCTAATAGTTACACCTATATTTCTATTTTGCCTGACATGAGAGAAATCTCATGTCTTGCTTTTTTATGTATATCAATGTAGTCAAAAAAGGAATAAGTGAAAGGGACTAAGTAGGGAACAAGCACGGGACAGAGACGTCCGTAATGCGAACGAGATGGGAATGAGAGGGGAGTGAGAGTGGAGGCTAAACAAAAAGGACCAAGACTAAAGGGACTAAGTAATAATAACAACCGGGAAATCCTAGGTAGACCTAGGTAGCCCTATGAAGACCTAGGTAATCCTAGGAGGAAAAAGAACAATGAGCAATAGAGAGACACATTATTTCGTGCAGAGCGTGCCGAACTACAAAGAGTTGCTGTTTTTTCGCAAGTCGGTAGCGCTGTATGATGTGACTTTTGCTTTTTGTGAGCGCTACCTGACAAAAGGCGACCGGACTATCGATCAGATGGTACAAGCTGCCCGAAGCGGGAAACAGAATATCATCGAGGGCTCGGAAGCCGCTCCTACCTCCAGCGAGACGGAGATCAAATTGCTCAATGTCGCGCGTGCGAGCCTGAAGGAGTTACAAGCCGACTATGAGGATTATTTGCGCGCAAGGAAGATGACGATGTGGGATGAGAAGCATGCGCGATATGAAGGATTGAAGCGGTTCTGCAGCCGGGCGAATGACAGCGAGATGTATATGGGGCAGATAGAGAAGATGAATGATGAGGAGATAGCGAATATGGCGATCACGATGTGTCACCAGGTAGATGTGATGATGATGAAGTACATCGCAGTCAAGGAGCGGGAGTTTGTGGAGAAAGGCGGTATCCGCGAGGCCATGACCCGTGCCCGCCTCCAGTACCGAAATGAGCACCTGACCACTTAGTTAGATTCGGTTAGACCTATAAAAGAAAAGTGCAGAAAGTGCAAAGCAAAAATAAGATAAAAAGATAAGAAAATGGTAGAGCCAACGATCATAGCGAATATGGGTGATGGAGAAACGGGTAAGTCCGATTCTATCAAAAGGGCATATGAAAAGCTGTGTAAAGTGGCAGATAGTGTCCCTCTTCCATTGCGTGACCCAGAGAAATTCAGTGGGGATGTTTGTGCTATTATAACGATAAATGAAGTGAAAGTTGGAATAGTAAGTCATGGAGATGTCATAACGACCATTAAAGACTGTATCGATGAATTGATTCGTCACGAATGTCAAATCATATTGGCATCAGGAAGGAATAGCTATAAAGCGATATGTCTTCTGAAGAGTTATTACAACAAAGGATACCGCATTTGGCGCACATCCAATGCCCGGATATATGAATATATTGATACGAATAATCCGCGCGTAGCGCCAAAAGGAATCCAAACCCGCTTCAATGAGCAGTGGGCTGACGAGATAGCTAACTTAATTGAGAGTTGGTGCTATGCATAAATGATTTATATGCAGTGGATACATAACATATGGTTTTTAGGTTTGATAATCATTATTGCTATAATAGTGATTGGTTTTACCGAATATATGCATCGTGCATATTACAAACATGAGCATCTATACAGAACAGAAGGGCATGTTATCTCATCATTGTGGTTTGTTGTAATTTGCATATTTACTCTAATTGTTCTGTATCCGAGTGGTTTACGTCATAATATTATAGAATGGCATAAAACAATTATAGATACATTTAAGGACGTTTTGCCGATAGTATATGCTATTTTGGTAACGATACTAGGTATATTTATTACTTTTTATATTCTCCGACCAAATGTCAAGACTTCAAATGTTATTACATATTTGCCTAAGACCAATCAATTAATAGTCAATGTTAGGAACAATAAACTGTTCCCTATAAGTGGTTTACAACCAACATTATATAAATGTACAATCCAATCACATAATCAGGCTCTTGATAAAATTGATTTGGATATAGACAATTTCCATGTTTTAGAATGGAGTTTAGGGCATTCGGATCAGAAATGTATAGAATTTGCCACAAAAGAATCCGCAAAAGAGAAAGTGAAACAAACTTTAGAAGAAATCAAGAGTAATGATAATGTGTGTTTGTTATTTAGTTTATCTGTGACAAATATGGTTTCTCGAACACCATTTGTACTTACAAAAACATATTACAAAAATGATATCATTAAAGGAAGATTTAAAGGTGGCTCTATTTATGAGATATCAGATAGTGGTATTCTTGGATATAAAGTAAAAATTCGCCAAGATTCTTGGGATAAATATCATTCGATTGCTAAAAGTCTCGAATGGATTTTAAGTATAGTTTTGTTGATGTTATATGTTTATATAATTGGCAGATTATATCCTCATTGTAGTAACTGCGAGTGCTGCCGAAATCAATATATCTCAATATTTGAAATCGTAACTATTTGCATTTATGTGTTAGAAATAATACGCCGGCTCACAGATATTAGAGTGCCATCACCGTATAATGATAAACTCTCATTCATTAATTGGTTACAAAGTGTCCCAAAAGAAAAAGAATCATTAGTGACGCAAGTATATAGAAGAATCTGTGTATTCGTCCGCTATTTTATTAAATGGTAATTAACCGACAGAATCAAAATATTATGGCAGAATTTCAAAATATTTGCGAGCAACTCTCGCAAGAAGTGATTAGTAGGGTCAATGCTGAACGCTTACATGAAGGTAAAAGTGCATTGACAAGTGAACAAATACAATCTTTAAAAACCGAAGTAAGTAATACTTCTATTCGGATGGAAAGATTGTATGAAAAAACAACTGTTTATGATGATGCATATGTCCAAAAAACGGTGCAAGATAATCTGGATAGTAATGAAGGTATACTAGATATTATCAAGAGGTTTATTGGGCTTGTTTAACTAAAAACAAATTACCATGAATGAGGATTTTATAAAGGCTTTGGAAAGCCTTCACGCTGAAAGGTTTGACATGACTGATCAACAAAGGATAGAGTTATTGTCTCAAAAATTACAAGGTAGTAAAAGAGGGTGGATAAATCCTAATATTAACAATCTTGTAAATAATGCTAATATTCTTTCGTATCCGGAAGATATATTGTGTTGTTACTACCCTTCAATATATCAATACCTTCAAAAAATACCAAGACAATATTGGTTCGTAATAACAATTCCTCAGGGTGTAGATACGGCAGACCCATTCTTATATAAAAATTTTGAAAATCACTTTGAGAGTTTTATGTCAATCAAGGAAGAAATTAAGCTATGGGGATTAGGAGAATTATTGTTTTTTAAGATTGAGCAATCGCATATTATATCTGTTTTTAATGTAGAACAACCGTGTGTAGACAATGCGAAAAATCTTTCAATTATCTTGCAACAATGGATAAATAAGCAATATTTTGATATTTATAATAAGATTAATTATGCTTGGAAAGTAAGATATTCTAAAGTATATGAATATGAAGATATTCCGGTGACCTTAAATAATATTGAAAAAGGTAGGATCGCATAATATAAATTTATCAGGAGCATTGGGTTGGCTTATACTCACCACAAACACCTATAAAACGCGTACGTACGCGTACGCGATGGGAATAGAATAACAAAACTAACTTTAAAATATAAAACTATCATGAAAAATTTAAACTTAATCAAAAGGCTATGGACAGATAGCCATGAAAAACAATCACCGCAGAGGTTTGGACGCTATGCGGCAATGCTCATCATGCTCCTCACCCTCGGTGTCGGACAGATGTGGGCGGCATGGTATGTACAAGGCACGGGCTCTGGTCTTAATGGTTGGGGAGGAGGTGCCCAAATGACACAAAGTAATTCAAATACGAATGTGTATTACCGTCAAGTATCAGGTTCTTGTGAGTTTAAAATCACAAGTAATTCTTCTGGTTATAACGACCAAAGGAATGGCTCTCATATTAATAACACCCTTGGTTCATTTAATCTTTCTGGCAGTTCGGGTTCAAACATTTCAGGTGACGGTGGTGATAATTGGTATATTTGCTATAACACATCATCGGAAAAGGTATACGGTACTACGGTTATCCCATATTATCCTGACTTGTATCTTGGCGGAGATGATTCATGGATATCAAAAGCATGGAATACAACTGATAATGCCAATAAATTATCACGTAGTAGCAGTATTTATACTATTGCTATTAATAGTGTTTCTGCCAGTGAGGACCATAAGATGAAGATAGCTGCATACGGTTGGGGGCAACCGCAATACGGGTCAACGGCTTATAATTTATCTGGTTCCAAGAACATTAACTCCAAGTCCGCTGATGGAGATGGTAATAAGGTATTCCAAACTTACGTTACTGGACAAGTGATAGTTAAATTAGACATTTCTGCTGGAACATTTACACTGTACGGTCCGCGTACCATTACGCTTAACAATCAGTCTGCGACATCTGCGGGAACAGAAAGTGTGGCAGCAACGTACGGAGCTGCTACATCAAATATTACTTGTCCAACCAAAACTGGATACAATTTTGGCGGATATTATACAGGAACTGGTGGTTCCGGAACAAATGTCATTAAAGCAGGTGGTAGTTGGGTCGCTAGGGTTAGCAATTATACCAGCAGTGGAAAATATGCTGCTACGGCTAATAAAACCCTTTACGCGAAGTGGACGCAGACGGTAACACTGCACGATAATAATGGTGGCTCACATAATGGTTCTGCAACGGCGACTTACAACAGCACCGGAGCTTTTACTCCTACTGCACCAACCAAAACGGGCTACCATGTCGAAGGTTACTATGCAGAACCGGCTTGTACCAATAAGGTTATGACCGATGCTGGTGCGTTAGTTAATTATTCCGGTTATGTAGAAAGTGGCAAATGGGTTCATTCCGGAGCTACTACGCTTTATGCAAAATGGGTGGGAAATACTTACTACGTATCCTATAATGCAAATGGAGGCTCGGGTACTATGACTAACTCGACCCACACGTACGGTACTGCTTCGAACTTGAAAACTTGTACCTTTACTGCTCCGAGTGGAAAGACTTTTGCCGGTTGGGCAACATCCTCGGGTGGTTCTGTTGAGTATGCCGATGGCGCCAGCGTAAGTACATTGACGGCCACCGATGGCGGAACCTATCCTCTTTTCGCAAAATGGGATGACTTATCCGGAGGTTCGGTAACACTTAATGCCGGAACAGGAGGTAAAGTAAGTAAAGATAATAGCAACTGGGGCGCAAGTGCCACCATTACGGATATTACAAGCGATCAAGCTGTTAACATCTATGCGCAAGCGAATACAGGTTATACTTTTAGTACTTGGACCAAAACAAGCGGTTCGGGTTCTGTGAAGACCAACGCTGCTTCCGGTGCCTATAACGCTATCGGTTATGCAAATGATGTAGTAACCGCTTCGTTTACGGAGAATATGTCAGCTCTGAGTGTCAGCCGGACTATTGATGAAGGTTCGCCGAGTATTGCAGTTCCGACCGTTGCAGGTTCGGCGACTGATGTCGGTTATGTTACTACCCGCACTATCACAGCTGCTGCGGCTGCTACGGGCTATGCGCTCACCAGTTGGACGATTACGAATGGTACTCGTACGGATGGAGGCGGAGATAGGGCTAACCCGATTACCGTTCGCTCGAATGGTGATGGCTTGGCAGTAACTGTGACTGCGAACTATTCTATTCAGAGTTACACTATCTCTGCTTCGAACTCGAATGTAACGTATTCGCCCGCTAGCGGTACCTCTTTCAAATTTGGTTCTACAGGAGATAAGATGACCATTACGCCGAAGAGCGGATATAAGATTACGGCGATTAATACCGGCAATGTTGCTCTTACTGCTTCGGCGGATAACAATGCAGCTGGTTCATGGACTGTAACCGGAACCATGCCGGGAACTGATGTGACGTTGACGGTAACTACTGCGGCTGTGCCAGAAATAAGACTATTAGGTAGATTCAAGATTTACAATTCTACTCGTACGGTATATACTACGGTAAATGGTTCTAATGACGATTGGGAAGAGGATTATTCCGACTCTCATCTTTCCATGACATATAACTATGTCACGGGATACTATGATTTAGCCACCTATCGTTCTGCATCAGAATTAACTGCTGATGATGCCCCATATTTCTTCCTTAAGAGCAGTTCGACTAAATACGGAACGTCTTCTGGCGGAAACACAGATCTTGGATCTTCTGTTCCCGTAAGTGCAAACGTATATAGTAGCGGAGGTGGTGGAAACTTCCATTTCAATAGTGATGCAGCATTGATTAATGTAGTATTGCATTTTGATAAGGAAAACTATAAATTCTGGTTTACAGGCGAAGCAGAGACCTTATATAGCACTACCTTCTATGCGGGCGATCATGGTTCGATTAATGCAAAGGGCACATCCATCTCTAAAAATAGTAGTAAATCTGTGACTATTGGTTTGGGAAAAGCTCTAACGGCAACTCCGGAATCGGGCTACTTGTTCGATTATTGGGAGACAACGGGTAGCGTAACCGTGGCTGATATTTATAGTGCATCTACCACTGTTACAGCCACTGCTGCCGGCGGTACTGTAAGAGCACACTATAGTGCTGTTGTAAACAGCGGATGGTATGTGCATGGACAGATTGATGATTATGGACAATGGGGACCGGATAAAAAAGAACGACCGATTGATCGTTCGTATCGCGGAGTAAGCGGTGTATATTATCGCCGTATCTCGAAGTTAAATAACGATGCATACTTTGGTGTCCATGATGGCACGAATAAATATAGTGGACATACAAAGACAGACGTAGATTATAATGTTTCAAGCTTGAATACACTTATTACGCTTTATACGAATAGTGAAAAATCCTTCCAAGCAAAAGCTGATTTTGCTGGTAAGTGGTTGGTTGTCAATACCAATGGCACGAAGAAAATGTGGATTCAAGATACTGATGCGTATTATACTATGAGCGTTACTTCCGATCATGGAACGGTTACATTGACGGAGAATGTTTATGGTAATTTGCAGACTAATCAGTTTGAAGCAGGAGAGACGGTAAATATAAGTGTTTCCGCTGCGAGTGGTTATTGGATTGATGATATTGAATTAAACGGTACTCCTCTTGTTACTGATCGTAATAGTGGTTCATGGAGCGGCTCAACTACGATGCCCGCCGGCAATGCTACATTAACCGTAACTTATAACCGCTATTATACGCTGACATACGATGCCAATTATTACACATCAGGAACAGGGGGAACTGCGCCATCGGCATCAAGTTATGTTAGTGGATCTAATGTGACTGTTGTAGGTAAAGGTGATTTAACCATGACGAATTATACCTTCAGTGGATGGAATACGGATCCACATATTACCGGAACAAATTATGCAGAGGGTGCAAATATTGAAATGACCGGTAATATCACCCTATATGGTGTATGGAAACGTACTATCCCATTCGAACTGGAAGACGCTGATCCTGAATTTGTAATGGCAACCGTATATGGTACTTATAACTGCACTACCTTAACCGATTACGATAATCCTACCAAAGATGGTTATACGTTCGGTGGCTGGTGGACTAATATAGCTGGTGGTGATAATTATGTGATAAGTCCGGAAAAGGAGTTACAACCTGGTGTATATCACTGGACTAATTACGATAATAAAACTAACGAATTTATGCGTTACCCGACCAGTAAATCTTCACTTTATGCCAAGTGGACGCAGACGGTTACGCTGAATCCAAATCTAGCTAATCATGGTTCGGGTGATAACACATCGGCTACTATTGTATATAAGGCGACGGGAAAAACAAGCATTACGCATTGTACTCCTGCTGCCGGTTATCATCTTGTAGGTTACTATACCGCAGCAACGGATGGCGTGAAAGTGCTGAATGCAGATGGATCATTTGCAGCCGCTACTGTAACGGACTATATCACCGACAGTAAGTGGACTAAAGCAGGTGCAACTACGCTTTTCGCACATTATGAGCCGAATACCTATGATGTTATTCTGGACGTCAATGGTGCTACAACAGGAAGCAACCAAACTGTAACTGCTACGTATGATGCAAATATGCCGACTACGCAGAAGGGCGGTTCGACACCGATTAGTGCTCCAAGCAAAACCGGTTACACGTTTGGCGGCTATTGGACGAACGCAGCCGGTACAGGTACACAATATTATACCAGCGGGTTAGCAAGCAATCATGTATGGGATGTCGCGACCAATAATACAACTATCTACGCTAAATGGACGGCTAATCCATACACTGTTGTTTTGGACAAGCAGACAGGTGTAACGGGATATGGAGGAAATGCAGGAACGGTAGCAAATCAGACGGTTACGTTTGATGCAACACCGGCTACCGTTTCCGGCACTATGCCAAGTGCGGCAGACGGTTATGCTTTCATGGGATTCTATAGCGCAACCGGCGGAAACGGCAGATGTTTCATTGATCCTTCGGGTAATTGGGTAACCAGCGCAGGTGATACCATCAGCGGAGGCAACTGGGTTAAACCGGCAGGAATCACCCTCTACGCTTACTACAAGCAAGCCGAGATCACGGAAGTTACATTATCAACAGGCAGTACCGTTGCACCGAGTACAACAGGTATTACGGCAACAGCAACTCTTGCACCAGCTTCTGCAGGAACAACTCATATTGACTGGAGAATTCTTTATAGCAACGACAACCCGTTGGCAATACAACCAAGTTTCGGTACCGGTACAACAACCAATTCTTTTACCGCACCGGAAACAAGTGGCACATACAAATTAGAGGCCACACTGCGCACGGGAAGTACAGCTAATAGTGGTACTCTCCTTGACAGTTACGTCCTCGCTTTCCAAGTAGCGGGCGACCATACCGTCACTGTACAATACAAGTGCGGCGATGTGACCTTGCAGGGTGCCAAGTCTATCTCCGCTCGTCCGTTAGTTTGGTCAGACGAGATTATACCTGATGAGATCTTCGGATATTCCTTTGAAAAATGGGTAGCCGGAGACGGTGTAACCATGACCATGGATGATGGGGTAACAACAATAGAGACAGGCGGTGAAACGACCGGTAAAGCAACTACGCACGCAGTCCGAATCAAAGCTATCTACGATGGTAAACTGATAGCCAAATACACCAAGAAGAATATTATTTACTTCAAGAACACTTTGGGTTGGAGCGAGGTGTATGTGAACCTTTATCCATATGCATGGTGGAACTCTTCAAAGGGAGCAGGTAACAATACCTTGGCAGATGATAATAGAAACAAACAAATGACCCAACTCGGTGAAACCGATATCTGGTATTACGAATATGGAAACACCGCAACAACGGCTTATGTTTCTTTCACGGATAGAACTCAGAATAACTATGAAGGTTTTGCAGGAACCAGCGGATCAGACAAGGTACAAGTATCTTATCCTACAAGACCAGATGCGACAAAAGCCGAAAATGCAAATTACGGTTTCAATGCCGGTACTCCGATGTTCGTTCCGACAGCCGGACAAACTGCCCAGCCATGGAATAAGAGCGGAAGTGACGACCTTGCAGAATACTACAACAAAGGCTACTGGCGGAAGTACGATCCAATCCAAGGAGAGACGGGTTATACCCTCAAGGTGTATAACAAGACAGAAGATAGCGGACGAACGGAACTCAAATCCATCAAATTTGTTGAGTCGGATGTTCCCGGTCAGCTCTTCAAAGCCGTGGCGGACTTAGAGGCAGCCGGAGGTTACGGAATCAAGTTTGAGCGTGACAATAGTATGCTTTATACAAATGCTGTAGGCCACCTCCAGCACACAGGCGATGTAGTAATCACAGACAAGCAAGACGACAATTATGCCGCTATCTGGATTAAGGCAACTGCGGCGGGCGACTACACCTTTGCCATCACCATCAACGGAGATGGAAAGCTCTGCATTCAGGCGGAGTTCCCTGTTGCGGAAAATGACTATCGCGTTATTTATACTGACAACGACACATGGACAAAAGCTCACACAGCGTGTACTTGGGTTCACCCGTCACGTATCATTAGTGCCGAGGAGAACGCAGTAGATACTATCTCGTTCTTCGTCAGCAAAGGTCACTCACCGGAATTCAAGATCCAACGAGTGAACTCTATCGACGAGGAAACCGGCGCTATTACCTGGACGGATGTTACTTCATGGACCTCATGCAACGACGTAGATGCCAGCGGTGTATATAACTTCATCTTCACCCAAGACGGTTCTAAAAACATCAGTTTCACCAAGAAAGAGCCGTACACCGGTAATTTCTATATCCGAACGGATGCAGCCGGTTCAACCAAATGGGACAATTACCGCGCGGCGGATCACCTGATGACCTATTCCGAGTACTCTGAGACCTATAGTGACTTTACACACTACTTTGTAGCACACGTAGAAAGCACAAATAACGTCAAATTCGTAGTAGCCAATGACTATAGCCCGTGTATCTCGGATACGTTGGAAATATCGACCTATCGCGGCGGAGACGCTGCTCATATCAATTCAGGAGGATACATCAAGGCCAATGCGAATGTGCGCTTTATGTGGGATAGGCGGAAGAATGCCGTTTACCGGGCTTATCTGGATGAAGCCAAATCAGACGGTTCCAGGTTCCTTGTACTCCGCGCTAACAGTAGTGATGATTTGATGGATGAGAATGGAAATCCGCTAACAAGCAGCAATAATCACGGAGCACCGGACAATAGTATCCAGTTCGTGGATAATGAGAACTGGATATATGAGACCAATGTCATGGTTAAACCGGGCGCATATGTCAAACTCTACGGCCATTTCAATAGTCAAGACTTCTACTTCAAGGGAGAAAGCGGTGATGACTTTAACGACGAAGACGGAGATGGTGACGGAATAGCAAATGCTATCCAGCTGATGACAGGAGACGGAGAAGCGCAG
Organism: uncultured Bacteroidales bacterium; assembly: GCA_900319005.1. Lineage (GTDB taxonomy): Bacteria > Bacteroidota > Bacteroidia > Bacteroidales > Paludibacteraceae > Colicola. The sequence goes on from ONMV01000001.1 coordinate 231,221, forward strand.
AAAGTTCGCGTTATCTATGACTTCAAGACTGACCGTCTGTTGGCTGCATGGATGCCGAGCGGCGAGATTGACGGCGAACATAAGATTAATGCAGATGTGATGTTCGTACGTGAGGGACAGGGTGATATTAACCAATTAGTTTTCGTTGATAGAGATCTAGATGACAGATATGGTTCTATCACTGCCATCAAATCCGCGTACGGCGTAATGCGTTTCAATAAATGGACGCTGAACAACAAAGAGAAGACCGGAAGTCATGGCGTATTAAGCAGTCCGGCATCCATCTATGAGCGTTCGCTATTCTGGATCAGTTTCCCGTTCCGTGTCAAGTTGAGCGATGTATTCGGATTTGGCACGTACGGTGTCGATTGGGCTATCCAACGCTATGACGGTGCAGAGCGTGCAGAAAAAGGCTTCTGGGCAGAAAGCAGCGGTTTCTGGAAGTGGATGGACCGCAACACCGAATATCTGGAGCCGGACCAAGGTTATCTTCTGGCGATTGACCTTGATTTGTTGGGCGAAAGTGCTTCTGTTTGGAATAATGGCGTGGAGCAGATAGAGCTCTATTTCCCGTCGTACGGAACCATGCCGGGTATTACAAGTGCAGCAGTAGAACATACCCTCCCGTCTCACGCATGCGAGATTGACTGGAGCGGACGTTCCAACGGAAACGGCGGAACACTTGGTTCAGCATATAACCGCACCATCAAAGACAGTCACTGGAACGTGATGAGTGTACCGACGTATGTAAACACGAGCAATATCGCCTTCGCCAATACAACATGGACAAATACAATCGGTCCGAACTTCCTCTATACATGGAACGCGAGCGACAACACGCTGACCCCGACCGCCGGTGAAGGCTACCACTACCACGCTATGCACGCATACATGGTTCAGTATCATGGAGATGTAACATGGACAGCTTCCAGCGGTTCGCCTTATCCGATTGTAGCTCGCCGTACCTATGCTGAGCAACCGAAGAAAGTGAACTTCTGTCTGGAAATTCAACAAAACGAGAAGATGCTTGACCGTACGTTTGTTCAGATGAGCGATGATGAAGAGGTAAGCGCAGAATTTAGCTTCGGCGAAGATATGGGTAAGGAGTTCAACAGCCGCAAGGCGAATATCTACACCGTTATAGAGGGCTATCTGCAGGCAGCAGGAAACACATTGCCGATGAGCGATCAGACTACTCTTGTCCCGGTTGGCGTGAAGACCACCGCGGCAGGTGAATACACCTTCGCAATGCCGGATGGTACCAACGGCGTGAGTGTAGTCCTTATAGATAATATCGCAGGCACGCGCACGAACCTCGCACTCTCTGACTACACTGTTGCACTCGGTAAGGGTGATTTGAGCGACCGCTTTATGTTAGAGATCGCACCGATCAAGCAGATGCCGACAGACGTAGAAAATGTACCAAGTGACGATGTACAAAGTACTAATGTGCGCAAAGTGATGGTAGATGGAATCCTGTACATCGTTAAGGATGGAAAGGTATTTGATGCCCGCGGAGCGAAAGTGAAATAACGAGTGAAAGAATGAAAGAATGAACGACTGAACGAATGAAAGAATATAAAGATATTATGAAAAATTTAATTGAAATGAATCGTGCCATTGTGACTAAGAAAAAAGTTATGATGATTATCATGGCGGCGGCGCTTATAGCGCTGCCGACCATGGCACAAGATTGGCAGTCCACATCGGCAATGCAAGGTTCAGGAAGTACCTACTCGTCGCAGGTGACCGAAGTGGGTGCTACATCCGTAGCCAGCGAAGCCACCACCACGGAGAGTTATTCTCCGGCTAAAGCACCGAGTGGTAGGAGAAAAACTTTAATTAATGGTCCGGAATCCGATCAGGGTCCTTCGCCTGTCGGTGATGCTGTGCTGCCTTTGATGCTGATGGCGCTTGCGTTTGGCGGCTATATAGCCATCAAGCGTAGAAAACTGACAGCTAACGACTGATCAAGAACTCAGTCTCAAACGGGGCTTTGCCCCAAACAAACGAAAAATCGCTCAAATCGGGCGATTTTTCTATTTATATTTGCATATGTGCAAAAAAAATCGTACCTTTGCAGTCGAATAAAAAAGACCCATAGAGCGGATTGCTAAAAATGAGACACCATACTTTGCCTATAGTGGCTATTCTTTTCATTGCTGCAGTAATGGTTGTTCAGTTTGTTATCTCCTTTACCCTTGAGAAAGAACATGTGGACGAGGTGGTGGAATACAAGATGCAGTTGGCGCAGAAAGACTTCTTCTACGTCTTGTTGGGTTTTCATAATGCAGCAGACGAGATGCGGAAATATGTGTTGGAACATCCATGTGATGAGCGCGAGTTATTAGAGGCAATCCGTTCGGAGCTCAATCGATATCCGTACATTGACAATATTTTCGTCAAGTTCGCGCCGGGTGTCTATCATGACAAGGAGAACAATTTTTTTCCTCGTACGTACCGTTCTAATGGAGAGACGATCACTACTGCACGTGGCTCGGATAGTTTGGATTACTATGTGCGCGACTGGTACACGGGTGCACTCCGATGCGATAGTAACGGCTATTGGTCGGAGCCGTATATAGGCGCCAGTGCGCAAACGTTGATTGCTTCCCATTCCATCAAAATAGAAGATAAACAGGGACGATTAATAGGTGTAGTGGGAAACGATTTTTCGATAGAGTGGATTAAAGATATTCTCCGTGATATCAAGCCTTACGAAGAAGCGGTTTGTCTCATTTACGGAACCAAGGGCTCGCTTATCGCTTCATCGGACAATAGTACGCTGGAGAATGAGATGCATTACAAGAGCGATAAATGGCATTGGATGGTATATTCGCAGACGATGTATCCGATTAACATGGAGTTGATGATAGCCGTACCGAATCGTATCATTTGGCAGAGCATCCAAAAGAGATGTATTATCACTCTCTGCGTGCTGCTTATCGGTATAGCGGTCCTCTTTCTTCTTTTTCGACGGATTGTGAAGAACCAGAAAGCGTACCTCCAAGTGGAGAATGAGCACAAACTCATCCAGAACGAGATGGAGATAGCGAGGAATATCCAACGGGGTATCTTGGTGCACGATTTCATCGACGATGACCAACTCTCTCTCCATGCCACGCTGGTACCTATGCAGAGCGTTGGGGGCGACCTGTATGATTTCTACCGGGACGGTGATTATGTGACCTTCATTATCGGTGATGTCAGCGGCAAAGGTATGCCTGCGGCGATGTTCATGAGCTCTACCGTTACGCTTTTCCGCGCTACTGTCAAGCACCATCTTTCTCCCAGTGTAATCATGGGAGAGATCAACTCCACGCTATCTTCGAATAATAGCCAGATGATGTTTGTCACCGCCTTTATCGGCCGTCTCCATCTGCCTACGGGACAATTGACATACTGCAACGCAGGGCATCTTCCTCCGCTGCTTGTCAAGGACGGACAATGCCGTTGGTTTGAGATGAAGGAGGTGAATGTCATCTTAGGTCTGGATGAAAAATACCATTTCACGGAGCAATCGACTACTCTTGCGCATGGCGAGCAGATGATCGTTTTCACCGATGGGGTAATCGAGGCGGAGAATGTTCGAAAAGAGTTATTGGGCTTTGATCATCTTATAGAACTCCTTCAAACTGTTCATCAGCCGATAGACGATCAGACGGTTTATGATGTTGTATGTCAGTATAGCATCAATGCAGAACAATCTGATGACATCGCCATTATGAATATTATGAGAAAATAATAAAAATGAAGAACAACATGAGTATGAAAAAGAGTTTTTTATTTTTAGTGGCAGCATTGCTGTTTTTCTCCTGCCGAAAGCAGGAAAGTAAGGCGCTTGAGTATGACAACAGCGATTTTGTACGCGTTACGGATGTTATTCCTGATGCTATTCTGGAAATCCGATATTATAGTACCTATAATTTTGTGGGTGAACGGATTGACGGTTATGAGTTGCCGATTGCGCTGATGACGCGCGAAGCTGCGGATTCGCTCAAGGCGGTCAATGACGAGCTGAAGGCGAACGGGTACCGGATCAAGATATGGGATACCTATCGTCCACAGCGGGCAGTTAACCATTTTATCCGATGGGCGGAGAATATCTCAGATACCGCCATGAAGGCTGTTTTCTATCCGATGGTAGATAAAACATTGCTTTTCGAACAAGGGTATATCTATGCGCGTTCCAGTCATAGCAGAGGTTCGACGGTGGACTTGACGCTCTTGGATGCCGCTAGCGGAAAGGAGTTGGATATGGGTTCGCCTTTCGACTGGTTCGGCGAGGAGAGCCATCCGGATTATCCTTGTCCGTTGTATCGTCAATCGGAGAACCGCAAGATCTTGCACAATGCGATGGTTCGTCACGGCTTTGAAGGCATCGATTCCGAATGGTGGCATTTTACACTCCGCAACGAACCATATCCGGATACGTATTTTGATTTTCCGGTTCAGTAAGTGGTCGCGCAACGATGCAACAAAATGTACATTGGATACAATAAGAAAACCAGCAAAAGATAGACATATGACGGCAAAAGCGTATATCGAAGCGCATAGGGCGCGGTTTATGGAGGAATGGGCGAGTCTCATTCGTATCCCAAGTGTGAGTTGTCAACCTGAGCACAAGGCGGACATGATGCGTTGTGCGGAGCGATGGAAAGAATTGCTGTTAGCCGCAGGATGCCAGAAGGCAGAGGTGATGCCTTCTGCCGGCAATCCCTTCGTCTATGCGGAGTATAAGGCTGATGTACGAAGGAACGATGTACGATGTACGAAGGGTGTGCCGACGGTCCTGGTATATGCGCATTACGACGTGATGCCGGTGGAGCCTTTGGAGTTATGGCACTCCGATCCATGGGAGCCGCAGATACGTGACGGACGGCTCTATGCGCGCGGCGCAGACGACGATAAAGGGCAGGCAATGATCCAAGCCAAAGCGTTTGAGTACATGGTACACGAGGGCTTGATGGCATGTAATGTGAAGTTCATCTTTGAGGGGGAAGAAGAGATCGGTTCTCCGAGTTTGGAAGCATTTCTGGAGGACCATAAAGAGTTGCTGAAAGCGGATATTATCTTGGTGAGCGACACCTCGATGATCGGCAAAGAGACCCCGTCACTGACGACCGGATTGCGGGGCTTGGCATATTGGCAGATTGAGGTGGACGGTCCGAACAGAGACTTGCATAGTGGTCATTTCGGCGGAGCGGTGAAGAACCCTGTGAATGCTCTGTGTGAGATGATTGCGAAAGTGGTGGACAGCGAGGGACGAATCACTATCCCGGGTTTCTACGACGATGTGCTGCCTATTCCGGATGAGGAGAGGAAGATGATTGCGCAGATTCCATTTGACGAAGATGCGTATAAGCGCGCTATTGACGTAGATGAAGTGTTTGGCGAAAAAGGATATAGTACGCTTGAACGTAATTCCTGTCGTCCGTCGTTTGATGTATGCGGCATATGGGGTGGTTATACGGGCGAAGGGAGCAAGACCGTTTTGCCGAGCAAGGCATTTGCGAAAGTGAGTTGTCGTCTGGTGGCGAACCAAGACCATGAGCAGATCTCTAAAGCTTTCATCGATTATATCGAGTCGATTGCGCCGAAGGGTGTGCGCGTCAAGGTGACTCCTATGCACGGCGGTCAGGGTTATGTGTGCCCGATTGACATTCCAGCGTATAAGGCTGCGGAGAAAGGGTTTGAAGCGGCGTTCGGTAAACGTCCGTTGGCGGCAAGACGAGGGGGTAGTATTCCTATCATTGCGGCTTTTGAACAGATATTGGGTCGCAAAACCATCCTTATGGGTTTTGGATTGGAGCAAAATGCTATCCATTCGCCCAACGAGAGTATGGATATGGAGGTATGGGAGAAAGGCATTGTCGCTGTTAGCGAATTTTATAAGCAATTCGCTAACAGCATTTAAGATTTAAGATTGAAGATTTTAGATTTATGAGAATCGCAATTATTGGAGCGGGGAGTGTGGGCACCAATCTGCATCATGCTTTTGAATTGAAGGGTGTTCGAACCGAGCTCATCCATGCGCGCCCTTTGACCGCTGAGCACCCGGAGTTATTAGAGGATCCGAGAGTGTCGGACGAGGTCCTGAATAGTTTTGATGTGTATATCTACACAATTGCTGACCATGCGTTACGGGAGGTCGTGTCGAAAGTGAATGCCCCCAAGGCATTGCATATGCATACCTCCGGTTCAATGCCGATTGAGGTCTTTGGAGTCGATAAGCCCCATGCAGGTATTATGTATTTCTTCCAGAGTTTCAGCCGCGAAAAACTGATTGATGACTGGAGTGGAATACCTTGTTTCTTAGAGGGTAGGAACATAGACGACATAGCGGCTATTTACTCGTTGGCGCAAACTCTGACGAGCCGGATCTACGAGGCTTCACAGCACGACAGAGAACGGCTGCATATCGCCGGTGTGTTTGCCAATAACTATTCGAACCTCATGTACTGCATTGCGGCACAAGTGTTGGCAGATACGCAGATTCCTTTCGAAGCACTTCTTCCGCTGATTGACCAAACGGCAGCGAAAGTACACTCCATCCGACCTGTAGATGCCCAAACGGGCCCGGCTCAACGAGGGGATGAGGTGGTGATGAAGAAGCATATGGAGATTCTGAAAGAATTAAAAATTAAAAATTACGAATTAGGAATGACGAATAATTCCGATTCGTTTAGCGGGGAAGAATTGTGCAAAGTTTATCAAGAACTCGCAGCGTTAATCGTGAAAGCGCATACTCATTGAGATCTTCCCAATGAATGAGCATAGTGCCGGGTATCTCCGGCATTTTTTGTACCTTATGTATTATATAACGCGCGTGAAGCTTTTGATGCGAGAGTACGTGGGTGAATTCGAAGGCCTCTTCGCTGTTAGATTCCTCGCACGGGAACTCATACAGGTGATACCAGATATCCTTGGGATTCTCACGTTTCCGGATTAATGTGTATATCTCTGAAGGCTGACCATTTACGCAAGTCTGACCCTGCTGCAAATAAATATGGTAAGTGAACCATCTTTCTCGTATTTTGGGACGTGGTTTGCGGACGGGGAGCAGTTCGGCTGTACCGTGCGCGTAACCGAGACACACGCTTTGCAGCGGACAGGTGAGACAGTTATCGCCGAGAGATGGCGTACAATGGAGAGCGCCGAACTCCATGATAGCGGAGTTGAAGAGACGCGGGTGAGCATGGTCAAGGAGTGTCTCTATCTGCTGGTGAAAGAGTTTCTTGCCCGCAGTAGTGTCAAAGGGCTCGTCTATATCCAGCAGACGTGCTACCACCCGATAGACATTCCCATCCATAGCCGGATAAGGTTGGTTATAGGCGAAAGAAGAAATAGCTCCCGCGGTATAATCACCGATACCAGGCAGCGAGCGGATGTCCTCAAAACGGGTAGGGAAGGGTGCCCAACCGTTGGCAACAATCATTTGCGCGGCTTTATGCAGATTGCGCGCCCTTGAATAATAACCCAACCCCTGCCATTCACGGAGCACTTCCGCTTCGTCTGCTGCGGCTAAATCTTCCACACGGGGCCATCTTGCCACAAAACGCATATAGTAATCCAAGCCCTGAGCGACACGGGTCTGCTGTAAAATGACCTCGCTGAGCCAAATGAAATAGGCATCTTCGGTTTCTCGCCAAGGAAGGATTCGGCGATTGGATTCATACCAACGATATAAATTACTATATACGAATGAATTGGGCATAAAATTTGTGAATTTTGGACTAAAAATACCAAAATCGGGTGCAAAATTACAAAAAAATGCACAAATTTGCAATTTTTTTTGCGAAAAACTTTTGTATTTCAATAATTTATAGTAACTTTGCAGAGTTTTTTGATTATTAACAAAAAAATATAGGTATAATTGCTATGACTAAAGCAGAATTAGTAAACGACATTGCGATCGCTACCGGTTATGACAAGACTTCCATCGGAGTGATTGTTGAGTCCTTCATGGACAACATTAAAAAGAATGTTACCAAGGGTGAGAATGTATATCTCCGTGGTTTCGGTAGTTTTGTATCCAAGACGCGTAAAGCAAAGATAGCCCGCAATATTTCGCAGAGCACATCCATCCGCGTTCCGGAGCATCAAATCGCTGCATTCAAACCGGCAGCAGAGTTCGCACAGGCGATGCGTGACAAGAAAAAATAATAAATATATTCAGTATAACATTTTAATAACTAACCATTATGCCAAACGGAAAGAAGCATAAGAGACATAAGATGTCAACGCACAAACGTAAAAAACGTCTGCGTAAGAATCGTCATAAGCATAAGTAATTGACGATGTTTTTTCAGCTTTGTGGTGTATGACTTGCCCAAGTGAGGGTAAGTTGCCACAAGGCTTTTTTATTTATTGTTTAATTAATCCTTTCAAGTATGAAAAGCGAATTGATTGTGGACGTACAGCCTCAAGAGATCGCAATTGCGCTAACGGAGGATGACCGCTTGCAGGAAGTGGCGCGTGAGAAACGTGACCAAGACAACTTCTCTGTGGGGAATATCTATTACGGTCGTGTCAAGAAAGTTATGCCTGCGCTTAATGCCGTCTTTGTGGATGTAGGTCATGAGAAAGAAGCTTTTCTGCATTATTTGGATTTAGGTTCTCAGTTTCGTACGCTGCAAACGTATGTTACCAAAGCCGTTTCGGACAGACGTCATGTGCCATTAATTACGAAGACACAACGTAAACCGGAGGTAGGCAAAGAGGGGCAGATCTCGGATGTTCTCAAGGTGGGCGACCCTATTTTAGTGCAGGTTTCCAAAGAGCCGATAAACACAAAGGGGCCTCGTCTGACCGCAGAGATTTCGATAGCAGGACGTAATATCGTCCTGATGCCTTTTGCCGACGGCGTTATGGTATCTCAGAAGATTAAACGCGAGGCGGAACGTCAACGTCTCAAACAACTGATGCTTTCCATCAAGCCTGCGGGTTTCGGAATCATCGTGCGTACTGTAGCAGAAGACAAGCGAGTGGCTGAGTTGGACAATGAATTGCGATTACTGGTAGAGCGCTGGGAGCAGACTGTGAAAAGTCTCCAGCAGAAAGAACCCGTAAGTCTCGTGAGTGAAGAGATGGGACGGACGCTCGGTATTATCCGGGATGTGCTCAATCCTGATTTTACCTCTATTCAGATCAATGACAAAGACACCTATGATGATGTTCGTCATTATTTAGAGTTGATTGCTCCCGAGAGCGCAAAGATTGTCAAACTCTATCAAGGCACACAGCCTATCTTTGACCATTTCGACATCACCCGTCAGATGAAAACGGGACTCGGTAGGACGGTCGGTTTTAAACATGGGGGATACCTCATTATTGATAGAACCGAAGCACTGTTCTCCATTGATGTCAATTCCGGCAGCAAGAAGATCTATGAGGACCAAGAGGAGAATGCGTTCCAATTCAACATGTTGGCGGCGGATGAGTTGGTTCACCAACTTCGTTTGCGCGATATTGGCGGTATCATCATTGTGGATTTCATCGACATGGATGACAAAGGCCACCAGCAGGAGTTGTACGATTATGTACGCAAACTGATGGAACGCGACCGCGCTAAGCACAATGTGCTTCCGCTCAGTAAGTTCGGCCTTATGCAAATCACGCGTCAGCGCGTTCGTCCGGCGGTAGAGGTTGAGGTGATGGAGACTTGTCCTACCTGTATGGGAAAGGGAAAAATCCAGCCGTCTATTCTCTTTACCGACCAGATAGCAGAGATGTGCGAACATATGCATGAGCAGTATGGACGGGGATTGAAGTTGCATCTGCACCCCTATGTCTATGCCTATGTCAGCCGCGGATGGTTATTCTCTCTCAAAGCCAAATGGCAACTTCAGTATGGTGTGAAAGTGGTGGAAAACCAATCACTGGGCATGCTGGAGATGCGTTTCTTGGATGCAAAAGGTCAAATCGTGCAGCATAAGCATGAAGAGCCGAAGGAGGAGAAAAAAGATGATCCGAAACCGGAACCGAAGGAAGAACAACCCAAACAGGTGGAACAGCCTAAATCGGTTGAGAAACCCAAACAGGTAGAACAACCTAAACCGGTTGAGAAGCCCAAGGTAGAGCAACCAAAGCCGGTAGAGCTGCCGCAAGAAGAGGAGACTCCGAAGAAAAAGACAGCGCGGCGAAGCGCTAAGAAAGCGGCTAAACCTGCGCCTGTTGAACCGGCAGAGAAATCTCCTGCAGAGACCAAAGCACCTACTGCGGTTAAGAAACGCGCGCGTAGAAAGAAAGCTGAAAATGCAGAAAGCAAACAAAAAACAGAGACCGCATAAGTCTCTGTTTTTTGTTTATTCATTCACTCACTTCTTCGCTCTCAGCCTCTTCCTCTATGTTAGCTCCCGGAACGTATTTTTTGAGCACGCGTGCCACGCCGGTGGTCCATGAGTTGATAGAATCGCTATCCATCTGCAGACCACTAATCATCTTTACAGCTTGGTCGATAGGCATGCCGTATCGGAGGACACCGGAGATAAGGCGGGCGTAGTTCCAGAACTCGCGGTCGAACTTATAACTGAGTCCTTCTACCGTTGTTTTGAAACCGCGCGTGTTGACAAACTGGAAGTCATAACGTTTCGAGCCGTCTTCTTGTACTACCTTGATAATCTTACCTTTTGTAACTGATTTAGGCAATGCGATGCCCATCTCATCATCGGCTAAACCAGTGAAGATCTCGTATGGACGACCGTCTTTGAGACCAACGAAGGCAATCCATTTGTCTTTTTGGTTTTGGAAGCGAACGACGTCACATTCCAGTTCTGCGGGGCGCTTCAAGAGCGTTGAGTTATCTTGTGTTTCCATATGCTAATGGGTTAATCGCTAATCGTAATTTTAGCGGAACAACTGGTTTCGTTATTTTCGTTTTTCATCTGATATTGAACACCATCTTCACTAACGAGATAATAGGTTTGTAAACTATCACCAAGCATGGCTTCCTTGGAATAGTTGATGTCCAGCCGTACTTTTTTCCCGTAATAATCAGGAAGATAGGCGTCTGTCATGGCCTGGAGGTAACGGCAGCTATTACAATGTCCGTTATAATCGATGTCCGAATAGACGATTGTATGCTGCGCACATCCCGTCGGTTCAGGGATGGTGGTCATGCGTACACGGGGCATATCAATCACTTCTCCGTCCACGGCATCATTGAACATCGGGTCGTCGAAGATATTGACAATCTCGCGTTTCTGCAGATCCAACACAGCCCAAACGGATTTGCATTGACCGATAAGTTTGTCTCCGCTGTAGATGCGGAAATTACGGGTGCTGAGCATATGGGCGTTGGACTCGATCCATGTCTCGAACCGTACTTTCTGGCAATGCGTAGGCAGTTCGTACATCTCTACGGAGAGCCGCGTCAGGATCCATGTCAGCCCTCTCGGATGGAGGTTGGCGATACCGAATCCCAGTTCATCCGCCACTGTTCCCGCTACTTCCAGCAGGTAGTTCTCCAAGTTGAAGAGGCGGAGTTTTTTCTCGCCGTCCACCTCCTGGTATTTAATCTCGTATTCGTAATTATATTTCGCCATTTTCGGATTTTCTTATTTACTCATTTGCTTATTTTTGCATTCTCTTATCTTAACCAGCGGTCGAGCCAGTTGCGGAACTCGCGTTGCCAGAGGATGCCGTTCTGGGGTTTGAGGACCCAGTGGTTCTCGTCCGGGAAGATGAGGAGTTCGGCAGGTACGCCGCGCATCTTGGCGGCATCGAAGGCTGCCATGGCTTGGTTAGCAAGGATACGGTAGTCTTTCTCTCCATGGATGCAGAGAATAGGGGTGTCCCATTTGTCCACGAACCGATGCGGACTGTTAGCAAAGGTACGCTGTGCAATTTGGTTGTTTTTGTCCCAATACGCACCGCCCATATCCCAGTTGGCGAACCATTTTTCCTCGGTTTCAAGGTATTGCATCTCCATGTTGAAGATACCATCGTGTGCGATGAACGCCTTAAAGCGTCCGTCGTGGTGACCTGCGATCCAATAGACACTGAAGCCACCAAAAGAAGCACCCACACAGCCCAGATGGTCTTTGTCCACATAAGGCTCTTTGCAGAACTCGTCAATAGCCGTGAAATAATCCTTCATACACTGACCACCATAGTCACCGGAGATCTCTTCGTTCCATGCTTTGCCGAATCCCGGCAGGCCGCGTCTGTTCGGAGCGACGATGATATAATCGCCGGCAGACATCATCATAAAGTTCCAACGGAAAGACCAGAACTGCGAAACAGGACTTTGCGGACCACCTTCACAATAGAGGATCGTCGGGTATTTCTTAGACGGGTCGAAATGCGGCGGATAGATGATCCAAGTCAACATCTGCTTTCCGTCCGTCGTCTTCTGCCAACGAGGCTCTACGGTCGAACGCTCGATTTGGTTATAAATATTGTCGTTCTCGCTCGTCAACTTATCCAACAACTGATTATAGGTGTCAAAAGGTTGGTCGTACCATACCTCCGTGTGAGCCATTTTCTCGCTATCCTTGTGTAACCATTCCGCTACATCGAGACGGTAAATCTCGTTTGCCTGACGCATGGAGTGACCCAAGACAAAAGCATAATGGTCGCTCACATCGCCTAAACCAAGGTCAAATTGACCGTCCGTCAGTTTGTTGACCTGTCCGTCTAAAGTCACACGGTAGAGTTGCACGGTAGCATGCCAACAGGCGGTGAAGAGGATGGATGAGTCGTTGTACCACGCGTATTCATCTACGTTGGTGTCCATCGTGCGGCTGAGGAAGCGTTTCTCGCCGGTCGTCAGGTTCATCACCATCAACCGATTTTCGTCGCTCTCATAACCGTCTCGTTCCATCGACTGCCATGCGATCCACTTGCCGTCCGGAGAATACGACGGATTGGTGTCATAACCTTTGTTGACCGCTGTGATGTTTTTCTCCTCGCGCGTGCGTACATTATATAAATAGATGTCGCTATTGGTTGAAACGGCATAATCCAAGCCCGTTTTCTTGCGGCAGGTATAGGCTATTTCCTCGTTGTTCGGGTTCCAAGCCAACTGCTCAATTCCGCCGAATGGTTTCATCGGGCTCTCAAAAGCCGTCCCCTCAAGGATGTTTTGACATCCGCCAAGTTTGGCGGATTTGATTCGCTCACCCTCACCGTAGTACTCAATCTGCAGGTCGCAAACGAAGGGTTGTGGAGCTGTCTCGGTCCACTCGTCCCAGTGCTTGTACATCAGGTCCTCATGCATATGCCCGGTAGCCAGAGGCAGATCCGGATATTTGTCTGCGGTTGACTGAACAGTCTTCACTTGTTTGATAAGGATGATTTTATCGCGCATCGGAGAGAGCAGGAAGCCCTCAATGTCATTTACCATTGGGTCATTTGGCATGACCTCCACTTCCTCTTTGTCGCGACGAAGGTATAGTTTGCCTCCCTTGAGGTACGCGAGACATCCGCTGTTGCCGAACCATGCGGGCTCGTTACCCACGAACTCATCCACTACCTGCATATTTTCATACGGATTGCAAATCCGAATCCACGTCGTACTCCGGTTCTCCTCGACGGAATAATAACTCACTGTGTATGCGAGCAGACCTGTCTCGATATCACTTTTTACACTACCGATGCGACCCATCGCCCATAATCCTTCCGGAGTCAGGCGACCGCCTTCGATCGTAATTTGAGGTTTGGTGATTGGCGTTTTGCCCTCCTCTGCCTTTTGGCAGCTTACGCCCATTAAAGCCACTACTGCCATGATAAAGATGCGTATTTGTTTCATTGTTTTCATAAAAAATCGTGCAAAGGTACTAAAAATAATTGAAAATTGAAAATTTAAAAATGAAAATTTTGTTTTTTTTAAAAAAAAGTAGTACCTTTGCAGAAAATTTCTCTATATCATGAAAAATATTGTAGTTCGTTTTTGTGGCGATTCGGGAGACGGCATGCAGCTCACGGGTAATATGTTTGCCCAACTTGGCGCCGAGATGGGGCATGAGATCTCCACGCTTCCGGATTTTCCAGCCGAGATTAGAGCACCGCAAGGTACGATTGGTGGTGTCAGTGGTTTTCAGGTTCAGTTGGGCAGCGGCGTCTATACGCCTGGTGACAAAGCAGACGTGATTGTGGCGATGAATGCCGCGGCTTTGAAAGTGAGCGCGATTAACAAGCATTACCATGATCATGCGATCATCATTGTCGATACGGATGCGTTGAGCGCAAAGGATCTGGAGAAAGCGCAGTATAAAACGGATAACCCGTTTACGGAGCTGGGTATTCCGGAGACCGTTAAGATTGTTCCTGTAGCCCTGACGACACTGACCAAAGAGGCGCTCAAGGAATCGGAGATGGATAATAAGGCGGTTCTCAAATGTCGTAATATGTTCGCGTTGGGACTGATCTATTGGCTTTTTGACGAGCCGATGGACAAAGCGATTCGTCTCTTGGAAGATAAGTTCAAGAAGAAACCTGCGTTGGTAGCTCCGAATACGAAAGTGATGGTGGATGGTTATAACTATGGTCAGAACCTTGCCATTAGTCAATTAATAATTGATAATGAACAATTAACATCTCGTGAAGCGGGTAGTCAATTAATAATTAATAATGAACAATTAACATCTCGCTTCACTTCCATCGCGGGTAACAAAGCGACAGCTTGGGGTTTGATTGCCGCGGCTCAGAAGGCAGGCAAACATCTTTTCCTAGGCTCTTATCCTATTACTCCCGCTACGGATATCCTGCATGAGTTGGCAGCGCGTAAGGACCAGAACGTGATGGCTATTCAGGCGGAAGACGAGATATCCGGTGTATGTACGGCTATCGGGGCTGCTTTTGCGGGCGATCTGGCTTGTACGACTACCAGCGGTCCCGGTCTGAGTCTCAAATCCGAGGCTATCGGTTTGGCTGTCATGGCGGAATTGCCGCTGGTGGTTGTGGATGTTCAGCGTGGTGGACCGAGCACGGGTCTGCCTACCAAGACAGAGCAGACCGACCTCCTGCAAGCTCTCTACGGGCGTAACGGAGAGTGTCCGGCAGTAGTCCTTGCGGCTTCAAGCAGTGCCAATTGTTTTGATTTTGCCTACGAAGCATGTAAGATTGCTTTGGAGAATATGACCCCCGTTATTTTGTTGACCGATACTTATCTGGCGAACGGAACGGCATTATGGCGAATCCCCAAGTTGGCAGAGCTGCCGGATATCAAGCCGCAGAGCGTTCCCGAAGAACTGAAGGGACATTATAATCCTGCGCTGCGGGATGAGAGGGGTGTGCGTTATTGGGCGTTCCCCGGGATGGAAGGTTTTGAGCACCGCAACATCGGTTTGGAGCGTGATGCAGTTCGCGGTACAATCTCCACAAGCCCTGAGAACCACGAGCAGATGGTTCTTACCCGTAAGCACAAAATCGAGCAGATAGCCAATTCGATTCCGGAGTTGCAGGTGCAAGGCAATGCTCATAGTGATCTCCTCTTGGTAGGATGGGGTAGTACGGAGGGTCACCTGCATGCCGCTGCCGATGAGCTGAATTGTGCTTTGGCGCAGTTCAATTATATCTCTCCGCTGCCGAAAAACACTCGCGAGGTGCTTAGTCAATATAAGCGAATTATCGTTTGTGAGTTGAATACGGGTCAGTTCGCGGCTTATCTTCGCAGCCAACTGCCGGGTATAGAAATCGAACAATTTAATGAAATTCAAGGACAGCCGTTTGCTGTAGAAAGGATCGTGAATTATGCAAGCAAGTGATTTTAAATCAGATCAATACGTACGTTTCTGCCCGGGGTGTGGTGATCATGCAATCTGCATGGCTTTGCAGAAAGCGATGGCGCAGATAGGCGTTCCGACTCATCAGGTAGCTGTTATTTCCGGTATCGGTTGTTCAAGCCGTATGCCGCATTATCTGAATACGTATGGTTTTAATACGATTCATGGTCGCGGCGGTGCGATAGCTACGGGCGTGAAGACGAGTCATCCGGAGTTGACCGTTTGGCAGATGAGCGGCGATGGAGACTGTCTGGCGATTGGCGGAAACCATTTCATTCATGAGATTCGTCGAAATGTGGACTTGAATGTCTGCTTGTTTAATAACCGCATCTATGGTTTGACCAAGGGTCAGTACTCGCCAACGAGCCCGAAGGGCTTTGTCTCCAAGTCTTCTCCGTTCGGTACCGTGGAGCGTCCTTTCGTACCCGCACAGTTGGTGTTGGGAGCGGGTGGTACGTTCTTTGCCCGCACGCTGGATGTGGACATGCCGACGACCGTTGATTGCTTTGTTGAGGCGCAGAAACATAAGGGTTGCTCCATCGTTGAGTGCCTTGTGAACTGCGTTATTTTCAATAACGGAACGCATGCTTGGATAGCTGACCGCGAACAACGCGCGGAGCATTCCATCATTCTCAAGCATGGCGAGAAAATGATTTTCGGTAAGGACAAAGACAAAGGTATAGCTGTAGAGATTGACCCGGCTACTTTTGTGCCGAAGATTGTGGTGGTGTCTGCTGACGATCCGAGGGTGCTGACCCATGATGCCGCTCAATCCGATCCGACGCTGCATCGTCTCTTGGCGCTTATGGGCGAGGAGAACGGACTGCCGGTAGCATTGGGTGTTATCCGCAATGTAGAAGCGGAGACTTATGACCAAGCGGTGAATAAGCAGATTGCGGACGTACGCGAGAAAGCGAAAGCGAAGACCTTCGATGAGTTGACCGCTACGTTGGATAGTTGGCAGATGTGATTAGCGGTAGGCACGACGCATGCGGTGATAATCCCGTCGTGCCTGAAAGACCGCTTTGAAAGCTCCCCATCGTCCCTGCAGCAGATAGAAGAACGCTGCAGCATAATCCAAGAAGAAACGAGCAATGAGCACCCCATACGGGTGCTTTTTGTTTTTATAGATCATCAGCAGGTTGTTGCGATGATTGAGATATGCCTTACGGGGATTATCATAACTGAGCGCACCTCCGCCGAGATGATAGACCGTACTGTCCGGCACACAAGCGAGACGCCAACCTTTATTGCGTATTCGCCAGCAGAGGTCAATCTCTTCCATATGGGCAAAGAAAGCAGCATCCAGTCCGCCGCACGCTTTATAGACTTGTGTGCGAACACACATACAGGCACCGGATGTCCAATCGACCTCTATCGGCGTATTGTATTGACCATGATCTTCCTCCACTTTCCATAGCACTCTTCCGCGACAATAAGGATAACCGAGCGCATTGACGAAACCGCCGGCTGCTCCGGCATGCTCAAAGAACGCACGCTGACGGTCACTGCGGATCTTCGGCTGTACAGCGGCTACGTCCGGATGCTGCTCCAGATAATCCAAAAGGGAATCTAACCAATTGTCCGTCACCTCTACATCCGAGTTGAGCAGCACCACGTACTCGCTGTCTATGAGGTCAATAGCGCGGTTATACCCCTCCGCAAATCCGTAGTTCTTGTCGAGAACGATGGTACGAACGGTCGGGAACTCCTGGGCTAATACCTTCAGACTGTCGTCCGTACTTCCGTTGTCCGCGACGATGATCTCTGCTTTCGGGGTATGAGCCACTACGGAGGGCAGATACTTCCTAAGTATCCGTGCCCCGTTCCAGTTCAATATGATTACGCTGGTTTTGTCCATTTGAAACGATTATGAGTCCACAACCATAACTCGGGTTGAGTACGAATATTCTCTTCGAGTGCTTTGACATACGCGGCGGTTATCTCACCTTCGGAGGTGGTTTTCGGATCCGCTGCCAAAATACGTACCTCCCCTTTGTAGTACCCGCGTGCGGTGCGGGTGAGGAAGACATAGAAGACCGGATAACCGAACTTGCGTGCCAGTACTTCGGCACCATCCAGGAATCCTGTCTCCTGATGCAGGAAAGGTAACCATACGCGTGTTACTTCCGGACGGGGTTTTTGGTCACTGAGCAGACCGACGATCACGGGTTGTTTCTCATTCCGATACCGTATCATCTCCCTCAATATACGCTGTTTCTCTACGCACACTCCGCCCCGTTGTGCACGGAGCGCTAACATGATCCGGTCGGTCTGTGCGTTCTTCAGACGCCGATATACATTGATCTCTTTCACTCCGGGACTGACCCAGTTCTGCATGGTCGCCATCCATTCCCAGTTACCCATGTGTGCGAGAGTGAAGAGACCTCCGCCGGCTGCATCGATCAGGCGGTTCACCTCCTCCATATTCTCGAATATCATGTGCGACCGCAGTTGTTCATTGCTTTGATGCCAGCCGTACAGACTCTCAACGATCGTATCACAGAACTGATGGTAAAACGCTTTGGCAATCTCTTGGCGCCCGGCTTCCGTCTTGTCGGGAAAAGCCATCCGGAGGTTTTTTGCTACCATACGACGCCGATAACGTATAACATGATACATTACCGGATAAAGAAGCCAATCTGCACACCGATACAGTGCTTTCAGGGACAGACGACTCAGAGCAGCGGCGCAATGAAATAGCATAACCAACAGAATGCTGTCAATATAGGTGAAGCCAATAAAAGACTGTCAAAACGATCCAGAATACCTCCGTGTCCGGGCATGAAATGTCCGCTATCTTTGACTCCTATAGAGCGTTTGAAAAGACTCTCCATCAAATCTCCCATTGTTCCGAAGAGGCTGGTCAGGGCGGCAAAAATAAGGGCTACCAAGATATCGTGCTCATGGGCACTGATGGCATCGAACCATCCGCATTGCGCCAAAACATAAGCAGCTAAAAGACAGAAAACAATGCCTCCGATTAGCCCCTCCCAACTCTTCTTGGGACTGATATGCGGCGTCATCTTATGATTGCCCTGCGGTCTCTTGGCGGTCAGCGTCCCTATGCAATAAGCACCCGTATCGTTTACCCATATCAGCACAAACAATGCCAAGAGCAGCCATTTATCCAAACTCTCTAACAGCAGCATCGTGCACAGCGGCATTGCTATCATGATCTGGGAAATCAGCATGTTTCCCCAGTTCTGCAGGGGCTTTCCCGAGAGATTCCATATTTCATCTAACATGCAGACGATGAGCAAGGCAATGTAAGCCAACCCCAATGCAGGCATCCATGGATAAGTGTGAAACGCTGCAACCGACCATAGGAGCGAGGTGCTCAAAGCCGCGTATATACGCAGTGAACGTGGGGAACCGGTCAATCGGTGAAATTCATCCACCGCCAATAAACATACCACTAATATCAATCCTCCCAGTGCCCAGAAATGGCTGAGCACGCATGTTACGATGCAGCCCACAAATATAATCCCGCTTAGGGTGCGTTTGACGAATTCTGACATAAATACTTAATTTGGCTGCAAATTTACTACAAATTTTGCAAATATGCAAGAAAAAAAGAGAAAAAGCGACTTTGTGTGTAGCTTTTTCCTTTTTTCCCTGCATTTATCATCCGGAATTTCCATAGAATAGAACCCAACGTCATTAATTCACGCGCTTGGCTATGAAGATGGTCGGTTTGCTGTTGACCCGACAACCGATGACATATGTGGAACCTCCGTCCTTGAGACGGAGTTTTTTCTTTAACTGCTCTGCCGTCAGCGGATAATTGCGAACAAGGACGTTCGCTTGCGAACCTACCTCCATGCCGCCCTTATAGAGCTGCGCTTCGAAGATTCGTCCGGGGAAATTCTCCACTAACGTCCCGGAAACATAGAGATGCGTGTTGATGTCTAATTTATGGAGATTAAACCGTTCAGCAATCAGTTTATATGCCCCCGCTTTGAGAATCGCGGCGTTGGGCTCGTATAGATAAGCCCCCTCCATCTCCCCCTTAAGGAGGATAGAAGACGAACCGCACTCTTCCTCTTTGGTGAAAGTGAACGCCTTTTCCGGTTCAGCAAGGTCGATGGAAGTAATCTTTCCTTCGTACTTTGTACATTGTCCAGTTGTACATAATAAGACTTCTTTGACCTCATTCTTTACCGCGACGACGTGAATATCCCAAGAAAAGGGACAAAGGGACGAAGTACGATGTATAGAGGAGAGCTCTTTGACAGCCTGCGTGAGGTCGAGCATAGGGGATAACTTGAGCAGGATGTGTCCGTCCGGCGATAAATGTGATAGCAGGGCAGGAAGTAGTTCCACCACGTTCGGCGTGCAGTCTTCGAGCCGGAAGACCTTACCTCCGTGACTGTCCCGCCGCGCCGGGTCAAGGAAAATGAGGGAGTATTGATGGATTGATGGATTGGTGGATTGATGATTGGTTAGAAACTCTTCCGCAGTGCAGTTATGGATTGCGATAGGCTTATCGGCAAAATTGTGTGTCGCGATGCGGCAGAGTTCGGCGTTCTGCTCCACGTAATCGGTGTGGTCGAAGAGTTCGCTCAGGAAATACGTGTCCACTCCGTACCCACCGGTGAGATCCAGGCATTTATCATTTGGGCATTTACCATTTACTATTTGGGCTTTGTAGCGTGCGGTGAGTTCAGAGGAACACTGCTCGCAGCTCAGCCGCACAGGGTACCACCAATCCTCAATAGACGCAAAAAGAGGCAGCTTGTCTGCTGTCCGTTCACGCCCCTCAACCTGTTGGAGAAACCAACGCCATTCGTCGTCGGAGAGGTGTTTGTATTTTGAGCGTTGTAACGCTAAATCATTGATCTTCAATCTTTAATCTTCAATTGAGTATTATGATAATAATACGAAAGTATCTCTTCGTAACTCTTTCCTTCGGATGCCATCACCGCTGCTCCTATCTGGCACAAGCCTGCACCATGCCCCCAACCATGACCGATGAGTTGAAAGTTGAAAGTTGAAAGTTGAGAGTTGAAAGTTTTTTTCACTTCAAACCATGAACTATAGAGACAAGTTTTCGATAACCATTGACGGATCTTCAATTCTTTTCCGATGATCTCCGTATGTTTGGTGCCGACTATTTTCAGTTCATAGATACGTCCCGACAAACCTCGTTTGAGGGGAATAAGGTCGATGATTTCTCCAAAATCGATACCGGATTTAGTACGGATGATCTCGCTGAGCTCTTCTTGCGTATAACTCACTTCCCAATCCCTAAAATCTTTCGTCTCCTGATCATAATCGTTGAGGACAAGACGCAAAATCTGGCGGCTGACGGCAGCCGGCTGACGGCTCATATCGCACCAATCGCATTGCACCGACTGAATATACGGCACATCGATGTCCTCCCAGCAAGTCCTCCAAATCTCTGTACGCCCTCCGCAGCACTTATGGTAGCGGCAGTCACAAATGACATTTACCATTTGTTCATTTACGAGTACTTGTCCCGCTGTTTCACGAACGGCTTGTACGGCTCTCTCGTTCATACGCTTTAGTCCCTCGTACCGCTGACAATGATCATCGGCACAGACATCAAAATCATTTACCATTTGACCATTTACCATTTGTTCATGCGGCTTATTGGAAATAGCCCTAATGGCCCAACTACGGCTGATGACGGCGTGCGCTTTGAGGAGCTCCATCGGACTATTGGCTGACATCTCGGACGAGATAACCGAGCATAGATAGTCTTCGAGATCAATCGTGTTGATGGCAACCTGATAGGGTTCCCCGCCCTTTAGGGAGGGGTTAGGGATAGGCTTTATCTCCAAGGTCCCTGCGAACTCCTGATCTTCATATCGGTCCCAATGAAAACCGATACCAATCCGCACATTCTTCAACAAGAATGTGTTTTCCCGCAATTCATATTCAATATGCGGAGCCGTTAATATGCCTACTTTAATTTTCAATTCTCAATTCTCAATTTTCAATTCGTGCGAGGAGCTCGAAAGTGCGTAAACGATCCTTGTACCAGTTATTGCGGTTCATGGCAACGATGTCGCAGTTTGCGTCGGAGTTGTCCTCCCAACGGCGGCAGTTATAAACGACGTCATAGATACGCCCGATAGGGTAGTTACGACTAATCCGCAGACCAACCGCGTAGTCCTCGCCATACTTGGTGGTAGGATAATTGATGGTACGAAGGAGCGGTACATAGAACCCGCGTGGGGCACCTAATCCGTTGATACGCAGAGCATTATTGCGTCCGTTGTCATCTGTCCATTCGCGGTGATCAATAACTCCCGGAGGAAGAATCTCACCTGCCATGTTCGTCAATTGGTACGTACCAATCACCATACCATAATGACATTTACCATTTTGACATTTACCATTTACCATTTCGAAGGCATCGATGAAACGCTGTACAGTGGTCTCGTCGAAATAGGTATCATCGCTGTCCAACTGAATAGCGTACTTACCGCAACGCGGGTCATGGATAGCTACGTTCCAGTTACCTCCTATAGCATGCCAAGTGGGGTCTTGATGAATCAAGATCAGTTTGTCGTCTTGGATTTCTTCTATGATTTGAGTGGTTCCGTCGGTGGAGTTATCGTCCACGACGATGACGTTGAAAGAGTAGGGGGCACGCACTTTCTGTTTCAGCGCGCTATGAATCGCGTCAGCTATCGTGCGCGCGCGGTTCTTACAAGGTATAATGACCGAGGCGGTGACAGGGTATGAGTCGTCCGCTTGAGGCAGGGGTTGATACACGCCCGGCTGAAGGTATGCACCGATATGCTTGAGATAGGCGGTGACGCATTGTTCCATCTCAATCTGCACCGCTCTATTACGCGGATCCACATAGTCAAAGAGTTTTTCTCCGGACTTACGGGTGTCCGTCTCTACTTCATAATAGAGGTACTCGGGAATATGAAGCAGATTTACGATTTGACGATTTACGATGTACGATTTTTCTTCCGTCGCGCGAAGACGAAGATCATACAAGCCTGCGAACTCATAGTCCGTGTCCATTTGGGCGACGAGTGCTTTGAGTTTTTTCGTGTTCCATAGCATAACGGCTCCGAAATCGAAGTCGTCACGCAAGGCTCCCATCTGATAATCAATCACCGGTGCTTCAGAAACACGATCGTTGGTCTTGGCAAAATGGTCGGCGTACACCATCGTAGCGCCAGTCATCTCCATGACTTGGACCATTCGCTCTTGTCCCAAATAGACCCATTCGATGTCGGGTTTGAGACAAATCATCGTGAATCTCTCGGCCGCTTTCTCTGCGATTTCCTTAATCGCCTTCGTGGCGCACACCCGCCCCGGTAAATAAAAAGTTGGTATCATTCGGTGGTTGGAATAATTACATCTTTATGGTATTCTTTCAATCCCTCAATAGGATCTTTCAAAATCGTACCCATCGGTAGCCCTTCGGCCTTCATGGCTTCTTCCAAAACAGGCTTGTAATAATAGGCAATCGAACCCACAAATCCGATCGGCGCGGAAGCCTTGTACTGCACTAAGTTGCGGCGGATGAATTGGACGAAATGGTCATAGACGAGGTTATGGATACGCGGGTCGTCTATGTGGTCGGCACAGAACTTGGATAGTTTGGCAAGGAAACGGTTCGGGAAAGGTTGACGGTACACTTTCTCGATAATATCTGCCATGGAGGTGTTGTATTCCTCAAAGAAGAATTCTTTGAGGTCATCACCTAACTGATTTTTGAGGAGGTCTCCTACGAGCCGTTTTCCGAGGACGGCAGCCGAACCTTCATCGCCGAGGATATAACCGAGGGAAGGAACGCACCAATCGATCTTTTCGCCGTCATAGAAACAGCTGCCGGAACCGGTGCCTAAGATACAGGCTACGCCCGGTGTGTGACCCAGTAGTCCGCGGGCAGCACCGAGCATGTCTGACTCAACACTCACTTCCGCTTTCTTGAAAACAGCTTCCAAGGCTTTTTGCACGTACACTTTCTTCTCCGGCGTACATCCCGCACCATAGAAGAAGACATGCGTGAGTGTGCCTGCCCAGAGGAGTTGGGAAATCTTCGGCAAGAGTTGGTTACAAATACTGTTACGCATCGCGTCAGATGTTTGGAACAAGGGGTTGATCCCATCGGTGAAGACGTCAGAGTACTGACCGCTGGCGGTGACGAGGCACCAATGCACTTTTGTGCTTCCACTGTCGGCAAGAAGAACCATAATGATGTACGATTTAAAGATGTACGAGGTACGATTTTTATTTTTTCGGCGCAAAATTACAAAAAAATTTGCATATGTGCAAGAAAAAGTGTATCTTTGCGCTGTTTTTTTACAAATAGTCTATCGTAAATTTAAATAACCATGAACAATTTCAGTGCACAAGACCTCGAGCAGTTACAGTCTCGCGGCATTTCAGTAGAGAAAGCGGAAGCCCAATTGGCGTGCTTCCGAAACGGTTTTCCTGAGTTGGATATTGTGTCCCCGGCATCGACGAAAAATGGTATCTTGGCTCCGAAGCGCGCTGAGCAGGAGGAGTATATCGCTGCTTGGCAGAATTACCTAGCGGAAGGACATAAGATTCTCAAGTTCGTTCCAGCTTCCGGTGCAGCCAGCCGTATGTTCAAGAACCTGTTCCAGTATCTGGAGGACGGCATTGAGACACCTTTCATTCAGGAATTTCTGGCGCATAAAGACTGTTTTGCTTTTGGTCCGGCGTTGGCAGGCAAAGAGGGTCAGGAAGCGGTGCGTTATCTGCTGAACGACATGCACTACGGTGAGCTGCCGAAGGGTTTGCTCCTTTTCCATAAATATCGCGACGGTGCGCGTACGCCCGCGTTGGAGCATTTAGTAGAGGGTGCGCAATATTGCGTTGCACCGGCTAAGGACGGTGAGAAACCGACTGTGTATCTGCATTTTACGGTGAGTCATGACCATCTGCCGCTTTTCCGTCAGCACATCGCGGATAATCTGAAGAAGTTTGAGGACAAGTATAATGTCAAGTATGATGTCACTTTCTCGGAGCAGTTACCTTCGACAGACACGATAGCCGCTAATCCGGACGGTACACCGTTCCGCACGAAAGACGGCAAGCTGCTTTTCCGTCCGGGCGGTCACGGCGCGCTCATTGAGAACCTGAACCAACAGGATGCCGACATCGTTTTCATCAAGAACATCGACAATGTAGTGCCGGACAGGCTCAAGAAAGATACGATTCGTTACAAACAGATCCTTGCCGGTGTGCTTGTGACTGAGCAGAAAAGGGTCTTCGAGGCACTCAAGAACCCTGATTTGTCCGATGAAGAGCGGGCTAAACTGAATCGTCCTATCCGTGTATGCGGCGTGGTGAAGAACACGGGTGAGCCCGGCGGCGGTCCGTTCCTCGTACGCGAGGCGGATGGGTCTATCTCCTATCAGATCTTAGAGTCCACCCAGATCAGCGATCCGGAACTGATGGCTAAGAGTACCCATTTTAATCCGGTGGATCTCGTTTGTGCCATCCGCGATTATGAGGGCAAACCGTTTGATCTGCCGAAATACGTGGATCCTCAGACCGGATTCATCTCCAATAAATCGAAAGACGGAAAAGAGTTGTTGGCATTAGAGTTGCCGGGTCTGTGGAACGGCGCGATGAGCCGTTGGAACACGATCTTCGTGGAAGTGCCGGTGAGCACCTTCAATCCGGTGAAGACGGTCAATGACCTCCTCCGCGAGCAACACCAATAAAATAAAAGCCACCTCACAAGGGTGGCTTTTATTTTAGTTGGAAAATGAAAGGACGAAGGAGATGGCTAATGTTCCTGCAAAGAGACTAATCGAAAATGCTAACAGGCATGCCGAGAGCATTATACGCTTTGCCATTTTTGATAATGATTAGTTGTCCATGATACATTGTTTTGAGGGCTTTTTTGTCCTCCTTGATATCTTCCAACGCGCTGGGTACGGGGGCTGTAATACTGATGTTTTGGCTCACATTCCGAATGGTCAACCGCCCTGTTTCTTTGTCGTACGAGGAGGTTGCCCCCGAGACGGTGACGCTCTCAGGTCGGTTCTCTTTGTCTCCTAAATAGGCGATGAACCCGTCTTTGGTGGTCAAGGAATAAGCCGGCCAGATGGTTACTCCGGTGGTAGTAACCGAATAAGTGGTTACGCCGTTGGCAGCTTTGAGCATCAGGATTGCCAACTCCGGGTAGTCGATGAAGGGATTACGGTTTCCTTGGTACGTGTGAGCTCCGTCGTTCCGTACCATCTCGGTCAGCGAGACAGGGTCGTTCATGTGCCATTTGAGGAGCACGGGGATCGATTCAAAGACACCGTTGGTGCCTAATTTACTGAGAAGCTGCGCGTTGCCGAGATAGAGTTCGTTCTTGTATCCTCCGGCTTCGCCGTACACGACATAATCATAGAGGATCACACGCGCGCAATCACCGCGGTAGGAACCGAGATTGGAGGGAACGTACCACGAGTTGTTGATGGCTACTTCATCGGGGTCGTAATAAGCTCCGTGTTCGCCGTACGGGGTGTTGCCGCGGTCACCGTTAATGGCGGTATTTGCAGGTCGCACGGACTGCATGTCGTGTCCCATTGGAGTACCTGAATTTGCTCCCTTCGACTGCGGCCAAGTGTGCTCGCGGTTATATGTCTTGCCGCTATCCCACGTGCCATTCATGGAGCTGCCGTCATAATAGCCGATGATGTTTCCGGGGACGTTCAGGTCTTTATCCACGTTGACATACTGGGTGCGTAGGGAGTTGTAAGTGAAGGACGAATTGCCGATCAGAGTGGTATTTCCCATGAGGGTGTTGAGCGCGCCGAAGAGCTCGTTGCCACTCATCGCCCGCAGTTTATCGGGGGCATTATCACCCCTGTAGTACTTCTTTTGTTTGGCTATATATGCCGTGTATGCCTCTTGCGCTTCTTTCGTACCCAAGTGTGCTTGCATATCCACCGCACTCGTCCCTGCAAGGACGAGGAAAGGCAATGCTAATGATGTAAAAAATCGTTTCATGATATATTTGTTATTTTATATTGAGCCCATCGCCAAACAAATCAATCCTGCCAATACGCCGCTCATACACAGCACTTTGCGCCAAACTTCCGGTTCTTTGAGGAACATAATTCCATAGGCAAACCCGATGATGGTACCTCCCCTTCGGATAGTACTGACTACCGCTATCAGCGAGTCCGGATCACGCAGCGCCAACATGTACACGTTATCCGAGATGATGAGGAAGAGGCTGATGAGGACAATGACGCCGAGATGGTTGACGGAATGATGAGTGAAGATTGAAGATTTGTGATTAAAGATTGAAGATTTACGATTGAATGCCACCCAAACGATAATCATCATAAGCGCCTGATAGAGTGTATAATAGACCTGCACGGCATTGTGGTTGTATGACCGCATAAGGTATTTGTCATACAAACCGGAACACGCGCCGATGAGAATCGCTAAGGCGAGGCAGATATAATAGAGACGATTCTGACCTTTTTGATAGTTGGGGTCTTTCCGATGTCTCCGATGACTCTTAAAAGAGAATATAAAAATACTTCCTATCGCCAGCAAGACGCCTATCCACTGCCATCCGTTGAGGTGCTCCTGAAAAAT
The DNA here is from genome assembly GCA_900319005.1 of uncultured Bacteroidales bacterium. GTDB lineage: Bacteria > Bacteroidota > Bacteroidia > Bacteroidales > Paludibacteraceae > Colicola. The sequence continues at coordinate 258,523 of ONMV01000001.1, forward strand.
CAGTAATGCGCCGATTAGCGTCCACATCGGGCGTGTTGCTTGCATCGGGCTGACCACAGATATAGGCAGATGTTTGAGCGATATATACGCGAAGATCCAACTGCTCAGCACAATCACGGATTTGAGGAGCGTGAATAAATGTGCCTCCATATCCATCTCCGGCACGTAAGCGTAAGTGCCACTCATCGCCTCGGGAAAAAGACGTGAGAGAAGGAGCGGAACGGACAGAAAAAGTGCGGATACACCAACGCTGATGGTCAGCACATCCACTACCCGGTTTTTCTCCAGTGCGATTTTCTTGGAGACATCATAAAACCCCAAACAAACCGCAGATATAAACGCTAAAACGACCCACATAAATAAAATCCGCTGCAAAATTAGTGAAAAATTTGCATATCTGCAAAAAAAAGTGTACCTTTGCACGATTTTTGTACAAATTGTGCAGGAAAAAGCTAAAATGCTAAATGTTTAAACAATAAATACTTTTATGGCTAAGTACAATTGGAGTTTTGCGAATGTGGGTGGTGTAACCCGCGTACGTATTCAATCGGCAGAGGATATCCGGCACCTTGGTGAGTTGGATAAGAAGATGTGGACGGTGCTCTCTTGCCCTGTGAATGGTTTGGAGATTAGTTCCGAATCGCTCAGTCTGATGGACCAAGACGGAGACGGTAAGTTGCGTATCAAAGAGGTGATAGCTACCGCAGATTATCTGTGTTCAGCACTCAAGAACCCTCAGAGTCTGTTTGAGAAGAGCGACACTCTTGCGCTCGATAATATAGCCGATGAAGGCATCCATTCGGTTGCTGAGAAACTGGCGGAGGACGGTAAGGTGAGCCTTGCGGCAGTAGAGGCAGCGATCGCGGCGGTAAGTATCGAGGAACAGCCCGTTCCGGCGGCTCCGTTAGAGGCGGATGTGATGGCGGCATATAAAGCGAAGCAGGCAGAGTATGCGGCTTATTTTGAGCAGGAGAAACTGCAGAAGTTAGGACTCGCAGTTATTCCTGAAGATACTCCGAAGCCCGGTATGACGGAGAAGAAGTTCCTCGAGATGGGAAAACAGATCGCTGATTATGAGGCGGCTAAGACTGCGGCGGAGACCGCTAATTCGGAAGCCTTAGAGGCAGCCAAATCGGTGTATGCTCCTTTACGCAAACTGTTACTGCTGCACCGTGATTTCTACAGGCTGCTCCGTAACTTCGTGACCTTGGAGGATTTCTATGACAACGACCAAACGACCATTGCATCCTTCGAGACAGGTACACTTATAGATCAGCGCGCGTGTCACTTATGCGTGCGCGTAGCCGACCTGCCGAAACATGATTCGCAGGCTCCGTTGAGCGGTATGTATCTGCTTTATTGTAACTGCGTGAACCAGAAAACAGGCAAGTCCATGCAGATCGTAGCTGCCATGACGCAAGGTGAGATCAAGAACCTCAGTGTAGGAAAGAACGCTATTTTCTATGATAACGACGGGCTCGATTATGATGCGTCGGTTTTCAAGATCATCGAAAACCCAATCTCTATCATGCAGGCTTTCTGGACACCTTACCGCAAGCTCTCCAAATGGATTGAAGACAAGATCAATAAGTCTGCTTCGGAGAAAGATGCAGAGGTAATGGGCGACATGACCTCGAAAGCAGAAAACGTGAAAGTGGAGGAAATAGGTAAAGTTGCAGATGCTAAGGCGCAGACTTTCGATATCGCTAAGTTCGCCGGTATTTTCGCAGCCATCGGTATGGCGTTAGGTATGATCGGAACGATGCTCGTCAGTGTTGCCGCAGGGTGGGTTGCGCTCACTTGGTGGCAGCAGATACTGGTGTTCTGCGGAATTCTGCTGATTATCAGCGGACCGAGCATGGTGATGGCATGGCTCAAACTGCGTCGTCGTAACTTGGCTCCGGTGCTCAATGCGAACGGTTGGGCAGTGAACGCGGATGCGATGATCTCTGTTCCTTTTGGTCGCAAACTGACCGAACAAGTGTCTTTCCCCTTCGTGAAGGCTCCGAAAATTAAAGGCGGTTTGGCTGCTTGGAAGAAGTGGCTTATCGCTATTTGTATCATCCTTGTAATCGTCGGAATAACATGCGTAGTATTGCATCTTTGTGGCTTTTGCTTCTCCTGTTTGCACTTCCATTAAGTGCGCAGAACATACCAGCTGTAGTCAATACGCCATTGGATAGTGCAGCGGTAGATAGTGAAGGCGACGAATTGGAGGAATTGGACGATATAGATATCCGTGCCAATGAGTTGCCGGAGTGTCTGGCGGGACTTTTTGCACACGACACTCTCATCTTAGGTTGCGGTATGGAGGTGTTGCCCAACAGAATCATCGTCCGTACCAAAGATGGCGATGTAGTCTATAAGATTGCTCCGCAGTTCATGCTGGATACGACGCTCATTAATCATCACCCTGCGGACAGTATCTATCGTTTCTTATGGACCGACGAGCGTGTCAATCCGTACGGCACGATGTTCGACAGTCTCAAGGAAGATGTACATATCCCGATGGCGGGTTTTGTCCTTCCTGCGCCGGGTTATGTGACCAGCCCGTATGGTTGGCGCCGTAACCGTATGCACAAAGGTACCGACATCAAAGTGCAGGTAGGTGACTCCATCCGTTCGGCATGGCCCGGACAAGTACGTATAGTAGGATGGGATCCGCGCGGGTACGGCTATTTCGTGGTGGTTCGTCATGAGAATGGTCTGGAGACTGTTTATGGCCACCTCAGCCGACCGCTCGTGGATGAGTATGAGCCTGTGAAAGCCGGTTATGTGCTTGGCTTGGGAGGTAATACGGGCCGTTCTACAGGTAGTCACCTCCACCTCGAGATCCGCTATTTGGGCGAGGCTATCAACCCTGCAAACGTGATAGATTTCTCAACGGGACAGCTCAAGAACAAAGAAGAATACGTCATAGGCATCAAGGCAATGAAGCAGGCTCGTGCAGAGCAGGCTGCGATGAAGTACCATAAGGTGCGTCAGGGTGACACCCTCTCCGGCATCGCAAGAAAATACGGTACGTCCGTCAGAGCGCTTTGCCGACTCAATAACATCAAGGAAACCAAACTCCTTCAAATAGGACAGAAACTGAGAGTAAAGTGATGTACGAAGGATTTATGAAGGAACAAAAGTAAATTAGTTGAGGAAATCGTCCATCTATTCATGGTGATATGGTTCTCCTTTCAAAATGGTCATCGCGCGGTAAATCTGCTCGATGACCATTATTCGTATCATCTGGTGGGAAAAGGTCATCTGGCTCATGGATATTTTGCCGTTGGCTCGTTCGTATACCGCTTTGCTGAAACCATAAGGACCGCCGATTATTAGGGTCAGGTCTCTTCCGCTACCCATTTTCTTTTGCAACCAAGCAGCGTATTCAACCGACCGAAATTCGCGACCATGTTCATCCAATAAGACTACATCCATTGATGGCGTCACATACCGCAGAATAGCTTCGCCTTCAGCCGTTTTTACTTGTTCCTCGCTCAGTGCTTTAGCGTTTTTCAGATCCGGCAAAACCGCCAGTTCAAACGGCACATAATGAGTCAGCCGCTCTTTGTATTCCTCAATGAGCGAACTTATCCGTGCGTCATTCGTCTTTCCTACAACTAATAATGTAATCTTCATATCTGCCGCAAAGGTACGCTTTTTTTTTGACATATGCAAGCATTTTGCACTTTTGTCGCATATTTGCGGCAATTTATTTGCATCTGCTTCCGATGAGCTCGGGCATAGGCGGTTTAGCCCTCGCCTGGCGCTCCCTCCCTTTAACCCTCCGCTGCGCCATTTATTCGCCCCTCGCGTCCGTTGCGTCGTCTATTGTCCCTAATGTCATTCGGGCCTAGCCGACCGCGCCGCCCCACCCGCGAGGTGCTCAATGCGGTCGTAGCCCATGCGGAGTGTAGCGTTCCTTTCCTCTTCGGGATTCCGATATTCCGCTATTCCGGGATGCCGTTTTCATTAAAAGTACAGATTTTTTGTATATTTATTTGCATATATCATTTTTTCTTCGTACCTTTGCAGCCGCAAAGGTTTGCACGGGGTATTAGCTCATCTGGCTAGAGCGCGACACTGGCAGTGTCGAGGTGAGCGGTTCGAGTCCGCTATACTCCACAATATTAACTAATGTTTAAAACCATGATTATCAAAATGAGACAAAGAACTTTTTTAACTTCAGTAGTTTTCAAGACGCTACTACTATTTTTCTTTTGCAATTTTTGTGCTACATCTTATGCACAAGAGAGAACTATCAAACGGATTGTTGCTATCGGCAGATTTTCCAACGAAACGCAGTATGGTAAAGGTCTCTTTTACGATAGAGAGAATGATCCTATGCGCAAACAAGCAATGGATATCCTTTCTGCAAAATTGGCTTCTAGTGGAAAATTCATTCTGTTGGAAAAAGATGACTTGGATGTATTAGTATCAGAAGGTAGCGATAGTCTAAATACTATCAAAGCTGATTATATCATTCTCGGCTCTATTACACAGTTTGGACGAAAGACAGAGGGGCAACAAAGGGTTTTTTCATCGACCAAAACACAAACAGTAGAAGCTGGAGTTAGCATACGTTTGGTTGAAGTTGCCACACGGTTAACCATATATGCCGATGAGGCTATGGGATACGCAGAAACCTCATCAAAAACGACATTAGGTGTAGGTGGTACTGCCGGATTTGATGCAACGTTATCAGACAAGGCTATCTCTGCTGCATTGAGTCAATTAGTGGAGAATGTTATCAACAAATGTATGGATAAACCATGGCGTGGTTATATATTAGCACAGGAATCTGACCAATTTATTATATCAGGAGGAGCCTCTCAAGGTATTAATACCGGTGATGTTTTCCGTGTATATGAGAAAGGTAAAAAAGTGCGAAACCCTCAATCCGGAATGATGGTGGAGTTGCCTGGTAAAAAGATAGGGCAGATGACAATTCTCATGTCTGTAGGAGACATCCCGGAAAATGAAATCTCTTTTTGCTCATATGAAGGAGAACCTATTGACATTAATAAATTAGATAGTTATTATGTATCAGATAAATAATGTTATTATGAAGAAGGTTTTAATTGCAAGCATCTGCTCCTTATTGTTCTTCTTGACTAGTTGCGGGGGCGTTTACACGGTTAGTGGAGGAAAAGCGGACAATGCCGAGATCTCATTTGTAGCAAACAATAGTTCGGCTATTACTGTTATGGTTGATGAACTCGAGTATAAAGTCTTCACCGTTAAGGAAAAAACATATAGAAGAGATAGAAAATTCAAGAAGAAAGCAGAAAATACTATCGTCTTGAAGCCTGGACAGCATAAAGTAGTTGTTACTAATGATCAAGGAGCGACTATATATAATCATGTTGTCTTCATTAGTGCTAATGAGCATAAAATCGTTCAATTATGAGAAAAATAGTATCTAAGTTTATACTTGTTACTACAATTTTTGTAACAAGTTGTTCTGCCCCATCATCTTTATATTATTGGGGCGGCGCTCAAAATGGTGCTTCAAAATACGAAGAAATGGCATATGGCTTGTATAAAAAACAAACACCAGAGGCCATGTGCGCTATGATTTGCGTGTTCGAGGATATGGTCAGCAACCCTGGAGGAACCCGGCAAGTACCGCCTCCTGGAATATGCGCGGAATATGCTTATTATCTAAGTATGCCGGAAACGGCAGATGCATTTGCCAATGCTGCAACAAAGCGCCAACAAAAAATGTTTGAGAGAAGTGATTATGCATCGTTTTTTCCTCAATATGCGAAGCAACTGCTAGAACGCGAAATTACGCTCTATCCCGAGTCTGCTACTTTTGTTAAACCACTAATGGAGAAACTACTGCAATGAAAACACGTATATCATTTTTAGGATACATACTTGTATCCGTGCTCTTTTTAACAAGTTGCTCTACGTACACCAAGATATCGAGAGGAGAACAATATGCAAAAATGTATGAAGCCAAACCATTGGTTTTCTTAGTCATGCCTCCAATTAATAATTCAACTAACGTGGACGCAAAAGACTATCTATATACGAGCATCTCTAAACCTCTTATCGAAAAAGGATATTATGTTTTGTCTCCCTTATTAACGATGGAGGTGCTGAAACATGAGAGTGCATATGATGCGGAATTATTTATTAATAGTTCTCTAGCCGCATTTCAGAAATATTTTGGAGCAGATGCTGTTGTGTTCACAGAAATCAATAGTTGGACTAAAAAGGGATTTGGAATAGAGACGAATATCCATTTTATAGTGAAATCTGCATACAATAGCGATATCCTGTTTGAGAGAAGTTGTGATCTGTATTTAGACTTAAGTGTGCAGAATAGTGGAGGAGGCGGTTTCGGCGCAGTATTTGCGCTAGTCGCATCTGCAATAAATACTGCTGTAACAGAACATATTCAAGCAGCGAGAATGGCAAATGGCTATATCTTACGAGATATACCTCGCGGGAAATATAGTTCTGAATACATGCAAGACCAAGATGTGGCATCAGAAAAGAAAGACGTTAAAATGACTGTAAAAGAGTATTACTAGTCTATCTATTGATACGTCCAGCGCGAGACCAGCAAGTCCCGCGCTTTCTTTTTTCTTTGAATTTCGGCGATTATCAATCGGCATAACACGTCGTCCGTTTCGTCGGAATGTCATTCCGACATTTTTCTCATCTTCGTACTTCTCGATTAAATCAGCAAGTTACGCGGTTTTCGCCCCAAAACTATACATTTTCGATGCCCAAAAATTTGCATATATCAAAAATTTTTTGTACCTTTGCACTCGATTTCTAAAAGGCGTGATGAAGACGCCAGTTCTTAAGAGATTCTTGCAATTAGATTATAGTAACGTTGGGGGGAGCATCCATTCAGCACCCATTGAGCATCCATTGAGCATCCATTGGGACCAGGTGGAGAACAGGTGGATAATAGGCGGAGAACAGGTGATTACCTTGCTTTAGCCGCAAGGGCAGGATTATTTTTTTTGTTCAAATATTTGCATATATGCGAAAAAAGCAGTAATTTTGCAGCGCAAAATGTGATTTATTATGAAAAAAGAAGAACTTCGCAAGTTAATTGCAATCTGGTTTGAGGAAGATATCCGCGATGGTGATCATACATCGCTCAGTTGTATACCGCCCACCCAGATGGGTTGTCAGCAGTTGATAATCAAGGATACCGGTGTGTTAGCCGGTGTGGAAGTAGCGAAAGAGATTGTCAATTATTTTGATCCCGAGTGCCGCTTTGAGCAGTTCTTGCACGATGGCGATCACGTCAAACCAGGCGACATCGCTTTCAAGGTGTACGGCAAAGAGTTGAGTCTGCTCCAGATCGAGCGCACGATGCTCAATATCATGCAACGCATGTCGGGTGTAGCAACTACAGCGCATACGTATCAATCGCTCATAGCTGACACGGGATGTCACGTGCTTGACACCCGAAAGACTACGCCGGGCTTGCGGTATCTTGAGAAAGAAGCGGTAGCGCTTGGCGGCGGTATGAATCACCGTATCGGGCTTTTCGATATGATCCTCTTGAAGGATAATCATGTGGACTTTGCCGGCGGTATCACCAATGCCCTCACTCGTGCGCGTGATTATTGTAAGGATAAGGGGAAGAACCTTAAGATTGAGATCGAGGTGCGTAACTTTGATGAGATCAACGAGGCTTTATCCACGAATATCCCCGATCGTATCATGCTGGATAACTTCACTCCTGCGAAGACCAAAGAGGCGGTGGATCTCATCCGCGCGTGGGAGAAGACAGCCGGCAGACACATGGAGATCGAGTCAAGCGGCGGTATCACCATCGATACCTTGCGCGATTATGCGCTTCAGGGCGTGGATTTCGTGTCCGTCGGAGCATTGACGCACAGCTATAAATCGCTTGATATGTCGTTCAAGGCGGTGAAATAAAGGTGTGCAGGGTAGGGTGTACGGTGTATAAAGTTCACGAAATATTCTATACTTTACAAGGCGAGGGTGCCCATAGCGGCATCCCTGCCGTCTTTGTCCGCTTCAGTGGGTGTAATCTCCGTTGCCCTTGGTGCGATACGGAGTTTGAGGGGTATAAGGAGATGACTGCCGAGCAGATTGTTTCGGAGATACAGAACCTCTACGACATCCCTAATGTGCGGCGCAAAATGTGCATACTCACGGGTGGCGAACCAACTCTACAGGTGGATAAACAGCTCATCGATGCTATTCATGCTGCGGGTTTTTATATCGGCATCGAGACAAATGGTACACGTCCTATTCCGGACGGTATCGATTGGATCACTTGTTCGCCCAAAGAGGGGACGAAACTGGCTTTAAAGCAAGTGAATGAAGTGAAAGTGGTCTTTACCGGCACATATGATCCGGAGGTTTGGCGAACCCAATTAAAGGCTGAACATTGGTTGTTACAGCCTTTACGTTATACCGGTGAATGGCTCATGATGAGCGGTGTCGATGAGTGGGAAGATGACGCGAATGATAATCTTGACGAGACAGTTCGCTATATTCTCGCGCATCCATTCTGGCGCCTTAGTGTGCAGTTACACAAGATTGTGGGACTCCGTTAATCGCGTTCGTAGATGGCGGTGTTGCCTTCGGATTCCTGCACGGACACTTTATAGCAGTTCTCCACATGGTCGCATATCCACTTGGCGATATTCTCTGCTGAGGGATTGACATCCAGCACCTCATTGATATATTTATGGTCGAAGGAATCTTTGACCACTTTTTTTATGTGTGTGAAGTCCGTCACCATGCCGTCTTGGTTCAGCTCTTTCGCCTTGCAATAGACGACGATGATCCAATTATGTCCATGCAGGTTCTCGCATTTGCTCTCATATGAGAGCATCAGGTTATGTGCTGCGGAAATCTCTATTCGTTTTTCTACGTAATACATGGCAGTAATTACGAATTAAAAATTAAAAATTACGAATTACAAATTACGAATTACAAATTACAAATTAGTTATCGTAAATGGTGTTATCTTCAATGCCGGCTTGGGCGAGCGCTTCTTTTCGCTCGCGGCAGGTACCACATACTCCGCAATGATGTTCTCCGCCTTTATAGCAGCTCCAAGTCTCGCTGTAATCGAGGTTGAGCTTTTTGCCTTTGGAAGCAATCTCTGCCTTGGTGAGATGGGTGTACGGAGTGAGTAACTGCACGCCGTTCCACGTGCCATAATGAATGGCGTTATTCATCGCTTCCACAAACTCCGGACGGCAGTCGGGATAGATGGTATGGTCTCCGGCATGGTTTGCCAGCATAACATACTGCAACCGGTTATTCTCCGCGATGCCGGCAGCTATGGAGAGCATGATACCGTTACGGAATGGTACAACGGTCGATTTCATGTTCTTTTCATCGTAGTTGCCTTCAGGAATAGCTTCCGCTCCTTCCAAAAGCGAGGATTTGAAGAACTGTTTGATGAATGGCAGACGAATTACCATATGGGGAATACCGAGCCGCTCGCAATGCAATTTGGCAAACTCCAGTTCACGGTCGTTATGGTTACTTCCATAATGGAAGGAAAGAGCCATACTGATACGATATTGATACTCATAGAGCATCGTTGTTGAGTCTAATCCTCCTGAAAGTACAATTAAAGAATCTTTCATATTTAAAAGCCTAACCCCAACCCTTCCCTAAAGGGAAGGGAGAAGATAGGGTTAATTAGTTTTGTAATTAATATTTTGAGTCAATTGTTCCTTTAAACGCTGGGCTTTGAGTTCCTGGTGGTCCGAATCGGCGTAGTTAGCGAAGGGGTAGATACTGATTCCCCCGCGGGGTAGGAAATAGCCTGTTACCTCTAAGTATTTGGGATCCATCAGTTTTACCAGATCCTTCATGATGATATTCACGCAGTCCTCATGGAAATCACCGTGGTTGCGGAAGGAGAAGAGATAAAGCTTGAGGCTCTTGCTCTCCACCATCCGTTCGCGCGGGATATAACTGATGTAAAGATGTCCGAAATCAGGTTGCCCTGTTTTAGGGCAAAGGGTAGTAAACTCCGGACAATTGAAGGTTACCAAATACTCATTCTCGGGGTGCTTGTTAGGAAAAGTCTCCAGCACTCCCGGGTTGTAGTTATCGCTATATCGTACGCCTTGATTACCTAACAAGGTAACTCCTTCCAACTCTTTCTCCGTTCTCATCAGCGCATGATTTTGAGAGTTTGACCATTCTCCGTCACCACGATGTACATGCCATGCGGCAGAGCCATCGAATAGATATCCTCGTTCGTGGTAGCCACTTTGCGACCATAGATGTCGAATATATTCACCCATTCGCCTGCGCTATAAACCTCCTCGATACCTTCTGGGGAGTAGATATTGACTACAATGGTGTATGTGCGCTGACCTACATGGTCGGTTACGGTGTAATAAACAGGGATCCATTTGGTCCACTCCAGATCAACGGGTTCATTCTCGTCAGGTACGAGGAACGTGTTATTCGGGTCGGCTAATGTGACGGTCGGTACAACCGATGAGAGGTCAATTTCAGGATACTCCGAGCGGTTAATATTGATGGTGATCGTATTCGTAGCCTCATCAATATCACCTACCAAATCGCCGATTCTGAAGTCTGTGATCTGCAACGTCGGCGGAAGTACTGTCTGTTCGTCGCTCAGGAGATAGCTAATCACTGCCTCTAAGAGTTTTTTACCGTCCGAAGTCAGTTTTTTGCTACTACTTATTCCAATCGGCATACAAATATATTTGTATCCGCCGCGCATGGATGCCGGTATTTCGTGGAGGAAAGTAGCAGGTTCTCCGTCTGCAAAGTAATCTTCGATATCACCTTTGAGGGCGGTTGCGAGACAGAGTGTACCGTTCAGATGTACATCAATCGGCATCAGACCTCTGCGGATAACGGTATCCAGCACCATGATTCTATCGCCTTGTTTCTTATGCAGCGCTTGGAAAATCGGGTGGTCTCCTCGAGTGACAGTGATGAATCTGCCCTCATCGCTGACACTACCTTTGTTGGGCTCTCCCCAATCAAGACGTCCCGGTGCGTATGAGAACGATTTCATATTCAGGACAGGGCGGTTAGCTCCTTCGCGAGTGACAGCAAGCACCTCTCCGTTATCTGCGTCTGCATCTTCGGAAATGAGGATCCAGTTATACATCGCATATTGTTCTGGTTTGCGCAAACCGCTTTGCGCTACACGTGGTATGAGGTTATAACCATTGTTGTTGAGATATGCGTAAATACCGTCTTGTTTATAGGCATCGCGATCGCTTTGCAAATATAGAACAGGGTTGTCACCCAAGTTCAATTCCAGAACAATCAGTTGACCTTTGATCGTGTTGCCTCCGGCTACGCTGAGGGTGTAGTTAAATGTGCCGACTGTCTGCGGTGTGCCTCGAAGACTATAGCGCCCGTTTGCGCCCGTGCCGGTAATGCCGACCGGTGCATTTCCTCCCCAATCGAGGGTAATATCGTCAACGCTGTTAGCATAGTAAGAGAATAGGATAGGATCCATCTCCTCGCTTTGGTATACTTCGAGCGTGGTATCCGCCAGATTCATGAAACTGATCTGTGTCTTGACGGTAAACTTACCGGCTATACTGGTGGTCTTAATACCCGCAGAAGTGAAACTCTCCACGCGGTAGTGATACTCTCCGGCGGGACAAGCAGCTGTTCCTTTCAATATAAGTGTGTCGCCAATCTCGTCTGATCCCGCTTTCGTGAGAGAGATACCGGTTGCTTCAGCCCCTTCCCATGTCAGCAGGGTTTGACCCATATTATTGTATTTCGTGAAGTACGTAACCGGTTTCAAATCTCTGCCTGCCCAGACGGCTTGCGTACTATCGTTACCGTCTATGTATTTGACACGCGGTTCTTGCGCTACGCGGAGGGAGAAAGCGTACATGGCACTCTTGTCTCCTCCATGGTGAATAATACGAATTACGTGTCTTGATGATGTAACTTCATACCGGCGGACAGAGGGATTAGAATTGAATTGGCGCGGCTGGAGTACATCATCGATATACACCTCAAGATATTTGTTATCATCCGGTTTGGTTTGTCCGGAGGATGTGTCTTGTTTCTTATCGCGTGCTACTATAGCAAATTGGTCGAATCCGGAGATATACATGGTGAACTCGCATGAGTTGTCCATGTCTAATCGGCGTGCCATCGTGCCGAATTCGCCTCCCATCGCGTCGGAAGAACTGCTCCATCCTGTTGCGGAGAATTTGAACCAACCGTCATTGGCCTTGCAAGCGTAGTCTCCGGAAGTACGCGTAGTGATGCCGATGGTCTTGTCTGCGTTGGTGGTGGCGATACAGAATTCGCTCTCACCATCGCGTGTCATATAATACACCTCAAATTCGCGACCATCTACAACCTTCAATGTGCCTCCATAGCCACCTTCTGACTCGCTGGCGTTATACACTTCCGGTTCGTGGAGTGTCAGATCGGTCTGTGGAACGGGAGGGCCTGCCGTGACGGTTACCGAACAGGTTGCCGTCTTGCTTCCATCCGTTGTGGTGACGGTGATTGTTGCCGTTCCGGCTGCAATGGTCGTTACATGACCATTATTTACGGTAGCTACTGAAGTATTGCTACTTGACCATGAGACGCTTTTATCCGTTGCATTTGCTGGTAAGATAGTGTACGTGAGATCTGTACTGCCTCCGATTTGGAGATTTGCAGATGTGGGATTGATGCTCACACCTGTTACTGCTACGGCTTGTACCGCGACTGCACAAGAGGCTGTGATAGAAGCATCTGTTGTTGATGTAGCAGTGATAGTAGCCGAACCAGCGGCTATACCGGTTACTTTTCCGGAGTTATCTACAGTTGCAACGCTTGTGTTGCTACTGGTCCAAGTTACTGCTTTGCCTGTGTTGGCATCTGCAGGGGTGTAATTGATTGTTAATGTTTCCGAATCCCCGATAGCAATGTTTGCTGTGGATTTATTGAGTGCGATGGCAGTTACGGGAATCGGAGCAGCAGGAGCATTTACAGTCACGGAGCAAGTTCCGGATTTGGTATTGTCTAAATTCGAGGTCGCCGTAATGGTGGCTGTACCTTGTGCTACAGCCGTTACCAAACCGCTTTCGCTGACGGTAGCTACACTTGGATTGCTACTTGTCCATGTAACACTCTTGTCTGCGGAAGCAGGAGTTGCATCGACCGTCACCGATAACTGTTTCGTATCGTTAGGATTCAATGTGGCAGAAGAAGGATTAATGGTGACACTGGAGACGGTAGGAGTTACGGGAGTACTACTTTCTCCAACGATGAGTTGGGTGAAATAGGTGTTGGAACCGGTACCTGTACATGTCATAAAATAGTATCCTGCGGGCATAGCAGGGAAGGTTTCTTGGAAATCACCTTTCTTGTCAATGACAACAGTTTTAGTCTCATACTCCGAGGAAGTGAAAGTGACAGTAGTATTATTTTCGATTCCTGTAAAGAATTTATCATAATCACTATCACTAATTTTCTTTAGGTGAGCATCAACATTGGCGAAATTCTTAGAAGCGTCAAATTTGATAGTAATAGTAATATCTGCTGAGTTAGCAAGATAAAAGACCACACCAGAATTGGAATTTTGTGTTTTTATTCCTTTCCCATTGCTGTATGACCACGCTGCTCCACGATAGATGTATGCGCCATCTTTAAATTTTGCAAACCTGCTTCCGGCACCCGGTGCTTTCGAAATAGTTCCTATTTCAATAGTGCCGGCAGCAACTCCGATGTGGTCATACGCGGATGAATACAAGAAACCTCCAATTAATAGAGCTACAACCAATAAACTTTTTCTAAAAATGCTTTTCATATTTATTTTTGTGTTAAATGTTCTTGTTTTTCAACGGACGCAATGCCCGATATTAATTCACGCTGCAAAATTACTGCTTTTTTTGCATATGAGTGTGCAGATATTAGAAAAAAATGTGTAAAAATTGATATATTTGGCAAAAAAAGCCGCGCGCGTACATTATTTATTTGCGTATATGAGATTTTTTTTGTACCTTTGTGCGGTTTTTTGAGAAACCAATAAAAATTCGTGTAACAAACAATTAAGAATAGAATTATGAGAAAATCAATTTTATCTTTATCGCTTTGCCTTTTTGGCACCATGATGATGACTGCGCAGGAAGTGGACAAAGCCGTAGTAACGGGTAATGCAGAAGCGGCTGCAAAAGCGGGCGCAGACTTGCAGAAAATAGAAGAAGGAGAGAAAGCTTGGAAGTTTGACGGAACGGTGGGTTTGAACGCTGCCGCTACCGGTTTGGTGAACTGGGCTGCCGGCGGTAAGAACAACGTTAACGGCATTGCTTATGCGAAGCTTCATTTGCTGTATCATAAGGGTGGATTAGCTTGGGAGACCAATTTTGACACCGATTTCGGACTGACATGGATTGATCAGGATGAGGATTCTTTCCAAAAATCCAGCGATAATATCAAACTCGCTACCAAGTTTGGTTGGGAGTTTAAGAAAAACTGGTATCTGACCGTGTTGGGTGGTTTCCAGAGTCAGTATGCTCCGGGTCGTAATTATAAAACGGGTTATAACAACCTGATCTCCAAATGGCTCGCTCCTTCATATACCGATATTTCTGTCGGTATTGACTACAAGTATAATTATAAAGGAGCGGATTTCTCGCTCTATATCTCTCCGATCGCGGGTCGTATCACAACGGCTTATATTGGTAATAGTTGGAATGAGAGATATACGAAAGATGCATGGTTGGCAGGAGAGGTTGATGGTACTGCTCATGCTGAGGCTGATTGGAATGAAACCGTTTACCAGAGTTTGATGGATAATAATAAGGATGTCCGCAGTGACCTGCAACGTTCGATAGGTACTACATATTATGGAGCTGACGGTATGGAGCATTATCGTAATTTCCGTGCCGAGTTCGGTTTCAGCCTCAAGGGTGCAATCGCTTATACCTATAAGGATTTCAAGTTAAGCACCACACTTGCCCTCTTTACTCCGTATCAGGGCAAAGGATTCAATGTGAAGGATGCATGGATGGCGGCTGCTCCGACCCGTACAGAGGCGGATTGGGATGCGCTACCAGCAGCAGATCGCTATTTTACCTATTCCAATAAGAATCGTTTCACAGGAATGTTCGATGTAGACTGGGATGTAGCGTTGAGCTATCAGTTCCTCAAATGTCTGCAAGTGACGCTGCAAACGAGCCTCAAATACTACCCGGGTACGCTCATTGCCAATAAAAATGGCGATGTGGCTGAGCGTTGCCAATTCAAGGGTGTAATTGGTATCGGTGTGGGATATAGCTTCTAATTTGTACCTCATACATTTATCCTTCTTACATAATGCAGTCGCTTGACAATCTATCGCAAAATGTGCATCTCTTGTTGGACCGCTATGCGGCGTTACAACAGGAGAATGAGGCTTTGCGGGAGGATGTAGAGCGGCAGCGTCAGGAGTTGATCCGGACGCATAGCGAGTTGCTGCAAATCCAGCAGCAGAACCGACGTCTTGCTACTGCAAATGCGCTCACGGCGACGGAGACAAGCGAAGAAGCTACGAAACGAATCAATGCCCTTATTGCGCAGGTCGATCGTGCGATAGCAGTATTGAAAAAGTAAAATACGGCGTATATGGTAAATGACAAGCAGCATATCAATCTTCATCTGGATGCCCATACGGTAGGTCTCGATGTGCCGCGTGAACAGGAGCCTGACTATCGCAAAGCGGCGGAATTGCTCAACAGACGCTTTCAGTACTACCTCAAGTTGCGCCCCAACGCATCGGCGGAGCAACTTTGGATGTACACGGCGCTCGAAGTGGCAGTTGCTCTTCATTCCGATGCACGCGAAAAGAGCTTGGTGCCGGTGGAGAAGGAATTAAACAAACTAAATGCATTAATAATTGAAAAACTGAATCAATGAACACAGCAATCTTACTAATTATCGCGGCAGTAGTCGGACTCCTGTTGGGAGCCGGTATCTACTACCTCATCTCTCGTTTTGCTGCTACCAACCTGCTCAAGAAAGCAGAGGAAGAAGCCGAGGTGATGAAAAAGAACAAGATTGTTGAGGCGAAAGAGAAATTCATTGCCCTGAAGTTAGAGCACGACAATACCGTTCGTGAGCAAGACAAACGTCTGCAGCAACAAGAGCAGCGTTTGAATCAGCGTGAACAACAGCTCAATCAGCGGCAAGGAGATATCCAACGCAGCCTCAACGAAGTGAATCAAAAAACGCAAGCGGTAGAGCAACGCCAACAAGCGCTGGACTATAAACAGCAGGAGGTCGAGAAACTCCACCAACAGGCGGAGAAACAGCTTGAGCAACTGAGTGGAATGTCTGCCGAGGAAGCGAAGAAACAACTCATCGAAGCCCTCAAGGACGAAGCCAAAACAGCTGCTATGTCCTATATCAACGAGATCATGGACAATGCGCGTCTCGAGGCAAATAAAGAGGCGAAGAAAATTATTATCCAGACTATTCAGCGTGTTGCTTCTGAAACCGCAGCCGAGTCCACCGTTTCAGTCTTCCATATTGAGAATGACGAAGTGAAGGGTCGTATCATCGGTCGTGAGGGACGTAATATCCGTGCGCTCGAGGCGGCTACAGGTGTGGAAATCGTTGTGGACGACACCCCCGAAGCAATCACCCTTTCTGCTTTTGATCCCGTGCGCCGCGAGATAGCGCGCCTCTCGTTGCATCAACTTGTGCAAGATGGACGTATTCACCCCGCGCGCATCGAAGAGGTGGTAGCGAAAGTGACCAAGCAAGTGGAGGAAGAGATTATCGAAACGGGTAAGCGTACAACGATTGATCTGGGTATTCATGGTCTCCATCCGGAATTGATTCGTCTGGTCGGAAAAATGAAATATCGTTCGTCTTATGGTCAGAACTTATTACAGCATAGTCGTGAAACAGCAAACCTCTGCGCTGCGATGGCGGGTGAATTGGGCTTGAACGTCAAAGCGGCTAAGCGTGCCGGACTCCTTCATGATATCGGTAAAGTGGCAGATGATGATGTCGAACTGCCGCACGCAGAACTCGGTATGAAACTCTGCGAGAAATATGGAGAGAAACCCGATATCTGCAATGCTGTGGGTGCGCACCACGACGAATGTGAGATGACTACTATCATTGCGCCTATCGTGCAAGCCTGCGATGCTATCTCCGGTGCCCGTCCGGGAGCACGTCGTGAGATCGTTGAGTCGTATGTGAAACGTCTTAACGACTTGGAGAATCTTGCTATGTCCTTCCCCGGTGTGGTGAAGACTTATGCCCTCCAAGCTGGACGTGAACTGCGTGTCATTGTGGGAGCGGATAAGATTTCCGATAAGGACACCGAACTCCTCTCCTTCGATCTTGCAAAACGTATCCAGGATGAGATGACCTATCCGGGGCAGGTCAAAGTGACTGTCATCCGCGAGGTGCGTGCTGTCAACGTCGCAAAATAATCAGCCAATCTTGGCTGATACGCAAAGGACTTCTGCCTCACAGGTAGAAGTCCTTTGTTAATTCCTGGTATTCCGCCGATCGTCCGCCTGTCTCGTTTTCGAGAATCAGAGAATCGGTCGTGATCTCGTAACCTTGTGATTTCGTAATCTCGAAAAGAAGCAACACTCTTCTTGCCGGTTTAGACACCTTACTATATACGCGCGTAGCGCGCGCGAGAGACAAGCCCTCCCCTGCTGCCATTTGCCGTATCTCGTCCTCCGCTTCTGCGGGCAGAATAAGCGCTAATTGACCGCCCTCTTTCAATAACCGCGCGCTGTGTCTCATTAGCTCCTCATAACTCAGAGTATCAGTATGCCGCGCCGTCTGACGACCTTTGTCGGGATTCTTTAAACTGTTTTGAAAATAGGGTGGGTTAGATACAATCAGGTCGTACGTACTGTGCCATTCTTGCAGACTGGAGACAAATGCTTTTACGCCATTCTCTCTCGCTTGTTCCACAGCCGCTACGTCAATATCAATCCCCTCTACTTCAGCCTCAGGAAACCGCTGCATCAACATTCGCGCAATAAGTCCGGAACCTGTGCCGATATCGAGAATCCTTATTCCCCTCCCTTGCGGGGAGGGATAGGATGGAGTTGTTGCCCAACATCCTAACAACACACCGTCCGTCCCAACTTTCATCGCGCAATGATCATGACGGATGTAAAACTGCTTAAACTGAAAACCTTCCGATGCCACCTGATTATTACTATCAATTATCAATTGTCAATTCTCAATTCACAATGGTTGCATCCATTGTGATTGTGCTCGTGGTATTCAATCACGCAATGAATCGTCAGATACACGCCTAACACAAGGAACAGCACTGCGCATATATGGCGGAACCATTTTTCGAACGCTCCCATCTTGCTGGTGAGGTTTCCTATGTTCACTGCGCTGTAACTTACCAGCCATGCAATCAGCATAATAGGAACGCCCGTTCCCAAACCGAATACCATCGGCATAATCCAACTCCATGTGTTCGGAAGTGTCAGCATGATATCAATCATCGTCAGGAAATAAACCAATCGGTGCGGGCAGAAAGCAATCGCGAAGAAAATGCCCAAAATAAACGACCAAAGCCAACTCTCCTTGCTGTCCGTCTCTTTCAACCACTTGCTGATACCGTGATCATGTTTGTGATGATGATGACCGCTATAAAGCAGCACTACGCCGCAAACTAACATGAATCCGGCGAGGATCGGTTCACCGTAATGACCCAGCACGTGCTGGATACCCTCTGTTTGTGCGCCCATCAAAAACGGAATACTCAGCAGAACGTAGGTCGCTAACTTACCTAAAACGAACATCAACCCGTTGGTCAGCACCAACCGTTTGTTGTTGATCTCTTTATCAATATATCCGATCGCTGTGATACTTGTCATGAGTGTGCACGGATCGAGGATTGTAAGCAATCCAAGCAGCAAAGCAGTAAAAATTTGTACCATTTTGTTATTTTTTTTAAAAAAAGTTTGCAAAGGTACGAAATTTGTTGTAATTTTGCAAGCGAAAATGAAAAATATACAAAAAATAGTGCATTTTATGCTCCTTGTAGGCGTACTGACGCTCTTTTCTGCGTGTCATTCGGCTTCTTCGGAGCAGATTTGGCAGGAGAAGGCGGAAGAGCAGACGGCGTTGCTTTGCAATGCCTTGGAGAATAACGCCTCGATGGACTCGATCCGTACCATCGCCGAACAGAACGAGCAGATCCTTTTTTATGTCTTTGACGCCCGCCAATTGGTCTATTGGTCTTCTAACCGGATTGCCTCCGATGCGGTGTACCTTACCGTTTATGACACATGGCGAGACATGAATTTCTCGAATGCCCGTGCTAAAATACGGTGGACAAAAGCTGGCATCTATAATGTGCTGACGGTCATCCCCTTGGAATATACCAAACTCGATGATTATACGGATATATCTTCTGTGGCATCGCAGACTTTCTCTTTCCGCGAACTGCTTGCGTATGACAAGAAACCCTATACCGCTTCGCGTTTCTATTTTATCTTGTGCCATGTTCTCTTCGGTTTGGTTATTTTGCTTGGTATTTTGGGGCTTATTCGAAACCATGGTATCCGGAATATGCGTCTCTCTACGCGGATCATGTATATCATCCTCACCCCCGTGTTGGCGGTGTTCATATATATCTTTTTCATGTCCATCGGTTATGTTCATCGCAATTATGAGCAGCACCAACGGCATGATCTGCAAGTCCGCTCCGAATATATCCAGTCCTATCTCCGTTCCCTCTATTATTGGGATGTGACCCTCTCGTCGGCGCAAGCTCCCGGTTTGGCGGTTGACTTGCATGATTTGGGCTATGATATGAACCAGGATATCCATGTTTATTCTCTTTCCGGCGAACTGATTGCCTCTTCTTCACCGGCGCTGTTCGATAGCGGTATCCTCTCGCGTCGCATGGCGCCGGAGGCCCTTTTTACGGACCGTCATGCCCTCATTTGTTACGAGCAGATAGCCGCGCAGCCCTATCTCGTTTCGTATATCCCCTTCCATAACGGCTCTTTCGTCACGATTGGTTATATAGCCGTTCCCTCTTTCTTGAGCGAACAGACCCGGAATGAACAAGTGGACGCACTCCTCGTACGCCTTCTTCCGCCTTATATGATTGTGCTCGTCTTGGCGCTCTTCTTCGCTTTTGGAGCGGCTAAAAGCATGACAGCCCCCATCTCTATGCTTACCGATAAAATGAGGCGGTTTGAGATAGGTGGTGCCGATAATCACATCAATTATCCCTATCATGACGAACTCGGAGCACTCGTTGAACGCTATAATATTCTTGTGGATAGGGTGGAGGAATCGGCTGAAAAACTGGCAAATGCAGAGCGTGAGGGGGCTTGGCGGACGATGGCAAGGCAGATTGCCCATGAGATCAACAACCCGCTTACCCCGATGAAACTGTCCGTCCAGAAACTGCAACTCAAGCGCGGGACTGACCAGTTTGACGCTTATTTTGACAAGACCACCAAGATGCTGATATCCGAGATTGACAACCTCGCCCATATAGCGCAGTCTTTCTCTGCTTTTGCCAAACAACCCGAGGTGGTCACCACCGAAGTGGACATTGCTGAGAAACTGTCTAATGTCATTACCCTCCAGCGGGCCAACGACGAGCAGATACCTATCCGTTACGTTGGAGCGGACTCCGGCGTCATGGCGCTCGCGGACCAGGAGCAGATTTCCCAAGTCTTTGTGAACATCATCCGAAATGCACTTCAGGCATCCCCTACGGACATCATCGTTGTTCTCAATGCCGCTCATTCGGATCGTGAAATACAAATCTCCATCTCAGATGACGGTACCGGCATACCGGCGGATATTCAACCCTCTATCTTCCGGCCGAACTTCACTACCAAATCCAACGGAAACGGACTCGGGTTGGCAATTTCCAAACATATAGTGGAGGGATCTGGGGGACATATTTCATTTGAAACTTCCGAAAAAGGTACCACTTTTTATGTTTATTTGAGAAAAAAATAGATAAAAGTGGCATACACTATTGTGTATGTCATTTTTTTTGTGTAACTTTGCAGTCGCTAAGACAAATCCATAAAACACACTATAATGAAAGTACAATCTATCATGCAGCAACTTGCTGCGAAGCATCCGGGCGAGGCAGAGTATCTGCAGGCCGTTCAAGAGGTTCTCGAATCTATTGAAGAGGTGTATAACCAGCACCCCGAGTTTGAACAAGCGAAGATCGTGGAGCGTATGGTCGAGCCTGACCGTATCTTCACTTTCCGTGTCACTTGGATTGATGACCAGGGAGAAGTCCAGACGAACCTTGGTTACCGTGTTCAGTTCAACAGCGCCATCGGCCCGTACAAAGGCGGACTGCGTTTCCATCGCGCTGTGACGCCCTCAATGCTGAAGTTCCTGGGCTTTGAGCAGACTTTCAAAAATGCGCTGACGACCCTGCCTATGGGAGGTGCTAAAGGTGGCTCGGACTTTGATCCGGTCGGCAAATCAGACGCAGAGATCATGCGTTTCTGTCAGGCGTTCATGCTTGAATTGTGGCGTTGCATAGGTCCCGATCAGGATATCCCTGCCGGTGACGTCGGCGTCGGTGGGCGCGAGATCGGTTTCCTCAATGGAATGTACCAGAAACTCGCGCGCGAATATCATACAGGTGTCCTTACCGGAAAAGGTATGACTTGGGGCGGCTCGATCCTCCGTCCGGAAGCTACCGGTTTCGGTGCTCTCTATTTCACCCAGCATCTTCTCCATACGGCGGGCAAAGATATCAAAGGCAAGAAAGTAGCGCTCTCCGGCTTCGGAAACGTAGCTTGGGGCGCAGCGAAAAAAGCCGTTGAACTCGGCGCCAAAGTAGTGGCAATCTCCGGTCCGGACGGAGTAGTGGCTATCCCGAATGGTATCACGCCGGAAATGATTGATTACATGTTGGTTATGCGCGCGTCGAACCGTAATAAGGTGCAAGATATGGCGGATAAATTCCCGTCCCTCTGCTCCTTCACCGCTGGTAAGAAAGCTTGGTCTGTGCCTTGCGACATTGCTCTGCCTTGTGCTTTCCAGAACGAACTCTCCGAAGACGACGCGAAGGAACTCAAAGCCAACGGTTGCTGGTGTTGTTGCGAAGTGTCGAATATGGGCTGCCAGCCGGGTGCGATCCATTTCTTCCAACATAACGGCATCCTCTTTGCTCCAGGCAAGGCTGTCAACGCGGGTGGTGTAGCTACTTCCGGTCTCGAAATGACACAGAACGCAGAGCACCTCTCTTGGAAAGCCGAAGAGGTTGATGAGCGTCTCCATCATATCATGGAGTCTATCCATGAGCAGTGTGTCCGTTATGGCACACAGCCGGATGGCACAATCGACTACGTCAAGGGCGCTAACATCGCCGGCTTCATGAAGGTTGCGACAGCTATGCTTGAACAGGGCATCATCTGAATGCAAAATGGTTCAATGACCAAATAAATGAACAAATGGTAAATGACCAAATGGTAAATTAGTTTATGTATCAAGACTTTCAACAACACCTGCAAAAAACGCTGAATGAGATCCGCGAAGCAGGTCTCTATAAGAACGAGCGGGTGATCATCACCCCGCAGTCATCGGGTATCGCGGTCGAAGGTGGTCAACAAGTGATCAATTTCTGCGCGAATAACTACCTCGGCCTCGCCGACAACCCCGAACTCATTCAGGCGGCAAAGGACCGCATGGATGAACGTGGTTACGGTATGGCGTCTGTACGTTTCATCTGCGGAACCCAAGACACCCATAAACAACTTGAGCGTGTCATCTCGGATTTCTTCGGAACGGAAGATACCATCCTCTATGCCGCATGTTTTGACGCGAACGGAGGACTCTTCGAACCGCTCTTAACCGAAGAAGATGCTATCATCTCCGACGCCCTCAACCATGCGTCCATCATAGACGGCGTCCGTCTCTGCAAAGCCGTGCGTTACCGCTACGCCAACGGCGATATGGCGGACCTCGAGGAGCAACTCAAGAAAGCACAAGCACAGCGTTTCCGTATCATCGCTACCGATGGTGTCTTCTCTATGGACGGTAATGTCTGCCCCCTGGATAAGATCTACGAACTCGCACAGAAATACAACGCCCTCGTCATGGTGGACGAATCGCACTCTGCCGGAGTTGTCGGTAAGACCGGACACGGTGTGACCGAGCTCTATAACATGCGCGGTAAGATTGAGATCATCACCGGCACGCTCGGTAAAGCCTTCGGCGGTTCGGTCGGCGGTTTCACAACGGGTAAGAAAGAGATCATCGACCTCCTGCGTCAACGTAGCCGTCCTTATCTCTTCTCGAACTCTATCCCCCCGATGATAGCGGCCGCAGGTATCAAGACCTTCGAGATCCTCACGCGCTCCAACGAACTGCAAGACCGGCTCCACGAGAACACGGCTTACTTCATCGATCGCATGAAAGCCGCTGGCTTCGACATCAAACCTACGCAGTCTGCTATCTGTGCAGTCATGCTCTACGATGCCGTTCTCAGCCAGACTTTTGCCGCTGCCCTCCAGAAAGAAGGCATCTACGTCACCGGCTTCTATTATCCCGTCGTTCCCAAAGGTCAAGCGCGTATCCGCGTACAGGTTTCTGCTGCGCACACACGCGAACAATTGGATAAATGCATCGCCGCCTTTACCAAAATCGGCAAAGAACTCAGCGTGTTGTAATAATTGACGATTGGACGATTGACGAGGTACGATTGATTTACGATTGAAAAAGATTGTACAATTGTTCTCGGAAAATCGTCAATTAAACAAAATCGTCAATAAATCGTAAATCGTAAATTTGTAAATCGTCAATTATGAAAGCTCTCGTCAAGAGATTTCCCGAGCCTGGCATTTGGATGGAAGATGTACCGATGCCGGAGGTGGGGGTGAATGATGTCCTTATTAAGGTCAAGAAAGCCGCTATCTGTGGTACTGACCTCCATATGTATAAATGGGACGCTTGGTCACAGGCGCACTGCAAACCGCCTTATACGATGGGCCATGAGTTCGTCGGCGTCGTGGCGGAAGTAGGAGCCGGTGTCCGGCATTTCCAGATCGGCGAACGCGTCACCGCGGAGGGTCACATCGTTTGTGGACACTGCCGTAACTGCCGAAGGGGAATGGGACACGTCTGTGAAAACACTATCTCTGTCGGTATCATGGGCAAGGATGGCTGTTTTGCCGAATATGTCACCATACCCGAATCGAACGTCGTCAAGCTCCGTCCGGAGATACCCGATGACTTCGCTGCTATCATGGACCCGTTCGGCAACGCTACCCACACTGCCCTCGCTTTCCCCCTTCTCGGCGAAGATGTACTCATTACCGGAGCTGGACTCATCGGTACGATGGCGGCTGGTATTTGCCGTTATGCCGGAGCGAAGAATATCGTCGTTACGGATATTAACCCGCTTCGTCTGGAGATCGCCAAAAAAATGGGGGCGACCCTCACCGTCGATGGCTCAAAAGGTGAAACTGTACAGGACGCAATGAATCAACTCGGTATCCGCGGATTTGATGTGGGACTGGAGATGTCTGGGGCTCCTGCTGCCTTCAATGAGATGATCGAGCATATGTACAAAGGTGCCAACATCGCCCAATTGGGAATCCTGCCTTCCGACACCCAGGTCAACTGGTCGGATGTTATCTTCAATGCCCTCACTATCAAAGGAATAACAGGTCGTCGCATGTGGGAGACTTGGTACCAGATGGAGCAAATGCTCCTCGGTGGACTTGATCTCTCGCCGGTGATTACTCACCGTTTCGCCTTTGATGATTTCCAAAAAGGCTTCGACGTCATGGTCTCCGGCCAATGTGGCAAAGTCCTCCTTGAATGGTAAAATGTTTCAATGAATAAATGACCAAATAAATGACCAAATGGTAAATGAACAAATGGTACATCGCAGTGGGTTTGTAAATATCGTCGGTAACCCCAACGTCGGCAAATCGACCCTCATGAACGCCTTGGTCGGCGAACGTCTTTCGATTATCACGTCGAAAGCCCAAACAACACGCCATCGTATCATGGGAATCGTTAACGGCGAAGACTTCCAGATGGTCTATTCAGACACACCGGGTGTCCTCTCGCCGAACTACCAACTCCAGCGTCAGATGCTCGAGTTTTCCCGTTCGGCCCTCGTCGATGCCGATGTCCTGCTATACGTCACCGAACCCCAAGACACCATCGACCGCAATCCCGACTTCATCGAGAAAGTAAAGAAGATGTCTTCAGCAGGCTCGAGCGTGTTCCTTATAATAAATAAGATTGATCTGACATCGCAAGATACCTTGGAACGATTAGTGGAATTTTGGCACACCCAGCTTCCCGAAGCTACCATCTTCCCCATTTCGGCACAAGAACGTTTCGGCGTTTCGCAGCTTTTCGATGCTATCAAAGATGCACTGCCTGTCGGTCCGCCGTTCTTTCCCAAAGACCAGCTGACCGACAAGCCCGCACGCTTCTTTGTCAACGAGATCATCCGAGAGAAGATCTTGCTCAATTACGACAAAGAGATCCCGTACTCCGTCGAAGTCGAAGTAGAATCCTTCAAGGAAGAGGACAAGTTAATCTCTATTTCCGCCGTCATTTATTGCGAACGCGATTCCCAAAAAGGCATCATCATCGGCAAAGCCGGTTCTGCACTCAAACGCGTCGGTTCGCAAGCCCGCAAGGACATCGAGGAATTCTTCCAAAAAAAGGTCTTCCTCCAGCTCTTCGTCAAAGTGGACAAAGATTGGCGTTCCAACACCAACCGTCTCAAGCACTACGGCTACGATCTCTCTTAATAATCTATCCGCCAATCTTGGCGGATTTTTTTTATGTCCTGTTCCCGGCGGTATTCCGCCGGATATATGTCATTTTCACTTTCCCCTTCTGCCATTTTGTCAGCCTTTTTCTGCCAAATCCCCTTTGGCACGCCTTTTGTCATTATTTGGGTGACTCGGTCTAACAGCGCAGCGGTCTGTCAGTGAAACGGTCTGTCAGCGCAGCGGTCTATCAGTCCGCAAGACGGTCATAAAAATCGAAAATTAATTAAAGAAAGGAAAAATACTATGTCTAAAATTATTGGAATTGACCTCGGTACTACAAACTCATGTGTAGCCGTAATGGAGGGTAACGAACCTATCGTAATCGCTAACGCTGAAGGTAAACGTACTACGCCTTCTGTAGTCGGATTCATCGATGGCGGTGAGCGTAAAGTGGGTGACCCTGCTAAACGTCAAGCAATCACAAACCCGACCAAAACTATCTATTCTATCAAACGTTTTATGGGCGAAACCTATGATCGTCTGCAATCTGAGATCGCGCGTGTTCCTTATAAGGTAGTGAAAGGCGATAACAACACCCCGCGTGTGGACATCGACGGACGTCTCTACACCCCGCAGGAGATCTCGGCTATCATCCTCCAGAAGATGAAGAAAACCGCTGAGGACTACCTCGGACAAGAGGTTACCGAAGCTACGTCAGGCTACCAAGGAAGCCGGTGAGATCGCAGGTCTGAACGTACGCCGTATTGTCAACGAGCCGACCGCAGCTGCCTTGGCTTATGGTCTCGACAAGTCCAACAAGGATATGAAGATTGTGGTCTTCGACTGCGGTGGTGGTACACACGATGTGTCCGTGCTCGAACTCGGTGACGGTGTCTTCGAGGTAAAAGCAACCGATGGTGATACACACCTTGGTGGTGACGATTTCGATCATCGTATTATCGATTGGCTCGTTCAGGAGTTCAAGAACGAGAACGGTGGAGCGGACCTCTCCAAAGACCCGATGGCTATGCAGCGTCTGAAAGAGGCTGCCGAGAAAGCAAAAATCGAGCTTTCCTCCTCTACCTCTACGGAAATCAACCTGCCGTATATCATGCCGGTCAACGGTGTTCCTGCTCACCTCGTAAAGACCCTGACACGTGCTAAATTCGAGCAGCTTATCGACGATCTGATCCAGCGTACCATCGCTCCGTGCCGCACGGCCCTCGAGCACGCCGGATTGAAGACCTCCGATATCGACGAAATCATCTTGGTTGGTGGTTCGACTCGTATCCCGGCTATCCAGGATGCCGTACAGAAATTCTTCGGCAAAGCTCCGTCGAAGGGCGTTAACCCGGATGAGGTAGTAGCAGTAGGTGCAGCCATCCAAGGTGGTGTCCTCACAGGTGACGTCAAGGATGTCCTCCTGCTCGATGTAACCCCGCTGAGCCTTGGTATCGAGACCATGGGCGGTGTCATGACTAAGATGATCGAAGCCAACACCACCATCCCGACCAAGAAGACCGAGACCTTCACCACCGCTGTCGATAACCAGCCTTCTGTAGAGATCAAAGTCCTCCAAGGAGAGCGTCCGATGGCAGCTCAGAACAAGCAAATCGGTATCTTCCACCTCGATGGTATCATGCCGGCTCGTCGTGGCGAACCGCAGATCGAAGTAACCTTCGATATCGATGCCAACGGTATCTTGAACGTCACCGCGAAGGACAAAGCTACCGGTAAGGAGCAAAAGATCCGTATCGAAGCATCCTCCGGTCTGTCTGACGAAGAGATCAAGCGTATGAAAGCCGAAGCAGAAGCCAACGCTGAGGCCGACAAGAAGGCGAAAGAGCAGGCTGATAAACTCAACAAAG
This sequence comes from uncultured Bacteroidales bacterium, assembly GCA_900319005.1. Lineage (GTDB taxonomy): Bacteria > Bacteroidota > Bacteroidia > Bacteroidales > Paludibacteraceae > Colicola. The sequence goes on from ONMV01000001.1 coordinate 286,076, forward strand.
CCGACGCTACGATCTTCCAGACCGAGAAGCAACTCGCTGAACTCGGCGACAAGATCCCTGCTGACAAGAAGGCGCCGATCGAGGAAGCGCTCAAGAAACTCAAAGAGGCGTACGAGAAACGCGACGCCGACGAGTGCGAGAAGTACAACAACGAGTTGATGTCCGCTTTCCAGGCCGCTTCCGCAGAGATGTACGCTGCCCAACAGCAAGCCGGCCAACAGGCCGGAGGCCCGCAACAAGGCTCGACAAACGGTTCTACCGACAACGGCTCCAACGGTCCCACCGCTGAGGATGTCGACTTCGAAGAGGTGAAGTAAAAAATGACTTAATTCAGAAAAAAATGACATGCGCGCTTGCGTATGTCATTTTTTTGTAGTACCTTTGCGCCCTATTCTGTCAGCAATAATGGAGAACCGTGATAGGCATATTGATATAGCTCGTTCCGTGGCTATCATTTTGGTGGTTTTGGGGCATATTGGTGTAGTCCCCGGCTGTGAGTGGCTGGAAGCACATTTCCCGATTTATAGTTACCACATGGCTTTGTTCCTGTGCATCAGCGGCTATCTGTTCCGCGATATGGACTGGAGTTCGTTCCCTACTTTCCTTAAGAAAAAGTCGCTTGGGTTGTTACTCCCTCTTATTGGCTGGAATATAGCGTACGCTGCGATAGTTACTCTTTTCAATCATTGGCAATTAGTCCATTACCTCCCGCCTACTGAAAAAGTATGGACTTTTTACAATTTGTTTATAGCACCTTTTATGGGCTGCGACCAATATTTTTTCAATCATGCCACATGGTTTGTCGGAATGTTGTACCCCGCGCTACTTGTTTACGCACTTATCTTTCTGATAAGCAGGAGGTTACCTGAGTGGAGTATACTTGTCTTGTATTTCTGTATTGCTATTACAGCGATGTGTGTCGCGCGGTTTTGCGATTTCCCACAATGGGCATTGTTACCTTTGCATATCGCCTATGCCCTCTTCTTTTTGCAGGTCGGCCGATGCTGGAGAATATGGATAGAACCCCTGTTGAATAGAATCAATATATGGTTCGTTATGATCGGAGTGCTTGTCGTGTGGTTTGTTGTGCAACTGTTCGGTGGCCATACTTGTGTGGTAGCATGGATGAATTTCGGCGGGTATATCCTGATTCCATTGTTAACGGGAGTCTTGGGCAGTGTAAGCTGGATTCTAATCAGCATGGTCTTCTCGCAATACATAAGGGCGAATAGGTTAGAAACGCTGATTGGAACAAACACTTGGTCCATCATGGCTCACCATCTTACGGTACGCTTTGTGGTTTGCTATCTGTTTGTACGGTTCACGCATGACACCGCAGCCATGGCGTCTTTGCAGGATAATTTTTGGTACCGCTCGCACGATATTAATTATTGGGTCTATGTCGCTGCAATGATTATTCTTCCCATCCTATGGCAGCTCCTCTTTAATCGTCTTAAATCGCTTTTCGTTCATTAGTCAGGAATTGTATCCCGACTCGGATTACGTCTCCGACAAGGAGCGAAAGCTCCGCTTAAGGACTTCGTCTCTTACGTCGGATACTATCCGACATCCCAAATCCCCTGCTCAATAGAGTAGGGGATTTTCTTTTTCTCTCCGTCCATTTCTCCGGCATTGTATGCCGGCATTTTTTTGTATGTTCATTCCACCGGATCTGATCCGGCATGTCGTCGTCCATTCTGCCGGATGTCATCCGGCGTGTCCCTCTCATCTTACCCCCTTCTCCTCTCTTTCTTTTTTGCTGTTTATCTGCGATTTCCTCTATTTATTTGTATTTTCTGTATTTTTCTACATTTTTATTTGCACATATCAAAAAATAGTTGTACCTTTGCACCGTCTTTTGTAGATAGCTGGCTCCGACAGCCTAAAAAAGCGGTGACATATTGATTATTTCGCGTTTGCGATTTATTGGAATCCTTGGAATGTAGGAAGTTTTAATGATTCACCAATAATAAGTCAGCAAGCGTCCATATTGTATATGGGCGTGACTTATCGGTGAATGGGCATTTCCTACAGCCTCAAGGATGATAAGGAAGCGCTCATATTTCTTTTTTTTATATGAGGATTTACTTAATTTATTAATCTAAAAACCGATGAGGCGATGGGATATAACCGCCAACAATTTTAATGAAAAAATGTTTTACCTATTTAATGGCGGTGTTATTAGTTGGACTAATCTTTGCAAGTTGTAAGAGTAATGATAATGTAGATAGTAATCTTCTGGGTAAGTGGAGCGTTACTTCTATTGAGACTGTGGAAGATGGTGCGAATATAGAAATAAAAATGGATGGTAATAATTATATGTTTTTTACTTTTTCAAGTGGGGGGAAGTATTTTCAAGATGTGAATGCCTATGAAGATAAATGGGATTTTAATGGTACCTGGGCATTGGAATCAAATAAGTTAATCCTTGATAAAGGTTCGATGGATGAACAAGTTTATACTATTTTGGAACTAACTGGTAATAAACTCATTATAGAAACAAAGGTCGGCTCTCAACCCACTAAATACAATTTAACAAAGGTAAATTAAGAGAACTTTCTTTTTTCCTCTTTGCCCGAGCTAACCCCTCGGGCTTTTTCTTTCTTCTTTTCTGCCGGATTGTATCCGGCATGTCGTCGTCCATTCTGCCGGATGTCATCCGGCGTATTTCACTCCGTCCATTTCCCCGACATTTAATGTCGGCTTCTCGTATGTTCATTCCCCTAGAATTTTATTCCGGCATTTTTGACTAGTCCTTTTAACCTTTTAACTCTTTAACGAAAAAATCGTTTAAAAGAACGATTTTTTCCTCTCCCTCTTGCATATATCAAAAATAATTACTAACTTTGCACCCGCTTTACCTTATTTGAACGACGGTCAAACGACGGTCAAGCGACAGTCAAGGCTTACGTTACGCCCCTGTCGCCCCAGAAAAGCACCCCAAATTTATGTACAATTCTATATTATATATTAATATATAATATACATTTTAAAACCCCATCTTTTTATGTCAGAAATTAAAACATCCTCAGGCATCGACGAGATTCGCGGCAAAACCAACGGCCGTGACAGTGGCTATTTCTACATGCGTAACGGCAAACAATTTTACCGTACTCGCAAAGAATCTTACCAGCAAAACCAGTCTCCCCGCCAAAAGTGGAACTCTGCCGCTTTCAAGTACGCCAACTCGCAGCTCAAGCTCCTGACCACTCCGGAAGCCAAAGCTCAACTCGCAGCCGACTTTGAAGCCGCAAACCACATCGCCTCCAACGGTAAGACATACACCACTTCCCGTGCTTGGAAATTCAATTCCCTTATCCACGATTTTAAACAGATGCATCCCTTTAATTCGTAAATTATTTCAATCGTCAATAAATCGTCCAATCGTCAATCGTTCAATCGTCAATCCCCATGACCCCCACTATCCCGTACATACAATCCCGCTTTGAAGACTTCAACGCCCGCTTTTTCGGCGGACAACTCCCTCCCGTCCCCATCCGCCTCTCCCACGCCAAAGGCTTCCTCGGCAAACTCACCTTTACCCGCCGCAAGCAAGGTCTCTTCGGCAAGTACCGCAATGAAGACTTCGTCCTCCGTATCAACGTCCGCATAGACCTTCCCGAACCGCTCATCGAGGACACGATCCTCCATGAGATGATCCATTATTATATCGCTGTTAATCAACTACTTGACACCTCTGTTCACGGCCAACTCTTCCGCCGTGAGATGGCACGTATCAACGCCGAAGGAAACCGTCATATAACGATCTCTCATCGTTTCACGGACTCCCAGCGCGCGCAGTCGATTATTCATAAAACCCGTGTTTTTGCGCTCGTCCGTTTCTCCGATGGTCAGCTCGGCATTAAGGTCGTGCCACGCCAAAAACAACATATACGGTATTGGCATAACGCCGCCCTCAGAACTTTTGCGATCCACCGGCCCTCCATCGAACATATTGATTGGTACCTCTCCGAGAACGATTATTTCGCGCGTTTCCCATCTTCCGTCGCCATGAAGGTCTTCCTCATCGCTCAACCCGAGGAAATCCCGCTCCATGATGCAAAAAAAATCGCATAAACCTTGCATATGTCGGAAAATTGTTGTAATTTTGCAACCAAATAACACATTAACCATAACCCTTTAAACGAATTGTCTTATGAATCAAAAACTCAACATCATTGCTACCATCAAGGATGGCGTAGCAATCGCCCTCGTTAATTATCTGAGCCTTGTCGTAACCGCAGCGCTCTATCTCTTAACGGTCTGGATCCCTTATCTCAACGTTGGTACCACCATCGCCATGTGCTCTCTACCCGCTGAGATGGCGAAGGGAAATGTCCTCAACCCGCTCTTTATCTTTGATGGTAAGTACCGCAAAAACATGGGCGAGTTCTTCATCCTCATGGCCCTTATGGGTGGTGCTATCATCGCAGGATTCCTTTTTGGAATCATCCCGGGCATTGTTATCTCGATCGCTTGGTCGTTCGCAACAGTACTTTTTGTAGATAAAAACCTCAACGCACTGGAGGCGCTCCGCGAGTCTAATTCGCTTACTTATGGCAATAAATGGCGTATCTTCGGAGCCAAGTTCCTCGTGGTTATCTGTCTTGAGATCGTTACTGCAATCATCAGTTTCATCTTTGGACTTGGTGAGATTGGCTGGCTCGAAACGATTGGTACGATCATCAATCTGGTGGTTATTATCTTCGCTGTTCCGGCTCTCTATGGTGTAGAAGCTTCTATTTATCGCCAACTCACCTCCGGCGAAATCATCGCAGTAGAGACTCCGGATTCTGAAAAATCAGAGTAATTCTCTCGCACGCGTGCGTATATGCGCACGCACCCGTTCCTTAATTATATTTAATTATAACAAGCTCCTTTCCATCGAAAGGGGCTTTTTTAGTGCTTTTTGCCCAAAAGACAAAAAATACGCTAAAAACAACAAAATTTGCTATAGCTGATAATCAGCAAGTTACAAAGAAAGTGCACTTTTTTATGCATTTTTTTACTAAAATATTTGGTCATGTCAAAAATTTGTACTACCTTTGCATCCGCTTTCGCTCAAAAATGGATCATCTCCTAAAGAGCCTAAGCAAAACAGTGATCTTTGAAAGAATGTCTATTCATAACAAGATGTAGTACAAGAACTGAAATAGGTTCCCTAAGATTTCTACACTTGATAAATTCGATTATTCTGAGCTAAGTTATAATTATTCTTTTACAACGAAGAGTTTGATCCTGGCTCAGGATGAACGCTAGCGACAGGCCTAACACATGCAAGTCGAGGGGCAGCGCGGGGAAAGCTTGCTTTTCCTGGCGGCGACCGGCGCACGGGTGCGTAACAGGTGTGCAATCTGTCCATAGTCGGGGAATAGCCCAGCGAAAGTTGGATTAAAGCTCCATGTGTCACGAA
>ONMV01000015.1 GCA_900319005.1 uncultured Bacteroidales bacterium
GCGCAGAACTGCGACAACCACTCTTTGAAACACTTATCTGTAGGAGGAGAAAAACTCGCGACTATCGCGCCGCCGGCTAACTACCTGCTTCATAACGCGTACGGTCCGACCGAGTGTACCATCTTCACCACGACCTATCCGATACACGAGCAGGAGAAGAATATCCCTATCGGCAAACCCCTGGATAACTTCCGGCTCTTCATCGTTGATAAGGACCTGCACCGTGTGCCTGTAGGTGCTACAGGCGAGCTACTTGTCTCCGGTCCGCAGGTCAGCCGTGGCTACCTCAACCGTCCTGACAAAACGGCTGAAACGTATATCGACTGGAATGGTCTTCGCTGCTACAGAACAGGCGACGTCGTGCGCTATCTGGAGGACGGAAACATTCAGTTTGTCGGAAGGCAGGACGGTCAGGTGAAGATCCGCGGTTTCCGTATTGAACTCAAAGAAGTAGAAGCGGTCATTCGCGAGTATCCCGGTATCAAGGATGCTACGGTGCAGGCTTTTGACTATCCGAACGGAGGCAAATTCATAGCCGCCTATATCGTCAGCGATACCAAGATTGATATTCAGGCACTCAATGCCTTTATCCGTGATCGCAAGCCGCCGTACATGGTGCCGGCATCGACTATGCAGATTGATGTTATTCCGCTGAACCAGAACCAGAAAGTGAACAAACGCGCGTTGCCAGTTCCGCAGTTGACCGACACCGACCGCGACTACGTAGCGCCGACCAATGACAACGAAAAACTCTTCTGTGATATCTTCGCGGCGATCCTTAATCAGGATAAAATAGGAGCTACGGATAACTTCTTCGAACTGGGCGGTACCTCCCTTATGGTCACGCGCGTCATTATAGAAGCGGACAAAGCCGGTAAGCATGTCGCTTACGGCGATATCTTCACTCATCCAACGCCTCGTCTCTTGGCGCAGTTCCTGTCGGGCGACCTGTTAACTACTGATCACGGTGCAGACGAAGCTGAGGAGGCTGCGTTTGACTATTCCGGCATCGATGCCATTCTCCAACGCAACAATCTGGAAACCTTCCTTCGCGGAGAACGTCAGGAATTAGGCAACGTCCTCTTGACGGGCGCTACCGGTTATTTGGGTATCCACGTCCTGCGCGAACTGATTGATTCCGACGCAAAGACCATTACTTGTCTTGTACGCGGAAAAGATCAGCATGATGCGCAACGACGTCTGCGTAACTTGCTCTTCTACTATTTCAACCGCCGTTTTGATGAACTCTTCGGCACCCGCCTCTTCGTCGTCAACGGCGATGTGACTGGTGACATAGCCAAATGTCTCAATGACACAATAAATGACCAAATGGTAAATGACCAAATGGAAAATATCAACACCGTCTTTAACTGTGCGGCGAACGTCAAGCACTTCTCCAAGACCGACGACATTGAACAGGTGAATATCGGTGGCGCGGAGCGTTGTGTGGAGTTCTGTCTGAAGACCGGCGCACGACTCGTACATATATCCACAACTTCGGTCGGAGAGATATGGGTAGATCGCGGTGACGGCAAGGCAGTACCCGAACTGTCGGAACGCTTGTTGTACTTCGGTCAGTTCCTTGATAACCGATACATGCGGTCGAAGTTCTTGGCGGAACGCGTCATTCTCGAAGCGGTGGCACGTCATGGACTGAATGCCAAGATTATGCGTGTCGGTAACCTCGCGGCGCGTAGCTATGACGGAGAGTTCCAGGCGAACTTCCAGACGAACAGCTACATGGGTCGACTCAAAGTGTTCTCCACGCTCGGCTGCTGCCCGATCGACGAATACGACTCACCGGCGGAGTTCTCACCGGTGAACGAGACCGCAAAGGCTGTCGTGCTGCTCGCCTCCACACCGAAAGAATGTAACGTCTTCCAGCCCTTCAACAACCATACCGACCTCTTGGGCGATATCCTCGCGGGCTTTGAGAAGATCGGCAAGTCCATCCGTTACGTGGAGGAAGACGAGTTCCAGAAAGCGATTCTCGAGGCCAGCAAAGACCCGAAGAAAGCCAGCCTCATGTCCGCTCTCTTGGCATACCAAGACATGACGCATGGACAGAAGGCGGTTACTATCGAGCGTAACAACCGCTACACATCCGCTATCCTGCTCCGTCTCGGTTTCCATTGGTCCGCACCTGATAGCGCTTACGTCAATCGGATGTTAACAGCTATCTCACAATTAGGATTCTTTGATGATTAAACTTACAAAAACAATAAAGGTTTGAAAGCCAAAGCCACGCACGCGATGCTCAAGCGCATCAGCAAGAGCATAGAGAAAGACAGCGATATCCTCTGGAACTTTACTAAATTCCTCATTTCCAAGGACGGTCAAACTATTCAGCGTTTTGCACCGGTAGCCGAGCCGAAGGACTTTGAAGCCAACATCGTAGCCGAATTAGCAAAATAACAATTAATCCGAATACAATTATTAAAGAGCAAGTATTAGCTGCCATGCGTGCAGCAGGCAAGCCGGTATCGGCAGGTGAAGTAGCCAAGTCCTTGAACGCAGACCGCAAAGAGGTGGACAAAGCCTTTGCTGAGTTGAAAAAAGAAGGTGCTATCGTCTCGCCCGTCCGTTGCAAATGGTCCGTAGCATGACAATAGACCAGTTTCGTGAACAGATGGTGTTCCGGCGAAAGTGATTAAGATGATTGAATAACCAAAATCATTCCTTCCTCCGCGACCTCACCCGCAACTCCTATGAGACTGTCAAAATCAAATATAGCCAACAATAAATAAATGACCACAAACAACAAAAATAAGAAAGCCCCCTCCAAGATCGCCCTCTGGTGGCAACGGGTGCGCCGAAAGGCGCAGCAGGCGCGTACCTATACCCACGACCAATACGAGGAACTGCACCGCAAGCAGAAGTATTACGATGCGGACGCGTCCGAAGAGCAGGAAACGACTCGGCAACCTGAACGAATAACGATGCTGACCGCCGTCCGTATTATGCTTGCGGAATTAGGAGAAAAGGAGTACTGGCGCACGTTGTGGCACCTCATCTGGCGACCCGGCTATGTGATAGCAGACTTCCTCAACGGCAAGCGCAGGAGGTTCCTGCGCCCCTTCCAACTACTCATTGGCACCAGCCTCTTATTGGCTATAGCCCTCTATATTGTGCCGGCAGAGAAGAAACCGCTTGTCTCGCTTGAGACAAGTCTGAGTCAGCAGTTGGCGGATGAGAACTATACGCGGGATTTATCCCCTGAAGAAACGGAAGCCTATAACAACGCCGTGCATAAAGTCGCGCATTTCGCGGATGCGTATTACGAATGGCTCGACGAGCATTTAGCATTGGGGCTGCTCATCAAATCCATTATGTTTATCTTCTTGACATGGCTGCTCTTTCGCAAGTCGCCACGCGAAGGATGTCCGTTCATTGCTGATGCCACCGGAGGCAACAAAGTCAACTATAATTTCGCAGAGATATTTACAGCACTCATTTTTATTATTGCGCAACTACAGATGATTAATGTGGTGTGGGTGTTGGTGGCAGGATGGTTCGTTCCTTCTTTCGAATTCCACCCCTATGCCTATCCCGGTTTTCTTATCGATATCATCGCCTTTATTGACTTCCAGCAACTGTTCGGCCGCAAATGGTATAGCACCCTCTGGCGCACCCTGCTCTGCGTAATTTGGTAATTAAAATACGAACTATGACCGAATACGAAAAAATGCTTCATAACTTGCCGTATGACTACACGGACAAGGAGGTTCAAGCGAATATCCTGCGGGCGTATTACGCCATGCGGGATCTCAATCAATGCGGCGCATGGGACATGGACGAGTTACACCGTTGCATCAAAGCCCTCATCCCGGATGCGCATCCTTCGGTGATCATCTGTCCGCCTTTCCATTGCGACCACGGCAACCGTATCTCCATCGGCGAAGGGTCGATGGTCAATTTCAACGGCGTGTTCCTGGACGGCGGAGGTATCACCATCGGTGCCCACACGCTCATCGGGCCGAACTGCCAACTGCTGACGCCTGATCATCCGCATGACTATTTGGAGCGCAGGCAGACCATAGAGACAGGCAAACCGATCCGTATTGGCGATGACTGCTGGCTCGGCGGCGGAGTGATCGTCTGCCCGGGCGTGACCATCGGCAACCGCGTCATCGTAGGAGCCGGTTCGGTCGTCACCCACGACATCCCCGATGATGTAGTAGTCGCCGGTAATCCTGCGAAAATAATAAAGAAGATAGAATAATAAATCATTCCTTCTAATCAAAAAATCCCACAAAAACTTGCACATGTGGGATTTTTTTTATACCTTTGCACCCGATTTTGACAACAAATCGTACATCGTACATCGTTAAATCGTACATCATTTGGCCTTGGTAAAGGCAAGGGGCAACCCGAGAATATTCCAAAGAGTATTAACTAAAAGGGTTGCTTTATTTATGCAAAAATCCCGGATTTTCACGTATTTGTACAACACGGTTATCGTGTTGCTTCTTCTTGCCGGCATAACGTACGTTGTGCTGCAATTCACTCATTTCGGACACATCGAGTACACGGACAATGCCCGCGTGTGCCAATACATCGCGCCGCAGAACACGCGCGTGCAGGGTTTTATTAAGGAGATTCGTTTCGAGGCGTACCAACATGTGCGCGAAGGCGACACGCTGGTCATCATCGAAGACAGCGAGTTTCGTCTGCGCTTGGCGCAAGCCAAGAGCGATCTGGCGCGTGCCCAGCAGCAAAGCAAACAAGCCGGTTCGTCGGTTCGTACGGCTTCATCAAATATCTCTGCAACCGAAGCGTCCAAAGCCGAGGCGAAAGCCAATTTGGACAATCTCGCTCGCGAGGACAAACGCTGCGAGCAGTTGCTTCGCACGGGTTCTGTCTCGCAACAGATAGCCGACCAGACGCACTCGGCTTATCTGGCTGCACAAGCGCGTTACGAGCAGATTTGTCACACCATCGACATGCAACGTAGCATAGCGGATGAGACAAGTCATAACCGCTCGGCGGTGGAAGCGGCTGTCAAACTGGCAGAGGCGGCGGTCGAGTTAGCTGAACTCAATCTCTCCTATTGTTACATCATCGCCACACACTCGGGTTTTGTGGGCTCACGCGACATCAACATCGGCGAACTGGTCAACCCGGGTCAGACGCTTGTCAGTATCGTGGATGAGAACCAGAAATGGGTGGAAGCCAACTACCGCGAGACCCAACTGCCGCATATCCATGAAGGTTCGGAGGTCTCTATCCGTGTAGATGCTGTTCCCGACATCGAGTACAAAGGCCGCGTCCTCAGTCTCTCCGATGCGACAGGCAGCGCGTTCTCCCTCATTCCCATTGACAATGCGACGGGCAACTTCGTCAAGGTCGAGCAACGCCTCACCATCCGCATCGCCTTGGATGAGAATAGTGCCGAAGACTTGCAAAAACTCAAAGCCGGCTATAGTGTGGAGTGCGAGGTTAAGTACTAAAGCAGGGAAAATGTACTATTTTTAAGATTTGGACGTTATATCCACATATGCCTCATAGACGCGCGAGAGTGGCGCGAGATATGCTGTTTGGAAGGCTTTTAGAAGGTAGTTGAAAGGTATATTATAATTGTTAAGAAAGAGCCAGCCTGCTTGGTGGTCAAGCAGGCTGGAGTTCCGATAGATCGGGTTATCAGGTTGTCGAGAGAGCGAAGGGGGGATGCAAATTTTGCTTGACGCTTTCTCTTGATTTTTTTACTTATAACTCATTAAGATTCTTATTTGAGTTGTATTTGGATCATTAGCTATATAGTAGTAATCTTCATATAGATTTATTGCCATCGTGTACATCTTTTGTTTGAGGATTTGTGTTCCATCCCCACTTGTTTTATCATTCCAATAGACATATACTGTGTAATATTCATCTCCGTCTAACCCAGTCATTTCTATTGGAGAGGAGAATGTGTATGTATATGGTAAATTACTCGCTTTCAACATTGGAGTGTAATTGGTACTCCACCATGTGTTTGTTAAAAAATCATCATCTTTGCACACAGACCTATAATACATACCTTCTTGACCAACCTTTACATACTGAATACCAGTAACATAAACTTTTGGTTTAGGTATGTTAACAGTTACTCTATATTGCTGGCTCCCACTTGGATTTTTAGCAACTAATGTTATTATATATGACCCTATAGACTCATATCTATGAGTGGGATTCTTTTCTGTTGATGTTGTGCCATCTCCAAAATCCCATTCATAAGAAGTCGCATTAGTAGAAGTATTTGTCAGTACTACTTTTAGAGGAGCTTCTGTTTTGAATGTAAAACTTGCCGTCGGTTGTTTGTAAGAGACCGAAACATTTTGTTGGTATGTATCCGTTTTTTCTCCATTACTTGCAACCAAACTGACAGAATATGTTCCGGCAGATGTATATGTAATGGTTGGATCTTTTTGAGTAGAGGTCTTTCCATTACCAAAATTCCAAGAATATGATTGAGCATTTGTTGATTGATTCTTGAAAGTAACTTCCAAGCCATTAGTTGAATATGAGAATTTAGCTTGTGGAGCTGGATTCGACAAACTAATAGTAGCCTCATATGTACTTGATTTAGTAATATTTGTAGCTTTTAGCGTCACCGTATAAGTTCCTGCACTCGAATATTTCTTTACAGGACTCTTTTCTGATGTAGCAGAGCCATCTCCAAATGTCCAATAGAAACTTTTTGCATTTAGAGATTGATTCGTAAACGTGACCGTTTTGTCATTGACCGAATAAGAGAATTTTGCTACGGGTTCTGCTTCTGGTTCTTCTTTCTTACACCCAGCAAATAATGCAACTAATAGTGTTGCCAATAAAATTTTGTTTTTCATATTTATCGAAATTTAATTGTTACAATGCGGTTATCATACTTGTTGAAGATGAACCTGTTAGCGTCATCTTATACGATTTGTTCCATTGAAAGTAATAATTGTTCCACTCATAGCCACCAACTCTATTGCCTTTTTTATCATAGAATTCCGCTTCTACATATACTGGCAAATTGACTGATGTGTTAGAAAGAACCACTTTCCCACTATTGTTGTGAGCTCCAGCAGTCGTGACTAAATGATTGTCGCAGTACACGTTTACGGAATAATCCGTTCCGTTTACCACGTAAAGAATAGGGTAATCACCCATTACACCATCTTTCTTACAAGAAGAAAATACTCCTGCTAATAAGGCAACAAGTGCCATTAAAATAATTTTTCGTTTCATATTTATCTGTATTTATTTTTAGCACAAGAAAAGCGTGCGTTTTCGTTCGCTTAAATTTGGTTCCTTGAGGTCTTCGACTACCTTGTTAATTCAAATTTACGCACGGAAAACTCACGCTGATACGTGAGCGTGCATAAACCGTGGCTTGAATTAACAAAAGTTTCTTGAAGTTGTCGAAGTTTCAAGGGAACCAAGTTTTCGGCTTATTACGCTTATTTATGTATGTTGTTTGTCTGTTGTTTTATGCCATAGGCGGTGTGTTGGTTATTTATTGTTTTCTTCCGCTTGTTCTTAGGGCGAAAGGGGCTGAATCTATCGTATATCTAACGTATATCTATCGTATATCTATCGTGTTTGATAGCGGATTAATAGTTACTCTACTGCTGTTTGACAGTTGATTGATTGCTCCGGGTTTAACGTCTCGGAGAGGGGACGATTAGTTTGTATAGTTGCAAAAATTGCAATTATACTATCTCACATGGTTCAATATTGCTTCCGGCGATTCGCCCATGAGCATGATTGCCGAAAGTTTCTTGCCTAAATCTTTGACCGAATGACCACAATGGTACAAGCGGTCATCCACAATCAGCCATCGGTCGTGCGAGGCCGTTGACCATTTATGCGTGTTAATGGGTTGCACACCAGCGGACGCATTGTGCGTGTCGCGTAAGGTATTGTACAGACCATCAGAATAAATGTCGGCAGTTACACCCTTGGCACGTACATCCAACATTTCGAATGTTGCGGCATCTATGTATGCGTCAATAATGACGACGCGCTTTGTGGCGGTCTTGATGATCTTTTCCAACAATACGCGCGCCTCAAAGAACTCGCCTTCAAAGAATACTTGTTCAACCGGAGGAAGGGATGTGCGGACGAAGAAATCAATCTTTTCTTGGTGGTCTGCTAAGGTGTTTTCTATGGAGTGGAACCTGTGGTCAATACGTTCCTCCATCGCCAATAAACGCTGATTGACCGCATAGCCTTTGAGCACGTAGTCTTTAATTACCTTATTAGCCCATTGGCGGAACTTGGTACCAACGATTGATTTAACACGATAACCGACTGAAATAATGACATCTAAGTTATAGAAATTAGTTTTATATACCTTCCCATCTGCGGCAGTTAGTAAGGATTCCTTACATACTGAATCTTTGTCCAGTTCCCCTTCTTTGAAGATGTTTCCAATATGCAGCGTGATATTGTTACGTGTGGTATTGAACAGCATGGCCATCTGCTGTTGTGTGAGCCATACAGTTTCATTTTCCAATTTAACCTCTATTGATAGTTGGTCGTTGGGTTGATATAATACTATTTCGTTCGTCATTTTGTATCGCACGCAAATCGGTTGCAAAGATACGGATTTTTTTCGAATTATGCAAATAAATTAAGGAATTTGTGTTCAAAACTTGCGTAATTCGGATTTTTTTTGTAATTTTGCAGTCGATTTCGCCTTGGTAAAGGCAAGGGCGTGACCCGAGAATATTCCAATGAGTATTAACGATGAATCGGGTTATATATGTCCCAAATTACAAATCACCAATCTCCTATTTCCAACAGAACGGCAACGCCGTTCCAGATGCCCATGTTCCGCGAGTGGATACCAAAACGCATCCAGCCGTGGATATATATTGCGCAAGTGATCTGCATCCAGTTTTCATGCGGGGTTTATCTCGGTGCGATGGAAGCGGTACGCGGGACGACGGCCTTGCAGTTGGAAGAGCTGCTGATGCTCCTTTATGCCGGTTTGGCAGGCATGGCGGTGTGGTTTCCGATGCTGTTCCGGATGAAGTTCCGCTTCACCAACCAACAGTTGCTCATCACATCGGCGGTCGTGATTGCGGTGTGCAATTTTATTACTATGCGCACGACGAACATGGCTATTCTGCTGCCGGTTTGTTTTCTCGCGGGCGTAGCGAAGATACAAGGCACGTTTGAGTGCATGTCGAATATCCAGTTGTGGATGACGCCCGAACGCGATTTCGGTATCTTCTTTCCGATTCTGCATATTATCCTGCTGACCGCTATCACCGGCAGCGCGTGGCTGGCGGCGGTGGTTGCTTTTCATCTGAGTTGGCAGATGATGCACGTGCTGACCATCGGGACGATGGCGTTTGTGGTACTCGTTCAACTGCTTCTTTGCCAACCGTGGTGTCCGATGCCGCAACGAATGCCGCTCAAAGGTATCGACATCTCCACGGGACTACTGATTAGTCTGCTGATGCTCATGATCAGTTATATTCTCGTCTATGGCGACCGCCTCATGTGGTTCTTTTCTCCTACTTTGCGCTGGGTTTTTGCAGTTAGCCTCATCCTTCTTGCCTTTATCATGTATCGCCTCAAGACGGTCGAGCAGCCTTATATCTCGCTGGAAATTTTCAAGTACAAAAACGTATTGGCGATTCTCTTTGTAACCGCCGTTGCCGAACTGCTTTTGGGAGCCGAGCACACGCTGGAGGAGATTTATTGGACCGAAGTGCGGGGCTTGGAGGAACATACCAAAGGTGCGCTCTGTCTCTGGTCGCTGCCGGGTGTGTATGTGGGTGTGCTTATCACGCTATACTGGCTTGGACATGCCCGGTGGAAAGTGTGGAAACTCTTTGCCATCGGCTTCGGCTGTATCTTGGTCTATTCGATGTGGATGTACTTTTACTTGGATGTCAATGTGCCGATTGAGCAATACCGTTTGGGGTTGGCTTTCCGTGGCTGTGCGTACGCTATTTTAGCGGTCTCGCTCATGTGGTCGCTGCACGAGTCCGTGCACGACTTGCAGCATTTCTTTATGGCGCTTTTCATCTTCAACGTCATCCATATGTACCTCGCCGGTGCATCGGGTTACGGGCTCTACACCACCCTCTTCAAACATTTCATGGCTGATAACATGGCGCGTTACGGCGATTACCTGACGCTGACGAGCGGAGTGAATCTTTCAACTTTCAACTCTCCATACCTTCAGATCGTGCCCTTGGGCAGAGAACTTTCAGCTTTAAGCGAGAGCGTCATGGGAGTGACATTGAAGCAAATCTTCGGGCAAATCATTTGGGTGTCGGGTTTTATGACCTTTGCTTTCCTGCTGCTCAATATCCCACGTGTGCGCACCGGCATTGAGAAAGTCCCGTACTGGCCTGTTTATGGCATCAAAATGCTGGCTCGCTTGCGTTAAATAGCAAAAAAATCCCACTCATCCTTGCGTATGTGGGATTTTTTTTGTACCTTTGCGCTCGAAACAACAAACCCCAATATAAGTTAGAAGAACTGATTTAGAATTTACTATTATGATAGACCAAATTATTGATTACAACCGTCAGTTTGTGGCGGAGAAAAGTTATGAGCGATATTTGACCGACAAATACCCCGACAAAAAATTAGCCGTTCTGACGTGCATGGACACGCGTCTGACAGAGCTGCTCCCTGCGGCACTTGGGCTCAAGAACGGCGATGCCAAGATCATCAAAAACGCCGGCGGACTGATCATCACACCTTTTGATTCGGCGATGCGCAGTCTGATAGTAGCAATCTACGAATTAGGGGTTGAGGAGATCATGGTGGTAGCGCACTCGCAATGTGGCGCGTGTCACATGAGTTACAGTCATTTTCACCACGTCATGAAGGCTCGTGGCATCAAAGACGAGACACTCAATATCATCCGCGAGTGCGGCATTGACCTCAATCATTGGCTCGAAGGATTCCGCGACACCGAGACGTCCGTTCGCAAGACCGTCAAGACCATTCAGACCCATCCGCTCATTCCGAAAGATGTTACTGTCCGCGGTTTCATCATCGACTCCGCTACCGGTGCATTGGAGGAGATTAGGTAAACATACACCATTATGGATAAATTGGAAGAACTGATACACAGCGACTTACAGCAGTATTTGCTGAGTATAAACGAAATAGACGAGCGTTTGCCGGAGTGCCCGGATGTAGAGGAAAAATGGGAAACGATTGCGAATGCGTATATCCCGGACGGTGTGCGCGAGTTTCAAAACTATCCGCTTGCATCGCTCGGATGGATGATGTATATCGGAATGGCAGTCGCGAAGATGTGGGATGATGATTGGCAATACTATGCTGCGAAAGAAGATTTGTACGTTTATCTGCGAGACAAACGTGGGTATGATGCCATGGACGAGTATGTCCGCAGAGACTTTCTTAAACTCTCATCCAAGGATTTTGCTGCAACCGAAGAACTTGTCAGCGAGTGTGCTGCACGGGTACATAATGCGTTGATGCATCAAGATATCGAACCGGGGACTAAAGAGGCATTCCTTGCCTATGTCGCTTGCCTGCATCAGTTGTATCTCTTTGGAGTCGCTGTGCAACTCAAACGGATGGGCTATCACATGACAAGAATATAAGTATGGATTATCTACCGCAGAACCCTGCCATATTAGTATCGAGCATCAATATGTTGCTTAGGGACGAGGAATTTGACTCGCTCGAATCGTTGTGCTATAACTTCAATACCGAACCGGAGAAAATTAAAACAATCCTTCGCGAAGCCGGTTACGTCTATAGCGAGGAACAAGAGCAATTCCGACCGATTGGATACGACGGAAATACGCTTCCTGCAGAAGGAAGATAATTGACCGGATTATTATGTCATGACATGTAACACCGTAGAAGCTGGGTTTGAGTCGGTATGAGAACAAGAAAGAGACCCATAAGGTCTCTTCTATGTTGCTCAACCAGGACTCGAACCCAGACAGACAGAACCAGAATCTGTAGTGCTACCATTACACCATTGAGCAATACGCTTTTCGGTCCGCAAACGCTCTGCTGGTTTACGTCCCGAGGGACTATGCAGGGTGTTCGTTTTTCAAAAGCGGGTGCAAAAGTACTGCTTTTTTTTGAATTGACCAAATATTTTTGAAAAAAAATGCAATTAAAGGTGCTTTTTTAACCAAAATAGCCAATTTTGGAGGTGTTTATGGGTAAAAACATGCCCGCATTCGTACTTTTCCGAATGAAAAACAGGCGAACCTCCATAGACCGAATCGATGTAATGAATACAAGTATCTACCGCCGAAACGGGAAAGAGTTTGTCGGTTGTGCCGTACTGGAGCAAGAAGGGTCTCGGAGCGATGCTTGCAGCTATTTGCGCAAAGGGTTGTTGATCCTTCCGGGCCATACAGAGCCATGAGTCGTTATAGCGGTTTTGAGCGAGTGTGGTCATCCAATGAGCGGCTATGCAAACAGTTACCGCAGGTTCTTCCGCTGCCAGATTCCACGCCCTGTAAGCACCGTACGAAAAACCCGCCGCAGCGATGCGGGTGGAATCGACAAAAGGCAGCGATTGCAAGTATCGCACACTTGCCTGATCATCCGCCAAAACACGCGCGTACCACTCGCCCGGTCCTCCCAACGAATCGCTGAACTGCCTTTGCGAGAGATGGGAACGACGCGATCCCCAATAGAGGGCATCGGCACAATAGACCACATAGCCATGCGCAGCCAGCGAATCGCCGATAGCCATGCCGGAGTAATAAGGTTCCGGATTATCACCAATCACTTTCTGCCAGCCTTTCTCAAACCGTGCGCCATGATCATGCAACAACAAAACAGCCGGCCAACCCTTGTCCGGCTTTTCTCCCTGCGGAACCAACAGTCGGTTAGCGGGTACGACGGATAAGATCAGGCAGATAATCGCGTTTAATATACTCATAATCGGGATAGGCTTTCAGCAACTCCTGCGTACACCGGAGCGCTTCGGCAGTATTGCCCATTTTGTCATGGCATTGGGCGATATACATCATCGTAGCAGGTCTCCACCAGCAATCATGCCATTTGGCGTCCCTGAACAAGCGCGCGGACTTCTGAAAATACGTCAAAGCATCTTTCTTGCTGCCAAAAGGTTTGGGCGCGTAGAAGAGGCTGGTTCCGTAATAAGACAGCACGATCGGGTCGTTGGGAGCCAACTTGACCGCCTCTTTGGCGAGCGACATCGCCTTGACCGGATGGATGGACTCATGCAGACGCAGTTCGAACACATAGACCGCAGACATGTACATCTCGTAGTGCCCTATGGGCATTTGTGATTTGAGATTTGTGATTTGTGATTTGAACTGCTGCACATAGCGTTTGGCTTCGGGCAAGAGAGCTTCGTTGCCTTCTTTCTTTGCCTCCGCTACGATATACCCGCAGTAACCGTATTCATACGCAAGCGTATGATTTGAGATTTGAGATTTCTTTGCCCAAGGGCACGATCTGAAGGTATGGAGATTTGAGATTGAGTCCACGTACGCTTTCCAGACGGTCATGTCTTCACGCATATACGCATTCAATAAGTCTCTATCGGACTGAGCCGATAGAGACAAACTGATGCATAAGGCGAGGATTACTTGCCGCGCTCGAGCAATAAAGTGCGTGTCGGTTGATCGCATACTTCGCTCGGTCCGTAGTACTGGATCGGACCCGGATAGATGTAACTGGTGTTCGCGTCCGCCCATTCCTCACGGTGCGCCTGAAGATACTGGAACGGTTTGCCGTTGAGATCCACAAGGGCCTTCTGAATAACGGGTTTCATCTTACCGTTACGTTTCTCCATGTTCATCATCATCGTGATAGGTACACCACCTGCGAGCCAAGCCTCAGCGGGTTTGGTGAGGTTGCGCACGAGGGACATGTAACCGGTCTTGCCGGCTGCGATGAGGTGGGTAGCGTTCACGCCGATCGAATAGCAGTAGTCTGCATCGAAGTTAGACGGCATAGCGCAACGTCCTTCGTAGCCGAAGAAGTGGTTGAGAGCAGAGAACTTGCCTTTGTACTCGCCGTTCGCTTTGAGAACAGCCAGACGTTTCTGAACCATCTCGATGAGCAGTTTCTCGGTCTCGATCTGCGAAACCATGACGTTTCCGTGAGGATCACGGTCAAGGGTGAGCTGCTTAGCGATACCCTTCGGCAGCGAACGGAAGAGATCGCAGGAAGCCGGAGTCAGTTTGGATTTGACGTACTCGCGTTTTGCGTCGTCGCCGTCGAGCGAAGTGAACTCCTCGTTGTTAGCCAGCATGTCGTTGAGCTCTTGGATGAGGACACGCATAGCCGGAATGAACTCAATCAGACCTTCCGGAATGAGGACGGTACCGAAGTTGAGACCTGCGTTAGCGCGGGCTACAATGACTTTGACGATGTCCTCTACGATGTCGTTGAGCGTCATCTTCTTTGCCTCAACCTCCTCGGAGATGAGGCAGATATTCGGCTGGCTTTGGAGCGCGCACTCGAGGGCGATATGGCTTGCCGAACGGCCCATAAGGCGGATGAAGTGCCAGTATTTCTTTGCGGAGTTAGCGTCGCGCTGGATGTTACCGATGAGCTCGGCGTACGTCTTACAAGCGGTGTCGAAACCGAAAGAGGTCTCGATCATCTCGTTCTTGAGGTCGCCGTCGATAGTCTTCGGACAGCCGATGACTTGGATGCCGCATTGTTTCTGGAGATAGTACTCAGCGAGGACGCACGCGTTGGTGTTTGAGTCGTCACCACCGATGATGACTACTGCCTTGATACCGAGTTTTTTGCAGATCTCGATACCGTTGTCGAACTGCCAAGTCTCCTCCAGTTTGGTACGACCGGAACCGATGATGTCGAAACCGCCGGTGTTGCGGTACTCATCAATAATAGCACCCGTCAACTCCTGGTATTTGCCGTCAATAAGACCGGAAGGACCGCCGAGGAAACCGTAGAGTTTGTTCTTCGGGTTCAAAGTTTTCAGACCGTCGTAGAGACCGGAGATGACGTTGTGACCGCCAGGAGCCTGACCTCCGGAGAGGATCACGCCGACGTTGAACGGTTCGTCACAATGGTTCTTGCCGGTGGTGGGTTCCATGGTAATGATCGGCAGACCGTACGTGTTCGGGAAGAGTTTCTGAATCTCCTCTTGGTCTGCGACCGACTGTGTTTTCTCGCCTTCCACGAGGCGTACTGCGCCCTGCAAAGCTACCGGCATTTTCGGCTGATAGCTCTGACGCGCAATTTGTAAAGGACTTTTAAGCATAATGAATATATTTTTTATTTTAACGAATTAGCGAATTAACGGGTTAAGATTTCACTCAAACCAATTTTGCCTGCAAAATTACAACAAAAATTGCACATATGCAAGTAAACGTGCATTTTTTTTGAGAAAACAACAATTTTATCAAATTTAGAATGTATTGAGGGTATATTAAGGGTGTAATTTAGGGGTGTTTAGCGGTCATTCCCGTTCGCATGTCGTTCGCATTACGTTACCATTACGGACGTGTACGTACGGTTTTGGGCGTGTCGGAGAGGTGTTTGAATCGGTTTCCGGTCGCGTGGCAGGTCCGTTCCGGGTACGTAATAAGTCCGATAATGGTTAACGAATGACTAAGAATATATAAGAATGACTAACGATTTGATCGGGAAAAGGGGTGCATCTATAAAAAAAAAGACATGACCGTATTGACCGTTTTGACCATATTAGGAAGAAACGGTCAAAACGGTCAAAACGGTCAGAACAAAAAATGATGTGGCAGAAGTGGCAGAAATGGCAGAAAAAAGAGGAAGAGGAGATTATTTATCTGTCCAAAACAATTTTTCTTTGTCCACAGATTACGCAGATGAAACAGATTTTATAAACGGCGAATTGAACTAATTAAGCGAATGTTTCTTTTTAGGTTCAATGTCTCGTACGTTTTTGTGATGAAACGATTTATTGACAATACTAACTATTTGATAGCAATAAAATATCTAAGCGGCTCTATGTGTGCTACTTGGGTGTATTTCTTCTTGTGGAGGTCTATCTCTTGGTCGAAGGAGATGGGCTTGTTCGGGTTAAAGAGGAATACCGCATAATATGGTGCGTTCTCGGCAGAAAATCCCATATTCTGCAAGTCTTTCGCCGTATAAATCCGAAAACCTTTGTTGGTCTGCTTGAATAGTTGCGGATTCTCTCCGTTGGTATGCAGGCAAATATAGCCCAAACGCTCAAAACCTTGTTTCACCAGCAACGAACCTTTACTATCTCCGGCACGCGTGTACGTTATGCCTAATTGCATCGCCAGTTCGCGGTCTCTCTCGCGCATATGGTTGACGAGAACGGTTGCTTCTTGCCCGTTCTCACGCATTTTGTCCAAGAGTTTCTTGCGTGTTTGTTCGTCCTCTAAAGCTTCGCGGCGACGGAGAGATAAGTCTGCGAAAGAAGGATCTTGCTCAATGCCGATGTACTTGCGTCCAAGCAGATTAGCGGCGATTCCCGTCGTGCCCGAACCGCTAAACGGGTCAAGGATTGTATTGCCATCGTTGGTAGAAGCAAGGATGATTCGGTACAATAGACGCAAGGTCTTTTGCGTCGGGTGTTTGCCTTGCAGTTTCTCCCAAGAACCTACTGCCGGAATACGCCACACATCGGTCATTTGCGTGCCGCCGTTCAGTTGTTTCATGGTCTCGTAGTTGAACTTGTGCGTTTTCTTCTCCGACTTGCGCGCCCAAATGATGAGTTCGGTAGAGAAATTAAAATACTTGCACGACAAATTAGGTGGCGGATCTGTTTTCTGCCAAGTAATCGTATTGAGCACTTTGTAGCCGAGCTCTTGCAGGCATCGCATAACGACGTGGATGTTATGGTGCGTGCCACTAATCCAAATCGTGCCGTTTTCTTTTAGTTTGGAGCGACATAGACCAAGCCATTTGCGATTGAACTCATAGATGTATTCGGGCGTGCCGCCTTTGTCCCAATCGCCTTTATCCACACATACTTGCTTGCCGCTTTGCACACTTATTCCGCCATTACTCAAGAAGTACGGAGGGTCTGCAAAGATAGCATCAATAGAGTTGTCTTCTATCTCGTTCAATCGTTCCATGCAATCGCCTTGTAGGATGCGAAAATCTGGGTATGTTGAATAAGTGGTCATTAGATCAAAATAAACTATCTGTTACGAAACCTTCATCTTTTATCTTTTTTAGAAAGTTGGGAAGGCTTGTTAAATTATAAATAGAAGGAATTACATCATAAGCAGCTTTGATTTCAGGCTTTGCATCAAACCAACCTTGCCCATCTGTAATCCACACGAATTCATATTTTGGATTACTATTGATTTTAGGAGCAATACCTGTATAAGCTCGCGCTACTTCATTCGGTTTAGAACCTCCTCCATTATAGAAATTTACTTCCAATAAGTATGTTTTACGTGTTGTACGAATGGAAAAATCAAATTTCTTAACATCCTTTCCTAATTTATCTTTCAAATCTGGGAAAGTAATAGATTTTACTTGACTGCTATAAGGGATTCCATTTGCTTTTAAGATTGAAGCAATCTCATTTTCCATTATTTGACCACTTCTGTTTTTGCGAGCATTGGTATCCATTCCTGTTTCTATCCCAAAAACATAATCAACGAGGTTCGTAAGATCTTTATTTTGAAATAGATTCAGTAAACCTGTCGTTTTGAGAAATGTATATACTCCATTAGGGGATTTAAACATATTTGATAATTTTTGCGGTTCGTCCAAAGGCGACTTTTCAACTACCCATACGCCATCTTTACTATCTCTTACAGCAATCAAAATATCTAAAACCTCAAAAGGCTTTGTGCCGTATTCTTCAAATATACAATCTATTGTACTTTGGATATTAGAAGAGGTCAACAAACTATTTAGTAAATTGAGATTTACCTTTATTCTATCTACATTTGCTTTTATCTTCTTAAAATCACAGAAAAAGTAGTCTAATGTTTGGTTTGTTTTTCTCAACTGAGACATAAATATCTCAAATTGTTCTTCGGTATGTGCTGCCATAGTTTAGAATAATTGATTTTGTTTTACTTCTTTATAATTTTGCACCAAGATCTCGGTCAGTTTGCCGCGTTTGTCGGGATTCGCATTTATACTACGCGATGCAAAAACACGCTCGATTGTATATTGCTTGTAGAGGTCATCAAAGAAACCATCCTGACAATCCGAATTGCTCAGCATGAAATGATAGCCAGAAGCGTCAACTGTGTCGCAAAAATCTTTGAGACGAACTTGCGCAAGATCATTAAAAGGCTCTTTCGCATAATCGTTGAAACTGCTGGTATTGTTCAAAGGACGGTAAGGCGGATCGAAATAAAAGAGCGTCTTTCCTTGAGCAAAAGGAAAAACTTGCTGGTAGTCCCCGGTAAATATCTCTACCTTTTGCAATAACGCACTATCCGCATAAATCGTCTTGGCATCACATATCTGCGGATGATCATAACGACCGAAAGGCACGTTGAAAAGTCCTGCTTTGTTGACGCGATAAAGGCCGTTAAAGCAAGTACGGTTTAGGAAAAAGAATAACGTAGTGTTACGAAGCGGGTCTAAGGATTTCGTGTTAAACTCGTCCCGTCGCTGCATATAGAAAGCCCTGCGCTCATCTTCGGACGCGAGTGCATAATACTCATCTTGGATCTGTTGCAGAGACTCCACCAATTCCGACGGATGATTGCGCACCACCTTGTAGCATGTCGTCAGATCCGAGTTGATGTCGTTAATAACGGCTGTTTGGATATTGGCGTGTGTACGTAACATATAGAAGAGCATAGCTCCTCCGCCCACAAAAGGCTCAATGTACGTCACCTCCTTCCATTCCTCAAAATCAGCCGGAAGCAAAGCTTCTAATTGCTCAATGAGCTGTGTTTTGCCGCCAACCCACTTTATAAATGGTTTGGCGACCGATTCGGTTAATTTCATCAGATAGCATTTTGCTGTCTGCTACCTTTCCTATTCTGCTTCTACGACCTGTATAAATACAAAATGCGGGCAAACTTGCTCGCACTGTGGTCGTAGGAATAGCACCATTATAAAGACAAGTCGCCCGCAAAAATCTGCGGGTTTGCTGTTGCTCTTTATAATTTGCTTATTCTTGAAATTTCCTACGTTTCAGTGCGAATAGACAAATAGCAAACGCTAATTAATAAATATGTTTACTCCGCCGCTGCGGATGTTTTATGTCTTGATTTTAGTTACAAGTTATTGTCGGTTCTCCTATGAAATCACCTGCGTCCAGAACGATCTCTCCTTTGCGATAAAGCGCTTCGGCTATTTCTTTCGCTTCCTCCGAATTTTCTGCCTCAACAACGACCTCTTTTCGCAATATCTCCTCTATGACTACAGTATATTTCATTTGTTAAATTCTTCTCTTTCACCGCTTTTTATGCTGTTGAGCTCAGCGGAATAGCACTTCTATGGTTAGTTCGCACGCAATTTGCGTGCAAAGGTACTACTTTTTTCTGAATTATGCAAATAAATTGTTATTTTTTTGCTTATGTACAAAGCAAAAGGCGCAAAGGTTTGTCTTATGGATTTGCTAACCACTCGGCTAGGTCGATGATCTGAATACCTTGGTAATCATATTTCGGGACGCGCGTGCGGGCAATAATGAACTTGGGGTACACATCTTTGATTTGCAAAAGTGGCGAGTACTCGCGTTCGAAAGTCTCTTTGGAACTGATATTGTCGCTCACCTGAATATATATCTTTTCATTTCCACGCATGGCTACGAAATCAATCTCTTTCCGGTATAGTTTGCCGACATAGATATCATATCCACGCCGCAACAATTCCAATGCCACCAGATTCTCATAGATACGCCCGTAGTCCATATTACGTGTGCCGAGCAAGGCATAGCGGAAACCGCTATCTACCAGATAATATTTGTCTATCATGCGCAAGTAGCCTTTCCCTCGGACATCGTAACGCTTGACTTGGTTGAACAAGAATGTGCGGCATAGAAAATCCATGTAGTTCCCAACAGTAACGTGGTTCGTCTTTATCTGTTCCGCTTGCAAATAGCCGCTCACACTTCTATAAGAAGTGGCATTGCCTATATTATCCATCAGATACTCCGCTACCTTATTGAGCAAATACACATCCGATAATTTATAGCGTTGAATGATATCGCGCTCAATAATGGTATGAAACACCTCCTGCACATATTTGGCTTTCTCTGCTTGCGTTGTATAGACATAAGAACCGGCAAGTCCTCCGTCCTGTATATATTGATCCAGTTGGGATTGTATCTCTTGTGAACCGAAATAGGAGCGATATTCCGAAAAACTGAAAGGATAAACCATGATTCTCATAACACGCCCGGTAAACAACGTAGCTAAGTCAGAACCTAATAGAAAAGCGTTGGAGCCAGTGATATAAATATCATACTTTTGCATCGCGTGGAGGCTGTTGATTGCCAACTCAAATTTGGTGCACATTTGTACCTCATCAATGAAGACGTAATTATTCTTCTTTGCTTTATATTGCTCCTCGATGTAGTTATGCAAGGCATGATACTCTTGTAATGGTTCTGCGGCGAGCGAAGTAAAATCGATAAAAATGATATTAGCTTTCTTATCGTTTTTTCTTAACCACTCCATGTACATTCGGATAAGCTCTGACTTACCTGCTCGACGAACACCCGTTACTACTTTAATGTCCGGCATAAGACGCACATTTTGCAAGCTTTCCAAATAATCTGGACGTTCAATAATCTTCATGTGTAATGATTTTTTTTGAGTATTTTTCACTTCCCAAAATTACATTTTTTTACGATTTGGAAAGTGAAATCCGCTGCAAAGGTACAACATTTTTCTTAATTATGCAAATAAATTGTTATTTTTTTGCTTATGGCAAAGCAAAAGGCGCAAAGGATCAAACCTTTGCGCCTAATTGGAATTCAAAATTCGGCAGACAGATTGATCCTATTTACCGTTTTTATCTGCCTCGATGAGGGCGAGGAGTTGAGAGACAGCTTCTTCCTGCGGGATGTTTTTGAGGACGCACTCTTTGCCGCGATAGAGGGAAATACGGTCACGACCGGCTCCCACGTAGCCGTAATCGGCGTCCGCCATCTCACCCGGACCGTTCACTATACAGCCCATGACGGCGATCTTTAGACCCGTGAGGTGCGCCGTAGCTTTTTTGACCTCAGCAACGGTTTTCTGGAGATCGAACATCGTTCGTCCGCAACCCGGGCAAGAGATATACTCCGTTTTATAAATACGCACGCGCGCGGCTTGCAGGATATCTTTGCTCAGGAAATTGAGTTTGGTTTCCGAGAAATTCGGATTGACCAGTTTCAGTTCGGTAGCCTTATAATCCCACAACAGGCGTCCGCACTCAGCTGCAGCTTGCATGCAGAACAGATTCCAGTCTTCTTCCAATGACGAATAACGGATCTCGGCATTGCCACCGATGTTATCCAGCACTTCCGCAGTCACCGAACCATCATAACGGGTCGACTCCTCATCGGCGAAATAGTTCACCAAGTCTTTCGCCACAGGTATCTCATTCTCAGGTGCTTCGCTCAGACTCACACGGATAGTGTCGCCTATTCCATCTGCCAAGAGCGCACCGATACCGACCGCGGATTTGATGCGTCCGTCTTCGCCTTCACCGGCTTCGGTCACACCGAGGTGAAGAGGAAAAGCCATGTGTTCTTTGTCCATCGTTTTGACCAAGAGGCGCACGGTCTCCACCATGACGCGCGTGTTAGATGCCTTGACGGAGATGACGATATTCTTAAAATTCTGCTCCACGGCAATCCGCAGAAACTCCATAACGGACGCGACCATTCCTTCGGGCGTGTCGCCGTACTGATCCATCATCCGTTCGGAAAGCGAACCGTGGTTGACACCGATGCGGATCGCCGTCTCGTGCGCGCGACATATATCTAATAGGTGTACGAACCGCGCCTCTAATTTGGAAGCGTCTTTGCTGTAGTTGCCCGGGTTCACTCGCACCGCCTCAACTACTTGAGCCGCAGCGTCCGCTACTTCAGAATTAAAATGAACATCTGCCACCAACGGAACAGCCGTCAACACTTGTGCATGAATCTCTTTGAGTGACTCCACTTCACGCAGACCTTGTGTCGTGAAACGCAACAACTCAGCTCCGGCTTCTATACACCGACGAGCCTGATCGACCGAACCTTCGATATCGTTGGTCGAAGTGTTCGCCATCGTCTGGATGCGAATCGGGTAATCAGAACCGATAAAAATGTTGCCAACTTGCACATTTATGGTCTTTCTTCGCTTATTTTCTAATTTTATTTGCATAAAAATGCCCTAAAATGCTATTTTTTGTTAAAAAAGTTCAAAAAAATTTGGTCATGTCAAAAATTTGTAGTACCTTTGCACCCGCTTTTGAAAAAAGCAGAGTAAAAAGTTTTTGTTTCATGGAGAATCAGTAGCTCAGCAGGTAGAGCACATCCCTTTTAAGGATGGGGTCCTGGGTTCGAGCCCCAGCTGGTTCACAGAAAGAGAGTCTCGGCTCTCTTTTTTGTTTTCTGTTCTCCTTTCTCATTCTTTCAAATAGCGCGTTACAATTTTGCATGCAAAATTACTACAAAAATTCCGAATGTGCAAGCAACTGTGCAAAAAAGTATTCTTAAAGTGCTATTTTTTTCTTTGGCACGGATTTTGCAACTACCCATGTGCAACTAAAATTATTCGGAACTATGAAAAAGATATTCAGATTTTTGGGCTTCGTGCTGCTCATCGCAGCAGTCAGCGCCGGAACAACCATCGCCGT
This sequence comes from uncultured Bacteroidales bacterium, assembly GCA_900319005.1. GTDB lineage: Bacteria > Bacteroidota > Bacteroidia > Bacteroidales > Paludibacteraceae > Colicola. The sequence goes on from ONMV01000015.1 coordinate 22,711, forward strand.
GCTACGGCTAAATGACAAATTAAAAATTACGAATTACGAATTGACCGGTTTTGCTACCGGCAAGGATTCTTTGTCTGTCCCTGCTGCGTACAGCCGCTTCGCCTCGTTGCCGCAGGCAGGCGAGACGGATTTTACCAACGCGGCAGAACTGTCCGTCAATGCGGTAGTCCACGTCAAGACGACGTACCGCAACCAAGTCTCCTCGCAGCAGATGGACCTATTTGAGTTCTTCTTCGGCCGTCCGGGACAGCAACGCGAGATGCCGGCGCAACAGGCTTCCGGTTCGGGTGTCATCATCTCCGAAGACGGTTACATCGTCACTAACAACCACGTCATCGACCGCGCGGACCAGATTCAGGTCGTGCTCAACGACAAACGCGAATACACGGCGACGCTGGTCGGCACTGACCCGAACACCGACATTGCGCTCCTGAAAATCGAAGAGACAGGTCTGCCGGTAATCCTGATGGGCAACTCCGACGACCTGCGTGTCGGCGAATGGGTGCTCGCCGTCGGCAATCCGTTCAACCTCACTTCGACCGTCACGGCGGGTATCGTGTCCGCCAAGGCGCGTAACATCAATATCCTCAACGCGGAGATGAAGATTGAGTCGTTCATCCAGACCGACGCAGCCGTCAATCCCGGCAACTCCGGCGGTGCGCTGGTCAACACACGCGGCGAGTTGGTGGGCATCAACACCGCCATCGCTTCGCAGACCGGTTCGTATTCGGGCTACAGTTTTGCAGTGCCTACCAGTATCGTACAGAAAGTGGTGAGCGACATCCGCCAGTACGGCGTCGTGCAACGTGCTATCCTCGGCGTGCAGATGCGCGAGATCACGTCCGAACTGCAGAAAGAGAAAAACCTGACGACCCTCCAAGGGGCATACGTAGAGCGCGTAGTGCCGGACGGCGCGGCGGAGAAAGCAGGCATCAAGAGCGGCGATGTGATTACGCGTGTTGACGATGCGGCTGTCAAGACCGGCACTGACCTGCAGGAACATATTGGTCGTCATCGTCCGGGCGATGTAGTGAGTGTGACGCTGCTCCGTGACGGCAAGACCATAACCGTTCAGGCAACGCTCACCAACCGCGATGGTGGAACAGGAGTCATCTCCGCCGAGGACAAAGCGTCTGTCTTGGGTGCCACCTTCTCCGAACTGACCGATGCGCAGAAAGAGCGCCTGGGTATCAACTACGGCTTGCAGATTAAGTCGCTCAAGGCGGGCAAGCTGAAGAGTGCCGGTGTTCCCTCGGACTTCATCATCCTGAAAGTCAATAACCGCTCCGTGCGCACCGAAGAAGACCTTGACGACATCGTCCGCCGTGCCAACTCAGCCTCCGAGCGCGACCGCGTGCTGTTTATCACGGGATGTACACCGCAAGGCCGCATCCGCTACTACGCTGTCAATCTGGCAGAGTAAGGTGTACGATTATTAAGATTCCGAATGATAAATGGGGCGAAATCGCCCCATTTATCGTCTCGTATGTTTCTCGTAGGTCTCTCGTACGCGGCAGGTAAGTGCTAAGAGTGACGATTATTAAGAATATCGGACAGCCATGATGGTTGCCCGATATTTATATTTGAATTATTTAATTCCCTTCAATCTTCGCTTTATTTGAACCAGAAAATTAATTACCTCATTATAAATTGTACCTCTTTTAATTTTGCCGGGGATATAACCTTCGCTCCAACTTGATTCCAAATGATGGATAGCGTACGTATTTTTTGATTTACGCATAACGCGGGTAGAAGTAATCGGAGAAAAATAATCGTGTGTATATATGCGCAGACCCCATTTCGCAATATACTGCGCTTCTCTACTTGGAATAAAGCCATTTTCGCACAATATATTCCCTAAACGGCGAGTATTGGTAGTGATGTCGTAGGACCCATCCGGCTTGACAAACGTAATATTGTCATATGCTCCAAGCATCGTTTTCACCCATTCACAATGTGCCTCGCAACCCATTACACAAGTACCCGGCAAATGCGCGAGTGATTCTTCCAAGCCACAGAAAGCCACGTCATTGAGCAAAGGTTCGAATGGTTTTACAACTTCAACATCTGTATCCAAATAGACACCACCAAATTGCTCCAAAGCCCATAGACGTACGTAGTCGCTAACAAAAGCATACTTTTTTGCCTCATAAGCCTGTTGGACATAAATAGGCGCATCGGCGATATTAAAACTCGTTTCATCCCAAGCGTGGATGTCCCAGTCGGGCATTTGTTGTTTCCACGTAGCCATGTAGCTAATAAGATGTTTCGGCATCGGGTTCTTTCCAAACCAGCAGTAATGAATGATTTTAGGAATCATTGTAATCAGTTGTTGAGATAATTAAACAAAAACGCGAATAACTGTTGTTATCCGTGAATTGAGGCTGTAGGAAGTGCCCTAAGAATCGGATAGACATGCAGTTACTCGCGCATGTATAATATACCCCAACATGCCCAATGGACTTGCGTCCAAGGGCACGGACGGGTGTAAAATACACTCGTGAGCATCTACTTTGTCAGTCTTTTGATTCTTAATTAGAGTTTCCTACATTCCAATTCACAAAAGAACAAACGTGTAAACGCTTTAATTCAATATGTTATCGCGCAACACTTTGCGCGTTTCTCCTATTTTACGTCTTGGAGAGGGACGAGATATAATATTGGTTTTTATTTGTTGTTTAGTAATCTCATATTTGAGGTTATTTGTTCGATACCTGATTAAACAGCATCATTCCTTTTACCGTCAGCAGGTATTTCTGGCGAGGGTGACGAGGACTGTCGGGATAAAGCAGACGCACAAAGCCGTTTTCTATGGCGGGATTGAGATAGTTCTCCATAAAAGTCGGACGGTGCTTCAATTCTATTTTACCCATTATTTCTTTAATAGATAGTTTTTCAAGCCCTATAGACATAACCAAACGAATAGTGTTCTCGTCTTCCGTATATAGCTGATTTCCAGTGCTTATTGGATTGCTTGTCCCGAACTTGTCCTGCACTTGTTCGGTACTTGTTCGGCGCTTGTTCGGTACTTGTTCGGTCTCCGCGCTTTGAACGTCCTTGTTTGATATATGCAAATCTCTGTTATGCAGCGGCATTTGTTCGCCCAGCAGCAGGTTACGGAAGAAACGCTCCAAGTATTGCGGTGAGTTATTGACACCAAGTCGCGCGTTCTTATAATTGGCGCGCACGAGCGCGTTTCTGAAGAACCATGAGTGTTGCTCAAAGAGCGTATTATCTATATTCTGAAATCCAATGGAACGCAGGTATTTGATAGTAAAGACAGCGGTAGTACGTGTGTTGCCCTCACGGAAGGGATGGATTTGCCAGATATTCGCCACAAATGCAGCAATATGACGAATCGCATCGGGAAGCGCGAGGTTGGAGTAGTCAAACTGCTTCTCTTGCTCCAAATCATACTCCAGCGTTGCTTGCAACTGTGTACAACTGGCATAAAGCACCGTGTCGCCGTCCAATACCCATTCTTTTTTGGTTATGTCGTAGTCTCGGAACTGCCCAGCGTGCTTAAAGACACCTTTGAATATCTGCCGATGGATGGACGCCAAACCTGCCACACTGAACGTAAATGATTGCTCACTAAGTAACTTAGTGATATTCATTGCTACTTTATCCGCTTCCTCTTTCTCATCATCATCGGGCAAACGGATTTCTTTCGCTTGGTAGTATGCTGTAATCCTTTGTTCCGCCTCGTCAGCACTAATCTGCCCCTCTATATGCTCTTGGGCGGTTTGCTTGAGGAAATCAGAAACGGTCAGTTGATCAACGGCTTGCAGACCGATAGCCGTACGCCAATAATCCGCACGCTCGCGCACAGATGGCTCCGGAGTTCGAAGATACTTTTCAAACTCCGGAATGTACGGGTTCTCTATGTCCGCCTTCTTTGCCATTCTTTACATCACAATATTGACAATCCTGCCGGGGACGACGATGACTTTTTTAGGCGTGTTGCCGGCGAGATATTTGGATGTGTCTTCGTGCGCAAGAACAAGTTTCTCCACTTCCTCTTTCGGCGTGTCTTTCGGGCACTCGAGCGTGAAACGCACCTTGCCGTTGAACTGCACAGGGTACTTCTGCGTGTCCTCAACCAAGTACGCTTCGTTGCAAACGGGCCATTCTGCATTCACAACAAAACTCTCATTGCCACAACGATGCCATGCCTCCTCTGCAATATGCGGAGCGTACGGCGCGATCAAAACCGCAAACTGCTCGAGTATCGCACGCTTGTTGCACTTCAGAGCCGACAACTCGTTCTGCGCGATCATGAAGGCAGGAATAGAGGTATTGAACGAGAAGTTCTCGATGTCCCATGTGATTTTCTTAATCAGCTTATGCAGGCTCTTAAGTTCCTCTTTCGTCGGTTCCTCGTCCGTGATATTCTCGTACATGTTCCACAGGCGTTTGAGGAAACGGTGCACGCCGTCGATACCGTTGGTGTCCCAGGGTTTGGACATCTCCAGCGGGCCGAGGAACATCTCGTACAGACGCAGCGTGTCGGCTCCGAACTTAGCAATCACGTCATCGGGATTAACCACGTTGAACATGGACTTACTCATCTTCTCAACCGCCCAGCCGCAGATGTACTGCTTTGCGCCGGCGGTGTAGCCCGTCAGTTCGGACGATGTGCCGTCTGCAAAAACGAACTCGGCGTTCTTGAACTCCGGCATCCATGCGCGGAAGGCGTTGATGTCCAGCACGTCGTTGTTGACGATATTCACGTTTACGTGAATCGGCTGCACTTTGCCCTTGTATTCGGGGTTCTCGATGAGGTTGTAACTGATATAGAGGTTGCCCGTCGCGCCCTCGCCGATATAACGATAGACAAAGTTCGAACGGCCCTGAATCATACCTTGGTTGATGAGTTTCTTGAACGGTTCATCTTCGCAAACATAGCCCAAATCATAGAGGAACTTATTCCAGAAACGAGAATAGATCAAGTGTCCCGTGGCGTGCTCGGAACCGCCGAGATAGAGGTCCACTTGACGCCAGTAAGCGTTCACGTCCTTATCAACCAGCGCTTTGTCGTTGTGCGGGTCCATATAACGCAGGTAGTACGCCGACGAGCCTGCGAAGCCCGGCATGGTGCAGAGCTCCAACGGGAAGACGGTCTTGTTGTCAATCAGCGATTTGTCTACTACCTTGCGGTTCGCTTCGTCCCATGCCCATAGTTGTGCATTGCCCAGCGGCGGTTCGCCGGTCTCGGTGGGTTTGAAGTCCGACACCTCCGGCAGTTCGAGCGGCAGGCACTCTTCGGGCAGCGTATAAGGCATGCCGTCTTTGTAGTATATCGGGAACGGTTCGCCCCAGTAACGCTGGCGCGAGAAAATAGCGTCGCGCAAACGATAGTTCACTTTCACGCGGCCGATACCGGTGTTCGTGATATATTCCTTCATGGCTTGGATAGCCTCTTTGACCTCCATACCGTTGAGGAAACCGGAGTTGATCATCTTGCCCTCTTTGGCGTCAAACGACTCCTCGCTCACATCCGCGCCTTCGATCAGCGGAATGATCGGCAGGTTGAAATGTTTCGCAAACGCGTAGTCGCGGCTGTCATGTGCCGGAACCGCCATGATAGCGCCTGTGCCGTAGCCTGCAAGCACGTAATCGGAGATATAAATAGGAATCTCGCCTTGGGTCAACGGGTTGATGGCATAGGAGCCTGTGAACACACCCGTCACGCGGCGGTCGGCAATACGCTCACGCTCCGTGCGGTTCTTGCAGCGGGTGAGGTAAGCCTCCACTTCTTCGCGCTGCTCGTCGGTCACCACGCGCTGCACGTACTCGCTCTCCGGTGCCAACACCATAAACGTCACGCCATATATCGTGTCCGCACGGGTGGTGAAGATGGTAAACGGCGCGTCTTGCCCTTTGACGGTGAACTGCATTTCTGCTCCTTCGCTTCTTCCTATCCAGTTTCTTTGCGTCTCTTTTAAACTCTCCGTCCAGTCGATGCGGTCCAAGCCCTCCAACAGACGTCCGGCATAAGCGCTCACGCGCAGACACCATTGCCGCATCACACGTTGCTCTACCGGATAACCGCCGCGAACAGAGAGACCTTCGCTCACCTCGTCGTTTGCCAGCACCGTACCGAGTTTCGGACACCAGTTGACTTTCGTGTCTGCCAGATAAGCAATACGGTAGTTCATCAGCCGCTCCTGTTTCTCGCGCTCAGAGTGAGTAGCCCATTTCGGGTCATTCGCTTCGAACTCCGCGATGAGTTTGCTAATCGGCTGCGCTTTCTGGGTCTTGGGGTCGAAATAGCTGTTGAACATCTGCACGAACGCCCATTGGGTCCATTTATAGAACGCCGGGGCGCACGTGCGCACTTCACGATTCCAGTCGTAGCAGAAACCGATTTTCTTGAGCTGCGAGATATAACGGTCGATGTTCTCGAAGGTCGTTTTCTCGGGGTGTTGTCCGGTCTGAATAGCGTACTGTTCCGCCGGCAGACCATAGGAGTCAAAACCCATCGGGTGCAACACGTTAAAGCCCTTCAACCGTTTGTAACGGCTGTAAATATCGCTGGCAATATAGCCTAACGGGTGACCGACATGCAGACCCGCTCCCGAAGGATAAGGGAACATGTCCAACACATAGTAGTGCGGCTTGTCGGACTCATTGGAAACGGTGTAAACGCCGTTCTCCTCCCACGCCTTTTGCCACTTTTTCTCAATCTCACTAAAGTTGTATTCCATATAATATAATTTACGATTTACAAATTTACGATGTACGATTTATGTACGATTTTTTTCATTTACTCCCACCGTTCCAACTAGTGATGGGCTTTGCGCGCATAATTTGCGCTGCAAAGTTACTGCTTTTTTTTGACATACACAAGTAAATAGGCAAAAAAGCGTTTCTGGACAAGCTTTTTTGCCAAATAGAATGAAAAACTTCTCCTTTTCAAAGAAAATGAAGAAAAATGCAAGAAAATGTTTGCAAAACTTGCTCAAGTCAAAAATATTATGTAATTTTGCGCCACAATTCCGAAATTGCATAAAAATAAGGTATCGCTATGGCACAACAATTCTACATTCCTCGCCGTCTGGAGAGCGTTATTCTGGAGGCAGCACAGTACTTTTCTGTTATCTCTGTTACAGGTCCTCGTCAGTCCGGAAAATCGACCATGCTGAAACATTTGTTTCCCGATTTGCCGCAGTATAGTATGAAGGATCTGCATGTGCGCGCTTTCGCCGAACAAGACCCTGTCGCCTTTCTGAATCAACATAAGGAAGGCATGTTTATTGACGAGGTACAAAAAGTGCCGACTTTATTGGATTACATTCAAGGTATCGTAGATACCGAGCCGGAGAGGCGGTTTGTGTTGACAGGAAGTAGTAACTTGGAATTGCTGCAAGGGCTTACGGAGTCCCTTCCCGGTCGCGCCGGTGTGTATGAATTAATGCCGATGTCGATGAATGAGACCAAAGAGCAGATAAAAGAGAAAAGCACAAACCAACTGCTTTATGATGGCTTTTATCCTGCTATTTGTGCAAAAAAGAATATTGCCAGACTCTTTTATCCGTCGTATGTCAAGACATATTTGGAGAAAGACGTGCGCGACTTGCTGCGTATCAAAGACCAGATGCAATTTCTAAAGTTTATGAAACTCTGTGCGGCTCGGATCGGTTCCGTTTTCAATGCCTCGGAAGTGGGAATGGAAGTGGGTGTAGATAGCAAGACCATCAGTCATTGGCTCTCTGTTCTGCAGGCTTCGTATCTCGTGACGCTTCTTCCGCCGTATTATGAGAATATCACCAAACGGGTTGTGAAGAGCCCCAAATTGTATTTCAATGATCCCGGATTGGCTTGTTATCTGCTGGATATAGAGACACCGCGGCAGTTGGAGTTGGACAAGTTGCGAGGAGCTATCTTTGAGAATATGATGGTTATGGAGTGTCTCAAGCATCGTTTCAACCAAGGCAAAGAGGGCAATGTCTTTTTCTACAGGGATAGTAACGGTCAGGAGGTGGATATATTGGTCAAAGAGGAAGGCCAGCTGACAGCAATCGAGGTCAAATCATCCATGACTTATCATCCGGACTTTACAAAGTCGTTACAACGTTTGCCGGACTGGACAAGTACACCCATCAAACGCCGCGCCGTAGTCTATGGCGGCGATTTCGAGAATACCGCCGGTGATATATGGCTTTTGAGGTATGACCATATAGAGAAGCTATTTGAATAGACACCACGGGGGCACAATGTGTCACCCGTGATTATTATAATTGCCGATTATTAAGATTCTGGCAAATATGGCAACCGACCAAATTGTAGCAGTCAATCAGCCACTCTCAAGCCACTCTTGAGCCACTACTAGACATGGCATAAGAAAGTTCTGCTGCTAAGATTCACTCATTCATAGATTCACACAACCTTTTGTGTTCAACAGACAAAAGAACCAGCCTGCTTCACATCCAAGCAGGCTGGAATCCGACAGATCAAGTAATCGGGAGACTAAAAAGTGGCATAAGAAAATAGCCTATTTTGTCGAACGTATCAGGGCAAATGCTTCTTTGTAACCCAAGAATAAATACTTTAACGATTTATAGTATTTTGGATGGCAATTAATAAGAATTGTCCAACCTGTCCAATTAATAAATGAATATAAACCCCAGAACAAGGCTCTAAATTTGTTGAACCATGAAACTTGGTATAGGTATATAAATCTATACCAATAGACAGTGCGATTGCGTGCAATTGTGAAATATCTGAGCGATTTATCCTCCAGTTTGCTTCGTGTTCTATGCCCTGCTTCCGCATCCAAATGTTTATACCGTGTACGTAGAGCATAAGCCATACGAAAACCTAATTTGTTCAATTTGCTAAAGAATACCGGTTCGTCATAACCGGAATATGATGTGTACGAGCCTTCCTCCAACCATGTTTCTTCTTCAAAATGCGCGGCTTTTGCCCATTTCGTCTCAATGAAGAAGATCTGAAAACAAGCAGTTGTACACAAGTAGCATGTGTCTAAATTATTACTGTTAATATAAACCTTATGACCTGCTGCCAATGTTAATACATCCAAGTATTTCGATTTTCGGCGGCTGGTAAACATCTGCCCGGTAAAACCACTGCGAAGACGAATTTTTAATGGATACTTTAAATCTATTGTGTTTGCATCCAAATTATTATCCATACCTTGCATCGGCAAACAACAGTTCAGGTTATTGGCTATCATGTATTGATACAATTCTTCAACCATAGTTGCTTCAAATTCAATATCATCGTCCACAACGAGGATATAATCTGATTTCGCAGCCAATATTCCTTCTGCACGTTGAGTGGTCATCCCTTTCTTGCAACGCACAATACGTTCATTACCATAAGAATAATCCAATTCATAACCATAAGGAATGACCACAATAATTTCTTCCGGTTGGATAGTCTGTTTTGCAATAGAATCCAACAACGCTTTGTACTTGAGCCCTGTGTTTCCGAGGGTTCTGATGACAACAGAATACGATAGTTCTTTCATAGATTGACAGTTTTGCGCATAACTATCAATCCGAATACATAAAAAGATGTGAACTTCTTATGTATCTACCAAGGCAGCGTCGGAAATGAAGCCTCTATATCCAATAAGAAAGTTCACATCTAAATGCGAACACTACTATATATTGGATATAAAGAGACTCATTACCTAAAATGATGCCTCTATATTATTTCGATAAATCTTATTTCCTAAAGTTTCCGACGCTTTCGGTAGATACGAAATAATAGTAATGCTTTGTTTTTATTTAATTAGCGCAACGCTTTGCGCTTGTCTTTGTTCTATTTGTTTTCCTCAATCTTATGTTGCAGAGAGAAAGCATGATAATTATTATACTTATGCAAGTACTTCCAGTTTTTTCTTATATTCTTTAAATTTCTCTAGTTCTTTTCTGTCTTGCATAATATTGAGTAATATATCATCTCTACTCACTTTGGTCTTTCCACACATATCTTTTCTAATTAGCACCATCAACTCTAGGAAGTAGTGAAATTGATAATATGGATTCTCTTCTGACAAAGAACTTAAATATTTGTTTAACGCAAATATTACCTCATCAGAACCGTACATAATAAGTTCTTTTTTCGCATCCATTAATTTACCGCTCATCACACTATTATTTGCATTCTTTCCACTTTTTTGATTTTTAAATAAATCATAAAAGAAATCATAAAGTTTAGCATATGCAACGTATCTTTTTTCCGACAATTGCTTCTCCATAATTTTTATTCTTTCTGTTTTTCGACTTAGCAACGCGCCTAATATAGCACATGCAATTGTTGCAATAATAGAAAAAACACCAAGAATTAATGTAATAATATTAAAATCCATAAAAGATGCATGATTGTTATGATTAGATAAACTTTATTGCCAAATTATGCATTATTTGTGTCGGCTGAATAGTTGATACCGATGTTTTTCTCTTGCTCTATAGATCGCAGGTTATACCCACGATGAGTGGTAATCCCATCTGCGACCATAGAATTAAATTCATTTATAGCATTTCTGAATCTTTGCAGTTGATGCTTATCTATTTTAATATTGATATCTTGAATTTGTTTAATTATGTCTGCCATAATTATTATTTTATAAAAAATGACGTGTATGGACAAATAATGGGAATTTATTAATACTTACATATTCCATCATCAATTTATAGTATTTTCTAATAATCTCTCTTTGAGGACTATTATTGGAATAATCATTTATCTTTAAACCTAGAGATTCTAATACTTGTAAATTTATGGGACGTCCATGTGTTTTCCATTTTGTATAATCTCCTAATTCTTTTGCTATGTGCTCTGCCTTTTCTGTCTTCTCCGCATCTGTGACATCGGATAGGTCCTTGTGTTTCGTCCAGCTCTTGAACTTGTACTTAACAAGCCATTCTTTTAATAATGTGATTGTTAATTCACGAGCTTGCTCGTACCCTTTTAGTTCAGCCAAATCGAAATCTTTTAATATAAGAAATTCAGCCTGAGTTAATGTATTTGCTTGCGCTTTTGATATTAATTCGGCGATTTTGTCTAAATATCCCAATGCGGGAACATATTTGCCGTCTTTATTTGGAACTTGTGGATCTATGGGGCCTAAAACAGAAAAATAATCCATCCAAATTTCATCACCACTCATGCAGAAAATTGTGCCAGCACTATAGGCGTAATCCGGAACTATGAAGATAACTCTTTTATAGTTATGTCGAATAATATTTACATATCGTTCTACAACCGTAGCACTTCCGCCATTTGTAGTCAACACAACGATTAAAGTCTCATGTTTTTTCTCTACAGCAAGTTGCTCTACTATTGACAGAAACTGATTTTCAGGTCCCTCGTGTATGGGACCTGTAAAAACTAACACATCAGCAGTCAACTGCTTCTCTAATTCTAAAAGAGCAGAGTCCAAAGCTTCTTTTAAAATACTGCTAACAGAAGATGTTTCCATTCTTGTTAAATTTATTTAAAAAGGCAAATAACATTCAACTTTTCATAGTGGAAGAGATCGTTGTAACTCGAAAGTGTCCCTCTCTAGGCCCTTACACGGATTATACAATCGTAAAATGGCGACGCTGGAGCGCTGTTAAAACACCTTCTGACGCTATAGGATTTAAGCCACGGAAAGTAGTGCGGCTTTTTAATTCGGAAAGTGGCATAGTAAGCAATAGCTTGGCTATACACTCATCGGCAAATGAATTGCTAACTACGTTTACACCCGTAAAATCGAGTTCAACACGCTCATCTTGTTCCAATAACGGTATCAATTGCTCACGCACGCGTTTCCCTAAACGACGCGTGCCGAGATTTTCTCCATATTCTCTAAAGCTGAATGTTACCATTTCTTAATCTTAGCAACTTTCGGCTGCAAAGTTACTGCTTTTTTTTGATATATGCAAGGGTATTGTCGTAAAAATCGAGTTTGCACAAAAAAATCTGCACTTTTGATGCAGATTTTTTCTTTCTCCTTTTCCGGAGTGCCTGAAAGCACCGATCGGAGAGGGACGATTTCTTATTTCGCCATAAGCGGGATTTTGTTATTTTACATGTTTTAGGATATTATCAGTATCAATGCTCAAATGTGCGATTCAACTTATTGCGTATGGGTCATCTATTTATCTTCTTTATCCTCGAATGGTAATTCTTTCGCTTTGCCTTTTTCTTCTATCGGACGGATGTGGTCAGAAGCGCGTTCGGATGAGATGACGGAATGACCTAAACGACTCTCGATGTCTGCGCGGGCGTTGCGAGCGACCTCGCCACCTTCTTTGGCTGTTTGGCGGCTCTGAGCCATGCCTTTGGGATTGCGCTGACGGGATATTTCCGTCGCAGTCACTTCGGCAAGCGTGTTTAGCGCCAGTTCTACATTCGTCATGTTATCACGCAGGTTCTCTTTGGTCAGACCTTTGTGGTGTTTGTATTCACCGGTAGTCATGCCGCTCCAGGCCTGCGTGAGGACATTTGTGAGAATTGCAAAATCCGTCTGCTCCGTAATACCTGCACGATGCCATTCATCCGTCAACTCTTTGCGCATCTCAATGGAGCGCATTCTTTCGTTAATCCATTTGTCGGAATAACCTTGGCGGCGATAATCCTCCACTGCCATTTGGAAGGTCAGTTCCGGATCAATCATCTGGTCTATGCGCTGCTCACCTAACTTTGCCAACCACTGTTTGACAGGCTCGGCTTTCTTGGATGGAACAGACTGAATGAGACGGAAAATACCTTGTAAATCAGCGGCTTGAACTTTTCTCTGTTTCCCATCAAAAGCTCTCATTTCAACAGGGGTACAAATTGTACCCCACTTGGAATCTAATTCCGGATCACGTGCGCGCATTTTCTTAATGTATTGCTTGGCACTTGCTCGGCATCCCAGACGATGCGGACACGCTTTCCTTCAAAGAGTTGTATAGCAAAATTATCGTCCATCGTTTTGTGGTATTCTTATAGTAATTTCTTTACTTGGTCGTAAACGTTCTGGGCGGTGAAGCCGAGTTTTTCGTCAAGGACTTTGTACGGAGCGGAGAAGCCAAAGGAGTTGAGACCCCAGATAGCACCGTTTTCGCCCACGAGACCTTCGAGCGTGCAAGGCAGGCCAGCGGTCATACCGAAACGCTTAACGCCTTTCGGAAGAACGGATTCTTGGTACTCTTTCGGTTGCTCACGGAAGAGACCTTCGGACGGAACGCTGACGATCTGCAAGCGGATTCCCTCTTTACGGAGGAGTTCTGCGCCGGCAAGCAGGGTCGAAACCTCGGAGCCGGAAGCCAAGAGGACTACTTGCGGATTCTCGTCTTGGCTCACGATGTACGCACCTTTGCGGAAGCCTTCGAGATTGACGTTTGGAACAGGAGCTATGTCCTGACGGCTGAGGATAAGGGCTGTCGGTGTGTCGTTGTTCTCCATTGCTAAACGCCAAGCGAGAGTTGTCTCTTCGGCATCAGCCGGACGGAGAACGAGCATGGACGGTTTGCCGGAATGGTTATGCAGTTTCTCCATGAGACGGATCTGTGCCTCTTGCTCTACCGGTTCGTGGGTCGGTCCGTCTTCGCCGACACGGAACGCGTCGTGGCTCCAGATGAATTTCACCGGCAGTTCCATGAGCGCCGCCATACGAACCGCGGGTTTCATGTAGTCGCTGAAGACGAAGAACGTACCGCACGCAGGGATGATACCGCCGTGAAGCGCCATTCCGATCATCACGCACGCCATGGTGAGTTCGGACACACCGGCTTGCAGGAACTGACCGGAGAAATCGCCTTTCTTGAAGGCGTGCGTTTTCTTGAGGAAACCATCGGTCTTGTCGGAGTTCGAGAGGTCCGCGGAAGAAACAATCATATTACCCACATTCTCAGCGAGGAAGGAGAGTACTACGCCGCTTGCGTTACGGGTAGCCGCTCCGGCTTTCTGCTGAATGAGAGACCAGTCGATGCAGGGCGTTTCGCCGGACATGAAGGTCTCATATTCATTGGCAGCCTGCGGATTAGCCTGCTTCCAAGTGTAGTATGCCTCGTATTTCTTGTTGCACAACTCACGCAGTTCAGCCGCACGGTCGTCGTACAGTTTCTTTACTTCCGGGAATATTTGGAACGGGTCTTCGGGGTTGCCTCCGAGATGTTCGATGGTCTTCTCGAAGGACGCTCCGGCTTTGGAGAGCGGGGCTCCGTGGGTAGAACATTTGCCTTCCCAGTTAGCACCTTCTGCTGTTACACAACCTTTACCCATCGTAGTATGACCGATGATGAGCGACGGTTCGCCTTTATGGGCTTTCGCTTTGATGAGCGCCTCGCGGATAGCGTCCGGATCGTTGCCCGGGATCTCCTGTACGTACCAACCCCACGCTTTGTATTTGGCGGCCACATCTTCGGATGTCACTTCGCCGCAACCCGTCGAGAGCTGAATCGTATTCGAGTCATAGAACATGACGAGGTTGTCGAGTCCGAGGTGTCCTGCCAAACGTCCTGCTCCTTGCGAGATCTCCTCCTGCACACCACCATCAGAGATGAACGCATAGATGGTCGGGTTATGAATCTCGCCGTAACGCTGATTGAACCACTTGGCAGCGATGGCTGCTCCGACAGCGAAGGTATGTCCCTGTCCGAGCGGACCGGAGGTATTCTCAATCATTCGCTCTATCTCACGCTCCGGGTGTCCGGGCGTAACCGAACCCCACTGACGGAGGTTCTTGAGGTCTTCGAGCGTGAACTTGCCTGCCAGACAGAGCTGTCCGTAAAGCATCGGAGCCATGTGTCCGGGATCCAAGAAGAAGCGGTCACGCGCTTCCCAACCCGGGTTCTCCGGATCATATTCAAGGAACTCACTAAAGAGCACATTGATAAAATCTGCTCCACCCATAGCTCCGCCCGGGTGACCACTCTTTGCTTTTTCTACTGCTGCGGCAGCCAGGATACGAATGTTATCCGCTGCACGATTCAAAATTTGTGTCTTGTTCATAATATTTAGAGATATAATTTTTGCCTAACTTTCCTGTAACCCAAGCCTTGACTGTCGGTTGACCGTCGTTTGACCGTCGTTCAAAGACCGTAATTTGGCAGTGTTTGGAGAGGGTTGTAAAATTAAAATTTCCAGCCGATGTGGTAACTGAGTCCCCACGCGGTGTCCCCTCGGAAACCGAATCCCGGTACATAAACAGGTGCCATCTGTTCAGCGGTTAGTCCTTCGGCTTGGCGTGTGAACATGATTTTAAGCCTTCCTTGCCATCCCATGTATAAGCCTCCTTGCACATTTGAGCGTTTATTTTCCCATATTTGCACCTGACATCCCAAAACGACTTCTCCCCAACAATCGGCTCTTTTGGGCTGAAAAGCAGAAGCAATTCGAACTCCCACGAGGAGTGCGTGTGGCGATTCGGGATGTCGTTTCAAAGGGTTGATGTCGCATCCCACGCGGAAGAATCCTCCGTATGCGTTATATCGGATACTATCGCCTCTTTCTGCCTTTCCTCCTCCGACTCCAGCTTCGATCGTCGGATAGAAGCGTTTTGCCAAACGGACGTTAGCCGCCAATTCAATTTGTTGCATGCGTCCATTGTTTAGAGCGGCTTCCAAAGCCGCAGCTCCCAGGTCGAGTTTCAACGTGACTCCCTGATATACAGAAGGTTTCTTTACCTCGGTAGTGTCCGCCGCCCAAAGCCCGACGCACAGGACCAACAAGAGCACTATGTTACATAAGCGTTTTCGCCTCATTCTTCAGTTCCTCAAGCGCTTTATCAGTGGGGGTAGTACCATTGGAGGCATAAGCAGTCAGCAATGCCGTGGCATAATTCTGTGCTGTAGCATCGGGAGGCAGTTGTGCGGCGATAGAGATGACGAAAGCCGCCATTTGGTCACGCGAAGAGATAATAAGATCCCACACCTCGTCGCTGACATACACCTGCTGGCTTTGGTTATGGTCAAACTCCGCACGGATAGTTTGCAACATATATTGCTGCATCTGACCAATTGACCAAGTAGTCATGGCGTCCGGTTCCTTAGCGCGGAGCTCCATCAACATATGCTCAGGTTTGGTACGCTCCAACAATAACGCCAAGCGCTCATAAGCCCGCAAACGAATAGGGGAGATTGTCTTCTGACTTTCCTTTTTCAACTCCCATTGACGTTTACGTTCCTCATTACGGAACTGCGAGTACTGGATCATCCAGAACCCGAAAATCATCACCACAACAATTAGAATAATCAGCATTGTAGTTGTCATCTTTCTTTTCCTTTCACCTTTGCGGCTGCAAAGGTAGTAAAAAAAAATGACATGTGCAAATTTATTCAAACTTTTTGTTGGCTTTGTGTGCGGAGCGTTGCGTAAGGCGTTGTTGAGAACGCGTCATGTGCGGATTTCTGTAATGATTCCGACGCACATCGCGGCCAGTAATGATCTCATACCACACACAAGCTGCGGTATATCGACCATAGACATAATTAAGATGATACCCATCGCGACAGAGAGAATCTCCTAATTTGGTTGCCCTTGCGTTTTGGATCGCCAAACCGCAGGGAATGAGTTTTAGTTGAGAATTGAAGATTGACAATTGATAATTAGCCGTATCCATCACATACTGCGTGCAAGCAACGATGGAGTCCCACATCTCGGTTTGAGAGTTGTGATAGCGAGGATAAGCGGGGTGTTTGGCGTCTTGGCTGTATGCCCAAGTCTGCATCCAACAGAGTTGGGTTTGGGGCTGATAAGCAAGGACGGTATCGATAAGGAGTGAGAGCCAAGGCTCGTAAGAAGAACGGATACCGGAGTCGTGGCTCGCCTGTTGGAGGGAAATGAAATCATACTTGCCGTCACGGAGTGCTTGGCGGAGCGAGATGGTGTCTTTGACAAGACGAAACCTTTCCCCATCCCTCTCATAAAGAGAGGGAGAAAGGTTTGTACAAACACGATGGGAATAGGCGGCGGTGTCTTTTTGCAGGAACTCAGCATGTTGCTGCAGCGAACAACCGCCATAATAGAGGTTGTGGACCTCGACCTCAATACCTTTCGCGTCGCAGAGCGGCACGAGTTCCTGCTCTACTGCATCCCAAGAGAAGGAGTTTCCGATGCATAATACTCGGATAGCGAGTAATATAGTTAAAATGGTGCTTTGCACGTTAAAGAGTTAAAATGGTTTTTATTTTATAAAAACGTTAAACAATTAGTGTGCTTCGAGCCAGTTGTTCCCCACTCCACACTCGGCGATAAGGGGAACGGAGAGATGGACGGCATTCTGCATCTCAGAGACCACAATCTCACGTACACGCTCTACTTCGGCAGCAGGGACGTTGAAGTTGAGTTCGTCATGGACCTGCATCGTCATCTGGGTTCGCAGATTTTCCTCTTTGAGTCGGCGGTGAATGGAAACCATCGCCATTTTGATGATATCAGCAGCTGTTCCTTGAATAGGAGCGTTCACGGCGTTGCGTTCGGCAAACGAGCGGACGGTAGCATTCTGCGAATGGATATCCGGCAGGTAGCGTTTGCGACCAAAGAGCGTCTCTGCGTAGCCTTTTTGGCGCGCGAGCTCTTTCTGGGATTCAATATAGCTGATGATCCTCGGGAAAGCTGCGAAATAATCGTCAATGAGTTGTTTGGCCTCGGAACGGCTGCATTCCAATTGTTGTGCCAAACCAAAAGCAGAGATACCATAAATGATACCAAAATTAGCGGTTTTGGCTTTTCTGCGTTGGTCTTTGGTTACTTGGTCAATCGGCAGACCGTAAATCCTCGCCGCCGTAGCAGCGTGGATATCCTGCCCCGACCGGAACGCCGCTAACATATGTTCATCCTGGCTGAAATGCGCCATAAGCCGGAGCTCAATCTGGCTGTAGTCGGCAGAGAGGAAGAGACATCCCTCATCAGGGATGACCGCTTCACGTATGAAACGTCCTCGCTCGGAACGAATCGGCAGGTTTTGCAGATTCGGGTTACTTGACGAAAGACGACCTGTGGCAGTAACCGTCTGGTTGTATGTCGTGTGGATTTTTCCGTCCGCAGCGATATAACCCGGCAGAGCTGCTATATACGTGGTTATCAGTTTTTTCAGTTCGCGGTAATCCAAGATCAGCCCCACAATCTCATGCTTCTCCTTGAGCGCCATAAGCACTTCTTCGGAAGTGGAGTACTGGCCTGTTTTGGATTTCTTCGCCTTGCTGTCCAGTTTGAGTTTATCGAACAGGAGTTCGCCCACCTGTCGGGGGCTGTTGATATTAAAAGGTTCGCCTGCAAGGTCGTAGATTTTCTGCTCCAAGGCATTCAGTTCATCAGTAAGAGCTATCTCAGCACTTTTCAGTTTATTCACGTCGATACGGACTCCGGCGGCTTCCATTTCACGCAACACCTCGACCAAGGGCAATTCCACTTCGTTATAGAGGTTCCAGAGGTCGGCATCGGCTTTGAGAGCCTCCCAATCGGGTTCTTTATTGGGGTTGAAGGCTACTTCCGGGTTGAGGAGGTATTGGCACAATCGAGCTTCGATGGTATCGAATAACCCCACCCCTTCCCTCCCCACAAGGGAGGGAGATTCTTCTACGGGATCGGCGAAGAGGTCGAGCTGGTTGGGGTCAGCGGGCTTGGCTTTTTTGGATGCTGGTTTATCCGCCAAACTCGGCGGATTGATGGAGGAGGGGGCAAGTTTCTTGAGGAGGGTGTTGAACTCGAGGTCTTGATAGAGGGCAGTGAGGGCATCGAGTTTGGGTTCTTTCTTAGCGAGAAGGTCTTCGTCTAAGTCAATAGGAACATCCGTACGGATAGTAGCCAGGAAACGTGAGAACTTGATCTCCTCGACTTGAGATTCCACTTTCGTACGCAGGGCACCCTTGATCTCATCGGTATGAGCGAGCATGTTGTCAATATCGCCAAACTGCTGCAATAGTGCCACCGCGGTCTTCTCCCCCACTCCTTTACAACCGGGAATATTATCGGAAGCATCACCCATAAGTCCCAGCAAATCAATGACTTGTTCTTTACGCTGCAATCCGTATTTGTCACACACTTCCTTAGGTCCCATCAACTCAAAACCTCCAGAATGACGCGGACGATACATGAACACATGGTCGGAGACGAGTTGCCCGTAGTCCTTATCGGGTGTCGCCATATAGACTTCGTATCCCGCCTGTTCTCCTTTCTTGGAAAGCGTACCGATGACGTCATCGGCTTCAAATCCGGGGACTTCCAGCACAGGGATATTCATTGCCTCCAGGATCTGCTTAATAACCGGAACCGCTTTCCGGATATCTTCCGGAGTCTCCGGACGTTGCGCTTTGTATTGCTCGTACGCCTCATGCCGGAAGGTTCCCCCGGCAGGATCAAATGCCACACCAAGATGGGTCGGGTTGATTTTCTTGATCAGATCCTCTAAGGTTACGCAAAAACCGAATATAGCAGAGGTATTCTCTCCCTTGCTATTCATTCGCGGCACGCGGATAAAAGCGTAATACGCGCGGAAAATCATCGCGTAAGCATCAATAAGCAGAAGCTTTTTCATTTACGATTTACCATTTAATAGGCTCGAGGCCGTTTTTAATCAAATAATTATTGGCGGCGGAGAAATGTCCACAACCGTCGAATCCGCGGTAAACGGAAAGGGGCGAAGGATGCGATGTTTGAAGCACTAAGTGTTTCTTGCGGTCGATGAACTGTCCTTTTCGCTGTGCGTACGATCCCCACAACATAAAGACCAGATGTTCGCGTTCTCTATTGAGCGCAGCGATCGCAGCGTCGGTCAGTTCCTCCCATCCTTTTCCCTGATGGCTGCCGGCTTTGTGCGCTTCGACTGTGAGGGTCGCGTTGAGAAGGAGGACACCTTGTTCCGCCCAACGGCGAAGATCTCCGGAGGAAGGAATAGGTGTACCTAAATCACGATGGATCTCCTTGTATATGTTCGCGAGCGAAGGAGGTATTTGCACACCATCCGGAACAGAGAAAGAGAGCCCCATCGCCTGTCCCGGTTCATGATACGGGTCTTGCCCTATAATCACCACTCTTACTCGCTCAAAAGGACAAGAATCGAAGGCGTTAAAAATAAGGCCCGCCGGCGGAAAACACCGACAGGTCTTATATTGTTGGCGCACATATTGGGTGAGGAGTTCGAAATAAGGCTTGTCAAACTCCGTCTGCAATACGCGTTGCCAAGATGGATCTATTCTAACTTGCATCAGTCCACAATTAACATAGCGTCGCCGTAATCGCCGAAGTGATATCCTTCTTTGACAGCCTCTTCATAGGCGTGCATCGTCTCTTCATAACCTGCGAAAGCCGCAACCATCAGTAACTGACTTGACATCGGCATGTAGAAATTCACGAAGAATCGGTCCGCTACCGAGAAAGTATAAGGCGGGAAAATAAACTTATTTGTCCATCCGTCATAAGCTTTCAGCATGCCGTTCGTACCAGCCACATGCTCCAATCCTCTCATCACTTCCGTTCCGACAGCACATACATGTTTCTGGTTCTCACGCGTACGATTAACCAAATCTACCATCTTCTCGGACAAGATAATCTGCTCGGACTCCATCTTATTCTTCGTCAAATCCTCCACATCGATATCTTTGAAAATACCGAGTGACACATGGCTTGTCATGAAGGTGGTTTCAATGCCACGGATCTCCATTCGCTTGAGCAGTTGTTTGGAGAAATGCAGACCGGAAGCAGGGGCAGCAACGGCTCCTATCTTATCTGCAAAAATAGTTTGGTAACGCTCAATATCCATTTCGCGCACAGGCTGGTCATGGAAAACCTCTTCGTACTGAGCTTGCGTCTCGGCATCCATCGGGCGACGGATATATTTGGGCAGCGGTGCGCTACCCAAAGCATATAAACGAGGCACAAACTCTTCGTTATCATAATCGGTCAAGAAACGGAACGTACGACCACGGCTGGTAGTGTTATCTATCACTTCCGCAACGATAGACGGATCATCGTCGAAAGTGAGCTTATTACCGATACGGATCTTACGCGCCGGATCAACCAGCACATCCCAATAACGCGCTTTATGGTTCAGTTCACGCAACAGGAACACTTCAATCAAAGCGTTCGTTTTCTCCTTATGCGCCCATAAACGAGCCGGGAAAACCTTACTGTCATTGAATACAAACAAATCGCCATCATCGAAATATTGTACCAATTCGTTGACGGTTTTATGCTCTATCTCACCTGTCTTGCGATGCAACACCATCATACGCGCATCATCGCGGTACGACGCAGGGAATTGTGCAATCAGTTCCTCAGGCAGCCGAAATTTGAACTGGCTGAGTCTCATATCATTCGCTTTATACATATTCTTTATAGGGTTTCTGCCGTCAACCGACAGCTTTCAGTTTGCAATTTTTCTAAAAATTGTTCTATCGTCATACAATCCTCCACGCGCGTGTTTCCGACACGGGTTCGCCGCAGAGCTATCAAATGGGCGCCCGACTCCAAACGCTCTCCTATATCGCGCGCCAAGGCGCGTATATACGTTCCTTTTGAACACACCACACGGATGGTCAGTTGCATCGTCTGTTCGTCAAAGGACAGCACTTCTATCTCATCTATCTTCAACAGTTTCGGTTTGAGCTCCACCGTCTCGCCTTTACGGGCAAAATCATAGGCACGTTTGCCATTAATTTGCACGGCAGAGAAGATGGGCGGTATTTGCCACTGCTCTCCCAGAAACTGGGGGATCGTCTTGTCAATCAACTCACGTGTGATATGCGCAGTTGGATAGGTAGCATCAATCTCCTTCTCTAAGTCAAAAGAGGGTGTTGTTGCCCCCAATTGGAGCGTGGCTATATACTCCTTCACGTCATACTGGAGTTGGTCAATCAACTTCGTTTTCTTACCCGTACAAACGATCACCACACCAGTTGCCAAGGGGTCCAAAGTGCCAGAATGACCGACCTTCAGTTTTTTCGTCCCTAACTTGCGGCAGAGATTATATCTCACTTTGGCTACCAGATCAAAAGAGGTCCAATGGAGCGGCTTGTCAAACGCCAAAATCTCACCTGTCACAAAATCCCACATATCAGCAAACGGTTGCAATAATAGCCGTAGTACCGATGATAGCGCAGTAAAGGGAGAACCATATTAGACGCTGACGACGTACTACCTCTAACATAAAACGGCATGCCAGACAACCCGTTACAAAAGCCGCCAGAAAGCCGACTACCGCAGGGATTAACTCCAACTCACTCGTTACCTCGCCCTGAACAATCTTAATTCCATCCAGCAGCGCTTCGCCCAAAATCGGAATGAGTACCATCAGAAACGAGAACTGCGCAACGCTCTCTTTCTTCACGCCACAAAGCAGACCTGTAGCGATAGTAGTACCTGACCGGCTCAAACCGGGCAATACCGCACAAGCTTGTGCGATACCGATGATAAAGGCGTCCTTGAAACCCACTTCGTGCCCTTTTGTCTGACGCCCTTTTTGCAGCCACTCGCTCAGTGCCAGTAATAAAGCCGTTACCAACAGACATATGCCCACTAATAGCAAACCATTGCCGAAAAGGGCCTCTACTTCTTCTTTGAAGAAAATACCCACTACGAAAACAGGTATCATCGAGACGAAAATCTTCGCCACATAGTTTTTCTCGTTATTCCACTTCGGCGTAGTGAATGTACCCACGAATAGTTGTGCCACCTCTCTCCAGAGAACCACTAAGGTCGAGAGCACAGTAGCAGCATGCACTAACACAGCAAAACTCAGATTATCGTCTCCAGAAGTGCCCAACAGCGCGTGACCTATCTCCAGATGTCCCGATGAAGAAACCGGCAGAAACTCAGTCAAGCCCTGCACAATGCCCAATATCAATGCTTCTAACCAACTCATTTCTTAGCACGGAATAAGATAGCAAAAATCATGCCTACAAAACCGAAGAGAGCAACCATCGGACCCAACGTTATGCGGCGGAAAGAGAAGATATCAGGATTATACTCCTCACCGGAAGGAGCTCCCACCATCAGGGCAAAACCGATCACAATGATAGCAAAACAAACAGCTATCAAAATAAGATTGAGTTTGGGTAATGTATGTTTCATAAAAAGAATTCAGATTTTAAATCTCATATAGTGAGTTGTTATCCATGCGGATGTATTTGCCAGTTGCAATAAGCGAAGCAAAAAGAGTGATCAGCAAACCGCTGCATAACACAATACCACAAACAATTGCAATATTCTGCCATGTAAGCGGCATAAGCAACAATCCCATACGGAACTGCACGTAATACACCATACCACTAAGTACCGCCAATGCTGCGATTCCCGAGAGAAAACCGATCAGCACGTTACGCAAAACAAACGGACGTCGAGTCACCCACGATGTAGCACCCACTAATGTCATCGTATTAATCAAAAAGCGCTTTGCATAAATCTGCAAACGAATTGTATTGACAATCAACACCATCGAAACCAACAAGAGCAACAAAGCAGCTCCCAGCAGTATAAATGAGAAATCATGCACGTTTCGATTCATCAAATCCGCCAAATCATGAGGATAGATTACTTGCGACACATATGGCAACGACTCCAATTTCGAAACCATAACCGCCAAACTATCCGGATGGCTATAGGCATCGGACGGATGTATCTCATAACTTGCGGAAAGCGGATTATAGCCCAGAAAGGCAGTTGGGTCTTCACCCAACGAGGTTATATGTTCATGCAAAGCGTCCTCTTTGGACACATAACGATAACTACTATACCCTTCATTGACATCCAGCATCCGCTCAAGACGGGCACACTGCGTGCTATCTGCCTCTTCGGTCAATACTACCGTTAGCGTAATGTTCTCACGCATGCGCGTAAGAAGCGCTCCTGCCGATAGCAGGAGCACACTTTCCAACCCAATCAGACATAACACAAGCGTTACGCTGACTGCGGAAATGAAATAAGAATTTCTAAATCTGTGCTTACGCATTAATACTCCCAAAGATCTTGCTCAAAATTAAGCAACTCTGTTGCGATACGTTCTTGCTCCTGGCGCACCTTTTCTTCATCGCCCGTATAATCGGGGATCCAGCGGTTATACATATTACCCTCACCTACAATGTACGAAGTGTAAAGACGTTTTTGGAAAAACTCGTCAAAGGTTACACGTTTCGTCTCGTTGCGGTTAGGTATAGCATACTGCATAGCCAGATAGGGACGAAGTCCATCAAACGGAATCCAGAACATAATCGACTCACGCAAAGATTGCATAATATTCGAATTGTCACGTGTGGATATCTTATCTGACTGAAGAGGAGCTATCGCCATAATCTTTGTATGGAGGCGCGATGTGTGCTTGTCGAAGAACACAATCTCTTGCGTTAGATACTTAATCTGATTCTTAACGATTTTCTCAAACGGATAGAAGTGGAAAGATAACTCGTCAGCAATACTGTCATAGTGTACCAACATAGCATCCGAAGAAGAGATATCATAGTGCGAAGGATCATCCGAATAGTCCACCAGAGGATCATCCACCATAAACATCATCGGAATAGAAGTACGGCTAACAGGATCCTGTTTGAAATCAGGCTTGATGGTCTCCATATTCTTCTCGTAAATCGGCATACCATCCACCACTGCATCCGTAATCACTTTAAAGAGATTACGATAGTCGATATCATCCGATTTGGTTGGGAAATACAACTGATAGTTCTGCTTATAGCGCATATCGATAATACGATACACATAGCGGGACCATATTACGTCATCCCAACGATGATCTACCATCACGATGGTATCATGTGCTTCTGAATACTCCTCTGTCTGGATACGGGCACTACCCACCTCATCGAAGAACGAGATAACCTTATGCTGCGCGTGTGCCGTAAAGACACCCAGCATTAAGCTTGCGATAATACTAAGTTTCTTAATCATATTCTTTTGGTATTAATTCAGATATAGAGGAATTGGTGCCAAACGGGTTTCTTTACCATCCGGACCTTTTGCGCGAACATCCGTAATGACCACGATAGCACCCATTTTCAGTTTACCAAGGCGATCCATCTGATCTCGAGTAAACTTATTACCGCGCGCCTCGGTAAAGACTCCGTTGATATTAACCTTAAAGCTTGTGATGTCGTACGGGAGGTCTAACAAACCATCCGGTCCATACGAAGCAATCACAGTAGCCGATGAATTCAAGAGCGCACCACGGGAAATACTACCTTCATTATACTCTTTTTCACCAGACTTAAAGTAAGCACCCGGTTTTGGCAATGCTTTAACACGATAATCTCGGCTACCCATAGACTGCATACGACCGTCCAGTTCTGCCGAAACAGAAATCGTAACACTCTTCGTATTATCGCCCGGTTTGATGATCCAAAGACCACCTTGCTGACGAACAGTAGCTCCATTAACATTCACTTTGACTTTATCATTCGCCACACCAGGAACTGAAATAGAGAACTTATTGTCATAGCCGCGGTACATAATGTTGAGATCCGTATTCGAAATCGTCACAGCAGGTTCACCCACACTATACTCACTCGAAAATGGCAGGTTCTCCATTGCTCCAGTCGAAGGATTCTGATAAGCAATCCAACCCGAATATTTCTTTAAACCGACACCAGAAGCCGCTACTTCGTAAATACCTTGGTCATTAATACGCTGACCCTCAATGTAATACTCAGGACGCTGCGTCGAATCTACTGCTGCAAGAATAATCTGTGCAGAATATTTACCACCACGTATCACATAGTTCGAGTTCGGTATCACGTACGCGTTCAATTTATTCACGCGCAGGTCACCCGCATCCGTGCGATCCATCAAGTATTGGATTAACTGACTCTCGGTTGTACGAACATCATTCTGCATTTTAGTCAGAATGGTAATTGAAGCGCCGACAGGCATACCGTCAAATACAGCCACTTCCCAGTCGCACGAATCTTTCTCGTGCGCATTCCAACCACGCTCTGTCGCCAAAGATTGACGAATAGCATTGCGCAACTCAACATCATTCTCAGCCAAATTAGCTGCGTAGTCACGGTAATATGCCACCATTTCCTTGAGAATCAAGCCATTACCTTGTACAATAGCATACTGGCCCGTCACATCCAAATTGGAGTTTCCTTCAATATGCATTGTCGGATCCAAACCTTGCGCTTTCAACTCATCCACCTGTTTCTTTCCATCAGCCAAGATAGCAATATGCTCCTTGAAATCCTGAATATAATTAAACAGCGAGTCGGCACGTCTCTGTACCTCTTTTGCCTTATCGAACCACTCCTGTGTCTTTTCAGGGTTATCGGCATTAGCCGCCTGGAAGTCACGATAGAGTTTTGCATTACGCGTATCCGATGCAGCGATAGAGGAATGCAGACTATTGTCCACCAACGTAAAACCATTTAAGATATCTGTACTTACGTTCAATGCCAACATGGCAGTGAGCACCAAGTACATCATACCTATCATTTTTTGTCTCGGAGTTTCCGGACAGTTTTTTGCTCCACCCATTGCTGAAGTGTTTAAATGTTAAACTTATGCAAGCGCATTAAGCATATTTCCATAAATAGAGTTCAAATCAGCCACCTGCTTATGCAACTGTTTGGTACCCGCCGCAAATGCAGCCTGAGCCTCTGCAGCTTCCTTTGCCGAAGCGGTAACAGCCTTTTGAGCCTCTGTCTGAGCATTTAAAGCCTGTAATTGCAGCTCGTAAACGGAATTCAACGAAGCCAGCTTCTGTCCCATATCTGCAACACCTTGCTTGTAAGCTTTTGTCTCATCTGCTACGCTCTTCATATCAGCGCTTACCTGCGTGTAACTCTGCGCCAAATTAGCAGTTGCGGCAGCATACGAATCAACTGCTGCTCCTGCAGCTGACATCTTTGAGGAGTACGCCTCTGTTGCAACACCTGCTGCCTCTAATTTTTCACCCAACTTAACACCTGTCTGAGCTACTTTGCCTAACTCGGCAAACTGCGAAGCCGTTTTGGCCAAATCAGCGATACCATCCTTCAGTGCCTTCATATCCTCATCTTTGAGAGAAGGAACTTTAGCGCTTGTTGCCTCACCTGGAGCGGCAACAGGAGCAACTGACGAAGCGGCAAGACCACTCGTAGCAGCTACGGCACCACCTGCAACACCCGCTCCCAACAACGTCGGACGAGCCTGATGCGATTTCTCTTCGAGCAACTCAGGCTTTGTTCCATACTCCAACAATTGCGGGAACACATTCTCCCAGTGGAACTCAGGATGCGGATGCTCTAATGTTCCAATGAGGAACAAGAAAGCCTCAGTAAACATACCCACCATCAAAACCTGACTTGCGCCCGGCCAGTGGAGAATCTTAAACAATGCACCGATAATTACGACTGATGCACCAACCGAATAAACGATGTTCGTAATGTTTTTTCCTTGGTAAGACTCATACCAATGCATGAACCTTGCGCCAAAACCTTGCTTTGCAGCATTTTCTGTAGCCATAATGTATGTAACTTTTAATATTTTTTATCTATTTTTAATCTCCAATATAAGCACGTACGCAACGGAATCCGATGTACGGACGGCTCTCATATTGATACTCATACGAGCGTACACCACATTGCATGAAATAACTGATATCTTTCCAACTTCCGCCCTTAATCACCTTGCGCTTCAAAATATCAGGATCTGCTTTACGTGCCATGTAGCTAAAATCAGGATTGAGATCATGTACATGTGTATTCATAGCGCTCTGATATGCAGAATTGGTCCATTCTGCCACATTACCTGCCATATCAAACAGACCGAAATCATTCGGACGGAACTGCGCTACTTTCATTGTCGTAGTACCGGTATCATCATTATACGCACCGCGGTAAGGCTTGAAGTTCGCAAAGAAACAGCCTTTTGCATCACGCGCATAGTTACTACCCCACGGATACATCGCCATCTTACGACCTCCACGAGCCGCATACTCCC
The DNA here is from genome assembly GCA_900319005.1 of uncultured Bacteroidales bacterium. Lineage (GTDB taxonomy): Bacteria > Bacteroidota > Bacteroidia > Bacteroidales > Paludibacteraceae > Colicola. Next base: position 50,578 of record ONMV01000015.1, read on the forward strand.
ACTGGGCCTCAGTCGGAAGGCGATAATCATTGGCAACAGTTGACGAATGCTCATTGAACAATTTCGTACGCCAGTTACAGAAGGCGTGTGCCTGCTCCCACGTTACACCGACAACAGGATACTCTGCATAACCGGGGTGCCTGAAATACATCTGCAACAACGGGTCGTTGTACGAGAACTGGAAATCACGCGCCCACACGAGCGTGTCAGGATAAATACAAATTATACGATTAGTCAACAAATCTTTTGGCTCACGTAGAGGACGAATAATCGTTGAGTCTTTAATCTCACCCAACTCGTTTACCCAAAAGGTATCTACACGAGCAGTTGCTCCGGGAGGATAAGTACTAGTTGCCACATCGAATTTATTACGCTGCGACAATGCCTGATCCATATTCACCCAACTATAGCGATAATGAAGATGATTGGTATTGAAAGAGCCATCCGAATAAAACATCGGAGCCAGCGCGTCAACCACATCCTCTTCCTTGCTTCCCCAAGGAATTCGTTTATGCCAGTTAAGCGTAAAATGCTCCTCGTCGAAGTCTTCATCCTTCGGCTGGACTGCATAATCCGTCATTCCGGCGGCCACCAGGTTAGTCAACGCAATAGAGTCACGCACCCAGTTCACGAACTGGCGATACTCATTGTTGGTAATCTCCGTCTCGTCCATCCAGAATGCGTCCACGGTCACCATCACCACGTTATCCGGCTGCTCAAACACAGCAGACTGCGTGTTGGCTCCCATCATAAAGGATCCCTTCTTGATAAACAACATACCATAAGGATTGGCCTCCTTAAACGTAGTACTTTTCATTGCTCCCACCAATTCTCCGGCAGGCTTGTTGCAACTCGCCACTAACATCGCAAAAGCGATAATTGGCAAAATTTTTGCTACTTTCATATTCATTTATATTATAAGTATCTAATTGATTTATATTTATTGGTACGCTTAGGCTTTAAAATATCGAATCCATAGGATAACATTAACTCGTGGCTGCCATAACTCTCAACCAACAATTTATTAGTTGGCAACTCGCAGCTATATCCCAACTGCAATCCCGATATAATATCTACGCCCAGCAATATATTTACACTTCCGTCTATTCTGTAGCCCAAGCCCCAACGATAGCGATCTTTGAAATCACACATCAGAGTCAGGTTCACATCCCAACTGATAAAATCACTCATTATCATTGCACTCGGTGTCAACACCCATTCCCTGTGATCTTTCAATCGAAAATGATATCCACCCGTGATAAACATCGTACCCACCAATTTCAAATCTGATTTTTCGTCCAAATCGACAACAGGTCGAGTCACGTGACTGTAACTGCCACCCACCCACCAAATCGGTGTGCAATAATAAATTCCCACGCCCATATCAAATTTCATCCCAGACTTACTGGCTGTTGGGATCGCTTCATCGTTCGCCCCATCCGCATGATACTCGTCTTCCAAATCTTTAAGATTCACCGAGTCACCTTTGAAGCCCACATTCACGAATCCGAGATCCACTCCGACACTCAAATAACCTTTACTAATCTTCTGACGATAAGCATACTGACCGTAAAAAGCTTGAGTCGTGAACAAACCAAACCGGTCATTCAAAAATCTCACTCCCGCACCATGTCGTGTCTTGCCTATTACGAACGGCGATGAAAAAGTGAACCAAGTACTCATCGGAGCATTTCTCAAACTGATGTACTGCATGCGGTGCATTCCCGCCACTTTCATCAAATCGCCTTCTCCAACCGCTGCCGGATTATAGGCACTTTGCATATACATATATTGCCCCATCTGTGGGTCAAACTGCGCATGAGCAGTCACCACAGCCAACAACCCCAACAAAAGAACAATATAACGTTTCAATTCTCAACTTTCAATTTTCAATTAATCAATACTCTTCTTCGTCAAAGAAGAAATCTTCGTCCTGAATAGGATAATCAGGCCAAATATCCAAGATGCTTTCGTATTGTTCTTCGTCCTCGTCCTCCAATTCTTGCAGATTTTCAATCACCTCTGCAGGAGCACCTATACGATTTGCATAATCCAGCAACTCTTCTTTCGTTGCAGGCCACGGAGCATCCTCCAATTTCGAAGCTAATTCAAGTGTCCAATACATAACTTTAGTCCATCACAAATCCACCCAATATGGGCATAATGTTTCAAAATACCGTGCAAAAGTAGTAAAAACTTTCGAATCATGCAAATATTTAAGAGAATATTTTACATTTTTTGGCATTTTTTACACAAAAGTAGCGTTTACCGTCAATTTTTCCCCATTTTACACCCTATTCCACGTTTCTTCCACCACATTCATTCGATGCCCCACATAACGTGCAAACACGAACAGATAATCACTGATTCGGTTCATGAGCTGCATTGCCTCATCCTGACACCCTAAAGCGATCATTCTACGCTCTGCTCGACGGCAAATAGTACGACAAACATGGCATCTTGTCATCGTTTCATTACCGCTCGGCAAAATGAACGCACGCTGTTTCGGAACCTCTGCCTGCAAGGTATCAATCCACTTCTCTACCTGCTGTACATCCGATACCGAAATCCACTTTCCCGGAGCCTGACTCAATTCTGCGCCAAGATTAAAGAGTTTGTTCTGAATCCATTGCAATTCAGCCTGCAGTTCTTTATCTTCAAAGCCCTCCTTCTGCATTCCGGCACGCAAAAGACCAACCCAACTATTCAGTTCATCTACCGTACCGTACGCCTCTATGCGGGCATCTGCTTTGGAGATTCGCTCACCATTCGCCAGCGAAGTCTCACCTTTGTCTCCTGTTTTGGTATAAATAGCCATAATTTTCAATTATCAATCATCAATTAATTCGTATTCTGTAATGTCGTTTCAGATAGTGGGGATCCACAAAAATCAACCCCATATGGTACAAATCCATTGTGGTCGTGACTTGCGGATCCTGTTTCAGTTCTTCCCATGCGCGCTCCATTTCCTCGGAATAATGGATATCATCGATAGCGACGATGCCTTTCTCCGACATCCGCGGCAAAAGAAAGCGCACATAACGTGTAGTGGCTTCAAAAGTATGGTTGGCATCCACATAGACCAAATCCAATCTCTCGCGCGCGCAATTATATAAGGTGTCATCAATATTGCCTGCTCGCCATTCAATATTCTCCAATTGCAAAGCCCGCCACACACCTTTCGCCACGCGTAATACCGACTCGCTTCCCTCCATCGTCATGACCCTGTTTCTGCTATCTGCACTCGCCAGATAAGCCGTAGTCACGCCTAACGATGTACCCAATTCCAAAATCTCCAGCGGCCTTTTCTCTTCCTGCCCCATGAAATTGAGGATTCGGAAAAGAAGTTGTCCCATGCGGGCACTCTCCAGATGCGTCTTTGCAATATCGCACATACGCCGCGACACATGCACTCCCTCTTTGCTGCCCGATGACCCGTAATCCACCACATCCAACTCATCCTTGCACGCCAGCAGTAACTCTCTCCTTCGCTCGATATCCGAAAAACAATAATAACTGTTTTCATCCCGCATAACGAAACGAACCAACCGGAATAAATAAGGAGAATGAATGCCTTCACCCGTGGTATTCCATGCGGTCAGAAAGTGCCGAACGAACGACCAAACCCTATGAATCTGTTTACATTTTGCCATTTATGGTGCAAAATTACAAAATTATTTGCATATATGCAAAAAAAAGTGTACTTTTGTCGCATGATTTTGAATTATATTTGGATTTCGCTCATTTTACTAGCCGTTCTAATGGGGTTAGTGCAAGCACTTTGCTTCGGAAACGTGGATATCTTTTCTGCGATTCTCAACTCCACCTTTGATAGTGCGAAAACAGGCTTTGAACTGTCTATCGGACTCACCGGTGTCTTATCGCTTTGGATGGGAATCATGAAAATTGGAGAGAAAGCAGGAGCTGTCAATACGCTGGGTAAAGCCATCAATCCGTTCTTCAGCCGTATTTTCCCTGACATCCCTAAAGGACACCCCGTTTATGGCACAATGCTAATGAATTTCGCAGCAAACATGCTCGGATTGGATAATGCCGCAACCCCGATGGGACTCAAAGCGATGGGCGAATTGCAAGAACTGAACTCCGACAAAACAAAAGCCTCCAATGCCATGATCATGTTTGTCGTTTTGGGAGCGAGCGGCTTAACCCTCATCCCAACCACGATTATGGCTTATCGGGCACAACTCGGAGCGGCAAACCCCGCGGATGTATTCATACCCATTCTGATTGCCACGTATGCAGCTACTCTCGTCGGACTCATTTGTGTGTGTCTGGCTCAAAAAATACGTTTGAAGGATCCGGTAGTCATCGGCACACTCCTCGGTCTCACTGCACTTGTTGGCACGCTCGTTTGGGGTGCTACAAGGCTTTCACCCGACAAACTATCTGCCGTCTCAGCAGCTGTTGCTGCCATCCTCTTACTCGGCGTCATCTGTTGGTTCATCATCCAGGCGATGACGCAAAAGATCAACGTTTACGATGCTTTCATTGATGGAGCGAAAGGCGGTTTCCAAACTGCCATAGGAATCATCCCTTACCTCATAGCTATCTTAGTGGCAGTCGGTATGTTCCGCGCATCTGGAGCTATGGGATTATTAGAACAAGGAATCGCTTGGTGTTTCGCGGCGTGCGGCATCAATCCTGATTTGGCAGGGGCTGTTCCAACGGCGTTGATGAAGCCTCTAAGCGGAGGTGGGGCACGCGGACTGATGCTTGAAGCCATGACAACACACGGAGCTGACAGCCTCGTGGGCAGACTATGCTGCATCCTGCAAGGTACAACGGACACCACTTTCTACGTCTTGGCCGTCTATTTTGGCTCCGTGAACATTAAGGACACACGGCATGCGGTAGTTTGTTGCTTATTGGCGGATTTAGCCGGAGTAATGGCTGCATTTGCTATCGCTCCGTTGTTCTTCGGCTAAAAAAAGTGAAAATAGCCAGTATTATATATTTATATATAATACCAAGGGTATAAAGAGCGACCATTACCGCGTGAAACGTTAGTTATAAGTTAGATATTAGTTAGATATTACCGGAGGGTATTCGGAATAATTACAGGGTAAATATGGTATCATTCATAGCGGATAGTATAGAAATGCCTGCACTCGATGAGCGCAAGGTGACTCGTTGGATCCGGTCGGTAGCCGCCGATTATAACTTTGCCGTGGGAAACATCAATTATATCTTCTGCTCTGATGAGCGGGAGTTAGAAGTGAACAGGCAGTTTTTGGGGCACGATTATTATACAGACGTCATTACTTTTGATTACACGTCAGGCAAGACGCTGAACGGAGATATTTTCATTTCCTTGGAAACCGTGCGCTCCAATGCCAAGATGATGGGCGTTTCCTTTGATGCCGAGTTACTCCGAATAATCATCCACGGCGTGCTACATCTAACGGGACAGGGCGACAAAACCCCCGAGACAAAAGCCCAAATGACCGAAAAAGAAGAGAAGGCGCTCGCTAAATGGTAAAAAACACTACTCCAAAACAGATAAACTATGCGGAAAATCCTATTTTTACTACTCCTTCTGCCGGCAATGATGATGGCGAAGGACATTCATGAAGCAGACACCCTTTGGGTGAACAAGCACTACAAAATAGCGGAGCAGGAGGATGCCACTTTCTGCGGTTTCGTCAAGCACGTGGACACTATAGAGAATGTAGCTACCATTGAGTACTACACGATAGAAAACCCACGTCTGGTGGCGATCCGCCATCAGGTAGCTTTGGGAGATGGAGCAGGATACAGCAAAGGCGAACAGCTCTATTTCAACGAAGAGGGGAAATTGGAAAGCAAGCAGATATATACCGTCATATACAACCAGCAGCGGAAAAGCAAAGTGAGCAACCGACTCACGAAGGAAACCCTTTTCTATCCCGATGGTAACACCAAAGAGGAACTGACGATCACCTATACGAAGGAAGACAAGAAAGAGAAACGCACGTATGACCGTCAATGTTACTATCCGGAAGGAGCATTGCAATACGAAGAGCATTTTGACGGAAAAGAGACCAATACCGTTTATTACAAGCCCAACGGCAAAGTGGACCGGAAACCCAAAGAGAAGATTGAGCCGTACGAGACACCTCCCTCTTTCCCCGGTGGATTAGATGCTTTGTTTGAATACTTAAGCCAAAACGTCAAGTACCCCCCGATAGCCCGTAAAAACAACATCCAAGGCAGAGTGATTGTCCAGTTTGTTGTGGGCAAAAACGGCAAAATAAAAGATGTGGAAGTAGTTCGTAGCGGCGGCGATCCATCGCTGGACAAAGAGGCAGCACGTGTCATCAAATCCATGCCCCAATGGATCCCCGGAAAACAGCGCGGTGTGCCTGTTCGGGTTAAATACACCGCCCCCGTTAATTTCAAATTATAATTAGAAAAACTCAGATATGAAACGATTCATCCTTTTATGCGCCCTGTGCGCAATCACAGTAAGCCTTTCCGCTTTCAACTACTGCGCAGAGCAGAGTTGGGGTTACGCCGGTACGACCGTCACGGGAGGTGGTAGTGCTACACCAACGCTGGTCAAGAGCGTGAGTGAACTGAAATCGGCACTAAACAAAGGGAAGAACAAAGTGATCATCATCACGCAGAATCTGACCTTTACCTCCATGTTATCCGTTCAAGACGGATCGAACGTCACACTCATGGCGTTACCGGGTGTAAAACTGACCAGTGACAAGCAGGATGCTACCAATTCCGGCATCTTGTATGTAAAACGGTTCAGCAATCTGATTATCAGAAACATCACCTTCGTTGGACCCGGTGCTTATGACTGTGATGGCAACGACCTTTTGTGTTTTGAAAATGTAACCAAAGCATGGGTGGACCACTGCGATTTTCAAGATGGTTGTGACGGAAACTTCGATAATAAAGGAGGAACAGATAACATAACTGTCAGTTGGTGTCGTTTCCATTATCTGAAAGCACCAAAGGCGGGTGGTTCCGGCGGGGCAGATGACCATCGTTTCACGAACCTGCTGGGTTCTTCGTCCTCCGACAAACCTTCAGACGGTACGTATAACTTCACCTGGGCATATTGCTGGTGGGACGAAGGATGCAAGGAACGCATGGTACGCTGCCGTAACTGCGAGTTACACTTTTTGAACTGCTACTGGAACAGTTCGGTAGCGAACTACTACGTAGGTCCGGAGAATGCGAAATGCTATTTCGAAGGCTGCACGTTTGCCGGCAAAGCAAACTCCGCCAAGAATATCTTTAAGTCTTACGGAGGCACCAATGCCTGTAAGTTTGTGAACTGCGTGGGTAATCTGCCCTCCAATAGCGGGAGTGTGAATGCACCGAGCTACGCTTATGACAAGCTGAGTGCTGCGGACGCTAAAAACTACGTGACCAATAGTTCCTGCGGAGCGGGAGCAACATTGACTATCAACACAAAAGGTGAGATTGGTTCGTCCTGCGACGGAGGTTCGACTCCTACTCCGGTTACCTCAGACCTGACATGGGATTTCTCAACAAGCGATTTCAACGCGCTCGGTACGATCACGAGCTCAACGACGATAAACGGACTCACTATTGTTGCTACAAGCGACAAAGCCGTTACAATAGCTGAAGGAGCAAAGACGATTGACGGTCATTCCTTCACACACGTAATGAAAACAGGTGGTTCGGGATCGGCCGCAGCGCGCAGTCTGAACTTTGCAGTTACCGGAGCTTGTACCATCGAAGTCTATCTGATAAGTGCCAACGCGACCACCGAGCGTACGCTCAATATCTACAGCGGTTCATACGGAGGGACTCTGCTAACGACGTTGCCTGCCGCAACGACAGCTGCAAAGCAGACTTATGCGTATTCCGGTGGAGCAACCACGATACATATGGGAAGTGCCAATAGTGGCATCAATTTCTATGCCATCAACCTCATCTACTCCGGAGGAGACGATCCTACTCCAATACAGACCTACACCCTCTCTTATGACGAAAACGGAGGTAGCGGTACTATGGAGGAACAAAGCGGCACTTCCGTTACGGTTGCTACAAATAGTTTTACTGCTCCTACCGGATACACTTTCAAAGAATGGAACACCAATGCAAAGGGTTCCGGTACCAAATATACAGCAGGACAGAACGTAACGCTGACGGAAGACCTGACACTCTATGCCGTTTGGTCACCGCTCAGTTACACGATTTCCCTGAATGCAATGGGAGGAACCGGAGGTACAACCAGCATAACCGCTACCTTCGACGCTGCTATGCCGAACATCACTATCCCAAGCCGTAACGGATACACTTTCAAGGGTTATTTCTCTGAGCAGAACGGCTCAGGCAGACAATACTATGATGAAAACGGAAGCAGTACCAACAGCTGGACAACTGCCTCAAATGCGACACTTTATGCTTTGTGGGAAGAGCAGAGCGGCGAGACACCAGTGGTAGAAGGAGACCTCCATTTCTGGTTTTTCGGTGCCGCTGACGCTTCCGCTAACGGCGTGAGCAACGATGCTACGGTTTTCCGGAACATGTACAGTTCAACCAGCAGCCAAGCCGGCAGCATCACTATTGACGGCAAGAGCTACTCCATCACCCGACGATCAGGCGACACGCCCAAGTTCGGCGAGTTCACTATCCCGGCAGGAAAAACAGCCATCTTCTACGCCCTGGCTATATCATCGGGAGGTAGCGATCGACAGATCAACTTGATCTGCGGCAACGAGAAGATCGAGATGGATGTGCCGGGAGGCAGCAAGGTATATCAGCGGTTAGAAAGCGAGGAACTGCCGGCAGGCACCTACAGCATCGAACGCGAAGGCAGCGGCAACGTACGGATAGGCGTGATTGTGCTGAAATTCATTAGCAATAGCACCACCGGCATCTATTCGGCCGATGCGCATGATACCCCTACCCGCAAAATAATACGCGAAGGAAGAGTGCTCATCCTTCGCGATAACAAAGCCTACGATATCTTCGGCAGACGGGTGGAATGATTACTTCACCCGCTGACCGGTGTATATTCTACTCCGCTGCGGATAATAATCAATTGTCCGTGGCGGATTTCTTTACGTGCTTGCGGCTCAATTTGCACCATCTCCAGTGCTGTAGGAGCAGAATTGCCTAAGATGATATCAATCACATAGGGGTCATGATCAGACCATGATTGAGCGTAAGATACGGCGCTGTTACATTTGTATGCACAAATATGCTCTACGTGTGCATTCACGATTTGCGCAGCCATAGACGGGTTAGCCAACACGTGGTCTATCAATTCGCCTCCGTCGTAACAGTGCGACCAAGCAGCCGAATTATACTTGAGCAACTGCTCTTCAAAGCCGGCGTTAATAATGGTCGTTATCGGAACTTCGCCATATTCGCAGTTGAGGTCGCCCAAGATCAGAATATCCGGATCGGCAGTGAGGTTGTCCACAGCGCTCACAAGGTTATTTGCATTGGTCTGACGCTGTGATTCGCCTTGGTCGGACGAAGAGTCTTTCGCTTTGAAATGGTTCATGCTCACGATCAACTTCTCGTTACTTGCTAACTGGCGGAACGTTTGGATACGCATTGTACGTGAATAATAGCCGTTACCGCCTACTGCGGCCGTGTTGCTACCAACCGTAGCCACCTTATCTGTACGATAAATAAAACCGGATTTGATTTGATTGTCGGAGATACCATCATACCACGTATAGTCAATACCATCGCTCACCGCTGCATATCGACCTGCTTCACCGGCGTAGGCGTTCATGGAATCAGCCAACTGCTGCAGCACGATCGGTTTTGCTTCTACCTCACAGAAAGCATAGATGTCCGCATCGATGGTCAACATCGCATTGACAATCTTTACCGTCTTTGTACGGAAACCTTCCGCATCACTATAACTCGGGCGCGAAGACTGCGTGTAGTTATAGTAGTAGTTCTCTAAGTTCTGTGCGCAGATACGCAACGATCCTGCTTGTCCGCTCGATGCCGGATGAACATGGCTGATGTAATGAGCACTGGTAACCTCGTTCTTACTATTATACAGTTGATAGATACCGGTAATCGACAAGGTGTCTCCTTCTGAAATATCTGAAGCATTGAATGCGAACGCATTACCATCTTCATCTTTATCAATGCCCCACACGATAATATCTGCTGTCTCATCGGTCAATGTAAAATGGCCGTACGTTTGGTCTGTAATGAGCGAAACAACACCGCGCAGAATATACCGTTTTCCATCGTTAAGCGCAATAAATTCGCTAATCGTCTTCGGAACCGGAACCCATGCCTCAGTCGGTTTTTTATGGCTAATATATCTCGCTCCGACTACCTCATGGGTAGATTTATACAGAGTATAAACACCGGCAACGGTCACCGTATCGCCCTCTTCTATGCCATAACTTGTGAAATTGGACAAACCATACACATATGCAGTACCTGTATTGTCTTCTATATAAAAGTTACCATATTGCGTGCTGGCGATGTTGGTCACCACACCGGTTAAGATACAAGTATCTTTGGTATTGGCGAGTGATATAAACTCAGCGATTGTCTTTGGGCCAAGGTTGATCGGAGGTTCACCATTATCAATAATCTCACAAGTACAACCTTGCGCGAACTCCGGCGTTGTACCATACTTGGTCAGTTGACCGGTCACTCGCACTAACGCACCCACGTTGGGAGCATCCGCTTGTGTTTCTGCCACGCATTTGTATGCCTCGATAACTTTTCCGCCATTCTGCGTATCGGCCATCCAGAAAGTAACGTTCTTATACGTGGAATTCCATGCATACTGAATAGAAGTCACATAACCTTGCACAACATACATCTCACCTCCGTTGTATAATTCATTGTTTGTTCCCACACTCAATGCATAGGAGCGCGCTTCCGTGCAAGAAATTTCTGTCTGTGCTTGTACCAGCATTGCCGGCATTAAGAGAAAAAATAAGAATAATTTTTTCATAGGCATAGAATTAAAATTAGCAATAGTGCAACGAGGGCGGTAATCAGCCGCCCTCGAGCTATAGACTTCTGCTATTAGTCTTTGAATTTAGCCGCCAGGAACTCGCGATTGAGACGCGCGATGTTCGCGAGGCTAACGGATTTCGGGCACTCAGCGGCACAAGCGCCAGTGTTGGTACAGTTACCGAAACCGAGTTCGTCCATCTTAGCGACCATCGCTTTCGCACGTGCCGCCGCCTCGATCTTACCTTGCGGAAGCAGGGCAAGCTGACTTACCTTTGCAGCTACGAACAACATTGCCGAGCCGTTCTTACAAGCGGCCGCACAGGCACCGCAACCGATACAGGAAGCTGCATCCATCGCCTCGTCTGCTACAGGCTTCGGAATAGGAATAGCGTTGGCGTCGGGTACACCGCCGGTGTTAACCGATACGAATCCGCCTGCCTGCATGATTTTGTCATACGCACCACGGTCCACCATCAGGTCCTTAATCACAGGGAACGCACGGCTGCGCCACGGCTCTACGGTGATGGTCTCGCCGTCTTTGAACTTACGCATGTGCAACTGGCAGGTTGTGATGGCACTATCTGGTCCGTGCGGGTGACCGTTCACGTACATCGAGCACATACCACAGATACCCTCACGGCAATCATGATCGTAGGTTACAGGGTCTTTGTGCTCAGCAACAAGTTGCTCGTTGAGGATGTCGATCATCTCCAAGAACGAAGCGCCTTGGAATACATGTTTCAGCTCGTAGGTCTCGAAATGTCCCTGAGCCTTCGGGCCGGCCTGACGCCAAACCCGTACTTTAATATCAATATACTGATCCATTGTTCTATGTATTATTGATTAATGAAATTATTTTCCAGAAGATACAATACTATAAATACAATACCCACTAATAAAGGTGTCACTACATATCCAATAATATGGATAGTTTTACCTAGTTTTTCTCCAAATGTTTTTTTCATGGATTCCAGTTTACCAAACTTTTCAGTCTTACCGGCAACCCACAAATACAAGGAGTAACAACCAAAACAGAGGGCAAATATTCCAAATATTAAATTAAACATGGTTTTTAGTTCTTGTAATTTCTGGTTTTACGTTCCGTAAACTCGTAGTCAAGCGGCTCCTTGATGAGTTGCGGCTCTTTGTCCTCACCCATATATTTCCAGCAGCCGACATAGGAGAACTTGTCATCCTGACGGAGCGCTTCGCCTTCCGGTGTCTGGTATTCCTCGCGGAAGTGACCACCGCAGGACTCCTCACGATGGAGTGCATCGACAGCCATCAGACGGCCGATCTCGATGAAGTCAGCCAGACGGAGTGCTTTCTCCAACTCATTGTTGAGGCTGTTAGCCTCACCCGGGATATAGACGTTGGTCCAGAACTCTTTCTTGATGGCGTCAATCTTCTTGATACCTTCCTTCAAGCCCTCTGCGGTACGACCCATTCCGACGAAGTCCCACATGATGAGACCGAGCTCTTTGTGAATCGAGTCAACAGAACGCTTACCTTGGATAGCCATCAGACGGTCGATCTTGTCCTGAACGGCTTTCTCTGCTGCAGCGAACTCCGGTAGGTCGGTGCTCATACGCGGTACGCCGATCTGGTCACTCAGATAGTTCTGGATGGTGTACGGCAGAACGAAGTAACCATCAGCAAGACCCTGCATCAGAGCCGAAGCACCCAGACGGTTAGCTCCGTGGTCGGAGAAGTTCGCCTCACCGATACAGAACAGACCCTTAACGGAAGTCTGCAACTCGTAGTCCACCCAGATTCCGCCCATCGTATAGTGGATAGCCGGGAAGATCATCATCGGGTTCTCGTACGGGTTCTCGTCCACGATCTTCTCGTACATCTGGAAGAGGTTACCATATTTCTGCGCTACTACATCCTTGCCCAGACGCTGTATAGCATCAGAGAAATCAAGGAAGACAGCGAGACCGGTGTTGTTGACACCGTAGCCTTTGTCGCAACGCTCTTTGGCAGCACGGGAAGCTACGTCACGCGGAACGAGGTTACCGAATGCCGGATAGCGACGCTCCAAGTAGTAATCACGATCCTCTTCAGGGATATCGCGTCCTTTGATCTCGCCTGCTTGGAGACGTTTCGCGTCCTCCAGTTTCTTCGGAACCCAAATACGTCCATCGTTACGGAGCGACTCCGACATAAGGGTCAGTTTGGACTGGAAGTCTCCGTGCTTTGGAATACAGGTCGGGTGAATCTGTGCATAGCACGGGTTAGCGAAATATGCGCCGTGACGATACATCTGCATAGCCGCCGAACCGTTGGAAGCCATCGCGTTGGTAGAGAGGAAGAAGGTGTTTCCGTATCCGCCCGAACCAACTACTACTGCGTGAGCGAAGAAACGCTCGATGCGACCGGTAACAAGGTTGCGAGCAATAATACCACGCGCACGTTTCTCGCCGTTCTCATCCGGGATGAGGACGATGTCGAGCATCTCGTAACGGGTGTACATCTTTACTTTGCCCTTACCGATCTGGCGGCTGAGCGCGCTATAAGCACCGAGCAGCAACTGCTGACCGGTCTGACCTTTTGCGTAGAACGTACGGCTTACTTGCGCACCACCGAAGGAACGGTTGTCGAGCAGACCTCCGTATTCGCGTGCGAAAGGAACACCTTGTGCCACACACTGGTCGATAATATTGTTGGAAACCTCTGCCAGACGATAGACGTTCGCCTCGCGGGCACGGTAGTCACCACCTTTGATCGTATCGTAGTAGAGACGATAAACGGAGTCACCGTCATTCTGGTAGTTCTTCGCAGCGTTGATACCGCCCTGTGCAGCAATTGAGTGCGCACGACGGGGCGAGTCCTGGATACAGAAGTTGAGCACGTTAAAGCCCATCTCTGCGAGGGAAGCCGCTGCCGAAGCGCCAGCGAGACCTGTTCCCACTACGATCACGTCTAGACGGCGTTTGTTAGCCGGGTTCACCAGTTTCTGGTGGTTCTTGTAGTTCGTCCATTTGAGCTCCAGAGGACCCTCGGGGATCTTAGCGTCCTTCGGGGTGATCACTTTTGCCTCTTTCTTGGCTGCCGGTTTAGCCTCTGCCTTCGGAGCCTCTGCTTGCTGTGCTTCTTTGGCGTCCTCTAAAGCCTCTGCGGCTTTGTCCAGCACTTTGCCGGCAACGTCCAGCGCTGCTTCAGCTGCCTTTACTGCTACTTTCTTCGCAGCGTCTAATATCTCTTCTTTCTTTGTCATAAGACCTTACAATTTACGATTTACAATTCACAATTCACAATTACAGCATAGCAATTCCCATACCAAGGTAATACAGAACTACAACCGTGAACGGCAGCACAACGAGAGTAGCCATAACGGTACTGATCACCTCAACGCGTTTCTGCCATTTGAGATTGTTCAGACCCATGGAAGTCATAGCCGAGCCCACACCGTGATTGAGGTGAAGCCACAGAACTACGAGCCACAACAGGTACAGCACGCAATACACTTGACCCCATACCGGCTCTGTAAACAGCGCTTTCACATAAGCAGCACCGTTCTGCGGATCAAAAGCTCCTGTCTCGATGCCCGTCAGCTCAGCGAACTGCATCTTGTACCAGAAATTGTAGAGGTGCAAGCACATGAAACCGAGGATCACGAAGCCCAGAACAAGCATGTTCTCACTCTCCCAAGTCACACCTTTTTTCTTGTCCGTCACTGCGTAACGGTCGTTACCGCGCGCTGCACGATTCTGTACGGTCAAATACAAACCATAGCAGAAATGAACCAGCACAAGGAAAGCAATACCCATAGAGCCGATGACAGCATACCAATTAGCGCCGAGGAAACGGCAGATAGCGTTGTACGCCTCTTCGCTGAACACCAGCGCAAGGTTCATACACCCGTGAAACAGCAGGAAGAAAACCAATGCCGCTCCACTCAAAGCCATAACGAACTTACGGCCGATTGATGAATCTTTTAACCACATAAAAATAAATGTTTTTTTAATATTATAATGTTATTTATGTCTTTCTTAATATTGCGCAGCGTCATAAACGGAATCTGCGACCTCAGAACCTTTGAGTCGCTCAATGATGCAGAATGCAAAATCGGCACTCAAACCCGGGCCTTTAGCGGTAATCACATTCTTCGATTCCACCACTAATCCACCCACATAACTCTCACCCAACGCTTCTTGGAAGCCGGGATAACAGGTAGCCTGCTTGCCTGCCAAAATACCCAGTTTGCCGAGTACCGACGGTGCAGCACAGATAGCAGCAATCAGTTTATCGGCTTTGTTGTGCTCCACCAGCAGATCGCACAGCGCAGAGCACTCACCAAGTTTAGTTTGTCCGCCCGGAAGAATAAGCATCTCTGCGTCCGAAAAATCAATACGCTCTATAACTCCATCCGCTTCTACAGCGATGTTATGCGCACCAAGCACCATCGGATTACCCGTGATGGAAACCGTAGTCAACGCAATCCCTGCGCGTCGCAACAAATCAATCGTTGTGATCGCTTCGATTTCTTCGAAACCATTGTCTAAAAACAGATAATTCATAAATTCATTTACAATTTGATTTCTTACTCTGGAATTTCATATGTAATATAACCTAATTGATCATTTTTTTGATCTAAAGCTGTAAATGTCACTTCACGAGCTTTTTTTAGCATTGCATCAATAGTAGCCTTGTCGCCTATATTGCCTCCCATTTCACGAGCACTTACTACTCGACCTTCTGGATTTACACGAATTTCTATTACAACTTTTCCGGCTGCATATTTTCCTTTTTCAGGTACAGGGAACTTTCCAATAATATCACGTCCTGCGAGACTCCATGAGTTTCCCCCCACCGAACCGTGCCCAATGGGGTTTCCTTTCTGCCCGTTGCCTTGACTATCTCCCGAACCGGTGGTGTTACCGCTTTGTCCGAAGAGCGAACCGAACTGATTAGCTTTCGCAATCGCTTCTGTCTCTTTCGCCTTTTTCTCTGCTTCGGCTGCCTCACGTGCCTTGCGCTCCGCCTCGAGCCGTGCTTTTTCCTCCGCTTCACGTTTCTTCTTTGCCTCATTGAGCGCTAAAGCTTCCTGCTCTTCCGATGTCAGCATTTCTTCTTCGGCAGGAGAGGCAGGTTGAACGGGTGCTGCAGGTTCAGGAGCCGGCAAAGGCATCGCTTCCGATTGCTCCGCCATGTATCCACCGGCTTCTTCCACTTCACCGAAAGCTATCTCTACTCCCTCTTCCTCCTCCGGTACATAAGCCGTGAGATAGACGAACCATAATAAAAGGAACAACAGGAACATAAAAAGAGCTGTTCCTACTGAAGCAATTATATGTCGCTTTGTTTTCTGCGTCATTGCCTTTTAGTAGCGACTACCAGTTTCATCTTATGTTCATTAGCGATATCCAGAACGCGTACCACCTCTTTGTATGCCACATCCTCATCGGCATGCAAAGCGATGTACATCGTACTATCCGACGCCTGTACACGACTCAAATAACCCTCCAGATTCTCCGGATCAACCGACACCGGTTTATCCTTTCCAATCGCTACGAAATAGTTACCGAGGTTATCAATAGACACTTTCGCTACCTGCGGTCTAGTCACCTGTTGTGCGCGGGACGTGGGCAGGTTAATCTTAATATCGTTGGGCGAAGAGAGCGTGGATGCCATGACGAAGAAGAGGAGCAAGAGGAACACCAAGTCCGTCATCGAACTCATCGCAAACGTCGCTTCTACCCTATTTCGTTTCTTTAACGACATAAATATAATTTACAGATTTATGATTTACAGATTTACGATTTATTGACGAATTATTTTTATTTACGATTTACGCGGCTGACAATCGTCCATTTCTTTCAATCGTCAATCAATCGTACCTCGTCAATCGTCAAATCGTCAATTTCGTTTATGCCGGTTCATTAAGAAGATCCATGAACTCCATTGTACGACTCTCCAGCACACGAACCACGCGGTCAATAAGTGCCACAAGGTAGTTATACGCGAACATAGAGAGGATTCCTACTATCAGACCTCCGATAGTGGTCACCATAGCCTGATACATACCTGTAGAGAGGGCACTCATCTCGATCACCCCGCCCGAAGTCTGAGCCATGTTATAGAACGTCTGAACCATACCGAGTACGGTACCCAAGAAACCCAACATCGGAGCTCCCCCTGCTACGGTAGCTAACACGACGAGACCTTTCTCCAAACGTCCCACTTCTATATTTCCGACATTCTCTACTGCTACCTGCACATCCTGCATCGGACGACCGATACGCGTGATACCTTTCTCTATCATGTGAGCAGAAGGAGTGTCCGTCTGATGACAGAGATTAAGCGCCGAATCAATCTTACCCTCATGAATATAATCACGGATACGATCCATGAATGATTTGTCTTCACGGGTAGCCTGCCTGATCACCACCAGACGTTCAATAAAGATGTAACATGCTCCGGCAAGAAGGATTGCCAGAATAATCATAATCCAACCTCCGTACTGAGCCATTTCCCAAAGGTTGATAGACTGCGTTGTTTTTTCGATGGTTGCTAACTCTTCCTGGATAGCTGCAACCGTGTCAATTTGTAAAAGCATATAAATCTTTCTATTTTCAATTTTCAAGATTTTCGCTTGTCGAAAATAATCGTTCGAGCAAAGCGAGATAAGAATTATCAATTACTTCAGTAAATCCAAATATTCCTGAATTGTTTCTTGAATGCCCAAATACAAGGCATCGCAGATGATAGCATGACCGATGGACACTTCTGCTGTCCAAGGGAATGCCTGTATGAACGGCTTGAGATTTCGGAGATTAAGGTCATGCCCTGCGTTCATACCCAAACCTAACTCGTGCGCCTTCACCGCTGCCGGACGGTATTTCTCAATCGCCCGCTTGGGATCGGCATCAAACATCTCTGCATACGGACCCGTATAGAGCTCTACACGGTCAGCTCCCGTACGAAGCGCATATTCCACCATCACCGGATCGGGATCCACGAAGATACTCACCCTCATCCGATAAGCATGCAACTGATTCACTACACCCTTCAGAAAATCCAAATGACGACGGGTATCCCAACCGTGATTAGAAGTAAGCTGCGAAGGATCATCGGGCACTAAGGTCACCTGGGTCGGACGAACATCCGTCACCAACGCAAGGAACTCCTCCGTCGGATTACCCTCAATATTGAGCTCCGTTGTTACCATCGACTTGAGTTGGTACACATCTTCCTTGCGTATATGACGCTCATCAGGACGAGGATGCACCGTTATTCCCTGCGCACCAAACAACTCACAATCCACCGCAAAACGCTGAACATCAGGCAGATTACCACCACGTGCATTGCGTAGCGTAGCTACTTTGTTGATATTAACACTTAACTTCGTCATTGTATATGGCATTAAAAATCGCGGCAAAGTTACAAAAACTTTTTCATATACGCAAGTACGCGCGCATTATTTTTATAAAAAGTGCATTTTTATGCCTTCTGAGGCAAATTTTTAATTTTTAATTTTTAATTTTCAATTAAATGTAGTACCTTTGCGCATTATTTTGCGTTTTTTATGACGATTGCTATTTTTGGAAATGCAATGAAGTCCGAAACCTTACATGAGGTAAGGCATCTTCTTGACTTCATGAAAGAGAAAGGTATTAACGTCGTCTTGTCCCATGAATTGAGACAAGAGTTGAATCTGCGGGAATACCCTTGTTTTGACCACTCCTTCCCAAAGGGACTGACGATCTCCGACCTCAAAGACCACAAGACCGATTTCCTGTTCTTGGAAGCCGCTAACTACGAGCCGATTGACTTTGCCCTGTCGGTCGGAGGGGATGGTACTTTCCTTACCAGCGCTGCATCAATAGGACAGAAGAATATTCCTATCTTGGGCATCAACTGCGGGCACTTAGGTTTTTTAGCGGAAGTACAGAGTCAGGACGTAGATGACATCTTGCAGCAACTCATAGCCGGACAGTACACCATTGAGCAACGCAGTTTGCTGAAAGTAAGCGTTTTAGATAAGTCCGGCAGCGAACGGGAAGGACTCATCATGGCTCCCAACGCGCTGAACGAGATCGCTATCTTGAAAGAGGGTCTCAGTAGTATGTTGCAGATCGAACTCAAGGTCAACGGGGAGTACCTGCATACCTATAACTCCGACGGTTTGGTCATTGCTACCCCGACAGGCAGTACCGCCTATAACCTCTCCATCGGCGGACCGCTGATGGTTCCGCAGAGTAGAGGGATTATTTTAACGCCGATAGCGCCTCATAGCTTGACTGTCAAACCACTCGTTGTGCCCGACGACTGGCAATTTGATATCAAGGTCACCAGTCGGTACGACTCTTACATGGTCTCTGTGGACGGACGCAGTCAAAGTCTGAGCAACGACATGAGTCTGCATATTGAACGGGCACCCTATACCATCAAAGTGGTACAGATCGGTGATAACAGTTTCTTGAAATCGCTTCGTACAAAACTCAACTGGGGGAGATAAAACAAAAGATTATGTTTAATTTTATTGTTTGGGACGTTGATCCGATACTCATTCATTTCGGGGACGGAGGAATACGCTGGTACGGCTTGCTATGGGCGGTCGGACTATATGTCTGCTGGGCATTGAACGATCGGATGTACAAAAGCGAGAACTGTCCTGCCGAATGGTCCGACCAACTCTTCTTCTGGATGGCTGCCGGAACTATCATCGGAGCACGTTTGGGACATTGCTGGTTCTATGAATGGCATCAATACGGCGAACCTTGGCATCTCTTCGGATGGGAGTTCACCTATCGTAATCCCTATATTGAGCATCCACTCCGTTTGTTCAGAATATGGGAAGGTGGATTAGCCAGTCATGGAGGAACCCTCGGAATCATTATTACCGCTATTTTGCTCAATAAATATCGTTTCAGCCGTTACCCCCAGTTCGGTACCAGTTGGATTTGGATCTTGGATCGTCTCTGTATAGGCGCAGGATTGACCGGCGCACTGATTCGATTGGGTAATCTCTTTAACAGCGAGATATACGGCGGACCGACAGACCTGCCGTGGGGATTCATCTTCGTGCGGGAAGGACTAACTATCCCTTGTCACCCCACGCAGATCTATGAGATGATTTACTGTCTCATCGCGTTTGCTGTCACCTATACCCTGTACCATAAAACGGACGCCCGTCGTCGCGAAGGACTGCTACTCGGTATCTTCTTGGAGATCGTCTTCTTCACGCGTTTCTGCTTGGAGTTCATCAAAAACGACCAAGAGGCTTTCGAAGCGGGACACCTCCTCAATATGGGTCAACTACTGAGCATTCCCTTCATCGTCCTCGGCTTATACCTTATTATACGCGCGTATAGAAGACCCCTCAGTCCGGTGGTGGACAAACGACCGAGGAGTCTTGATCCAAAATATCAAGACGTTAAATAGTTAAATCGTTAAAATGGTTTTTTCTATCGAAAAAACGTTAAATTGTATGACAAAATCTGATCTTAGAATCATATATTTAGGAACACCGGAGTTTGCAGCAACCAGTCTGCGGGCGTTGGTGGAAGGTGGATACAACGTAGTAGCAGTCGTCACGATGCCGGATAAACCCGCGGGACGAGGTCACCAAATACAATTCTCCGAGGTGAAGAAATATGCCTTGGAGGTGGGACTACCCGTCCTGCAACCCGAGAAACTCAAAGACGAAGCGTTCGTGGAAGAACTACGTTCCTACCAAGCCGACCTGCAGATCGTTGTAGCTTTCCGTATGTTACCGGAAGTGGTCTGGGCGATGCCTCGCTTGGGCACCTTCAACCTGCATGCCTCGCTTTTACCACAGTACCGGGGTGCAGCTCCGATCAACTGGGCTGTCATGAACGGCGACCAAGAGACGGGAGCAACTACTTTCATGCTCAAACATGAGATCGACACGGGAAACATGATCCTTCAGGAACGCCTTCCTATCGGACCCGACGAGAACGTCGGTTCGGTACACGACCGGCTTATGCAGATGGGAACAGGCTTGGTAACACGCACAGTAGATCTCATCATCGAATGCGAGAACAAAGGTATCCCTATTCCCACAACCCCACAACCGGAGATAGCAGAACTGCGTCCCGCACCGAAGATCTTCAAAGAAGACTGCGAGATTCATTTCGACCAAATGACGGCAGAACAGGTCCATAATTTCGTGCGTGGATTGAGTCCATACCCTGCCGCATGGGCGAACCTCACCATCAACGGCCAACTCTTCGAGAATGTGAAGATCTACAAGGTGGAAGTCTACCCCCATCCCCTCCATGAAGGGAAGGGAGATATCATTGTGCCGTGCAAGGAGGGTGCAGTGCAGATTCTTGAACTCCAAGTACCGGGAAAGAAACGAATGGACGCTAAATCGTTCTTGAATGGATTACATTAAACTCATAGATAAGTACTACGGCAACTATCCTGCCTTGCGGGATGTACTGGTAACACATAGCCGTCAAGTGGCGGACCGTGCGTTACGCATCGTGGACGCACATCCTCAATGGATTGAACAAGGATTAGTGGACCGCACCTTCATCGAAGAGGCTGCTATGCTTCATGATATAGGTATCATCTTTTGCAACGCCCCGAAGATTCATTGCCGAGGACAGCACAAATATATCGAGCATGGTTATTTAGGGGCGGAGTTATTACGTGCGGAGGGTTACCCCAAACATGCCTTGGTAGCCGAACGGCATACCGGAACAGGTATCACTATGGAACAGGTCATCCGCGAAGAACTGCCTATCCCCGAACGCGATTATTGTCCTCAGTCGATGGAAGAGAAAATCATCTGCTATGCCGACAAGTTCTACTCCAAGTCCCACCTCGGTGAAGAAGTATCCATCGATAAAATCAAATACAACATCTGGAAATACGGTCACGAAGCGATCCTTCGCTGGAATGAGTTAGTGGAACTTATGGGCGAAGCCCAATGACAGTAATTCGCGGAACTGTATCTTGGCACGACGATCGCCTTCCATGATAACCGACGAGTCATAGCGCGGATGTAACATCAGACGGGCGGAGAGGAAACGATTGATAATAAAATCGCAGTTTGCCTCCAGATCAATCTCCACATGATGATAATTGGTGTAGAAATAGAACCGTGTCTCCAGTGACACCTCGCGCACAGGTTTCCATACATACTCCACACGCACGGACGAACCGATCGTGTGGAGTGTTTTTTGTCCGGGATCAAGACCATAATCTTTTACCTCCACTCGTGCAGTGTCCATGATATGGATCACCTTGTACGAGAGAGGTGAGACGGAAACGGACAGTCCGTTGACCGGTTTCCAGTCTATACCCAATGCCGCATTGAAACGGAATGGGGAGAACGGTCCGGACTTGAGGGCGTTGGAGTTGGATTTATAGGTCGGAAACAAACGGGTCTCTATCTCGCCCGAGATCGAGGCAAAAAGGGTCGGAACGATCCGATAATTAGCTTTGGTATAAAGTCTCAACAGGTCATCCGTCGTGTTCACTTTATGCAGACTGTCCGCAGAAATAGTAGAACCGCCTATCCGCCATTCGCCGAAATTCTCCCATGTGAACCGATCGGAAATATAACTGATTTGTCCTTTGGCTATACCGAGACCGGCAAAAGAAGACGAACCCCCTTGGTACCAGTTGGGAGTGACGTAGTTCTGGGTGATCTGTGCCATCAGCGTTGCCTCTCGGCGCCAATGGGTCTTCGCGTCACGGATAGCACGGAGCACATCATTACGATCCTCCTCCACATCCTTGATCCATGATTTCTCGATCGCGATAAGAGGTATACTGTCGGGTCTCTTGATGGCTAATTGGGCGTTCAGAGCCCGCAATGAATCCATCTCCGACTGTGCGCGTGCAATAGAATCCCGCTGCATGATCTCCGCGAAGGTCAGCGTATCGACCGTGTCGTTGGCATGAAGCATCTCGCTCTGTCTGCGAACCAGATCCAATAGATACGTATCCATATCCACTGTCTGTTTCTGTTCGCCCAACCGAAACGTATCGGTATATAATTGTTGTGCCGTCACATTCATGGCGGCACAAACAATCAGCAAGATGGTTAAAATTTTCTGCATCTACGGTCTATACTCTATCAGCGTAGCGGTCTATACTCTATCAGCGAAGCGGTCTCTTAAATCCCCGCGGCATTTAATCTTCCGTGGCATTGCTTGTATTTCTTGCCACTTCCGCACGGACACGGATCATTCGGTCTCGGTTTCTTATCCGCATGAATCGGTTCGGGACGGGCGTTCTCACGGGTGTCACGTCCTGCTGCTTGCGCTGCACCGGAAGCATGAGCAGCCTGCTGCACCGCATCTTTCTGCGTCCGGTAACGGCTGTAATCCATTCGGCGTTGTTGCTGTGCCTGCTGTACCTGATCCGGCTCGGTCACATGAATCTGACCGCGCAGCAGGATTGCGATCGCACGGCGGTTCAGCGCATCCAGCATTGCTTTGAAAATATGGAACGACTCCAACTTATAGATCAACAGCGGATCTTTCTGCTCATACGAAGCGTTCTGAACACTCTGCTTGAGGTCGTCCAACTGACGGAGATGCTCTTTCCACTCATCATCGATGACGTAGAGCAACATACGTTTCTCGAACTCCTTCACCACCTCTTTGCAATGCGTCTCTGCTGCTTTCTTGAGGTTCACGGCGATGTTATAGACACGTTTGCCGTCGGTGATCGGAATGAGGATGTTCTCATACATCTGTCCCTTGGTCTCATAGACGTACTGGATCTGAGGATCAGCTATCTGGGTCAACTTGTCCATACGGCGTTTGAAGCTGTCGAGCGCAGACTCAGCGAGTTGGTTGGATAGCGCTTCACGTTTGCCACGACTGAACGTCTCCTCGTCAAACGGCATCTCGATAGCGAAAACCTGCATCGTATCGAACTTGAGTCCCTCGTAGTCATTCGCGCTCTTGGCATCCGAAACGAGGTTTTCTGCGATCTCATAGATCATGTTCGTTATATCCACACCGATTCGCTCGCCCATCAACGCGTGACGACGTTTGGCGTAGATGAGGTTACGCTGCTGGTTCATCACATCGTCGTATTCGATAAGGCGTTTTCGGATACCGAAGTTGTTCTCCTCCACTTTCTTCTGCGCACGTTCGATAGAGTTCGATATCATCGAGTGCTCGATCATCTCGCCTTCCTCGAAGCCCATACGATCCATGATAGAAGCGATTTTTTCGCTACCGAACATACGCATCAAATCATCTTCGAGCGATACATAGAAGACCGAACTACCCGGGTCACCCTGACGTCCGGCACGACCACGTAACTGTCTGTCCACACGGCGGCTCTCATGACGCTCGGTACCGATGATAGCGAGACCTCCCGCCTCTTTCACCTCCGGCGTCAACTTGATATCGGTACCACGACCCGCCATGTTGGTCGCGATCGTCACCACGCCCGCACGACCTGCTTCGGCTACGACCTGCGCTTCCTGTTGGTGCAACTTGGCGTTCAGCACATTATGTTTGATCTTACGCATCGTAAGCATCTTGCTCAGCAACTCCGATATCTCCACACTCGTCGTACCCACCAGTACCGGACGACCTTGGTTCACCATGTTCACGATCTCGTCGATGACGGCGTTGTATTTCTCGCGTTTGGTTCGGTAAATACGGTCGTTCATATCGATACGGGCGATGGGTTTGTTGGTCGGGATAACCACTACGTCCAACTTGTAGATATTCCAGAACTCACCTGCCTCGGTCTCTGCGGTACCGGTCATACCGGCGAGTTTATGGTACATACGGAAGTAGTTCTGCAGCGTGATGGTCGCAAAAGTCTGGGTAGCCCCTTCGACCTTCACGTTCTCTTTCGCTTCCACCGCCTGATGCAGACCGTCACTCCAGCGACGACCCTCCATCACACGGCCTGTCTGCTCATCTACGATCTTCACCTCGCCGCCGTCAATGATGTAATCCACATCTTTCTCGAAGAGGGTGTACGCTTTGAGCAGCTGGTGAACGGTGTGTACGCGTTCCGACTTGATCGAATAGTTAGTGAGGATCTCGTCTTTCTTCTGCTGAGCCTCTTCCTTCGTACATCGTCCTTCGTTACTTTGTACTTCTACTTCCGCCATCTCACTTCCTACATCCGGCAGAACGAAGAAATTCGGGTCATCGGTCGAACCCGTGAGGGCATCGATACCCTTATCGGTCAGTTCGATGGACTTGTTCTTCTCGTCAATTACGAAATAGAGTTCGTCCGTCGCAATGTGCATATTCTTCTCGTTCTCTTGCAGATAGAACTCTTCCGTCTTCTGCAAACGCACTTTGACACCTGGCTCGGAGAGGTACTTGATCAGCGCCTTGCTCTTCGGCAGACCCTTGAAAGCACGGAAAAGCGCCAACTCACCTGCCTCACGCTCTTTCTCGTCCTGTGACGACATCTTCTTTTTCGCTTCAACCAACAGGTTCGTCGTCAAGGTCGTCTGCTGTCTTACCAACGCTGCCACACGGTCTTTGTACTCATCGAACATCTGATCCTCTCCGCGGGGAACAGGACCACTGATAATCAACGGAGTACGGGCATCGTCAATCAACACCGAGTCCACCTCATCCACGATCGCATAGTTATGTCCGCGTTGTACCAGATCCAGCGGAGAGGTTGCCATGTTATCGCGCAGGTAGTCGAAACCGAACTCATTGTTCGTTCCGAAAGTGATATCGCAGGCATAAGCCTTACGACGCTCGTCCGAATTCGGTTTGTGCTTGTCGATACAATCGACCGTCAGACCGAGGAACATATAGATCGGACCGTTCCATTCCGAGTCACGTTTGGCGAGGTAGTCGTTCACCGTCACCACATGGACACCCTCGTGCGTCAACGCGTTCAGATAAACCGGCAGCGTAGCCACGAGGGTCTTACCTTCACCGGTTGCCATCTCGGCTATCTTACCTTGATGCAGAACAACACCACCGAACAACTGCACGTCGTAATGGATCATATCCCATTTGATCTCATTTCCTCCCGCCATCCAGTGGTTCTTATAAACAGCGATATCCTTCGTACTTGGTACTTGGTCACTTTGTTCCTTAGACACGATTTCCACGAAATCGAAACGCGGGTCAGCTGCCAAGTCTCTATCCATCTGCGTAGCGGTCACCTCTATCGTCTCGTTCTGGGCAAAACGACGGGCGGTCGATTTGACGATCGCATATGCCTCCGGCAATATCTCATTCAGAACGCGCTCGTACGTGTTCTGTATCTCTTTTTCCAACTTATCTACCTCGTTGTAAATCTTCTCGCGCTTCTCAATAGGTGTTCCTTCGATGGACTCCTTCAAACGGCTGATTTCTGACTTCTGATCACGGACTGCTGCCTGCAACTTGTCCATCAGCGCCCATGAATGAGCACGCAACTCATCATTGGAAAGGGCGTCAATCACCTCGTACTGCGCCTTGATCTGGTCAACTATCGGCTGGATGGCGCGCATATCTTTCTGCGCCTTGTTGCCGAAAAGTTTCGTAATAATCTCAATAAAATTCATATGTCGTTTCAGTATTTACACAAAATGTGGGTGCAAAAGTACAAAAAAATTTTGATATACGCAAATTTATACGTCAAAATATTTCATAGTTCCTTCCAATTTGTTAAAAACAACTATCATGCCACACTATTTATTCTGCCATTTTGGCAGTATTCCTAATTCTCAACTCGCGAATCTTAATTTTCAATTTTCAATTTTCAATTCTCAATTTTCAATTATTTTCTGTGCCCCGTTAATCACTTTTCAAAATTCACTAACTCCCTATTATTCAGAACTCTACATCCCTTTATCACACGCTTTTTGTGATAAGGCTTATCACTAACTATTGCGTATATTATAAAAAAGCAGTACCTTTGCACCGGATTTCAAAAACACAAAATTATGGAAAGTCATTTTTTCGGAGTACCTGACATTATTATTATCGCGAACGCGGCGGTAATTTTAACCATCGCCTTTATTGTCGAACGGATCATCTCGTTCAAGAACGAACTCACGGACCTGCGCATCCGCCTACTTGCGTCCCAACACGAACAGGCACGCCGCGACCAGCTGATGCTTGAGCAGATCAAGCAACACACCAACAAACCGGACGCATTGAACGAGTTGTTGCAACTTTTCGGCAGCAAAGTGAACGCCATCCGCCGCGAATACCCATCGCTCACGGACACGGACGCGCAGGTACTTATTTTAATCGGATTAGGCGTGGACAACAACGAGATTCTCTCCTTCACGGACATGTCCAAACGCACCTATTACAAACGCCGCCAACTCATCGCACAGCGGATGAACACCACCGCCGCGCAACTCGACGAACTTGCAAAATCATTATTCACTTCTAAATAATTTAACATTATGAAACGCTTTTATTGGATACGTTGTATCGACCTATTAGGCCTCTTTCTTGTAGATATCTTAGGAAGCTATCTGGATGCCATTTTTTCATTTACTGATCGCTGGATAAGTCTTGTTCTTGTCATAGCTTACGTAGGCATAACCTATATTCTTCTCTATCGCAAAACGCCTGTCACCTTGACAGAAGAGGAGAAGAATGAGACCCTCCCCGAACGACAGGATTTCAGCCATGACTCCTCTAAAACTAATTGGAAAATTATACTATTCGGCATCTTTGCCTTTATAGCCTTGGTGTTTATATTTGAGTTTACATATTTTGGCTTGTATAGAATTTTCCTTGGCGCACCGGTTATGGAAACAGTAATATTTCTTCTGGAAACCTATTTAATCATCTTCAAATCAATCACTTGGTGGATAGTAATAATTGGATTAATCGTTTTGTTTATTATCGACTCCCGGCGTAAGAACAACAATAAATATATTATCGATGGAGACACCCTCATTATTCAGGAAAACCGCATCTTCAAAACCGAAGAGGAACTTCGCATCCCGTTAGACACCATCGACGAGGTGTATATGCGCTTTAACGGAACAGGTTATAGCGGTTTGTATCTCAATGTGCAAGGCATCAAACGTCGCCTGAACACCAGTACCGACTCCCTCGCCCTCGGCAAAGCTATCCTTCAGCACAAACAACGGATCACAGCGGAGAAATAACCACAAAAAAACGGGATAAAAACGACATTCGAGTGGGTGATTAGTGGGTGATTAGTGGGTGGATAGTGGGTGGATAAGCCAACGTGAGGCTAAGATCAAGCCTCAAAAAGAACGATTTCGGCTACACTTGCAAATCACGGTGCAAAGGTACAAAAAAAAATTGGAATATGCAAATTTACGACTTCAAAAAACTCATAAAATGAAAAAAAGTGGCATACACTCTTGTGTATGTCATTTATTTTTTGTACCTTTGCAGCCGATTTAGATTGCATAATTATGTACTTATGAAAAATATAGCATTTATCATCAATCCTATTTCGGGCAACAAAGAGACGCAGAACGCGAAGAAAAAATTGCCGAAGTTGATCATGCAGACCTTGGACACCGACCAATGGTTGCCGAACATCGTCTGTACAGAGTACGCCGGACATGCCTCGGAACTCGCCTACCAATACGCACGAATGGGCTTTGACGCAGTAGTCGCTGTCGGAGGTGACGGCACGGTGAACGAAGTAGCGAAAGGGCTCAAAGGCACCAACACCGCCCTCGGCATCATCCCGATGGGTAGCGGTAACGGCTTTGCACGACATCTGAACATCCCCATCCGACCTCAGAAAGCGATTGAGATGATCAATCATAGCGAACCCATCTCCGTGGATTACGGCTTGGCGAACGGCAAACTGTTCGTCAGCACGTGTGGCACGGGTTTTGATGCACTCATAGCAGACCATTTCGCAGGCAGCAACAAACGCGGATTCGCTACTTACCTGCAGAAAGTGCTGCATGACGCTTTCTCGTATCATCCGCAGACTTACCACATCGTAGGCGACGGACTCGACGTGACGCACAAAGCGTTTCTCATCACTTTCGCTAACGCAAACCAGTGGGGCTACGAAGCGCTCATCGCACCTCGGGCAAGTGTGCAGGACGGCATGATGGATATCATGCTCATGTCCAGCAATGCCCTCTTAGGCAGCGCGAGTCTGGCACTTCGGCTCTTTACAGGCAGCATTGATGACAGCCATTTCATGGACACCCTGCGCGCCAAAGAAGTCACCCTCTTCCGCGAAGAAGTAGGACCCTTCCACCTCGACGGTGATCCCGTGGAAATGGAGAAAGATATACACATCAAAATCGTTCCCGACGGACTACGCGTTCTCGTTGAGAAGCGATTTTAAATAGTCCACTAGTCCACTAGTCTACTAGTCCACTAGTTTACCAGAATATTCGAATTATGGAACTAAAAATAATCAACAAGAGCAATAATCCGCTGCCTCGTTACGAGAGTGAGCAGGCAGCAGGAATGGATATACGATGCAACATCAGCGAGGCAATCACCTTGCAGCCGATGGAAAGACGTCTTATCCCGACAGGTCTCTTCATCGAGTTACCGGTCGGTTATGAAGCACAGATCCGTCCGCGTAGCGGTCTTGCCCTCAAACGCGGACTGACCGTACTCAACACACCGGGTACCATCGATGCCGACTACCGCGGAGAGATAGGCGTCATCCTCATCAACCTCAGCGGTGAAGCGCAGACCATCGAACCCGGCGAACGGATATGCCAGATGGTGATCGCCGGACATGAGACACCGGAGGTTGTGGAAGTGACCGAACTGAGTGCTACCGAACGAGGAGAAGGCGGGTTCGGACACTCGGGAAGAAAATGAAAAGTGAAAGGTAAAAGATGAAAGTAGGAATAAAGAATAAAGACCGCTTCGCTAAAAGAATAAAGACTAAACGACTACTGATGATAGCATTTTTGTCTTTATTCCTTACTCCTTATTCTTTAATCGTTTCTCAAAACACGGTTGAGCAGGAACAGCAGTTCACTTATTATTGGTATGCCGCCAAACAAGCCATCAACGCAGAGAAATACGACGAAGCCCTGACACTCTTGGAGTTCTGCCGGCTCATCAAACCCGACGACGGACAGACCCTCACATTCTTAGGCACGATGTACGACGCGCTGAGAATGCCGGAAAGGGCTATGAAACTGTTTAAAGAAGCCTATGAAGCCGATCCCGACGGGCAATGGAAAAACTACCTCGAGAGACTTCTCCAGCAAGCCGTCAACGAAGGACAATGGAAACAAGCCATTAAGATCCAAGACGAGATAGACAAACACCAGGAATACGATGCAGCAAGCGCATATACGCACGGACGATTGTACCTCTTTGCCGGCAAACCTAAAAAAGCCCTCGCTGCGATTGATAAGTACTTGGAGACCGACCCGACTCACCTGCCCTTACTGACTTTCCGCGTGGAGATCATGGAGCAGACGAAAGCGAAGAGCAAGGATCTGTACACCTATTACAAACGGATCTTGGCGCTCAACCCGGGACATTTGATGATCCTCAATAACTACGCTTACCATCTCGCTACACATGGCGGAGATCTCAAAGAGGCAGAGCGGATGAGTGCTATCACTATCCGGGAAGAACCCGACAACGCCGTTTATCTGGATACATACGGATGGATTCTCCATCTGCAGGGACAAGACGAACTGGCACTCTTCTTCCTCCAACGTGCCCTCAGTAACGCATCCGAAAACACCAACGAAGAAATACAAAAACATATCAATGCAATTAAAAAATAAATACCTGTTTCTGCTGGCTGCTCTGTTTCTCATCAGTTGTGGAACGAAAAAGAAAATAACTGAGAGCCATCAGCCGGAAATGAGCCAACCGACTTGGCACACCTGTCTTATCCAGAATGCCAAAGCAACCCTCTCCATGGACGGAAACCCTCTCTCCGCTACCGTCACCATGCAGACGGTTCACGACTCGATGCTCGTCATCAGCGTTATGCCCCTCTTGGGAATAGAGGTGGCACGATTCGAAGCTACACCCTTGGAGTTAACCGGTATCAATAAGTTCGACGGCACTTATGCCACCATAACCTATGCCGAACTGAACCGTACACTTACCCCCTCTCTGAACTGGGACATCCTCCAGCAGACCTGTACCGCCGAACTGCCTACAGGCTCAGAGAAAGCCCGATTAGTGTACCAACTGGGAGAGAAAACGATTGAACTGATCATTGACTACACTCCACGACGGCTGGATGTACCCGTCCGGGTGAGCCATCAGAACCTCAGCAGATACAAAAAAATAGATATCAATAAATGGTTATGACCGCTTCGCTGAAAGACATAAGACCGCTCGTTGCTCTCGCTAAAAGACAAAAGACGAAATGGGTTCGACTAATCTTATTAGTCCTTTGTCCTTTGTCCTTTGCCCTTTGTCCACTTCAGGCTGCGGATAATGTGAAAGACTTGCAAAACAAGCAGAAGAAACTACAACAGGAGATTGAGCATACCAACAAAATGCTCAAGCAGACCAAGAAAGATGAAAGTGCTACGATGAACAAGTTGCAGCTGATCGGTAATAATATCAAGAACCAAAAGAAACTGATCAATGCCTTGGACAATGAGATCTTCGCCCTCAATGCGGAGATGACCGCTTTAAGTGCTACCCGTGATTCATTGCAAACCGTACTGGAATCCTACAAAGCCGATTACGCCGAGATGGTACGTCAGAGCCATTTCGCACAAATGCAACAATCCCCCCTCTTGTTTCTCCTGAGCAGCGACAGTTTTCAGCAATTAGCGCGCAGAGCACGTTACCTCCAGGAGTTTGCGGCATTCCGGCAGGAACAAGTCCGACGCATCGAACATACACAATCGGAGATAGACATCCAGAACGAACTGCTGCAAGCTAACAAACATGACAAACTGACCGCCCTCGACACCCGCAAACGTGAGCAAGAGAACCTCAAACGAGACGAACGCAAGCAGCAGACCATGCTCAAACAGCTCAAGAGCAAAGAGAAAGATCTCAGCAAACAGCTCAAAGCCCAGCAAAAGAAAGTAGCGGAGCTGAACAAGAAAATCGACGAGATGGTTCGCCAACAAGCGCAGAAAGCTTCCAAGACATCCCTCACCAAAGAGCAAAAACTACTTGCCGGAGGTTTTGAAGCGAACAAAGGACGTCTCCCTTGGCCCGTTGAGAAAGGCATGATCAGTGGACATTTCGGCAAACAGCAACACCCTCTCCATGAACATGTGATCATTGATAACAAAGGCATATACATCCAAACGACTGCAGGTACCAAAGCGCGTGCAGTCTATAAAGGAGAAGTTACCAGTTGTTTCATCATCGCCGGCACATATGCCGTCATCGTGCAGCATGGTAACTACCGCACAGTCTATTCCAACCTCACCTCGCTTAACGTTAAGCAGGGCGACCAAGTGGATACCAAACAAGTGATCGGTACCATCTTCACCGACCCCGAACAAGACCAGAAAACGGAATTATATTTCCAGATATACAAAGATATGAACATCGTAAACCCTGAATTATGGATAGCAAAATAAAGTTGAAAGTAGAAAGTTTAAAGTGGATAGTTATCTCGCTCATAGCGATCACTTTTCTGCCCGGCTGCAAGCAAGATGAATGGACCGATTGGAGATTGCAGAACGACATATGGTTGGAGTTGAACAAGGCGAAAGATAGTGTGCAAACCACCTCCACCGGTTTACAATACAAAATCATTGCCGACCCCTTGGCGGAGAACAATGATGCCAAGCCCAAACCCAATAGTACAGTGGTTTGTGATTACACCTTGAGACTGATCAACGGAACTGTCATCGAGTCCAGAAAGGAACAACCCATCTATCTGGCAAGTACGATTCCCGGATTCAGAGAAGGATGTATCAAAGTACGCACCCACGGAGACATTCACCTCTATATCCCGGCACACTTAGGCTATGATTACGACACCTCAGACGGAAGAGGAGCCGGCACGGAGGGTTACAAGACCTATATTCCCCCTTATTCAACGCTTATTTACGAGATTCATATATGCAGTTTCTATTAAAAAGCAGCTTGTTTGTCAGCCTCCTTGTGCTGCTTGCCGCCTGTGACAGTATAGGTTCGCAATCCAGCGTACCCCGTATGCCGGTGAATGTGACGATTGATACCCGTCAAGGAGAGTTTGTCCATTTCACACCCGAAGCGCTGAACACATACGTCATCATCGACAAAGACGGTTATCACTATAACGGTCACGACATTCCTCTGCCTTTCACGGGAGCTTTCGGCTGCGGAGGAGTACTCGTATATGTGAATATTTTAGGGGGTTACAGTGCTTATGACTTAGCTTGTCCGTATTGTTACCCCAAAGGGCATATCGAATCCTGTAAGGTCGATGCACCTTTCGCCACATGCCCGCGATGCGGAGAAATATATGACATTAGCGGCGGCATCGGAGTGCCTACCAAAGGCATCGGAAACGAGTGTCTGCGATCGCTTCCTCTCACATATGTCAACAGTGTAATCCGTATTCAACAATGATCACCAAAGACGATTTACTCTCCCTCGGTTTTCTCAAACGAACCCACAACAAAGACTTACCTCCGTTCGTCTTTGTGCAACGTGACGGGCTCTTTGTACCTTTCCGCTCCGAAGAGATTGCTTCGCTCATGGGCGAGGAGATTTGGGTACTTCGCAGCGACGTGCAGGAAGAAGAGGACGGACTGATGACTTGGCAGGATCTGGTAGGTTACACCATCGAGGACGAAGGAGCAAAAGGTGAATGGGTAACGGTCGGCGTCATTGCAGACATCGACGAGAGTACCATCAACACCTTAGCGACCCTTGAAGACGGACGGATGATCCCCCTTCATGAAGATTTTATTATAGATATAGACGAAGACGCACATCTTCTGCGCGTCCATTTACCCTTTGCGCTATGAGAGAAAAACTAACCGCACAAGAGATGGGGCGCATGAACGTGGAGCAATACCGCGAAGCCGACAAACTGCCGCTGGTAGTAGTCCTTGACAACGTGCGCAGCCAACATAACGTGGGGGCAGTCTTCCGCACAGCCGACGCCATGCGGATTGAGAAAGTGGTGCTCTGCGGGATCTGTTGCTGCCCCCCGAACCAAGAGATCCATAAGACCGCCCTCGGAGCAGAGGAGAGTGTGGATTGGGTCTATTTCAAAGAGACACTTGATGCCGTCCATGATCTCCAAGCCGAAGGCTACACCGTTTATGCTATCGAACAAGCCCATAACTCCATCACCCTCGAAGAAGCAGTGGAGCAATTATCAATTGTCAATTATCAATTGTCAATTAGTCCTAAGACAGCCGTTGTCTTAGGACACGAGGTCTTCGGTGTTCAACAAGAAGTAGTAGATAGTTGTAATCAATGTATAGAGATCCCTCAATACGGAACGAAGCACTCAATGAACGTGTCGGTAACGGCAGGCATTGTGATGTACCGCTTTGCCTCCTCTCTCCGGCGAAGAACAAAGAAGTAGCAAAGGCTGCCATTCAAGCAGGAGCAGACGCTGTTTATATTGGTCCTCCGGCTTTCGGTGCGCGGCAAGCGGCAGGTAACTCGTTGGAGGACTTGGCGGAAGTGGTTCGTTACGCGCATACATACGGAGTGCAGGTCTTGGTGACGATGAACACCTTACTCCATGAGGACGAGTACCCAGAAGCCGTCTCGCTCGCGCACGCGCTATATAAAATAGGAGTCGATGCGCTGATCATTCAGGATTTACATTTGTTGGAGTTGGACTTGCCGCCTATCAGGCTGCACGCTTCCACACAGTGCGACAACCGTACGCCCGAACAAGTAAAACGGCTCAAAGAGTTGGGCTTCAAACGGGTCGTTTTAGCGCGCGAGTTAAGCATCGAGGAGATTCGGGCAATCCATGATGAAGTGCCGGATATAGAGTTGGAGGCGTTTGTTCATGGCGCTTTGTGCGTCTCTTATTCCGGACGATGCTATATATCCGAAGTGCTCGCCGGACGAAGTGCCAACAGAGGTGCTTGCGCACAGTTCTGCCGTATGGCGTACGACCTGTTGGACAGCGAGATGAATGAGGTCTTGGACGAACAAGGAGTGCCTATTCATCAGCGGCATTTACTGAGTTTGCAGGACATGGACCGCTCTGCCTATCTGAACGAAATGATAGAAGCAGGTGTGACGACTTTTAAGATTGAAGGACGACTAAAAGACGCTGATTATGTGACGAATATAACGGCGTATTACAGAGAGAAATTAGATAACCTCACCCCGACCCTCTCCATAGGGAGAGGGAGTTCCTCCCTTGAGGGGAGGTCAGGAGGGGTTTTTACCCGCTCTTTTACACCGAATCCCGAGAAGACGTTTCATCGAGGAGGGATTGATTATTTCTTGCACGGACGGACAGCACATATGGCGAATTGGGACACCCCAAAATCAACAGGAGAGTACATCGGCGAAGTGCTGGAAGCCCGCGGTAACACGCTGAGAGTGAGACTAAAAGAGGGCATCGTGCTGCATAACGGAGACGGTCTGACGATAAGTAGCGAAGGGTTTAGTGTAAATGGGGTCGAAGAGAATATTGTGAAGATTAATAAAACTATCACCAATAACCTATCACCTATCACCTTTACTCCGTTATATCGAAATCTGGATGTGGAATTCGTGAAGAACCTGAGAAGCGAACGGAAGATTCCTGTAGATGTTGTTTTGAGAGAGACAGAAGACGGTTTTGAGTTGATATATACCCCTATTGATTCAAAGCTCTCTCCCCTTGTGGGGAGAGTTGGAGAGGGGTTCAACAAAGAGCCTGCCAAGAATGCAGACAAAGCCCTCGATACGATCCGTACTCAGCTCTCCAAATTAGGCGACACGCCCTATATAGCGCGCGAAGTGCGAATTGAGAGTAAACCGTATTTTATACCGATTAGTGTTTTGAACGAATGGAGACGAGCAACTATCCTTTGATGACTTGCAAATACTGCCTGCTCTTTGAGTTGGGACATTGTCGCAAGATTAATCCTTATCCGAAAGATAAGGAGCCACGTTTTCTGCGTCTCCGTACGGGCAAAATTCTCCGCCTTACCTTCGATTGCAAGAACTGCGAAATGCTGGTAGATAACAATGAATAATTAATAATGAATATTTTCGTAGCGAGTATATTATTCTTAGTGCTACACGTTTCTACGGGGGAGAGCGTGACGGCAGCGGTAGATAGTGCGCGGGCTGTGTATAAGGAACGGGGAGAGAGGACAACGATAGTCATTGAACCGGGGACTTATTGCGAGGAACTGACGATTGATGTGCCGGGATTGAGCTTGAAGAACGCAAGTCGGAAACCTTCTATCGGGCTGAAGAACCACGGCGTGGAAGCCGATCCGGAGGCTGTACGGCTGACTTGGTACTATGGGCATGGATACCAATACAAGAGCATGGGTAACCGCGTGAACTATGGTGGATCAAGAGAGAGACGATGGAACGCGTCGGTACTGGTGACGGCTCCGGATTTCTATGCAGAGAATATCATCTTTGAGAACTCGTTTAACCTCTATGTCTGCGAGAAAGAAGCAGCAGACAGTCTGGTAGATATTTCGCAATCCGACATGCCGTGGACAGCAAAAGAGCGACCAAAGAAAGTGATGCCGGTTCGCCCGAAAGAGGTGGGTTCGACAGAGGTGCAAAAGAAGAAATACAGGGAACGCGCAGCGGCTATCTCGTTTACAGAGACGGCGAAGAATGCGCATTTAAAGAACTGCCGTGCCGTGGGACGACAAGATGTGTTGTACGGCGATGATGGAGCAAGTATCTACTGGGAAGGCGGTATTTTGGCAGGAGGCGTGGATTTTATCTTCGGAGCGATGACGATGTGCGTGAACAAGGCAACTATTGTAGCCAATATCAATGGCGAGAAAGGCGATAAGTGTTACATCGCGGCAGGCAGAAGTGAAGAGGGCACACGGGGTATGTTATTCTATAAATGTCACATCCGGTTGGCGAATGAGGAGGAGTTGGAAATTTCAAATTTCAAATCTCAAATCTCAAATGCCAAACCCGAGGTTTGGCTCGCTCGTCCGTGGAGATGGTGGGGCGAGACCGTTTGGGCATATACCACATGGGACGAGGGAGTCTTGAACAGCGAAGGTTGGTCCTTGGGTTTGGTGAAAGACAAAGAGGGATACAATGCAGATGATCCGTGTCCAAACAGCTATGAGTACAAGTCGCAGGATCAATCAAAAGGAAGACCGAGTTGGGTACGCGTGCTGAAGAAGCCGGTCTTACCGGACGGAACCAAGATTAGCCCGAAGAAGTGGATAAAAAATACATATTGATGTAGAAAAATTGACGGAAAGGGTATAAAAGGAGCGTTTAGGCGCTCTTTTTTATACATATACTTGTATATGTAAGAATTTTTTAGTAATTTTGCGCCCGCTTATGAAAATTGCAATTATAGGATACGGAAAAATGGGGCACATGATTGAGGAAGTGGCTCTGAGTAGAGGACACGAGATCGTGGCGACTATTGATGCCGGTGATGCTTTCGACCTGAAGGAAGCCGACGTAGCAATAGAGTTCACAACGCCGCTTACAGCGAAGGATAATATTCTACGCGCGTGGGCGCAAGGCGTGCCCGTTGTATGCGGTAGTACAGGTTGGGATGCCGCTTCGCTGATGGCAGAAGACAAGCGGATACATGAACATCCCATGCTTATATGGAAAAGCAATTTTTCGGTAGGCGTGAATATATTCTTTGATCTCAACAAGCAATTAGCCTCAGCAATGAAGTCTCAACCGCAGTATACCCCGAGTATCACGGAGATTCACCATATTCACAAACTCGACAAACCGAGCGGGACAGCGAAGACATTGGCGGAAGACCTCTCCCTAACCCTCTCACAAGGAGAGGGGATAGAGGTTCCCATTGAGAGTATTCGTGAGGGCGAAGTGCCGGGAACGCATGAGGTGAAATGGGACAGCGAGGAGGACACCATCATTATTACCCACATCGCCAAGGGAAGAAGGGGCTTTGCATTAGGAGCAGTATTAGCAGCTGAAAAAATTGGGATCAGGTAATAATCAGGTTAAAACCAGGTAATAATAAGTACAAAAGCACGAGTGAGAATGAAAAGTTTGCAAGATAGAATCAACGAAGTGCCG
This sequence comes from uncultured Bacteroidales bacterium, assembly GCA_900319005.1. Lineage (GTDB taxonomy): Bacteria > Bacteroidota > Bacteroidia > Bacteroidales > Paludibacteraceae > Colicola. The sequence goes on from ONMV01000015.1 coordinate 88,539, forward strand.
CGTAGCGGATGGATCCGCGCGTGTGTCTGGAGCGCGTTGTATATCGCGTTCGTTATTTGGGTCGCATGGGGCGACTGGAAGAGTTTGGGTTGGCTGGCATTGCTGCCGCTGATCGTAGATATGTTCACTACGCGGTACATCAACTATAGTTGGTGGCGGAAATACAAAGACACCCAACCTGCCCTCTACACCCTCTGCTCATGGATCGA
>ONMV01000016.1 GCA_900319005.1 uncultured Bacteroidales bacterium
TATCATGATTGCCAAGATGGGACAGGACGGCCATGATCGTGGCGCCAAAGTGGTAGCCACCGGTTATGCCGATTGCGGCTTTGATGTCGATATGGGACCCTTGTTCCAGACTCCGGCAGAGGCAGCCAAGCAGGCGGTGGAGAACGATGTCCATGTACTGGGTGTCTCCTCGCTGGCAGCAGGTCACAAGACCCTCATCCCGCAGGTCATCGAGGAGCTCAAGAAACTCGGCCGCCCGGATATCATGGTCACTGCCGGTGGTGTCATCCCCGCGCAGGACTATGACTTCCTCTACAAAGCCGGCGTTGCCGCCATCTTCGGCCCTGGTACCCCGGTTGCCTACTCCGCTAAAGTGGTAATGCAACTCTTGATGCAAGAATGATCCATCTCTTGCTAACGAAAGGCGGGCTTCTATTTCATAGTTGCCCGCTTTTTTTATACTCTCTCCTCGCTCAGAATAATACCCCTCTTTGCACAATATATCTTCTTCTTGCTCTTTATTATTTTATTTACTCGCTTCGCGAAAAAATGGGGGAAAGAAAAATCTTTTTATTTCTAATTACCATCGGTCGGGTGTAGCGTTTATGCTCCGCGTATCCATGCGCGTTTTTCTTCGTCAATTAGCCCGGCATTTGATGCCGGTTCGTCTTTTCCTTCGATCTCTCGATAACCCGATCTATCGGTCTATCGGAAAAAGGAGCGGCATCTCTGCCGCTCCCCTCCGCTCTTTGCTGTTTAGTTCTCGCGGCTGTTTCCGCGAGTTACAACCCCTTTTTCGACGCATCGTAGGTCTCCACCGTCTTGGTTTGAATAACCACGCTTGTGTCGCCTTTCTGCCATGCCTCGCTTCGGGTGGTGATTGTCCTTGTCACGTTGCACGAACTCAGCCCCAACGCAATCGCCACGCATGTCACGATAGCGGTAGCCACTGTTGCTACCATTTTATAAATCTGCTGTTTAGTCATAACAATTTAACAGTTTAACGGTTTAACGGTTTAACAATTTACCCCACGGTGTTCAACCGCTCCGGCATGTTCACTTGCCCCGTACTCTCGTCGTAGCATTTCCACGCCTTGCCGAACAGCCAACCTTTGTAGGTCGTGTACTTGAACGCCGAGCCTTGCGCCTTACGTTCCGCGACGAAATCCATCTGGTCGTAAGTCAGGTGCATGAGGTCCATCGCACGGCTCCGTGCCGCCAGACGCACTACCTTGAACCGCTCCTGTCGTGCTTTCTCCTCGGCACTCACCGGCGTAGTCCGGTCTCCGTGAATGCTCGTGTACTTACGCCCGCTCCAACGGCGGTAGTTGTAACAGGTCCGGTACTTTCTTGAAATCTTGCCCGAAATGTGGTGAATCGGGTCCTCAAAAACTACATCTGCCATAATAAAAATAGTTAAAGTTTAGGTTAATGATCTTTCTTTGCGCGGGATGGCATCCCGCTTGTATTACGCTAATTTCGCATACTCTTTCGCGAAGATATATCCTCGCAATGAGGTGTACTTGCTCTGCGCCTCGAACGCGGTTTTGTACTCCGCTTTTTGTTCCGGTGTCAGTGCTTTGATAGCAGCATAGGTCTGCTGGAACTTGGTGTGAGTTACAATCTCTTTCTCGGAGTACGGCTTTTTTGCCAAGTCACGCGGTTCACAGATGCGACCGGTGCACAGCGTGCGTCCGCGTTTCTGGAAATACGTGTCCGAATGTTCGCAAATCTTCCCACGGTACTCTTTTACCATGTCAATAGGTTTGTACTTTGCCATAATAGTTTAGGTTTTAAGTGTTTAACAATAAATATTTTTTATCCGTCTCTCATACGTATCTCATACGTGTTCAAGACCTTGGATTTTGTCCTTCTCTCAAACGACGGTGCAAAATTACAACAAAAATGCGAGCCCGCAAAAAATGTGAACCCGCAAATTTAATCACGATTGAAAAACCGATTTTATTGGCTTAAATCGCACCCTGCATAACTGCTTAAATCATGTATTTCGGTGATATACAAGAAATCTCTGTTGTGTATCGCAAAGTAGTACTTCTTCCCGTATTTCCGGAACTTGAGCCAGCCGTGTACGAGTATATTCAATGCTTGCAGCGGTGTCTTGTCATCGGCTATCGGCACTTTGTTTGCCAAGTTCCGCGCCACCTGTTCTTTACTTATCCGCAGCATTTTCTTTTTCCTTTCTGTTACGAATTTTCGTTGCGAACTTCACCATCAGCACCGCGCTGTTATACAGAGCCTCACAACTCGCCAAACCGCCTGACATGATGCCGATGAACCGCAGCCACGGGTTCTTGCCCTTGTTGTCCGAGAATGCTTGGAACCGGTTCTTCCCGTTCTCGTCCATGAATACCACCATAGCGGCTCGATGTTTCCGGTTTCCTTCTTGCCATAAATCAATCTCGTTAATTATGCGTTCCATAAACGCTTCATTCGTTTCTTTGCTTGCCATTTGCCTTGAAATTTAACGGTTTCACATCTTCTAACTGGAACGCTTCGGCGGCTTGAACGGTATAAATGCCGTAACGGTTGTAGTACTTCGCACTAACCATCTTGAAATTCGCCATCATACTTTTGATATGCTCGGTTCCGTTCCAATTAAAAGGCATTGGCACGCAATCCTTAATAGCGTAGTACGGATGGTTTTTGATGGCTACACCGCGCAGTTTCTGCTCCCACAAGGTGACATAAATCTGCCGTTGCCGTTGAAGTGGAATAGCGTTCCATTGCTCCTGTGCCGGCTTGACCATGTGTGCGTTTTGCGGAGCGATGTAGGGCTTTAGCAAATCGAGCATAACCGCCCAACTTCTAGATGACTTTCACCGTCAGTTTCACCTCGTCCGGCTCTTTGTCGGGGTAGAGCTCTACAAAGGTCTTCACATACCCGTTCATCACTGCCGTACGCGCCTTGACTAAGTTCTGCTCTTTGACTTTCTCCTTGGCATTCTCGCGCCATTTCACCGCCTGTTCCTGTTGGTACTTGTGGTAATCGGCAAAGTCGAAAACCTCGGTGCGCTGGAGTTGAAACTTACCAACGCCTTCTACCTCAAACTCGCCTTTCTCCAAACCTTTTGCCGCCAGTATTGCTACTGCCTCATTGGTTGCCTCGGTTGAGATCTCGTCAATACGTGCTTTGATAGCTTTTTCTTGGTTGCGCAACTCACGCAACTCTTTCAAATTATTTGCTTTCATTTTCTTACTTCGTTTTTTACGCGGGATTTAATCCCGCATTGTTTTTAATTAGCGTTTGTGCGCCGCTCATTTATGTGCGGCTATTCTCCCTCGTAACAATCCCCTGCTACATTGTACTTGCTGAATAGTGCCAGCAGTTCTTCAGGCTTCATATTTTTCGGGTCTTTGCTTGGATCATTGTCTTGCCGTGCCACCATGCGCCTTGCCCGCAGTATAACCGCGCAGCGGTAGTTCTCCGCCACGGTCACGATTCGGATGTTGTCGCGCGTCCAGTTGTTGATGTCGCCGTTGATATGATCCACCTGCCAACCAGCGGGAATGGAGCCGATCCAAGCCAGTGCCATGAGGATATGCACGCGGTAGTGTACGCCTTTGTACGTCACACCCGAGTATATCCTGCCTCTAATGACACCATTCAGTGTGCGTGTGTTGTAACTTTTTCGGGCGCATGTGTCCACGATACGCCTGTGCCAACGCCTGTTGGCGTAACGGATGAATACATCGCCCTTTTCGGACAGCCAGAACGGAGTGCCTTGTGCATGTGCGAGACTAAGCCCTTCATGCGTGCAAACCTCCGGCACAAACCCCTCACGGGGGTAGCAATAATACTCTTTTGCCATAATTTTATGGTTTTGTATCGGCCAAGCTTGACCGATGGTTAAAAATTATGGCAAGCGCTTGCCTTTTTTTCACGGCGTCATGTATGCGCCGTTTTGGGAATTCCGCTGCAAAGGTACAAAAATACAACGGAACGGTTGTACTTTCCGTTCCGTTGCTTTCATTTGCTATCAAAAAATGCACTTAAATGGACTTTCGTATCAATTCTCAATGTCGATACAATACTTCTCGCAAAGATAGCTTACGGCTACAGGCGGCAGTAGTTTGGTGCGTTCACTCACTCCCATCTGTCTCAGTGCTTCTGTGTCCGTGCGCAGCCATGCGCGGAAGGTGCCGAGAGACACACCTGCCGCACGGGCTATTTCGTTTTTATACATAGATTTATATGCCATAGTTTTGCTTGTTTTTTACGTCGTTTGTTGTGACGGATGGTATCCGTCGTTATTCTTTTCGTCCGTTAGTCCGGCATCATATGCCGGTTTCAAAACAAGCAAAAAAGGCGGTGCTCTCGCCGCCATACATACGCACAAAAAAAGAGACGGCTCACGATGTTCGTGAACCGCCTCTTGCGATACGGATAGCCTAACGGCTATGATTTACCACTGTTCACCGGGGATGTCGGTGTGGACATCTACGGTGGTAGGGCTGGTTGTATTCATCAACATCGCCGATGCCATCTGTGCTACCAGCACTTCTGGTTGTAAATATTGTTTCTTTTCCATAATCGTTTTTCCTTTCAATTTTCAATTTCCTGTCCTTGTGCGTTGTATTTAATGCCGTTCTTGATGATGATTAACCGGCCGTTCTCAATAACCTTTGTACATTGTACTTTGTCACTTTGTACATTCTCCATGCCGGTAGCGGTTTGCTCTTGGTTGAAGACAAAACGCAGGCGTTTCGGAGCTGAATTGCCTGAATTAGGCGCATTATAGAGCACATAGGCTTTGTGCGCCTTGAGTTCGTTGCTGTTGATGCGATAGAAGCCGACGCCATATTCCGCAGTACCGGAGATGACATAGCAGTTTTCTTGTGTCAGACCGTCTATGCTCGCTATCGGCGTAGCAGCATCCACACCCTCGAGGTCGTTCTCTACTTCGCTCAGGTCAACCGCTCCTTCGTCCTGCGGGAGCAGGGTGAAATGCTCTTCGGCGGAAAGGAAGATAACCGGTGTCGCTTTCGGCAGGATGTCTCCGCTTCCGGCGATGTACTGCATCATCATCGCATCGCCCTGCACGTATGCTACGTATGCCTCTACGTTCTCGGGTAACTGCATCAAGCGGTTTCCGTCGTAGAACGTGCAGTAATAGGTCAGCGGGGTTTTCGGGTCTTCGTACGGATCCAACTGAAGGGGTGTCAGGTACGCATAACGTGCTTCGGCTTCCTCCAAAGCAGCAAGATCAGCCGGATCTACCAATGCTTTCTGCTCATCGGTCAGGGCGTTGTAGGCATCGCGAGCGGCAGTGATCTTATCTTGGCTATCCGGATATGTAACCGTGCCGATAGCATTAACCAATGCCTCTACATCATTGACGGTCTCTTGGTTGGGTGCTGTACTAAACTGAGCAGTATAAGTGGCGTTGGCTGTAGTTTTGGCGATAGCCGGAGACCAACCGCTGAAAGTATATACATATGCAGCATCTGTCGCTCTGGTAGGAGTAGTGCCATTGTACGAAGGAGTGGTATTATAGTTCACATTTGAGGATTGTAATGTCGTTCCGTCGTAGTTCTTGAAAGTGATAGTATATTGGTTGATAGTCCACTGCGCGGTGAGAGTGGTGTTTGCTGTAATGTTGAATTTCTGTCCTTGGGTATAAGTCGTATTATTCCCACTATGTTTCCAACCTGCAAATGTATAACCTGTCTTGACAAGAGAACCTCGACCCGGAACGGTTATTTGCGTGTTATGATTATATTGGGCTGACGTAGGCACAGAACCTGAAGTATTCCCATTACCATTATAGGAGAGGGTATATTTGTTGATAGTCCATTGCGCAGTAAGAGTTGTATTTGCCGTAATGGTGAATTTCTGTCCTTGGGTATAAGTCGTATTATTCCCACTATGTTTCCAACCTGTAAATGTATAACCTGTCTTGGCAAGATTACCTCGACCCGGAACGGTCACCTCGCTTTTATTGGAATATTGGGCATTTGCAGGTAAAGAGCCGGAAGTTTTTCCATTACCATTGTAGGTTACGGTGTATTGAACGCTAAGAGTAATTAAATCGTTTGTAACTGTAACAGAACGGCTATCCGTTGATTGCAAAACTCGGTTAGTCAGGAGACAACCACAACCTGCTTGTCCTGTAACAAACAATAAAGCATCTCCACCCGTATTATCTGTGAAATTAATATCAATGAAAATAATGCCATATCCATAGCTGATATCACCCGACCATCGGCCAGTACCTGTTGCAAGAACCCAATTATTGCCCTGCTTTTTATATAGAGCATACACTTTTATTTTACTTCTGATTGCATTTTTTTCAGTATCGCTTTTACTGGTCCAACCGGAGTAGTATCGATAACAAGCATCATCCACGGTTGATTTTACTTTATATTGATCGTTGTTTGGATTATAATAACCCATATCGACTAATTTCCATGGACCGGTACTCGAAGCAGGTTGATATGTGTTGCCATTGCCAACATATGGACCTTTAAATGAGCTCAAAGTACACGATTGATTCTTTTGAGGGAAAGCTGGAGATCGTTGACAATCATAGCAGTTGTTAAACTGAATGTCTGCCCACATGTTCACGGCACAGACTAATGCCGCTACGAAAGTAACCAGTTTAATTTTTCTCATAATTTTTTGATTTTTAGTTAAACAATATTGTTAATTAGTTGATTTGTTTTTGGGGCTATATAAACAACAAAGCGGCAGGAGCACAACGCTCCAGCCGCCTATACGTCGGTTGATCTGCCTGATTTGTTACCTCTTGTGAGCCTGTCCAGCAGCACATACATACATACATACATACATACATACATACATACATACATACATACATACATGCGCCGCCGCACTTGCTGTAACGAGGTTTATAAAGAGCTTATATGTGAGGATTTGATCCAAAATCATGTTCCAAAAAGTGTGTAATAGACTCCATTTTTCAAAATCCGCGGCAAAATTACAATTTTTTTTTCAAATATGCAAGTTTTTGAGGGTCTTTTTCCAAAAAAGTGATGTTTTTTCTGAGATTTGGTTATTTTGCGCTGCTTTTTCTCTTATTTTTTTTTGCTTTTCCCCCCGGAGCGTTCTCCCGACGGAACGGGAGAAAGTCCGTGACCGCTCCGCCTAAGAGGGCAATTACGCGGCTCCCCAACGCGCGTCCACGCAATAGTCAATCATTTTTGAAAAGTAGCTACCGGTAAACCGGTTTCTCTCCGCTGCATACCCATAAAACACGTAGACCTTTCTCCAAATCTACAAAAAAAACGCAGATTTGGCTGAATGTACGCGTGAAAACTAAGCGATTTTTAGCCAAATCTTAAAAAAAATGCGCGATTTGGTTGCGTATATCATTTTTTTTTCGTACCTTTGCACCCGAAAATTAAAATGTACCACACATTATGTTTGGCAGAGAGGAAGAAAAACGAGTATTACTATCGCTGTTAGAGAGCGATAAATCCGAGTTTGTAGCAGTCTATGGACGTCGCCGTGTCGGGAAAACGTATCTTGTGCGTGAGACGTTCAACTACAATTTTGCCTTCCAACACACGGGCTTGCAAGAAGCTACAATCCGGGAACAATTAGAGGAATTTGCTAATTCTTTGATTATTGCAGGCATGAAAAAGGTAAAACGCCCTTCAAACTGGTCACAGGCGTTTTTTATGTTAAGTCAGCACTTGAGTACAATGCCAGAAGGGAAGAAGGTAATCTTTATTGATGAACTCCCTTGGTTGGATACCCCTAACTCAAAATTTGTTTCCGCACTTGATCATTTTTGGAATGGATGGGCGACAGCTCGAAAGGATATTGTTTTGGTGGTATGCGGAAGTGCAACTTCTTGGATCATAGACAAAATCGTTATGAACTATGGCGGTTTGCATAATCGCTTGACGGAACAAATCTATTTACGTCCGTTCACACTGCACGAGTGTGAGCAATATGCGACGGAGCGCAATTTGGGTATGAGTCGCCGCAATATCCTGGAGACATATATGATTCTTGGCGGTATCCCTTTCTACTGGGATATGATTCGTAAAGATTTATCTTGGGCGCAAAATATCGACCGTATGTTCTTCTATCCCAATGGCAAGATGCGGAATGAGTTTGAGGCACTATATAAATCGCTTTTTCGTTCACCCAAAACTTATATTGATGTCGTCTCAGTTCTTGGCACAAAGAAAGTCGGCATGACACGAAATGAGTTAATGGCTGCGCTTGGAGAAGAGAGTGGTGGTACACTGACAAAGACTCTTCGTGAACTGGAGCAATGTGGGTTTATTCGTTCATATAACTCCATTGGGAAAACCAAGAAAGAAACTATCTACCAATTGATAGACAATTTCACCTTGTTCTATTTTAAATTCATGGCAGACGGTACTATCAATGAGAAAGATTATTGGTCACGTACGATATCAAAGCCAATCTACAACGCATGGAGCGGATTGGCATTTGAGCGCGTATGTTTCCAACATATTGACCAAATCAAGCGTGCTTTGGGTATATCTGGTATTATAAGCAATGTTTATTCGTGGGTATATATCCCGAGAACTCCAGACGAAAAGGGTGCGCAGATTGATATGCTTATTGACCGTGACGATAATGTCATTAATCTGTGTGAAATGAAGTTCTCCCAAGGCGAGTATGAACTGACCGAGAAATACGATTTGGAGTTACGTAACAAAATAGGCACCTTCCAAGCGAAAACCAAAACGCGCAAAGGTGTAAGCCTTGTGATGATTACGTCCTATGGCCTCAAGCAAAACGCGTGGGCAAACGGCATCAACTCCCAAATCACAATGGACGACTTATTTAAAGATAGATAAAATCATGTGCAAAAATTTTTCTTACGATGACATACAGAAATGGTTAAAATGGTTTTGTGAGTTGAATATCTACAACCATTTCAAAGAAATATTTAATTTCTTTTTTCATCCAATGATATTTTGGATACACTATGACAAAATGTCGGCTAAGGATAAAATAGTTCAATTTATAACATATGCAGGTATATATATTATAATTTTTCTTTTATGTGGGACATACTCTCATGCCGTAGATAGTATAAAAGTTTTATTAACAGAACTATTGAGCATAATTCCGTTTGTATTATGCATAGTTTTATCTATTGTCTTTGCACAAATCCCGAACATAAAAAATGAATCCATAAGTAGATGTGTATTACTTGGAGTATATTCCTATTTAATATTTATACCTTTTCAGATATTATTCTTAACTTTGTTCTACAATAGCGAAAACTATTTATTCTATGCCATTGCGTGTATTGTATCTATAGTAGCTGAGATATATATGATATTGGTTTCATTAAGAATGTTTATAGGATCAAAAAAGAGAAAAATCATATATGTTTGTGCTATTTTAAGTTTATTTACCATTGTTGATCTCTCTATGGACAAACTTGGATTTGTTTCAAGAAGTACAAATTATACTGATATAATTGCACAAGAAAGATTTGAATTAGGAAAATCTATAAAAAATCCATACATGATCCCTACTCATGTTGTGTCAAACAACGGAGAAGTGATTTTTTATTTGTATAGTTCACCGATTGATTCTGTAGCCGAACATAAATACTCAGAGAAAATATACTTTGAGGAACTAAAAAGTGATATTGATTCTATTATACAGATAATTCCCAAAACAAAGTATAAAACAAATCATGATTTTTTCAATTCATTATATATATTAAAGAAATCCATAAATAATGTGCATACCAATAAGTTGTACAAGAATAATCCCATTATAAAAAATGATACTATTTGGCATGATAAATACACCTATACTAGCATAGATATTCGGGAATTTAGCACAGAATGTAGTCAACTAAATACTGATATTTTAAGGAAAGAGATACAGTATCAAACTACATTTGAGAATGCGCAAAAAGTTTGGTATTTAAGGTGCTTATATCACCCATATATACTATACAAGATATATAAAGATATGACAGAGTAATAGTAGTAAAATCATAAAGTCAGAACAAAACAAATAATTATATCTTCAATAAGGAGTTCGTTACACTCACGGACTTTGTTTTGTTGATGATTTTCTTTCCCTTTTTAATAAGGTCTTCGCTTCGCTCAGGGCTTTGTTTATTGAGCAAGAAGAAGATATATTGTGCGAGGGGATAGTTCTTCTGCGCGTGGAGTGAGCATAAAAATTGCGGATATTAAACTGCGTTATATCCTCCCTTTCGTTAGCAAGAGATTTTCTGGATCATTCCCTGCATCCTTTCCATTACCCACTTTTCCGTAGCCAACCTTGTGTGCCCTGTGCCCGAAGATGTCTGGCGGCAACACCGCCATCTTCGGTCCCGGTACCCCGGTGGCGTATTCAGCAAAAGTTGTCATGCAACTGCTGATGCAGGAGTAATCCATTCGGTATTCCGATATATCGGTATCTCGCTATACCGCTATATCAGTAACGTAGAGAGCGGCCCGCGAGGGTCGCTCTCTCTATCGTCCAGTGTATTTCCTTGATTTCTTTTATTTCACACATTTTCGGACATATGCTAATAAATTTTCACATTTATATTTGCATAATTCAAAAAAAAGCAGTAATTTTGCGGTCCATTAGGAAAAATAATGCATTGATTAACGATTATTACATTTTTCATGCTCACGGACTTTATTATCGGGCGTATTAAGGCCGAATTACCCTTCGAGCCAAATGAAGAAAAGACCGGTTTGTTTGAAGCACTCGGTACTTTTCTGGTATCCCGAGAAGATCGCAAAGCATTTATTCTCCGCGGCTATGCAGGAACAGGAAAAACAAGCGTCATCAGCGCATTGATTCGAGCTCTTGCGGGTTTGAAGCAGCCCTGTGTACTGCTGGCTCCCACGGGTCGTGCAGCCAAAGTACTGAGCCGCTATTCAGGCGCGCAAGCATACACAATCCATAAGAAAATATACCGTCAGAACCAATTAGGTATTGAGGCCTTTTCGCTGAGCGACAATTTACACAAGAATACACTTTTTATTGTGGACGAAGCCTCCATGCTCTCTGGAAACAGAGACAACAGAGTGTTTGGAAGCGGCTGTCTGCTGGATGATCTGATTCGATACGTATATAACGGGCAAGGCTGCTCCCTACTCCTTCTTGGCGACGATGCCCAGTTACCACCGGTAGGAAGCATCAACAGTCCGGCCTTGGATGCTGATTATATGGCAGATACTTATCGGTTATCCGTAGTCAGTTACCAACTTACACAAGTCGCCAGACAGGCCTTGGATAGTGGTATTCTATCCGAGGCAACCAGGATAAGAGAAGAAGTAAAGTCTAGGATTGTCCCGATAGAGATTCATGATAGTTGTGACAGTTTCGTTATTCAGCCGACGGGAACAGATATCATACGGCTGAAGGGAGAAGAAGTGATAGAACGGTTGGAAGACAGTTGGAAAAAAGTCGGTGCTGAAGATACACTCATTATTGCACGGAGCAACAAAATGACCAACCTCTATAATAATGGCGTCCGGGCGCGCGTTTTATGGAAAGAAGACGAGCTATCCAACGGCGACCGTGTAATGGTGAGCAAAAATAACTATTTCTGGACGAAAGATTACAAAAATCTTGAATTTCTCGCCAACGGAGACATGCTGGAAATCACACGATTAACAGGTACTCACGAGTTATATGGTTTTCATTTTGCCAAAGCCTCCCTGCGATCGGTGGATTACGATTGGGAAATCGAGGCATTAGTATGGCTGGAGACGCTGAATACCGACAGCCCCGAAGCAAATTATGCCCTTCAAAAGGAACTATTCTCACGCATTGCGGAGGATTATCCGGAAATCCGCAATCGGAAAGAGATGGTCAAAAAGATCTACGAATCGCCGTATTACAACGCACTTCAGATCCGCTACGCTTACTGCGTGACCTGCCACAAAGCACAAGGTGGCCAGTGGAAACATGTGTATATAGATTCGGGATTAGAGGATGAGTGGATTAGTGGATTAGAGGAGTCGGAAAAGGTCGAATATCTGCGATGGTTATATACCGCAGTCACCCGTGCGACAGAGAAAATATACTTATTACGCTAATTTTTCATTATTTATTTGCATATATGCAAAATTTTTTGTAATTTTGCCGCGAGTTTTCATTGCAAACAAACAATCTAACAAATATCATATGAAAAAAGAATTACTTTTTTTACTTTTCATGGGCAGTTTGCTCGTCGGTTGTCATTCCTCCCTCAAGTTGGATAATATTGACCCGACTGCCCAGTTGGACATGGGTCTGGCACTAAAAGTAGCTACAGTTACGGCTACATTAGGCGATTTCATTGACCAATCGGAGGATTTGTTTATCTACAAAGATTCCACTTCAGGCGGAAGTCCGAAAATGGTAGTAGCATGGCGTCATGCTTATCCGGATGAGAAAGATTATCACGTCATTGATTTTGTGCAGTATCTTCCGGAAATGAGCAAACCGATGAACGTTTATGACCAAATGCAGGCAAAAGGCTTAATTGGTCCTGATGGAAAGATTACTCCTGACGGTCGTCAAATCACCTTGGATTTCGATATGGAGTTCAAGCTCAATGGTATCAACGAACAGGGAACGAGTAATGACAACCGAATTGACAGTGCATATATAGATTATGCGCAGTTCATTTCATCTATCCAAAGAAATAACCTTCCGTTGGAATGGCAATGGATAGATAGCGTTGTGCTGGACATGGGCGACCAGATTGAATGTGCCAACAAAGTGAGGACCGTATATCGCCGCGGAGATGCAGCCGATTACGGAACCCCGCTGGAAACAAATCTGAATAAGCTCAAAATCATGTTGATGAAAAATCGCAATATACGACCGGAAATCAGCAATGTATATACGGGTTGTCAGATGAAAGTGCATTTCATGTTCACCATCCCACAATCAGCCGGAGAAATAGTGATTCCTAATACCGCTGCATTCCAATACAACATCAAACTGGCTGACGCGAAATGGCAAGCTATCTGGGGTTATTTCACGCCGTCAAAAGACATGCACTCCGATGAACGGGTAGATATGGATGATTATTTACATGATTATCCGTTCGCCAAACGCGCCCGATTGACTTTCAGCGATCCTAAGATTGAAGTGCAGATTTCCACTCATATCGCAGGTCGTATGGTAGTTGAGGGAAGCAATTTGTATGTGATTGATGCCAATGATCAACGAGTAGATGCCACCTTTAATGGTAGCACAAAGCGTCCGGCAGAATATCTGGACCCGTATATGGAGCCCGCAGATTTGTCGAACATGGGCGATTCGGCTACCACCAGCATTACCTTTGACAACACCGAGAAGAATGGTGATATTGAGCGCCTCTTCCGGAACATGCCGAAATACCTGAACTACAAGTTTGACGTTTATTTTGATAGAAATAAAACGCCGCAGATTCGCGTGATACCAAATACGAAAGTACGTATCAACGCCATCTGTACGTTGCCGCTAATGTTTGAACGGAATATGTTCATCGATTATCAGGACACTATCACAGATGTCGATTTGAAAGACGTGGATGTCGATTCACTGGCAAATCAAGTTGATTTCATCGATTCATTGCATGTTGGCGACGTTACTCTTTATTTGACAGCAAGAAACCATATTCCTCTGACACTGAAAGGAAATGTGCGTTTCTTGGATGCCAACGGTCAGCCGGTAATGGATCCAGAGGATCCAAGCAAGGAGTTCTATCCTTTCCTTGAGGACACAATTCGTTTTGCGCCACCGAAATTTATCACACTTGACGGCGGATACGTGGTTCCGGATAACAAGAACCCGGGTAAGACGATTATTACCACTCGCATGAACCAAAAGCAATTAGAGGCTCTGAAGCAGATCAAGTCGATTGAGTACAAAGTTTCTGCGGATAACGATGCACTCCAATACGCTTACGATATGGGATTGGATAAGATTCGTTTGGAGAAAGACAGCCGCCTTTACATAGATGTAGGTGTAACTACACAAATTGATGCATTTATGAATTTTGAGAACAAAAAATAAGGAGGGCTGAGCTATGAAAACAATGAAAAGAACCATATTAGTAGCCCTTGCGGCTCTCTTTACAATAGGCGTGAGCGCACAACAAGTAACGACCGTTTACTTCTTGGAGAATGCGCCCATGCGTCATACTATCAACCCGGCCTTCCAGCCCGTGAGTGACGGATTTATCAACTTCTCACCGTTAGGTTGGTCCACTATTAGTCTGGGCAATAACTCGCTGACAGTGAGCGACTTGTTATATACTGATCCTACCACCGGTAGAACGATTACGCCGATACACCCCAATGGCAATAGACAGGCCTTTCTGAATACTCTTCGCTCCATGACGATGATGAATACAGAGATGACACTTGGTCTGATCAATATGGGTTTCCGTATCAAAGACAAAGGCTACCTCACGATCGGTATTAACGAGCGTATTATCTCCGCCGGTACACTTCCGAAGTCATTTTATGATTTCCTTTTGGACGGCGGTATGAAGAACCTTGGTCCGGGTCAATGGAACACAATCAATCTGTCAGGTTTTGGCTCAGGCGGAAGCGCCTATACGGAGATTGGAGCAGGTTATAGCCACCAACTCAACGAACATTGGACGATTGGTGGTAAATTCAAGTTTCTGTTGGGCCAAATGGATATCAGTGCCCGCAGTAAGAACTTGGCGTTAGATGCCAGTACCGATTCATTGCGTCTGCACGGCGATATGACAGTACGTATGGCCGGACCGTTCGATTACTCGAAAATGCCGGCTTATGAGAACCGCCGCGTAAGCGATATTATCGACGATTACAACGGAGGACAGTACAACGTGAATGATATGATCAACTTCGGTAATATCGGTTCATTGCTTACTCCGAACGGCTACGGAGCTGCTATCGACTTCGGTTTTGCATACAAGCCGATCAAGCAGTTACAACTGAGTGCCGCTTTGGTAGATCTGGGATTCATCTACTGGACCAGCGCCAAGAGCTACACCGCACATGTTGACACGGTTTATAACGGAGCCGGCGTGATTGACTACGGAGATCCGAGATACCGCGATGCCGATGGTAATTTCTCGCCGCAGATGGTGTTGGACACTGCGCTGAACAACCTCAAAGACCTGCCTAATGCAATCATGTTAGATCCCGCTGGAGGAGGTTATGCCAAGATGATTTCCGCTCGCCTCAATGTGGGCTTGGACGCTAATTTCTGGGATAACCGCGTCGGACTCGGTATCGTTTCTGCTACCCGCCTCTATGAGTCTCGTCTCTATGAAGAAATTACCTTCGGTTTTGCTTTCCGTCCGGTTCGCT
Organism: uncultured Bacteroidales bacterium; assembly: GCA_900319005.1. Lineage (GTDB taxonomy): Bacteria > Bacteroidota > Bacteroidia > Bacteroidales > Paludibacteraceae > Colicola. Next base: position 15,280 of record ONMV01000016.1, read on the forward strand.
GGTTCAATATTGCAGCATCTTATTCGCTGTTGAATAACGGTAAGTACAGCAACATCGGCGCCGGTTTGAGTTTCATGCCTTACGACGGAATCAACATGACACTGGCAATGGATTATATCCCGACCAGCTATGCCGGAGTAGATGTCAATGGTGCTACCAAATACATCCTGCCGGACAAAGCAAAAATGGTCAATGTAGCACTTGGTTTCTCCATCTGCTGGGGAACCAACCGTCCTGACAAAGACAAAGATGGTGTATGGAACAAACTGGATATGTGTCCGAACACTCCGCGTGGCGTACAGGTTGACAGCGTTGGTTGCCCGATTGATACAGACCATGACGGTGTACCTGATTACATCGATCAGTGCCCGAACACACCGGCTGCAGCTATCGGATTTGTGGATAGCGTAGGTTGCCCGCTGGATAGCGATGGAGACAGCATTCCTGATTACATCGATCAGTGTCCGAACACGCCGGCAGCTGCTTACGGCAAAGTAGATAGCGTAGGATGTCCGCTGGATAGTGACGGAGACGGTGTACCTGATTACCTTGACAAGTGTCCGGAAACACCTGCAGCTGCTTATGGTATGATTGACGCGGACGGATGTCCGCTGGATAGCGATGGTGACGGTGTACCTGATTACCTTGACAAATGTCCGGAAACACCGGCAGCTGCTTATGGCATGGTGGACAGCCTGGGTTGCCCGATTGATAGCGATCGAGATAGTGTGCCCGATTATATGGACGAGTGTCCGAATACTCCGGCAGCTGCTATCGGTCATGTCGATGAAAAGGGTTGTCCGCGTGATAGCGATGGAGATGGTGTACCCGACTACATGGATGAATGCCCGTTAGTACCGGGTATTGCAGCCAACAAGGGTTGTCCTGAGGTGAAACGCGAAATACGTCAATTACTCCAAAAAGCAATGCAGGGTATTGAGTTTGAGACCGGAAAGGCAACCATTAAGAAGAAATCGTTCCCGCTGTTAGACAAGATTGCCGAGACATTCGTGGAGAATAGCAATTATGTGATTGAAGTTCAAGGTCACACCGATAATACCGGTAAGGCCGAGGTGAATAAACGTCTGTCTGACAAGCGTGCACACGCTGTAATGGATTACCTGGTTAAGAAAGGCGTAGATGCAAGCCGCATGACAGCTATCGGTTACGGTCCTGACATGCCTATTGCAGACAACAAGACAAAGGCCGGACGTGCAAAGAACCGCCGTGTTGAATTCAAGATCACTTTCGAGGAAGTACATATCGAAACGATACTTGACCACGCAGATCCGCAGCCCGTAGCAGAAGAAACTGCTACGGAAGCTGCTACTTCGAAATAACTATAAAAAAAAATTATATTATGGGACGCGCATTTGAATATCGCAAAGCAACAAAACTGAAAAGATGGGGACACATGTCCCGGACATTTACCAAATTAGGAAAAGAAATCACTATTGCAGCCCGTGAAGGCGGACCGGATCCGGACTCCAACCCACGTCTGCGTGCACTCATCCAACAGTGCAAACGTGAGAACATGCCGAAGGATAACATCGACCGCGCTATTAAGAAAGCGACCGATAAGTCGTCCGAAGGTTACAAGGAAATCAACTACGAAGGATATGGACCACATGGTATCGCTATCTTCGTGGAGACCGCAACGGACAACCACATGCGTACCGTAGCCAACATCCGCTCGTACTTCACCAAGTTCGGCGGCACGCTCGGCACACAAGGTTCGCTCCAGTTCCTCTTTGACCGCAAGGCTTGCTTCACCGTAACGATGAAGGACGGCATTGATCTGGATGAACTCGAACTCGAACTGATTGATTTCGGTGTAGAAGAACTCGGCGTGGACGAAGAGGAAAACACCATCGTCATTTACTCCGATTTCAACGAGGCAATCAACATGCAGAAATACCTCGAGGAGAACGGCTTTGAGATCCAATCCATCGAGTTTGTTCGTATTCCGAACGACACCAAGGAACTCACCGACGAGCAACGCGAATCCGTTCAGAAACTCATCGACAAGATCGAGGAAGACGAGGACGTACAGAACGTGTTCACCAACATGGCGGAATAAGGTGAAAATTGAAAGGTGAAAGGATGATTATCTCTGAATACTTTTCATTAACGGAACGTCAGGCTGAGCAGTTTTCTCAGCTTGACGCGCTTTATCGCGATTGGAACAGCAAGATCAACGTCATCTCGCGCAAAGATATAGACAACCTCTACGATCACCATGTGCTTCACTCGCTCGCGATAGCCAAACTGCTGCCCTTCCAACCCGGCACAACGATCATGGATGTCGGTACCGGAGGCGGTTTCCCGGGCATCCCTCTGGCAATTTTGTTTCCAGAGTGTCAGTTCCTGCTAATCGATTCCATCGGCAAGAAAATCAAGGTAGCAACAGAGGTAGCGAACGCTCTTGGGTTGACGAATGTCGTTTGCAAACAAGAGCGTGCAGAGGAGGAGAAACAGAAATTCGATTTCGTCGTCTCGCGCGCTGTGATGCCCCTACCCGATCTGGTCAAGTTAGTGCGCAAGAATATTTCCAACAAGCACCGCAACGCCGTTCCAAATGGTCTGGTGGTTCTCAAAGGGGGCGATCTGAAAGAAGAACTCCGCCCCTTTAAAGAGGCGGAGATTACTCCATGCAACACTTGGTTCAATAATAGTTGGTTTGCAACTAAATATGTAATTTATTTACCCTTCTAGGCGGAAGCCACTCTTCCCGTTCCGTCGGGAAGATGCTCCGGGTTTGAGACCAAACAGGTTATTTACCTGCCTCTATAATTTGCCCTTCAAGGGTATAAGTATTTGCTCCGCGTTGGATAAAGATCTGTCCGTCGCGGAGTATTTTTTGAATCTTCAAATCTTCAAATCTCAAATCTTCCAATCCTTCTTCAGAAGGTCTATACCCATCGTCCATCGGCTCTTTATGCGTCATCGCATAATCGAGGTACATCTCCAACATCGTGTATCCCGAAGCATGACGGACGTTATTATCCGGCATCGTCGGGTCACAGCCGTTAGCACTCTCCCACTCGTCCGGCATTCCGTCTTGATCCGTATCGGTCAGCGGAGCCACCACGATATAATCATAGAAACCCTCTGCATCCTCTTCGGTATCAATGATACCGTTTCCTCTGGATGCACCGCTATAAGTAGCTTGCTTATTGCGGGTATCATTCACTAATCGCAACTCCACATGGTCACGCGGGAAACAACCTGCTGTGTCCAAAACGGTCTCGTACGCTTCCTCAGCCGTTTCGTAATCGCTGACAGCATAAGCATACATCTCGAAATCATAGCGGCCAAAGATAGAATCGGTAGTCCATTTCCACCAAGGTGTTTTCGGACGAATTAACGTGTCCACACGCAAGGTATCTACCTTACTATAAGGCGATTTTCCCACTACAGCCGACCAGTTATTTGCTGTAGCCGAAGCTGCTCCATCGAACACATTACCGGAGAGGTACCATTGACTTGGCCCCCAAGAATGATCTTGAGGTGCATCTTTGTGTGTTCTCCCAACCTCTACCGAGAAGAAATATTTCTTATTCGTCGTATTCGGTCCTGCTTTGTAGTAGTTATTGATGAAATTGCACTCATGCGCCGAGTTAAGACCATTATATTCACCTTCCGCTAATTTTGCAGTATTCTCACCGCCGTAGCATCCATTCGAACCGCCCTCAAAATTATACTGCACATTATTGATATAATCAATATAGACCACACAATCGTTTACCCCTTGCGCTCCGTTAAAACGGCACGAACGCTTATTGTTATGAACCAATAAGTTATGATGATACGTAGCCGGCGAACCGCCCCATTGACAACCATAGGCACGCTGACCTTTTCTGTGTCCCGCATCGTACAAACCTTCATGAACGATACAGTATTGCACCGTGATAAAATGGCTGTCGTAAGAGTTCATATTCTCCTCCATTGACCAACCGAAATCGCAATGGTCGAAGATATAACTCTCGCAATTCTCAGCTCCAACAGCGTTTGCGTCCAACAATTTTCCATTCACATCATACTGACCTAAACGGAAACGGATATTACGGACAATAAAGTTCTTCGAGCCACCGAAATTGACTTTATTATGGGTAATCACAATACCCATTCCCGGAGCGGTTTGTCCGGCGATTGTATAGTTCTTACGATTGATACGCAGGTCCTTGACCAGCCGGATCTCTCCGGTCACAGCAAAGCACACCGTCAGCGGCTCACCGGGATATTGTTGTACCGCCCAACGAAGGGTACCTTCCGTAGCACCGGTAGCATCGTCCGCTAAAGAGGTAACATACACCACTTTACCTCCTCTTCCGCCGGAAGTGTATTTACCGAAACCTTCCGCTCCGGGGAAAGCAACAATCGTGTCCGGCAGCAAATGAGAAACCTCTCCACGTCCCTCTCCACAAGAGAGGGTGAAATAAGAGGACAAAACTGTCATTAAGGAAATCAAGAAAATCTTTTTCATATTATCTATTTTTTTCATTTCGGGATTATTCTCTCTCCCTCTGTGGGGAGAGTTGGAGAGGGGTTGTTAAAGCGCGCCAGAGTGCGTCATCCGGCACAGGCGCTATGATACATATATTTTCTTTTTTTACAGGGTGAATAAACTCTATCTTTCGGGCGTGCAAACATATACCGCCGTCCGGATTAGAGCGCTTGGCGCCATACTTGAGATCACCTTTTATCGGACAACCGATAGCCGCCAATTGGCAACGGATCTGATGATGCCGTCCGGTTTCTAAGTTCACTTCCAAAAGCGTATAGTGCTCTCCCTTAACAAGCGTCTTATAGGACAAGATAGCCTGTTTCGCCTCTTTGGCGCCCGGTTTGGCGATATAACTCTTGTTTTGCGCTTCATTACGCACAAGCCAATTCTCCAACCGCGCTTCCGGCACTTTCGGACAGCCCTGTACAATCGCCCAATAGGTCTTTTTAATAGACCGTCCTCCAGACTGACAGACCGCTTCGCTGACAGACCGTTTCACTGACAGACCGTCCTTCGGACTGACAGATTTTTCTTTGAACATCTCATTGAGACGGGTGAGCGCTTTAGAGGTACGGGCAAAGAGAACTACCCCGCTTGTCGGTCGATCCAGACGATGCGTCACACCCAAAAAGACCTCACCGGGCTTGTTGTACTTGTCCTTTATATACGCCTTCACCGTCTCGCTCAGAGGCGTGTCACCCGTCTTATCGCCCTGCACAATCTCGTTGCAGGTCTTGTTGACGGCTATAATATGGTTATCTTCGTATAGAACTTCCATCATTTCATCATTTAGCGAAGCGGATCATTCTATCATTTACAGCTCCGCTGTCTAACCGCCTCATAGATAAACACACCGGCTGCCACGCTCACATTGAGGCTCTCAATAACACCCGTCATCGGCAGTCTTACCTGATCCGTACAGAGTTTGAGGTTCTCCTCGTAGATACCTTTTTCCTCGCTTCCCATAACGATACAGGTCGGCACGGTCATATCGACTTCGGTATAGTTACGATCGGTATGTTCAGTGGCTGCTACAATGCGAAGACCGCTTTCACGAAGATAAGTCAGTGCGTTCTGAAGGTTCTCTACCTTGCAAATTGGCAAACTATGCAACGCACCCGCGGAGGCTTTGACAGCATCTCCGTTGATAGCCGCACTTCCGCGCGTACCTATAATAAGCGCGTGTACACCTGCGCACACGCATGTACGAGCGATAGCGCCGAAATTACGCACATCGGTCACGCCGTCCAGCATCATCAGCAACGGTGTCTTACCTTCGTCGTACAAACTCTGAACCAAACTGTCCAGCGGAGTGAACTCTATTGGACTAAGGAAAGCAATCACGCCTTGGTGGTTCTTGTCCGTGAACTGATTCAGTTTCTCCAACGGCACACGTTGGATCTGCGTTCCTGTTCCCTCTAACTTAATCAGCAACTCTTTGCCGATTGCCGAACTCATATCGCGGCGAACCAGCACTTTATCGAGCACCTTTCCTGCATCGATAGCTTCCATCACAGCGCGCACACCGAAAATCATCTCTTTCTCTTTCGGACGGCGTGTTTCGTATTGTTTCTTCTGTATCATTGTATAGTTGTTTTTTCTTTGTGTTCGGATCCCGACAAACTGAAATGTATAGGGACTGTGTATCTTGTTCTGAGATTGCGTCTCTCTCCTGTTTTATAATTCACAATCTGCCATGCAGGTTTCCATTGGGGCATAGACCGGCAGACACGTACTGCTTCCGCGTCAAGAGCAGAGTCGCCACTGGACTTATATATCTCCACTTCACATACATATCCAAGGGTATCCACTATAAACTGAACGACAGTCCGTCCTTCCACTTGATTGATTTTGGCTTCTTTCGGATAGTGTATGCTGTCTGACAAATACCGAAAGAGGGCATTCTGACCACCCGGGTACTCCGGCGGAGCATCCGTGACAGGCCAGTTCCATTCCATATAGTCATCTGCGACTAAATGCCCGCAGAGCAAAAGAAGTCCTATAAAAATCCACTTTCTCATTCCTTAATATTTTAGCCAATTAATAAACTCCATCGGGTCGGTGGTAAACGCCATCGGGTCGGCTATTTGATTGCCTTGTGGGTCGAGTTGCACATAGAACGGCTGGGCGTTCGAACCGAAACGCTCCCGCTGCAAACGGCTGTTTTCTGTGCCTTCACTCTCGCCGTCATGGTCCGTGTCCAGACGATGATCCACAAAAAGCTCAATGAACACATAGTTCTGCAAACGTGCTTTGACGCTGTCGTTATTCAGTACAAACGCCTCCATCTTACGGCAGTTCACACATCCATAACCGGTAAAATCGATGAGTACCGGTTTGCCTGTCTGACGCGCATAAGCCATTCCCTCTTCATAATCATTAAACACTACGCGCCCTTCAATCTCCATCGGAGGCGCAAAAGCGCTGATCGCTTTTACCGGTGCGCCGCGAAGACCCGGTACCAAGTAAAACGCAAAGGTCAGGGATGGGATGATCACGATCGCACGGATGATTTTACGTGGGGTCGATACGCTCCATATATCCCATATAAGATAGATTCCTATGCCCAAGAAGCAAACAATCCAAATAGCGATAAACAGCCAACGAGGCAATATACCCCACCCGTATGCCATGTCTGCCACACTCAAGAACTTCAGCGAAAGCGCCAACTCAAGGAACGCCAACACCACTTTGAAACTCGTCATCCAGTCACCTGACTTAGGAGCCTGTTTGAGCCACTGAGGGAACATAGCAAACAGCGAGAAAGGCAAAGCAAGCGCAATCGCAAAGCCCAACATTCCCATCGCCGGAGCCAACAAAGACTTGCCAGCCGCTTCTACCAACAGCGTGCCGATAATAGGTCCCGTGCACGAAAACGATACTATCACTAACGTAAACGCCATCAGCAGAATACTCAGGAAACCGCCTGTACTCCGCGCTTTGCTATCCAATGCCGTGGACCAACTATCCGGCAAAGTGATCTCGAACAATCCGAAGAAAGAGAGCGCAAAAATCACCAAAATCAGGAAGAACACGATATTCACTACCGCGTTGGTACTCATCTCATTAAGCGCCGACGCGCCAAAGAGTACCGTCACCAATAACCCTAATCCCACATACAATATAACAATACTCAGCCCATACAATATCGCATCCTTCAGTCCGCCGCCTTTCTTCAAGAAGAAGCTCACCGTCATCGGAATAATCGGCCACACGCAAGGCGTAAAAATCGCCAACAATCCGCCTAAGAGGCCGAGGAGGAAGATAATCCATAATGAGCGTTCGGTATCCGAACTCAATGATGACGCTTCGCTTAATGGTGACGCGCTTCCAGCGCTTAATGATGAATATTCCCATATTTCCGGGGCCGTACACATCTTGTCGTCGCAGGCGTTGAAGCGAATCGGAGTGAGATCCGTTTTGGCGAGGGTAATCACGAACGAGTCGGTGAACTCCTCGTCGTATTCGCGTTCTCCAAACTCAATGATGGTCATGTGCCATCCTTCTTCGATGGTCGCTTTCAGCCGCACGCTGTCGCCCATTTCCTCTCCGCTCCACTTCACCGGCTCAACCATCTGTGCCGCCACCATCAGCGGCACGCACACAAATAAGATAAATAATATTCTTTTCATTTGCTGATTTGTTTTGAGAGTTGAGCAATTACAAATCCACGGAGGGTAAAATAGTACTTGTCTTTCGAGTTATAATTGGCTTTATATTCGTCATATCGTTGCTGCCAAGCAGCACGTTTTTCGGGGTCTGTGAGTTCGACCTTTGCCTGTTTGGACAGTTGGGCGAAAGAGGTGTTTAACTCACGCTGATGAGGCGTGATAGACTTGGGATCCCGATGTTTCGGGTAATGAGAAATGACCGTTTTTCCATAACGATGCGTAATATACACATCACTTTCTCCATAGATTTTTCCGGACATTTTGTCAATTGTAATATTTAGTTCCGCTTGTGCCATTTTCGTTTTAAAATTTTAGTTGATTATTATACTTATCTTGTATTGACCCTATAGGTCGATGCCGTGTCGTTGCCGTGTCGTTGCCGAGTGAAGACCTTAAATGGGGTTATTTACTTTAATGGTTTTATCTATTTTGAATCGTCTGTTTTATGATTGTGGTTTTGAAAACTATTCACTATATTCACCCACTTCGCTTTCATTATTTATCTTCCATTTGAATTATCAAATTTGACTAAACCTTAGTTTCTATTATTGGGGTATGCAATTTTCCACCAACTATTATCATGCGAAAAATGCTTCCCTCTGCTATCAGTGCGTCTTTTTAGATTTTCAATAAGATGTGTTTCTGAGACAATTATTTTCTCTCCAGATTGTTTATGAGTTATTATATATTCATCATATTGTCCTCGTTCGACAAGGTTATACTCTCCGACTTTGTCATAAACTCCGTATAACAATGCATCTTCTATTATGCCATGATATACGATAGTTCGCCCAATATATAAAATTCCATATAGGAGAGCAAATGATAATATTGTTTCCACTAAATAAATCATTTTAATCGAGCGAGTATTATTTGGAGCAATTACTTGACTTGTTTCTGTATGTATTTATTCAATTCCGAATTATATTTTTTATAAAATTCTGAATCAATTGAATTCACCTTATTCCACATTTCTTTTGCTTGATTATATTTTCCTTGCATAGAAAAGAATTCTCCCTTTGAATCATAATAGTTCGGATTGGTGGGGTCAAGTTCTATTGTCTCGTTAATAATTTGCATCGCCATTGACATGTCCTTTTTTGTTCCGTATCTTCCCAAAGCGTAATCATAAGCTAAATCATTCATTCCATAGGCAAATTTATCTTCCCAACATTTTTGCATATATATTCTATACAAACCATAATCCTTCAGAACGTTTTCTCCTTCTTTGTGTATATATGCAAGTGCATAATCAGACCATCCGTATCCTGTAGAATTTTTATAATATTCAATTGCTTTTTGAGTATCTTTATCTACGCCATATCCGTATTGATACATAGTCCCAAGATAATAGACTGCTTCAATCTTTTTAGCAGAGGATGCTTTAGAAAAATATTGCAGTGCTTTGTTATAATCTTGCTGAACTCCCCAACCGTAGTAAAAAAGTATTCCAAGCAAATATTCTGCCTCATGCGAGCCTTGTGATGCTGCTAGATTAAACCACTTATATGCCGCTAAATAATCTCTCTCGACTCCCATTCCCCAATAGTATCTTTTGCCTAGATTTTCTTGTGCCTTCCAATCTCCTAATTCCGCCGCTCTCTGATACAGAGATATGGCTTTAACTTTATCCATGGCTACTCCATTCACATTTTCGTACATATTTGCTAAATTATTCATACATGCAGCATCTCCAGCATCAACTCCTTTTTGGTACATATATGAAGCCTCCTTTAAATTTTTTGTTGTTCCATACCCATACGCATAACAATATCCAGAATAAAAAAAACCTGTTGTATTATTTTCTCTTGCTAATTGTAGGAAGTACTCAAAATAAGGAACTAAAGCAGAGCGCGCATCAGAAAAATCATTTTCGGATTTTTCTACAGCTAACCTTGCATATTCAAATCCTTTAATCATGTCCACCTCTACTCCTTGCCCCATTCTATACATCCAGCCCAAACAATAGAATGCGAACGGGGCATCGTATTCTGCTGCCTTTTTGAACCAATATATAGCATCATTATAATTTAGCTGAACGCCCCTGCCAAAATATAAACAATTAGCATACCCAATCATACCATCAATATTGGAACATTTTGCAGATTCTCTATACAATCGGGCTGCTTCACTATAGTCTATTGGGGTACACTTTCCATAATAATAGCAATGTGCCAATTTCGCTTTATATCTACCACGAATTATTCTCGACGTAATTCCGTTCAGCACTTGTCTAATTTGGGATATCGTTTCTGTTTCTCCGTCAGGGACACAATCTTCCTCATAGCCATTTTCAATAATCAGTTTGTTTCCATCTATAGAAACTTTCCCTAACCTTTGAATAGCAGTCTGTCCTAATAATAGTGGAGCACGCTGCCCTTCCACAACAACAGCTTCCACATCTTTTAAATGCAGACCTGCTATTTCTATATCGCGCAAATTAACCTTCACATGATCAACTATACGACCATCGGCAACTTGTGACGCGCCCGTTCCTAATATATCATCTTTAGTTATATAATCATTATCTAATAAGTACTCTGCCATAGGCTCCGAAAGGCACACAGTTGCTGCTCCTGTATCAAAAATAAACTTCATCTTTGCTCCATTCACAACACACGGCACCTTATACACACCTCCATCTTGCTCCATAGTAATTGTAACCTGAGCTGAAAGCAATGTACATATTGCTAATAATGTAGTTAATAATAACTTTCTCATAATATTGGTGTTCTATTGTTCTTCTTGATATTGAATTACTATAGTATATTCTAATTCACACATACAATGATATTGACCACACCTCTCTGCGTCTTGGTAACCATCACAGACCATTTTTCCTGATCTCCTTGTTTCTCTACTCCTTACCATTTGCATAATTTCCATAGATAAGTCAAAATACCCTTTACTACAATCTGGATTTAGGCAACTTATTGTCACTCTAAATGAGGTCGTTAAAATTGGAATCTCCCATTCGTTATGGCGATGGAGGTGTTGCGCCAATACGACATCTTCATCATATACTATCTTGCAGGAAACCACAGAGGGATATTTCTGCACAAAAGAGCGTAACTTTGCGTTAGCATCCATTCTGCTTTAAATTTTTGTTGATTCAACTCGTCTTGTGTATAGTACTTTCTTCTCATCTTTATCAAATATTTTATCTCTTTCTCTCTCTATTCCCGGTAGTCCTTGACGCAAGTCAAACTATCGGGTGTCGTTTTTATATATCCTTTAGTTCTTCTGGTTTATCAGATTCACTACCACTTTGACAATCGTGTCTTTTTCCTCCGTGCGGCTCTCGGCAATCATGAGGGTCAAGGCGACAAGGGTGTTATCCGCCAAACGCTTGGTACCATCTTCGCGGTAGAGAATGCCGTTGTTGTTTAAGAACCAAAGGAACAAAGTTGCTGCTATACGTTTATTGCCGTCAGAGAATGAATGGTTCTTAGTAACCAAATACAGCAACATCGCCGCTTTCTCCTCCACACTCGGATAGAGGTCCTTGCCTCCAAAGGTCTGATAAATCTGACCTATACTGCTTTTGAACGAATCGTCTTTCTCGTTTCCAAACAACGTACTACCGCCGAATTTCTCACGCAGCGCACTAATCGTCTGCATAGCATTCTCGTATGTCGCATGGAATCGTTCTTCGGGCGTCGTCTCTTTGACGGTCAGACGCTCGTAATCATAATTATCGAGCGTGTCCAACGCGTACGTGTAATCCAAAACCACATCAAAAATAGCTTGCGTCTCATCCTCGCTCTCTACTGCCTTGCTTTGTACCGTTCGACCCACAATCTGAACCAACTGACGCAAATCCGACAACTGCTCACGACGAATCTTTTCGTTGATGGCGTAGCCTTTGACGAGGTAGTCTTTGAGAATTCTGTTTGCCCATTGACGGAATTGTACACCGCGTTGAGACTTGACACGATAACCAACGGAGATGATTACATCGAGGTTGTAGTACAGAACTTTACGACAGATTTGCCGATTTCCTTCAGTTTGAACTGTCAAGTATTCCTTGACGGTTGCTTCTTTTTGTAATTCTCCCTCGCGAAATATATTGCCAATATGCAAACTAATATTTTGCTTTGTGGAGTTGAAAAGCTGAACCATCTGTTGCTGACTTAGCCACACGGTTTCGTTCTCCATGCGTACATCGAGTTGTACCGTGTTGTCTTCTGCACGATAGATGATAATCTCACCTTTATTTTCAATGGGTTTCTCGTTCATTCTTATTTTATTTTCTTGGTAGTTGCAAATTTTGCACATACCAATCACTCCTCTCTCTTTATGCAAGCACCGAGGGCGTTGAGGCGGGATTCGATGTCTTCGTAACCACGGTCGATTTGGTCGATATGGTCGATGCGAGATGTGCCTTCAGCAGACATGGCGGCAATCAGCATGGCTATACCTGCACGGATGTCGGGAGAAGTCATGTTGTTACGCTTGAGTTGGCGGGTGTGGTCGTGACCGACTACAACTGCACGGTGAGGATCACAGAGGATGATCTGCGCGCCCATGTCAATCAGTTTGTCCACGAAGAAGAGGCGGGACTCAAACATCTTCTGGTGGATAAGGACAGAGCCCTTCGCCTGGGTAGCAACCACCAAGAGGACGGAGAGCAAGTCCGGCGTCAGTCCGGGCCACGGGGCATCGGCTACCGTAAGAATAGAGCCATCGAGGAAGGATTCAATCTGATAGTGTTCTTGCGCAGGAATAACGAGATCGTCCCCTTCTTCCTCAATGCAAATTCCCAAACGACGGAAAGCATCGGGAATAATTCCAAGGTCTTTAATTCCCGCCTCTTTGATACGCAGTTCAGAACCGGTAATAGCTGCCATGCCGATGAACGAGCCGACTTCAATCATATCCGGCAAGAGTTTATGTTGTGCGCCGTGAAGCGATTTCACACCTTCGATGGTCAACAAATTTGAGCCAACTCCGCTGATATTCGCGCCCATGTTATTGAGGAGACGGCAAAGTTGCTGCACGTACGGTTCGCAAGCTGCATTGTAGATGGTAGTGGTTCCTTGGGCAAGGACAGACGCCATAATAATGTTCGCCGTTCCGGTAACAGACGCCTCGTCCAAGAGCATATAGCAGCCTTTAAGGTGCTTGCCTTCAAAACGATAAGCGAGCAAGTCCTGGTCGTATGTAAAGGTAGCGCCGAGGTTCACCATTCCTTGGAAATGCGTGTCCAAACGCCGACGACCTATTTTGTCTCCACCGGGTTTGGCGTACGTCACTTCACCCAGACGCGCCAACAGCGGACCGATGAGCATAACCGAGCCACGGAGTTTATTGCATTTCTTGAGAAAATCCGCACTCCGCAGGTACGCCGTGTCGAGATTAGCCGCCGTAAAAGCGAACTTGCCTTTGGACAGCTTCTCCACCGTCACGCCGATAGATGCGAGCAAATCAATCAGATTGTTTACATCCAATATATTCGGGAGATTGTCAATAACGACCGTCTCTCGGGTCAACAAAACAGCGCAGAGCACTTGAAGCGCCTCATTCTTAGCGCCTTGCGGGGTGATAGAGCCATGTAATTTATGTCCGCCTTCAACAATAAATGATGCCATTTATGAATTAAAAATTAAAAATTACGAATTAAAAATTAAATATAATTCACTTCGGGGTGAATGTCGATGCCGAATTTCTCTTTGACGCTTGCGCTGACTTGTGCAGCAAGGGCGATGATGTCTTCGGGCGTAGCGTTATTCGCATTGACGATGACAAGCGGCTGTTTGGGCCACACTTGCGCACCGCCGAGCGTCCATGCAGCAGGGATTTTGACGCGTTCGCCTTCAACAGGGAAATGCGGCATGTCGGGGTATTGCGCCAACAGCTCGTTGGCCTTTTCTTCGGGCACAAACGGATTCATGAAGAACGAACCGGCAGACCCCACTTCACCCACTGTCGGCAGTTTCGCCATACGCGTCTGGATGATCTCCTCGCGGGTCTTGGATGCTTCGCCGGGTTTGACCTTATAGACAACCGAAGTGACGATATACTTGCCTTTAAGTTCATGCTTGAAAATACTATCCCGATAACCGAACTTGCACTCTTCGTTAGTAAAGACCCGTTCTTCCAGCGTCTCCACGTCCATCGTATAAACACGTTCAATCACATCTTTCGCTTCTACACCGTACGCGCCGACATTCTGTACTGCACTTGCTCCCACTTCGCCCGGAATAAGACTCAGTTTCTCCATGCCGCAGTATGCCATGTCGGTCAGTTGTGCGATAAGATCATCGAGCCGCAAACCATTCTGCGCCTCTACCGTCTCATCATCAATAAACCGCGCACGAGCCATGCCGGAATGCAGAATTATTCCGTTGAAATCGCGGGTAAAGAGCAGATTCGAGCCTTGCCCGATATGCAAGATCTGCTCGCCTTTATGCTCTTTCAGCACTTGCCGCAACTCGTCCAGCGAGTAGTACTCGATGAACAGCCGCGCTTTGACATCGATGCCGAAGGTATTATACGGCAAGAGGGATATATTTTCTTTGATGGTCATAAATAGTTTCTTTTTTCGAGATCACGTGATCACGAGATTACGAGATTATCAAATACAGCACGCGTCGCTCGGCATTCTCCAGTCGCCGCGCGGACTCAGGCTCACGCTCACCACTTTCGGCCCATCCGGCATGGCAGAACGCTTGAACTGCTGCTGGCAGAAACGGTGCATAAACGTATTAAGCCATTTCTCAATCGTTGCTTCATCGTATTGATCTTCAAAAGCTTGGCAAGCCATGTATTTGATTTTCTCGCGCGTGAAACCGAAACGCATAAAATAGTACAAGAAGAAATCATGCAGCTCGTACGGTCCCACTTTATCCTCGGTCTTTTGGGCGATCTCTCCGTTTTCGTCGGTGGGCAAAAGTTCCGGTGAAACCGGCGTTTCTACTACATCGAGCAGAATACTTCGCAGCGGTTCGCCATAGAGGTTTTCAGCGGCGTACTTCACCAAGTACTTCACCAGCGTCTTCGGGATGCCGGCATTGATGCCGTACATAGACATCTGGTCGCCGTTATAAGTACACCAACCGAGTGCCAACTCACTCAGATCACCTGTTCCCACGACGATACCATTCAGTTCGTTCGCCAGATCCATAAGAATCATCGTCCGCACACGAGCTTGCGCATTCTCGTACGTCGCATCGTGAACGTCCATGTCGTGTCCTATATCATGCAGATGTTGCGTGGTCACATCGCAAATAGATATCTCACGGTGCGTGATTCCTAATTCCTCCATGAGCTGCAACGCGTTCTGGTACGTTCTGTCCGAAGTACCGAATCCCGGCATTGTGACGCCCACCACGCGACTGCGGTCATAGCCCAACAGATCAGCTGTCA
This sequence comes from uncultured Bacteroidales bacterium, assembly GCA_900319005.1. Lineage (GTDB taxonomy): Bacteria > Bacteroidota > Bacteroidia > Bacteroidales > Paludibacteraceae > Colicola. Next base: position 30,826 of record ONMV01000016.1, read on the forward strand.
TAACACAAACCAACAACGCAAGCGTACTATCCAATCCGCCGGAGATACCAAGTACCACGGTCTCAGAGCGGGTATGTTCCCAACGCCGTGCAAGGGCATTTGTTTGAATAGAGAACACATCCATGCAGTACTGATCCTCTTTGCCTTTCTTGGGCAGGAACGGAGAGGGCGAGAAAGTACGGTGAATCGGCTCGGTACACTCCTCTTCCCTCTCAATGGGCGCCACGTTGATATGGCGGTAGTGCCCGGTTTTGTCTTTAGTGAAGTTCGTATTACGCTGTCGGTCAGTACGCAAACGCTCTATATCGATCTCCTGAATGATCATCGAATTTTCCCGTTGGAATCGTTCTCCTGTGGTTAAGATCTCTCCGTTTTCGGCAATGTACGTGCTGCCGGAGAAGACCACATCGGTCGTCGATTCGCCCACTCCGGACGAAGTATAGACATATCCGCAATGCACGCGCGAACTCTGCTGTTTGAGCATCTGGCGGCGGAAGATATGCTTGCCAATAATACAATTGGACGATGAGAGGTTGAAGATGATCTCCGCTCCCTGAATAGCCAGTTGTGTCGAAGGCGGCAGCGGCGACCACAGGTCCTCACAGATCTCTATACCAAAGGTATAATTGCGTGTACAGAACAGCAGATCGGTACCAAAAGGCACTTCTCCACTCCATATCTCAATCTTCGGAATCTTGGGAGCAATACCGCCCGGCGTATATTCGCGTGCAGCACGTCCGGAAGTGAACCACCGTTTCTCGTAGAACTCACCCGTATTCGGCAGGTTGACTTTAGGCACAACACCCATCACTTCGCCGTCTGTCATCACAAAAGCGCAGTTAAACAGGTCATTATCAACCTGTAACGGCGCGCCGACAAGCACAATGATCGCCTTTCCACGTGTATAATCGCAGATCGACTCCAACTCACGCATCGAACTCAGTTGAAGAGCCTGCGTGAAGAACAAATCCGCACAAGAATAGCCGGTTATGCTCAATTCGGGAAAACAGATGACCTCAACGCCTTCTGTAATCGCTTCGTCAATCTGCAACTTAATTTGCTCCGCATTGTAGCGGCAGTCTGCTACGCGCATGGTCGGCACCGCCGCCGCTACACGCACAAATCCGAAATTCGTTTTCATAGACATACAATTATAAGCGGCTGCAAAGATACGTATTTTTTTTTACATATGCAAGCGCGCACGTATTTTTTTTATAAAAAAGAGTTAACCCTTGCGTATATCATTTTTTTTCACTACCTTTGCAGCCTAATTTGGATGAATATGGCTTTTACGCATTTACATGTACACTCGCACTACTCTCTACTGGACGGATTGAGCAAAGTGGAAGAGATAGTGGATAAATGTATCGACAGCGGAATGAACGCAGTCGCGTTGACCGATCATGGCAACATGTACGGAATCAAAGATCTGCTGGATTACACCAAGTCTGTCAACAAGAAACGCAAAGCGGCAGCCGAAGAGAAAGGAGAACCGTTTGTGCCCTTCAAGCCGATTGTGGGTTGTGAGGTGTATTGCGCTCGTCGCGGACGTCACTCGATGAAGGACGACAAGGCGGTGAACGGAGAAGGACGTACGTATGTGATTGACCGATCCGGTTGGCACCTTATTTTGCTGGCTAAGAATATGGTGGGATACCATAATCTCTGCCGCATCGTCTCGCACGGATATATGTCCGATGCCTTTTACCATACACCCCGTATTGACAAAGAGTTACTGGAGAAATGGCATGAAGGTGTCATTTGCTGCTCTGCTTGTTTGGGAGGAGAGTTACCTCAGAAAATCCTCGATGGAATCGCTAAAAATGGCGATTTTACAGAAGCAGAAGCTACCGTTCAATGGTTTAAGAACCTCTTTGGCGAGGATTATTATATAGAACTCCAACGTCATGAGACCCAGAAACCGGGAGCAGATGTAGAGGTGTATGAGCGGCAGAAACAGGTGAACCCTGTTTTGGTTGACTTGGCGCACAAGTATGACGTAAAAATCATCTGTACGAATGATGCCCATTTTGTCAATGAAGAGGATTCGGAAGCGCACGATCGGTTGATTTGTTTAAGTACAAACCACTATGTGAACGACGTCAACCGAATGCACTATACCAAACAGGAATGGCTCAAAACTCCCGATGAAATGGCGGAGATCTTCCCCGATCTGCCGGAAGCTTTGGAGAACACTCAGGAGATAGCAGACAAGGTTGAAGTCTATGACATTGACCACGGACCAATCATGCCGAAGTTCGACATCCCTGCTTCGTTTGGCAAGGAGGAAGATTATCCCGACCGATTGGCGTTCGAGAGCGCTTATCTGCGCTATCTGACGATGCAAGGAGCTTTGGAGCGTTACGGTCAGGAGCGGCTGGATACGGACGAAGTGCTCAAAGAGCGCATTGAGTTTGAACTCAATACGATCATCACAATGGGTTTCCCGGGATATTTTCTAATCGTTATGGATTTTATCAGGGCAGCCCGCGAAGAGTTGGATGTGAGCGTGGGACCGGGCCGTGGTTCCGCTGCGGGATCGGTTGTCGCTTACTGTCTGAAAATAACAGACTTGGATCCTCTGGAATACGACTTGCTGTTTGAGCGTTTCCTAAATCCGGATCGTATATCCCTCCCTGATATTGATACGGACTTTGAGGATTGTGGACGAGGCAAAGTGCTGGATTACGTATCCCGCAAATACGGCGAGACACATGTGGCGCACATCGTGACATACGGCAAGATGGCTACCAAATCCGCCTTGTCAGATGTGGGACGCGTACAACAAGTGCCGCTTTCAAGAGTGAACGAACTCAAAGGAATGATCCCCGACCGTGATTTCCCGGATTCGGTGCTCAAAGGTCTGCCCGAAGGCGCCAAAAAGCCTAAAGTGAACCTGCGTAACTGCTATAAATATATAGAGGAACTCAAACGCGAGTACGAGCAAGGCGATCCCAATACGCGATCCATGTTGGAGTACGCTGCACGGTTGGAAGGAACGATTCGCCAAGTGGGCGTACATGCCTGCGGTGTAATCATTGGAGCTGATGATCTGACGAATTTTGCACCGCTGTCTTCCGTCGAAGATAAGACCAGCAAGAAACGTGTCCTTGTTACAGAGTACGACGGGCATGTCGTGGAGTCGGTCGGGCTAATCAAGATGGACTTCCTCGGACTCATCACCCTGACGATTATCAAGGAATGCCTGCGAAACATAAAGAAAGCACGCGGCGAGGAGGTAGATATTGACCATATTCCTATTGATGATGAGTTGACCTATAAACTCTTCCAGGAAGGACGAACGGTTGCTGTCTTCCAGTTCGAGTCTGCCGGTATGCAGAAATACCTGCGTGAATTAAAACCCACCGTCATCGGTGACTTGATCGCCATGAACGCCCTCTATCGTCCAGGACCGATGGATTATATCCCGCAGTTTATCAAGCGTAAGCAGGGACAAGAACCTGTGACGTACGACATCCCCGTCATGGAAAAATACCTCAAGGACACGTACGGCGTCACGGTTTATCAGGAGCAAGTCATGTTGCTCAGCCGGCTCTTAGCTAACTTCACCCGCGGCGAGAGCGATAAACTCCGTAAAGCGATGGGTAAGAAGCAAATGGCTGTTCTGGAGTCGCTGCAAGTCAAGTTCATGGATGGAGGAAAAGCGAATGGACACGATCCCAAAATACTGACGAAAATCTGGGAAGACTGGAAGAAATTTGCATCATACGCGTTCAATAAATCACACGCGGCTTGCTACTCGTGGGTGGCATACCAAACGGGCTATCTAAAAGCGCACTACCCTGCCGAATTCATGGCGGCGAACCTCACCGTTCATAAGGACGATATCAAAGAGGTTACCAAACTGATGGACGAGTGTAAAGCTCTGGGATTGAGCGTCTTGGAGCCGGACGTGAATGAATCCGAACTATCCTTCACCGTCAATAGTAAAGGTGCTATCCGCTTTGGTTTAGGCGGTATCAAGGGCGTCGGAGAAGGGGCCGCAGAGGCTATCATCTCCGAGCGTGAGAAGAACGGCAAATACACCGGTATATTTGATTTTCTGGAGCGAGTGAACCTACAGTCCTGCAACCGAAAGACGATTGAAAACCTCGCGCAAGCAGGTGCTTTTGAGTGCTTCGATGATATTTACCGCGAGCAGTTCTTCGGCCTTGACGAGAATGGAAACTCGGGACTCGACCTGCTCATGAACTACGGCAACAAATGGCAGGCAGACAAAGAGACCAGTTCCAACTCACTCTTCGGAGACTTGGATCTGGCGGTTGAGGTGAAGCACCCCGATCTACCTAATGCGGCTCGATGGGATACGATCGAACGTCTTAATAAAGAGAAAGAGTTAATCGGCATTTATCTCTCCGCCCACCCGCTCGATGAATACGAATACGAGGTGCGAGAGTTATGTAACCTTACGGCTGCCGAACTAAGCCAATTCGATAAATGGCGTCGTCCGGACGCTCGTATAGAAGCAGAGAAACAAGCCCTCGCTGCACAAGCTGAACAAGAGGAAAAAACCCTCATTCCATCGGAATTTATCACCTCGCATAAGAACCAAGCGGTATTGATCGGCGGCCTCATCACCGAGGCGGAACAGCTGCGTAGCCAAAAAGGAAATCCGTATGGACGTTATACCATCGAGGATTATACCGGCAGCTACCAGTTTGTACTCTTCGGCAATGCATATAGCCAGTTTGCCCATCTGATGCTCAAGGACTTATACGTCATGGTTACCGGTGTTATTCAGCAGAAAGGAGCCGGCATGAAATGGTTCAAAGAGGGCAAAGATGAAGAAGCTGAATTTGAGTTTGTAGTACAACGCGTTGAGATGCTATCTGAGGCACAAGACGGACGCACGGAAGGCATCAATATACGTCTCTCCCTGGATGCCGTCACTCCTGAAAGTATCGATGAACTCGCCGATATGGTAGATGAAAACCCGGGAAAAGGGCGACTTCATGTCTGCGTCTATAACCCGATGAACCGCCAGCATATCACGCTAACCAGCCGACAACATGCAGTACGTATCACTCCTCGGTTCTATAAATGGCTTAGCCAGAAACGCGCAGAAGGGATCCTGGAATTCAAACCGGTAAGCAATTCATGACCTATAACGAAGCCATAGAATATCTCTATTCCTCTCGCCCACCCTTTCATATGGTCGGAGCGGTAGCGTATAAACCGGGCTTGGAGAACACGCTCCGACTCATGGCACATGTGGGTAACCCGCATGAGCACTTGCGGGCTATCCATGTGGCAGGCACGAACGGAAAGGGCTCAACCAGCCATCTCATAGCCGCGGTTCTCCAAGCGGCGGGATATAAAGTCGGGTTGTTCACCTCGCCTCATCTCATCTCCCTCACCGAACGAATCCGCATCAACGGGCAGCCTATTCCGGAAGCAGAAGTTGCCGATTTCATCGAGCAAAACCGTGCGTTCTTGGACGAGACACAACCCTCGTTCTTCGAGACCATGACGGCGTTGGCTTTTGCCTATTTCGTGCGAGAAAATGTCGATATAGCGGTAGTAGAAGTCGGTCTCGGCGGACGATTAGACAGCACGAATGTGCTCACTCCTCTACTCTCCGTCATTACCAATATAGGTTTTGACCACACGGAGTTTCTCGGTAACACGCTGCCAAAGATTGCACGTGAGAAAGCAGGTATCATCAAACCAAATATCCCCGTTGTAATCGGAGAAACTCACCCTCAGACGATGAATGTCTTTTTGGATCGTGCGCGGGAGTGTGGTATCTTAGGCGAAGGATTAGAGACTACCGATTGCCGGATCTGGTTTGCCGATCAATGCGGATATATGCGTTCTCGCCGACTACGCGAAGCACCGGAATGTGAGCTCAAAGGTCTCTATCAGGAGCACAACCTCCAAACGGCTTATGTTGCTTTGCAAGTACTGAGAAACTATTCTGAAATCTCAAATCTGAAATCTCAAATCTCAAATAAGGCTTTAGCCTTCGGTTTCTCCCACGTCTGTTCCCTCACAGGCTTACGCGGACGATGGGAAATTCTCTCGATGAAACCGCTCATTATTTGCGATACCGGACATAACAGTCATGGTCTCCAATATGTTGCCAAACAACTCAAAGAGCTCACTAATCCGCATATCTGGATCATCTTCGGCATGGTAAACGACAAAGATACCGATGTCGTCATGCGGCTCATGCCACAAGGAGAACGATATCATTATGTCTTCACACAGCCTCATACACAGCGGGCAAGAAGCGCTCAAGAGATGCTGGAAATGTGGAAAACTGTTCAAAGTCAGTCATCTGCAATCAGCATTGAGGAGCCATCAGAAGCGATAGAATATGTATTAAATAAAGCCGATGAAACCGACGCTATCTTTATCGGCGGCAGTAATTATCTTGTAGGCGATGCTATATCACGTTTTGCACATTAACACTTCTTTTGCCGAAGAATGGCAGAAAGATCTCTTTGATCAAGAGTTATGCGATTTGGGAGTTGACACGATTGACGGAGAGGATTATTATATCCCGTCAGCCCTTTGGGAAGAAAATGAAAACGCAATCAGGGCTCAATTATCCAATGCCAATTTCCAATATACAATTTCCCCTGTAGCGGACGAAAACTGGAATGCGGTTTGGGAAGCGGAGCACCCTATTCAAGAACTGCCGCTCGGCGTTAAGATCATCCCGCATTGTGCCTTCGGAGCAGGACACCACGAGACCACTTCGCTACTTATTAACACGTTACTTTCTACGAATTTAACGGGTAAAAACGTCCTTGACCACGGAACAGGAACCGGTGTTTTAGCTATCTTTGCCAAGAAACAAGGTGCCCAACAAGTCTTCGCAGTCGATATTGACGATAAGAGCGTAGAAAACGCCAAAGAGAATGCCGCCCTCAACAACGTAGAAATCGATATCCGCCTTGGGGATCTAAGTTCCCTTCCCTTTAGGGAAGGGTTAGGGTTAGGCTCTTTCCATCTCATCCTTGCCAATATCCACCGCAATGTATTACTGGATCACATGCCCTCCTATGCAGCTTCGCTCCAGAAAGGCGGCGAACTATGGCTCAGCGGTTTCTATGAGTCCGATTGTCCTGCCCTCATCTCCTCTGCCGAGTCTCATTCGCTTCATCATCTCGCTACCCTCTCCAACGGCGAATGGCACATGCTCCGTTTCCAAAAATAAGCCTTTGACATACATTTTGGGGTGATGCGGTGTTTTGCGTTTTAAAATTTGCGGGTAATGCGGTAATTAACATACAAAAATTTACGGGAAATGCGATTTTAATGTAAAAATATTTGCATATATCGCAAAAAAGTAGTAACTTTGCAGCGTTTTAAAATGAATCGTCATGGAAGAAAGAGTATTCAAACGTAAAATCTACTCCAAAATGTTGGAATGGAAAAATACGCGTAACGGCAAAACGGCATTGTTAATCAAAGGGGCTCGTCGTATCGGCAAATCTACAATTGCGGAACAATTCGCCAAAAATGAGTATGAGTCATATATTCTCATCGATTTTAACAAAGCGGAGCAAAAAATTCTTGATTTGTGGAATGACCTTAACAACCTCAATGATATTTTTACTTATCTCCAGCTGCATTATAGAGTTATTTTGCAAAATCGCAAGTCTGTCATTATCTTTGACGAGATACAGCAGTGTCCCAAAGCCCGCCAAGCGATTAAATATCTGGTTCAGGATGGAAGATACGATTATATTGAAACGGGTTCGCTCATCAGTATTAAGAAAAACACGCAGCACATTACCATTCCGAGTGAAGAGACACGATTGAATATGTATCCGATGGACTACGAAGAGTTTCGTTGGGCATTGGGAGATACAGCTACTATTCCTCTATTGAAACAACAACTGGACGCCCGCATGTCTGTAGGCGATGCCCTGACGCGAACCAAGATGCGTGAACTGCGTTTGTATATGATGGTTGGCGGCATGCCACAAGCTGTAAATACCTATTTGGATACCACGAACTTGAGTCTGGTAGATCAAACAAAGCGTGAGATCCTTGAATTGTATCTGGAGGATTTCCAGAAATTAGATTCCACAGGAAAAGCCGAATTGCTTTTCAAAGCGGCTCCGGCTCAATTGATGAACAATGCTTCACGCTTTCAAGTATCAACGGTATTGAAAAACGATCGTGCAGATTCCGTTAGCGAAATAGTTGCAATGATGAAAGATTCGATGACTGTGAATGTCGCATATCATTCCAATGATCCGAATGTCGGTATGTTGCTTAGCGAAGATGTAAATGTCTATAAGATATTTGTTGGTGATACTGGTTTATTTGTGACACTGTGTTTCTGGGATAAAGATTTCACAGACAATATTATCTATAATAAGTTACTAAGTGATAAACTGGATGCTAATCTTGGATATGTGTATGAGAACTTGATTGCTCAGATGTTAACAGCATCTGGAAATCAACTTTTCTATTATACTTTTCCTAAGGATCCCAAACACAACTACGAAATAGATTTCTTGTTATCCAGAGGAAATAAAGTTTGTCCAATTGAAGTCAAGTCCTCCGGTTATAAAACGCACGCTTCTTTGGATGAATTTTGCAAAAAATACGCCTCGCGCATTGGCAACAGGTATTTGGTTTATACCAAAGACTTACGCAAAGACAGCGAAACACTCCTTGTACCTGTGTACATGACTCCGCTTTTATAGTGCTATTACTATCTCACTACATACAAAAATCATCTTGCAGGTCAACTACAAGATGATTTTTTTGTTTGCCTTAGCGAGTTATAGTGGATTCTATTGCGTCTATCGAATTGCAGCAAGTTGTTCCTTATGCAAACGCTTACGCTCGGCACGATTGTGTTGCATCTCTTTATAATAGGCAAAACCTGCCATCGTATTGTGGCCACCATAACCTTCTTGGAAGGTGATATCCGAAATACGATCTAACTCGTCATTTTCTTTGCTCCGGAGTTTAAACTCTTGACACCAGAAACGGATGTTAGAAAAAAGTCGTTTTGTGTATTTAAACATATAAGTGTTTGATTTAATTGTTTACATATTGGGAGAATAATTTTTCAAAGAAAGGTTTTTCTATGCACCGGATTCTTAATTGGTCTATGAAAGTACATGTAATGTAAACTCCACATACTACAATTATTGCATATAGAGGTAACCACGGAGAATAGTACCATTCTGTGCATTTGCATACATCTCCCCATAAGAATAATCTCATTGCATCAGAACTGGTATGAATTAAAAATACACCAAAAGTGCTTGCACTTATTGTGTTTATCCATTTATTTGGTTTCATATTCAATCTTCGAAAGAAATTGAATAGTGCTATGCTTGTTAATACTGCTAACGGGGCATTGCTATCTGATATCCATTTATGAGGCCACCAACTGGTTATTCCTATTTGACGAAAGTACAACATGATGATGACCGATCCCATTGCTATTACCAAAATGATTAGGGCGCCTATTGGGGAATCTAAAAAGAAATGAGCCAAATTGTTCTGTATTGGATATTTTCGGAGATAAGCTCCGATAATGTATATGACACAGAACCATATAGGATATCCCATTGGTATCACAACACTTGGAAACTGATCCCAAATAGTAAAGAATAATAGAGATAGAGCAATTAAAGAGAGATGCTGATATTTCGACATGTTCTGAATCAAAACGTTCATAAATGGAACGAGAAGAAACATTACCAAATAGCCGCTAATAAACTCCGTCGTTAGGTCAGTAACAGGAGATAACAATTGAAACAGTCGAGTTCCGGAAATATTTTCTCTGCCACCTAGTATAAATCCCAAGTATATGAGTATTTTATAGAATTCTATTTCACATACTAATTTTATGAATTTCTTCCATGTAAAGCTAGAGGAACACATGAAATATCCAGTAATGAGTACAAAGCAGTTTATGCCTATCTTCCCCCACATTCCAAACAACCATAAATATACATCATTACCATGTTCCAATGTTGGAGACATCATTCCGAGCAAACCTGAGTTTACCACAAAATGATGAGCAATAATGCCAAGCATTAACACTATGCGAAATAGTTCATTATTACTTTGCCGCTGCATGGTTGCCGTCGTTTAATGTTGGCTGCGTTTATGTAATGCCTCTTTGATAGTTTTCCAAAGGACCTTTGGACATAAGATGGCCGCCATAATGAAACTGCCGAACATTCCGAAATAGCGTTTCTCCGCTCTGTAGGCGAAGATGAGACTAATCCAAACCCAATTAGTTTTGCGCAAATCAGCAGCTATGTCAGCATATTGTTCCGGCAAAACGTCTGCCACGTTATGACAGATTTCTCTACTTGCTTTCGCTCTCGCTACACGATTCACAGTATGTGTCAATGATGTAGGATTTGTTCGATATGCTGCTGTTACTTCATCCAAATAATAGAACTTACCATATGAATGCAGAATAATCCATAACGTCCAGTCTCCTAGGAATGGATTCTCTGTATGGCGGAATTTACTCCTTATCTCATTTTGGTGAATAGCACGATAGACAATAGTTGCTGTCGGATACTGATGTTGAGGCATCTTGAAGAAGTCATATATATCATAAATTCCTTCCTTGTTTCCTTGTACAACATTTTCCTTTTTCTGCTCTAATAAGTTACCTTTTTTGTCTACTTTACATGTGTTTGTTACACACGCTATCAAATCAGAATCGCTTTCCAATATGTCAATTTGCTTTTGCAATTTCAGAGGATCAGTCCAGTAATCATCACCTTCACAAATGGCTATATATTTACTTCCGGTTTTATCTAATGCGGCGTGGACTGTTTTCATTAAAATCCCATTAGGCTTTCTGTATAAATTTTCTTTTTCGTATATAGGAATAATGATGTTCGGATACTTTTCTGCATACTCTTGAATGATGGATGCACTATGATCTGTGGAAGCATCGTCGTGGACAATTGCGACAAAAGGAAAAGATGTTTGTTGCGAGACAAAACCATTAAGACAATCACGTAAGTATGGTTCGTGATTATAGACTAAACATTGTATGGCTACTAAAGGTTTATTCATTGTTTCATTCTTTTAAGAAATCATCCTCCGAGTTAATAATACCTTCCTCAAATATCTCATCAGATTCAATAATCGGCAATACATCTTTGATATTAATAACAGCAGAACAAACGCCCCAACTTAATCCCACGCCAAAACCACACATGAGTGTTTGGATTTCAGTATTCGTGTTGTCATTTCCATACGTATCACATAATAAAAGAGGAATTGCTGCTGCAGATGTATTACCATATCTATCAAGGGATACAGGCATTTTTGATGCTTCTATTTTGAACTTCTTAGCTATCGTTTGAAGAATAAATCTGTTAGCTTGGTGTAAAGCAAAGCAATCATAATCCTCAACAGAAGTGTTTGTTATTGCCAAAAATTCTTTGATAGTTCGAGGAACATCAGTTATAGAGAACGAGAATACATTTTCTCCTTGCATTATTGTGTTGTACAATGTACGTGTATTGCCATCCTCAAATAGGATATCATTATGTGGTGCATACATGTTTCTAAAGCCACCAGCAGGAGCGATGATAGTCTGATAACCTTTACCATCAGTTTTAAGGATGCCGCAAATATCAGAATTTTGTTCAGTCTTTTCTAATAGTATGGCACTACCAGCATCTCCAAACAACATAGCAACAGACTGATCCTTAGGATGGGTCATCTTTGATAGTGTTTCTCCAACGAGTAAGAGTGCCTTGCTTATGTCAGATGCTTGCATTAAAGCGCATATGGTTTGCAAGCCATATACAAAAGCAGAGCAGCCAAGACTAATATCAAAAGCGACACAACCTTTATTCAATTGTAAACGCTTGTGCAAAACACATGCTGTTGCAGGACGACGATAGTCAGCAGAATGAGCGACAAACACTAATGCTCCTATGTCATCGCGTGATATATTCTTTTGTATAATAATGTTTTCTGCTGCTGCGAAACAAAGATCTGATGCTGTTTGGTGTTCACGAGTTTTGCGAAATTGTATAATACCGGTAGATTCCTTAAAGCGAGTCACTTTTTCGGCTCCGAATATGTCCGCAAAAGAATCAACCGTTACCAACTGAGTGGGAACAGCTGCATTCATAGCAGCAATGCGTATATTATGAAATTGGAAATATGCCATATTATATTAAAGTAGATATTCCACCATCAATTATCAAGGAGTGACCTGTTATCCACGCAGAAGCATCGGAAAGAAGATATATAACAGACCATGCTATTTCTTCTGGTCTACCATAACGTCCCAGAGGATACTTTTGTGCGTCTGTTTGCAAGTCGTCATCAGAATGTGCGCCTCCTGTAATCAACGGCGTAGTAACCATACCCGGATGAATTGAATTAGCGCGAATACTTTTAGACGCCAACTCTCGAGCGCAGTAACGTACATATGATTGTAAGGCCGCTTTGGATGCGCCATACACAGAATTACCTAAATCAGACTTTATGGCAGAAACAGAAGATGTAAACACTAATGAAGCGTTCTTGTTGATCTTTTTCTTACGGAGTAATTGTTTTACAAGAAGTATTGGAGTAAATGTGTTTGTCGCAAATATCTTTTGTAAATCTTCTTCTTTGATAAAACTAATAGGCTGAGTCTTTGCAATCCCAGCATTATTCACCACTCCATCTAAAATAGGAACTTGATTTACCAGACTTGTCAAATCCTCCAAATTATTCAAATCTGCTATTATTTGAAGATGTCCGAGGCCATATAAAGAGTCATACGTTTGTTGTAAACGCTCACTATTACGACCTGTAATAATTACAATTGCTCCAAGTTTAGAACACTCGATAGCGGTAGCTCGTCCTATTCCGGACGAAGCTCCCGTTACGAGAATAGTTTTTCCTTTCAGAGAGAAAGGATTATATGTAGGATTGTATTCCATAATTATGATAACTCATCTACTAACACTAAATCGGAAATAACAATATTACTATCTGTTTCAAATACAGTAGTACCCCAACTTAAACCAACACCAAAACCACAGCAAATAAATTTCTTAGGTTCAGTTAGTTTATCTTTTAGTTGAGTAACTATCGTAAGAGGAATAGATGCAGATGATGTGTTACCAAAATGAGACATACATTCTGGCACCTTATCATCTGCTAATTTCAATTTCTTCTTTATCATGTTGTTCATCTTCATATTTGCTTGATGAAAAACATAATAATCTGCATCCAAATAGTCAAAACTATAATGCTCAGCTAAGCGTTTTATGGACTTAGGAGGAACAGTGATTCCAAATGAAAAAACATCCATTCCGTTCATACGAGTAGTCATGCGGTTTGTGATCTTTCCGTCAAGTTCTTCGGGCTCAAATGATGCAGGAGATACTTGATTTCTTGAACCACCATCTGGAATAATTATTGCATCGTACCCACTACCATCTGTCCCAAAATGGAAAGAAAATCCTGATGCTCCTTTAGAATATTCAACTGCGGTTGCTGTTCCTGCTGAGCCAAATAAAGGATCACTGGGTCCATCTGCTCTTTTCTTTGCATCTCCACACAAGATAAGTGCCTTTTTGATGTCTCCGTTTGCAACAAGAGAAACGACTTGACTTAATCCATATACCCAACCAGAACAACCTAAAGCACAATCAGAAGCATAGCACTCTTTGCTTAACCCAAGTCGCTCTTGAAGAATGCAGGCAGTAGCCGGTAAAATATAATCGGCTGTTTGGCTAACAAATACTAATGCTTCTATTTCGCTTTTATCCCATTGCAAATCCGCAATTAGACGCTCGGCAGCCTCAAAACAGAGATCAGATGTGCAAAGAGTTTTAGATGTGTGTCGCTCAATAACTCCTGTGGTTTTGACATAATCTTCAGCTGAATAGTCAACTGATATGTTATTATTTTGGAGATTATTAAGTACTCTTTTAGGAACACCGGCTGCTATACCTGCAATCCGTACATCCTTAAATCGAAGAAATGCCATTATGCACGTTCTTTAACAATGTTAAACAAATCCTCAATAGTGACAGAACTCTTAACATCATTACCTTTGATTGCGACATCGTATTCTTCATCAACCATAGCAATGATACTTAATCCGATAAGCGAAGACCATTCCTCTAATTCATGATACTTGGTTTGAGGAGTGAATACACTTGCATCAGTTTCTTCAAATTGCTCAGCGAAGTGAGCTACAAATTCTTGTAAATCCATAATTTCAATTTTTAATTTGTTAATATTTAATTTGTTAATTAGTAATCGATTTTTACTGCCGGATTTCCATGTACGTGTAATCCGTCCTTTATGTTGCGCATGACAACACTACCTGCGCCAACAATTACTTCATTGCCAATACTTTTGTGCGCAATAAGCATAGATTTCGGGTGCATAATTGCCATTTTCCCAATATTGGAACAGCCTCCAAGGAATACATATGAGAAAATTGATGCGTATTCATCTATATGACAATCATGTCCTATCGTACAAAAACCATGTATTAGAGCATGCTTTTCGATACACACATTATCCGAAACAATAGTACATGCTCCTATACAACAGCCAGGTTGTATTGTTACATTCTCATTTATAATAGCCAAAGGACTAATTAGTGAAATAAAATTTCCACCTTTTGTTTCTATTAATTCTGCATAGTGCTTACGCCATTTCGGGTCTCCCATAGCGCAGAAGAAAACATCATCAGGTTTAATACTATATTCTTCTACCGATCCTAGAATGGGCGGATATGTACCATTTAGTCCATCTAAAGCATGGCTATCACTATCAAGAAATCCCTTAATGTCATATGTTTTACCATACCCACTAGTATTTTGCGCAGTCCAATAACATTCCCTGCCCCATCCTCGGGCACCTATTATGATAAGATGTTTCATATTTAAATAGTATTGATAATTCGTTCTACATCTTCTTGCGTCAACTCATGATGCATTGGTAAGCACAACACTTGATTTGCCATTTTTGTAGCAACAGACAGATTGCTTGGCAAGGCAGAAGGATATTCTTTATATGGATTTAAAGTGCTTATCAATGGATAGAAATAACGACGTCCATAGATATTATTTGCTTTGAGTTTTTCGTAAAGTGCGTCACGACTCATGCCGTATTTTGCTTCGTCCACAAAGATCGGGAAATAACCATAATTGTAGCGGATATTCGGCAATTCAGGCAAATATGATAAACCGGCAATATTATCAATGGCCTCACGATAACGATTTGCCACTTTGCGACGCGCGTCAATAGCTGCTTCTACTTGTTTGAGATTCAGTAAACCAAATGCCGCACGGACCTCATCCATTTTGCCGTTAATACCCGGAGCAACAATAGTTGTCTCGCCTCTAAAACCAAAGTTTTTGAGATTGTCTATCTGATATTTCATCTCGGCACTATGACATATCAACGCGCCGCCTTCTATTGTACCATACACTTTGGTAGCATGGAAACTTAACGTACTCATATCGCCCCAATTCAAAATGGACTCGCCATCCTTACGAACTCCGAACGCATGGGCGGCATCATAGATGACTTTGAGACCATGTTTCTTGGCGATGAAATCAATCTGCTCATTGTCACACGGCTGACCATACACATGTACCGGCATAATAGCCACCGTATTTTCCGTGATAGCTGCCTCTATCTTGACAGGATCAATATTACCGGTTGTCGGTTCCACATCAACGAAGACTGGAGTCAAACCATTCCACCAAATACTATGGGTGGTAGCCACAAATGAATATGGCGTAGTAATCACTTCTCCTTTTGTAAGGCCAAGAGCTTGCAACGCCGTTATCAACGGAAGTGTACCATTGGTAAACACCGAGATATACTCTACCCCAATGTACTCAGCCAGTGCTTTCTCCAACTGCTGATGAAACGAACCATTATTTGTTATCCACTTACTATCCCAGATCTCTTGAAGATAGGCATTAAACTCCTGCAAGTCAGGTAACAACGGAGATGTAACTAATATTGGGTTTGTCTTATCCATTTTATATCTTATAATATCTTTCTATTTACATTTCATTCCCGAGACATCATCGAATCATTCCCGAACCATTCCCGAAAGATCACATGCTCAGTGAGCAATGCTGTGCGCTATGCGCAATGTATTATGTTTGATGTGTTATTTTTTTGAATATTCTACACAAGAAATGCGATTTTGCGGATTAAATTCCTTAAAAGTTATAGTTTTTATGGATTATTTTCCTTAAAAGTTCAATTTTATTTGGTCGTTTCATTTATTTTTTGTATCTTTGCACCCTCAAATGATAGATGCTATGATTAATCGTTTCTTACAACCTCAATTAGAGTCCATGTTAGGTAGCCACAAAGCCATCATTGTGATGGGTGCACGGCAAGTCGGGAAATCAACCCTGTTACAATTATTATTAGGACAAAGACAAGATGTACTTTGGCTGAATGGTGATAACAATGATGTTCAAACATTGTTTACCGCCATTTCCGCAGAGCGAATGCACTCTCTAATGGGCACTAAACGCGTACTGGTTATTGACGAAGCTCAGCGTATTCCGAACATTGGGGTGCAACTCAAAATTATCATTGACCAGCTATCGGATGTGCAAGTTATTGCTACTGGAAGCAGCAGTTTTGAATTGGCATCCAAAGTCAACGAACCTCTCACCGGACGCAAGCGAGAGTTTAAGCTTTTTCCTCTCACGTTTAACGAAATGGTGGAACACTCCTCGCTCATTGAAGAACTTCGCTTAATCCCTCATCGCTTGGTGTATGGATATTATCCTGAAGTGGTTGCAAACCCCGGACAGGAAGCAAATATCCTCAAAGAACTGACAGACTCCTATCTCTACCGTGACATTCTAACGCTTGATAAAGTTGCCAAATCGGACAAATTAGTCCTTTTACTCAAAGCACTGGCTATGCAAATCGGCTCCCAAGTCAGTTATAACGAACTTAGTGGATTAGTAGGAATCGATGCTAAAACCATAGAGCGGTACATCACTGTCCTTGAGCAATCTTATATCATTTTCCGATTAGGCAGCTTCTCCCGTAATCTACGGAACGAACTCAAGTTCAGCAAGAAGATATACTTCTGGGATATGGGTATCCGTAATGCCGTCATTGGAAATTTCTCTTTGGCTGAAACCCGCTCTGACATCGGAGCTATGTGGGAAAATTTTGCAATTGCAGAGCGCATGAAACAGATTAAATACCGTCATCCATTTGCTCAATCCTATTTTTGGAGAACTAAACAGCAGACAGAAATAGACTACATAGAAGAACTGGATGGCTCGCTTCGGGCATTTGAGTTCAAATGGAATGAGCGTAAATCTCTGCGTTGCCCATTAGCTTTCTCAAACGCTTATCCTGACGCTTCGTTTAGTGCCATCACACCTTCCAATATCGACGATTTTCTGCGTTTATAAATCGCTATTTGTGTACAATATTTCAAAGATCTCTCGCGCCCAAATTATATTGCGGGCGCATTTTTTGTTTGTTATTATTTCCTTTTCTATTTTCCTTTCCATCATCCTTTCAACTTCCTTTCAATAACGCGACCATCACGCGATCACCTCGGGAGAACGATGCTATGTATTATGTATGATGTTTGATGTGTGATGTTTGATGTTTGATGTGTGATGTGTGTTACACCATACACCGTACACTATACACCAATTACTTCTCCGTCCCCGGTAATCCGGCTTCTTTGCGCATCTGGCGTTGGAGGACGGATTGCACATACCGATCCAAGCGCAAATAAATATGGCGCTTGCCGGTTTTGCGATCAACAGGTGCATCCAGTTCGGGCTCGTTGAGTTGGGCGTGCCAGCGTTTGCTCCATTCTGCTTTGCGGACAGGATCGGAGAGTTCCAACAATGCCTCGGTCATCGAACGATGAAAAATAGAGGTGTTGCGGATCTCACCCTCACGCAAAGGATGTGTCTCGTAGTCACGCGGATTAGCTACGAAATATGCCTCTTCCGCTCCGTAACCAACGACTACGCCTTCCTCATCGCGGTATGTCTTCCGTCTCCGGATTAAACTCTTTGGTTTCATGCTATTTGTCCACAAATTAAACAGATTTACACACAAAAAAACATCTTAACAATTCTCTGGCGTTTGCCGGATCGTTGTTAAGATGGGAAATATAGGGAAAATCGGTATTTCCGTTTCGGACATCAAAAAACGCGGATCTCTTTTTGTTGCTTATCCGCTTTCTGAGGTCCTGAGAAAACCTAAAGTCTCGAATAAGCAATGCAGAAACCCACGCTGTGTATATGCGTACACACGCGCATACCTATATATTAAGGTACACGCGGGTGCATAATACACCCCATGAGCATCTACTACTGCCTTGTTTTCGAAGACTTTTTATTGAAATTTCTCAGGTTCCAGAAAGTCAAAAACAAGCGTTAGTAAACGCCTTAAAATATGTCTGCAATCCCATCCTCACGTATCAACGCAGACACCCAAGCGTGGGACTGCCTTGCAAAATGCGCTCATGAACACTCACTTGGTTCATGTCGGGTACACCCAAAGCACCTTTGCGAGTGCAAAGGTACAAAAAATTTTTGACGTGAACAAATTTTAAAGAAAGAAAGTGCAGATAAAATGAAAATTGAAAGGAAAATTACCCAAAACTCATACTTTGATCGTTGCGAGGTGAGATTTTGACCTATAAAAATTTGCACTGGCAAACTTGACAATCATGGTAAAGTTCCTTTAAGTGTTAACAAAATTAGGAAAATGTCAACTAACTTAGGAAAATAATCAAAAAACCGTCTACTAATTTTAGGAAAAGTCATAATGTATTTGCTCCATAATTATTGTTGTACACAAGAAAAGCGGTAAATCCGTTTTGGTGGATTTACCGCTTTATTCTAAATAGGCTGCGTACAAGAAACTATTACAGTGCTAAGAGGCGGCGATACGTTTCAAGGGCGTAACGGTCGGTCATGCCGGAAAGCCAATCGATGAGGAGACGCAGAAGATTGTATGTACTGAGGTCAGAGAGCTCGGTCAAAGGAGCAAGGTCGGGGGTTGCCGATAAGTGCTTTTGGTATTCCTCTGCCAACACAAGACGCGTCATACTGGGCGAGATGATGGCATTCAATCGCCAATCGGGATTCGGTTCCATGAGCATAGGCAGTACACGATCCAGAATAGCGTTCATCACCTGCGCGCCTTTGAGCTCTGCTTGAGCAATCATGTTATGACGGAAGATACGCTCAAACTCCAACTTGCCGAGTTGGGCGCATAGCTCATTGCCGTCCAGCAGTTCCTCATCAAAGGTACCCATATCAATACCTTCCAGATTCGCCATAAAACGCTGCAAAGCATACCTCGTCAGTTCGCCGATGATAGCCACACGGAGATTGACCAAAGCTCGTTCGGGTGTGTCTTGAGAGGGTGTTAGACCTAAGAAACGCAAGGCTTCGTCCAAACTCAACATGCCGCTCTGAATACCGTCCTCAAGATCCATGGAGCGATAACAGATCGTGTCTGCCGCTTCCACCAAAAAAGCTAATGGATGACGTTTGATCGTTCCGTCCGCACGACGCAGCCGACAAGCGTCCGCCACACGTCCAAGGACATCCGCTTCGGACGAGAAGACACCATGTTTATGAACCGACGCTCCACCTTTTTTGTTCTTACTGCCGCTGTTCGGATACTTGAGCGAAGCCGCCAAGACAGCGTACGTCAGATTGAGTCCGTTGAGATCATTGAGGTAAGGCATTCTCGTCAGAATACGAAATCCCTGCGCGTTACCATCGAACTGCGTGAAGTCGAACTGTTGCTCCTCAGTCAAGTCGGAGAGGTAGTTTTTGCCGTTTCCATCGGAGAAATAATTGCCGATGATCTGTTCGCCGAAATGTCCAAACGGCGGATTACCTATATCATGCACAAAAGCGGCTGTACGAAGGATAGCCGGTAGTTGCTGCTCCAAGAGATGAGCGACCTGTTCGCCATACGTGCGCACTACTTCTTCGTCCCGACAGAAATCCGTTCCGAGCGATTGAGCCACCGACAATACTTCCATCGAATGCGTCAAACGTGTATGAACACTATCTCCTCCGGAGAGCGGAAAGACCTGCGTCTTGTCGTGCATACGGCGTGCCGCAGAAGAAAAGATCACACGACCGAAATCGCTGTCAAAGGCAGAGCGATGATCCAAACCTTTAGGGATTGCACGCGACTGACGCTCACGGTCAGCACAAAGGTAAATACTCCAATCTACTTGATTATACATAGGCTTTTGCTTGTTGGTTTCGGATTTGGGTGGATGAGATGTTGAATAATGGAGCTCCGCTAAGATAGCGGATCTCCTTGACCGCTACGCTGTCAGACCACTGCGTTGTTAGACCGTCCTGCGGGCTGTCAGAACGCCGCGGATAAACGAAAATACGGAAGTTGGCGAGGATGAACTCATACTCGCGCCAACGATCGAAGATAGCGATATTATCTTCTCCTATAATGAGGGTAAACTCGGTATCTGGATACGCTTTCTGCAACTCGCGCAAGGTATTCGCCGTATAAGACGGACGAGGCAAAGAGAACTCAAAATCCGAGGCTTTGACATGCGGGATGTCTTTGACAGCTTTGCTCACAGCCGCCAGACGCTCGCCTTCCGGAGCAAGAAGATTTGCCGGTTTCAACGGGTTATTCGGGCTCACCATAAGCCATAGTTCATCGAGATCTGTGTTCTCAATGACCCATTTGGCTAATCCCACATGTCCGAAATGCACCGGATTGAAACTGCCGCCATATATGCCGATGCTACGCATCGTCGTTAAAATGTTTTAAATAAAAACGTTAAAATGTAAACGTTAGTTTTCATCGATGATAGCATCGAGTTGTTCGAAAGCGTGCGTGAGGTCGTCATTGATGACCACACGGTCAAAATAGGGCTTGTAGGAGAGTTCCTCTTCCGCTTTAGCCAAACGCTTCTCTATCATCTCCGGACTCGTGTCTCCGCGTCCTTCGAGACGTCGGCGTAACTCTTCTATAGACGGCGGACAGATGAAGATAGAGGTAGCTTTGTCACCAAGGATCTTCTTGAGATTCAAACCGCCTTTGACATCGACATCAAAAAGCACCTCGCGTCCCAAGGCTTCAATACGGTCAATCTCCTCTTTCAACGTACCATAATATAAGCCGTCATAGACCTGCTGATACTCGATGAAATCGCCATTTTCTATACGTTTCTGGAATTCCTCGACGGAGATGAAATAATACTCCTTGCCATGAACCTCCTGACCACGTGGAGGTCGCGTAGTACAGGAAACCGAGAGTTCAAACAGATCCGGGTGCATCGTCAACAGATGCTTCACCATGGTCGATTTACCGCTGCCCGAAGGTGCACAAAAAATGTATATCATTTTTAATTCTTAATTTTTAATTAGAGCACATTAAGGACCTGCTCCTTAATTTGCTCAAGGATATCTTTCATCTTAACGACGATGATCTGCATCTCGCTTTGGTTGGATTTGGAACCGAGGGTGTTGATCTCGCGTCCCATTTCTTGCGCGATGAAACCGAGCTTTTTGCCCACACCGCTACCCTCGCCTGCCATCGTCTCGCGAAAATACTTAATATGGTTTGTCAGACGCACTTTCTCTTCGGTGATATCCAGTTTCTCCAAGTAATAGATCATCTCCTGCTCCAGACGGTTGCGGTCAATCTCCGCTTGTGTCTGGGCACTCAGTTGTGTAAGGTTGGCTTCCAAACGCTCTTTGATCTTGGCTACTCTGCCCTTCTCAAACGGCTCCACTTGTGCTAACAAATCAGCGATTCCATCGAGTTTTTCGGTGAACATGTTTTGCAGCGACAGACCTTCTTGCGAACGGAAAGCGACGAAAGCATCGATTGCCTTGTTAAGCATCGCTTGCACGTTGCTCCACTCTTCGTCGGTCAGATCCGAAGTGTCTTCCTGCACTTTCAGCACATCCGGGAACCGAAGAATAGCCGCCATCACTTCTGCCGGCACTTCCGCAACGCCCATTTGAGCCTTGTATTGCGAGGCGTACTCTTTGGCTGCCTGCCAGTTAACGGGAGTAACACTACTCTGTCCCTCTCCTTGCGAAAGGGTGTTTTCCTCTGAAATAGCGAGATCGACCTTACCGCGTTCGAGACGCTGGGTAATGATCGTTCGGATGTCTAACTCATGCGCACGGAGCTGCGACACCAAACGAACCGACAGATCCATCGATTTGGAGTTCAGCGAACGGATTTCGCAGATCAGTTTCTTCCCTCGGAAAGTTGTTTCGGCCTTTCCGTAGCCGGTCATGGATAATATCATATTATTTACCATTTAATCATTTACCATTTGTTCATTTATTTGCCTATACAGAATTTGCTGAAGATGTTGGAGAGGACTTCTTGGTTAGTGATCTGTCCTGTTACTTCGCCGAGTGCTGAAAGACAGTCTTGCAGATCGAGCGAGAGTAGTTCGCCGGAGAGACCGTCATGCAAACCATGCTGCACACGGAGGATCGCTTCGTGTGCGCGGCTGATTGCCTCATAATGGCGCGCATTGGAAAGCATGACCGCAGAAGTACACATCATCTCCTTGGCCATTCTCACCAACTCACGTTTGAGCGGCTCTATCTCGCCGTTCTTGGCAGAAATGAGAATCCATTCATCCTCTAATCCTCTCATCCTCTCACCCATTAACAAATCCGCCTTATTGAGCACTCTAATAATCGTCCCTTTGGTCCAATCGTCCATCAATCGTACCTCATCAATCGTCAAATCGTCAATTACATAGATGACGATCTGCGCATTCTCCATTGCTTTTCTACTACGTTCCACTCCCATTTGCTCGATGACATCGGAGGTTTCTCTCATTCCCGCGGTGTCAATAAGACGGAAAAGGATGCCATCTATGATAAGTGTATCTTCGATAGTATCGCGTGTGGTTCCTTGTATATCACTCACGATCGCGCGTTGCTCGCCTAAGAGCGCGTTGAGAAGGGTTGATTTGCCCACATTAGGCGCGCCCACGATTGCTACCGGAATACCATTTCGAATAGCATTGCCTGTTCGGAACGAAGAGATGAGCGACTGTAACTTTTGCTCGATTTCATCGGCTAATTGGGATAACTCCGAACGATCGGCAAACTCCAGTTCCTCATGGTCCGCAAAATCCAACTCCAACTCCACCAACGAGGTGAAATGCAGCAATCGCTCACGAAGAGACGCCAGCTCGTTCGAAACCGAACCACGTAACTGACTCAACGCCAAGTCTTTCTCTGCCTTGCTCTGTGAGGCAATGAGATCCGCTACAGCTTCGGCTTGCGTCAGATCCATCTTTCCATTAAGGAACGCGCGCTGCGTGAACTCACCCGGTCGCGCCATACGAGCACCGGCATCTATCAACCATTGCAGCAAGGTCTGCTGAATATAGAGACTGCCGTGACACGCTATCTCCACGGTGTCTTCGCCCGTAAACGAATGCGGCGCACGGAAAATAGAACACAAAACGTCATCCAATAACTCACCGTTTCGCTCTATCCGCCCATGCCGAATCGTATTCGCCGGACTTTCAGCCAACGAAACTCGCCCCGTAAAGAGCGTATCCACAATCGCAATCGCACGCTCTCCGGAAACACGTATGACAGCTATTCCGCCAACTCCATACGCAGTTGATATAGCACAAATAGTTTGCATTTTGAGTGCAAAGATACTGCTTTTTTCCCATATATGCAAAAAAATGAGGGGTAAAATGCATTTTTTTGCTAAAAAATTTGGTCATATCAAAAAAAAGCAGTACCTTTGCACCCGCTTTCGAATGAGAAGCAGAATATAGGGTGCTATCGTCTAGTGGCCTAGGACAACGGCCTCTCACGCCGTAAACCCCGGTTCGAGTCCGGGTAGCACTACAAAAAAAGCCTGCAAATCGCAGGCTTTTTTGCTACCTATACGGCTCGAATCTAAATCAAATCCGCGGGCCGCGTTGCTTAGGCAAAACCGTTCCGGTTTCGGCATGCTCCACTAAATTTTCGAGAATAGTAGCGAAACGCCATTCGATAGCGTTCTGCCATGTCTTATCCGAGATAAACGAAGACAGCACTTTGCCGAATACCAGACCGAACTCATAGTGCACACGCGTTTGGTGCTCATTGATGGGTTCCATTCGGATAATGAATGTGCCTCCTTCCAAGATAGAACCGGAATAAGTGGCAGTCATCTTGGCGGTAAGAGGAAACTTGGTTTTAGCCGGACGCGAGAGGATATACTTGGTTCCAAGATGCTGGTCTTTCCACCAACGTGCACCAAGGATATAGATATCTATCGCAACATCACCTGTCTTATTTGCCGGATCGTACATACGATCTTTATACCGAAGTTGAATAGCATCGCGACTCTCCTTGGTCTTTTTATTTGGTTCTTTCACCTCTTTCTTCGGCTCTGAGGGCGCTTCACTAAGTCCTATGTAAGCCCACTCGAAGAGGGAATCGGGGCATGCCTGAAACTGATAGCAGAATTTATCTGCTGTCAGAAGCATGGATTGCCACGATGCATTGCAGATTGTATCAATAACCACGCCGCGTGCTTGCGGACGCCAAGCAAACATATTGGCAGAGATTGCCAAAAAGAGCACTAAGAATTTGTATTTCATGATAGATTATTGTATGTAGTCTAAACAAGTACGAACCTCTGTATTGGGTCGCACAACGCCGTTTGCTACCGCCACATGAGCTGGATGGGTAGCATATATTTTAAGTGCTTCCGGCGATTCCAAGGTCGAATCCAACATGATATCGGCATTGCTGCTGTCAAGTTGTCCGGTAGCTTGCACGCGAATGTCAATCAAACCCGGAACTTGTCCTTTCAATCCCTCAAGTCCCTGCTTGATTGCAAGAGCTGCTGCTGCTTTTTGCTCGGCTGTCAAGTCCGAACGCAATTTCCAAAGAATAATGTGCTTAACCATAAAAATATCTCCTATCAACTATCAATTATCAATTATCAATTATACATTTCCTTGCGGTATAGATGGTGGCGATTCCAAATGTCAGCGTTTCCCATTCCTCTTCTTTAAACCCGGCATCAATCAGATGTTGCGCAAATGTCTCTCCCCAACAGAAAGATTTGACGCTCTGATTAAGATATGTATAAGCGGTTTTATCGCGGCTCACCACCCGACCGATCCAAGGCAACACGCGCGTAAAATAAATATCGTACAGCGCGCGCACAAGACGATTGGTAGGATAGGAAAACTCCAGAATCGTTATTTGTCCGCCGGGCTTAAGGACGCGGTACATCTCACGCAAACCCTCGTCAAGGTTCTGGAAATTGCGACATCCGAAAGCACATGTAACAGCATCAAAAGTATCATTTTCAAAGGGCATCGACTGCGCATTGGCATGAATAAACTCCACCTGCAGCCCTCTCTTCGCGCATTTAGCAGCCCCTATCTGCATCATCTGATCCGACAAATCAATGCCGGTTACACGTTCTGCTTTCCCACGACGCAAAATCTCTATCGTCAGATCAGCTGTTCCGATTGCAACATCCAAAACATGCCGGGCAGGTTGCATAAGGCGAACCGTTTTCCCACGCCATAAACGGTCTATATTCATAGATAAACCATGGTTGAGACCGTCATACGTTCCGGCAATACGGTCAAATAAATGACCTATCTGTTCCTTCTGCTCCATAAATCGGCTACAAAGGTACTGCTAATTTTTGACATATGCAAATATTTGAGATTTTTTTCGTCTTGAATAGATATTTATGCCGTATTTGTACTTAATGAATTATTGCAGGCATTTATCCAACGCTGCTTTAAGGGCGGGTTGGTCGAGATGCTGACCGATAAAGACGAGTTTTTGCATTCTGTCTCCATATTGGTCATCCCAATCTTTGCGAAGTTGTGCATCATCCGCCATGAGCTGCATGAGTTCCTCTTTGGGCATGGTTGCAAACCACTCTCCGGCCTTGCGGAGGTTGAACTGCTTACCTGCCTGCTCGAAGAGATAACACATATCATATTCCTCGGCGAAATAACACATTCCCTTGCAGCGAAGTACATTTTTAGGCCAATGAGCCGCCACAAACTCATCGAAGAGTCCGAGATCGAATGGTCTGCGCGCGTAATAAACATAGGTGTCAATACCAAACTCAGCAAGGTGATCGTGGTCTTCGTGCTCATGATCATGGTGATGATGGTGATGCTCATGCTCATGCTCATGCTCATCATCGTCATCCTCCTTTGTACTTTGTGCTTCCTCATGATGACGAGCATCTTCAACCTCTTGAATCCATCTGGCGGAAGTAGCCGTACGGTCGAAATCGAAGAGTTTCGTATTCAGCAGTTTATCGAGATCCACATCACAATAATTGGTCTCGATGATCTCAGCCGTCGGTTGGATGCCACGGATGATTGCTTTGATCCGGGCGAGTTCATCCGCACTCACTTCTGAAGCCTTATTAAGCAAGATCAGATTCGAGAACTCAATCTGCTCGATCACCAAGGCGGCAAGGTCTTCCTCTTTGGGGACATAGTGAGCCAGCGCATCGCCTTCATCAAACTCATCGCGAAGCCGCAGTGCATCTACAACTGAACAGATACAATCCAGCACAGGAAGCCCGTCCGTTGCGAACTGAGGAACCATCTGAGCGTACGAACAAAGCGTCTGGGCTATCGGAGCGGGTTCGCAGATACCGGAAGCCTCGATGACAATGTAATCAAAAGATTTCTGGGCGCATAAATCATGAAGTTGATTGATGAGATCAGTTTGCAATGTACAGCAGATACAGCCGTTCTGCAAAGCCACAAGGGAGTCATCTTTCTGGCTGACCACCCCGCCCTTCTGTATCAACGAAGCGTCGATATTCACCTCGCCTATATCGTTTACTATCACCGCAAAACGAATTCCCTTTGTATTCGTCAGAATGCGGTTAAGAAGTGTTGTCTTGCCACTTCCCAGATAACCGGTTAGCAGCAAGACTGGAATTTTTTGAATACTATTCATAAATATTCATTATTAATTATTCATTATTCATTTACTTCGCGTACGCCGCATAATCAGCGTAATACTTATCCACCAATTCATTTTCGCCGTAACGCTCGCATGTCTGGAGAACATACCCGAGGATCGCAGCTTCGCGTCCGGTCGTGGACTCCATAAGAGCACGTTGACGACGATTGAGCGATGCTGCAAAACGCAGATACTCAACGCATGTATTTGCTACTGCATCCATGATAGCTACCGCTTTCTCGTTCTGCTTGAGCAGGAAATACAACTGTCCCATCGATGCCGAAGTGTAATCGTACGGGATATTATATCCGGGCAGTTGCTCCTCGGCGTAATCGAGCACCTCCAATGCTTTGTCACGTTGGTTCTCGCGGACAAGTTGTTCCGCCAGTTGTGCGAACATCATTCGGTGAGTGCGACACATACGCATTAAATTCTCGTCAATATAGATGCCGGGCATGTTCATATTGCCATAGGCAAACTTATGCATCATATTCTCGTACATTACTTCCGAGTTAACGCGAGGTTGTCCGTCACGACTGCGGGTCGGTGTGATACGATATGCCAGACCTGTGAGCTCCATGTATGGCTCAAGACCAAGGTAATAATCGTTGCCCACGGTAGCGCAGAAATACATCGGTCGCTGCCATTTATTCGTGGACAGCATCTCCATGATCATCATCTCCGAACGGGTGTACATTCGTTTTTTCTTGAATAGAATCTGTTCTCCGTCGGGAGTCTCCACATAGAGTTGGTCGGAAGGCAGGAAGTTATCCCCTTCGCGGGTCTTGGTTCGTGGATCATCCGAACGCAGGAAATTGAAGGCTTTCTCCACAGAGATCGGCTGACCGAGCTTATTGTCCACACGGGCTATCTCATTAGCGCCCGGCATGAAATCCTTGTATTCCCATGAGATTGGCAGAGCTGCCGACTCGTAGTAAGGTCGCTTCATCTGCGAGATGTACCAATCGGTCTGGAGATAACTCAGGTTGCACACACGCAAATCGGTTCCCACTTCCTCCACCTCTTGGTTGTACCAGAGAGGGAAGGTGTCGTTATCGCCGTTGGAGAAGAGGATCGCTTGTGTCTCACAGGATTTCAAGTAGTTTGCTCCGAAATCGCGGCACGAGTAACGGTTTGAACGGTCATGGTCGTCCCAGTTCTGCTGAGCCATCAATGCCGGCACACCCAGACAAACAACAGAAACAACGACTGCTACGGCATTTTTAATCCATTGTCCTTTGTCCTTTATCCATTGTCCATTGATCCAATCAATAATCGCCAGCACGCCTAAACCAATCCAGATACAGAAAGCATAGAACGAACCCGCGTACGCATAATCACGTTCACGAGGCTGATAAGGTGTCTGGTTCAGGTATATAACAATCGCCAAACCTGTCAGGAAAAACAGCAGGAACGTCAGCGTAAAGTTCTTCCAACCTTCTGCCTTTCCGTCTTTGTCGCGCTTGCCGCATTGCCAAACTATTCCGATGATACCTAACAGCAAAGGCAGGAAATAATAGACGTTATGTCCCTTATTCTCTTTCAGTTCCGTGGGTAACAGCGATTGGTCGCCAAGCATCGCATTGTCAATAAAATCGATACCGGATATCCAGTTTCCTTTGGTGATTTCACCATAAGACTGAAGGTCATTCTGACGACCCACAAAATTCCACATGAAATAGCGCCAATACATGAAATTGACTTGGTAACGGAAGAAGAACCGCATGTTCTCCGCAAAAGTCGGGCAATAATCCGTTTTCTGCTGTCCGCAGTAGTCGTACCGTACACGTTTGCCTTTCACGTTTGCCCATTCCTTATAGGCGGAAACATGGCTTCCTTGAGAGGAATACATACGCGGGAAGAGCATGCAGAACTGAGGCATATACTTGTATGAAGTCTTGTATCCCGTGATTGCATAGTGGTCTTTCTCGCCCTCTTTTTTAGGAGCCGGCGCGTACTGCGCATGACCTTGATTCTCAACGGGGATACACATGTTTCCTTCTATCCGCAACTCAACCGGCGCATTGTAGGTCTGACCGTATATGAGAGGACGATCACCGTACTGCTCGCGGTTCAGGTAATACTTGAGACTGAAGACATTGTCAGGACTGTTCTGATCCATCGGTGTGTCGGCATTCGAACGGATTACGAGCGCGGCATAAGAGCTGTAACCGATAAGAATCACGGCAAGCATGATAACCGACGTGTTCGCCCAACGCCATTCGCGCTTACGGGTGTACCAAATCGCCCATACGATCGCTGCTATGGTCAGAACAAGGCATACCCACATTCCCGTATTGAACGGACATCCGAGACCATTGACAAACGCCAACTCAAACCAACCGATCAAGGTCGGGAAACCGGGGATGATACCATACAGAATCACCAGCAAAACCGCACAAGAAGCGAGAAAGGCATAAATCAATCCCTTCCAACTGAACTCGTATTTACGGAAGTAATAAACGAGCCCGATTGCCGGAATCGTCAAGAGGTTCAACAAGTGGACACCGATACTCAAACCCATCAAATAAGCGATGAGAATGAGCCATTTATCCGAGCCCTCTTCGTCTGCCTGTTCGTCCCATTTCAAAATTAACCAGAACACAACTGCGGTGAACAGCGACGAACTCGCATACACCTCACCTTCAACGGCTGAGAACCAGAATGTGTCAGAGAACGTGTATGCCAATGCACCTACGGTACCGGCTCCGAGCAGGGCGATCCCTTTCCAGAGCGTGTCCGGTTGCACCAGTTTCTTCGCGAGCGCAGTAATCGTCCAGAATAGGAACAAGATTGTGAAAGCACTCGCGAGTGCAGACAACGCGTTTACACACATCGCCACATGAGCCGTGTCTGACGCAAACAAACTAAAGAAATGTCCCATGAGCATAAAAAACGGTGCTCCGGGTGGGTGTCCAACGTCTAATTTCCAAGCGCTGGAGATGAACTCTCCGCAATCCCAAAAAGAAGCGGTAGGTTCCATCGTCAGGAGATACGTCGCTGCTGCTACGGCAAATACCATCCAGCCGCAGAGCGTATTCCAAAGTTTAAAATTTTTCATTTTATCGTTGTTTTTTAGTTAAAGGCGCATAAAAAGCCAATTTGGGTGCAAAGGTACTACAAAAAATTGAAATCTGAAAATCAAAAATCAAAAAATTGCATATATATATGTTTTTTTTTAAAAAATGTTCGCGCGCGCTTGCATATATAAAAAAAATGTTGTATCTTTGCGGGCTTTTTTGTAAATAAAAAAATATAAAATCAAATACAAACATGATTAAAGTTGGAATTATTGGGTGTGGCTTCGTGGGAGGAGCCCTAAAAAACTGGTTGGAAAACAACAACCCCGAGTGTAAATTATTCATCAGCGACCCGTACAAGGGTTACAACGATGACTTGAGCGACATTGACATCGCCTTTCTGCAAATCCATGTCCCCACAGAGGAAGATGGTACGCAAGATTTGCGACTCATGAAAGAGCTGATCACCAAACTGCCGGACGTACCCGTTTTCGTTCGCACGACCATTCTGCCGGGCTCAAGCGAAATGCTCACCCGCGAAACCGGACACAACGTCTATTACATGCCGGAGTTCCTCACAGAGCGAACATTCATCGAGGACTTCAACAAACAGACTATGGTCTTCACCGGAGCACAAGATCTGCTCACGAAGATCTTCGTCGGCAAGAAATTTACTGTCATGTCCCCGCTCGAGGCAGAACTCACCAAGTACATGCATAATGTCTTCGGCGCATACAAAGTAACCTATTTCAACGCTTGCAAAGAGTACTGCGAGAAAATGGGAGCCGATTGGCGCAAAGTGCACACAGGTGTACTCCTCTCCGGATATATCAACGACACCCATACCTACGTTCCCGGTCCGGACGGCAAATATGGTTATGGTGGCAAATGTTTCCCGAAAGATGTGAATGCCTTCGCAGAGATGACCAAAGGCACCTCTCTTGGCACCCTCTTGGAGCACCTCCACGAACTGAACGTTCATTTCCGCGGCGTCGAGGAGCACATTTAACCACCCCATTCGGTACTTGTCTCAACGACGGTCGAACGACGGTTAAACGACGGTCAACCGACAGTCAGAGCATAAATCGGTACTCTCTTAGTACACCATTTTTAATTTATAATATTTAATTTTTAATTATGAGAATTAGTGTTGCAGGAACAGGATACGTGGGTCTCAGCATCGCTACCCTCCTCGCCCAGCACAATGAAGTGATGGCGGTGGACATCGTCCCCAAGAAAGTGGAGATGATCAATGCCCGCCGTTCGCCCATTCAAGACGAGTATATCGAGAAATACCTCGCGGAGAAGGAATTGAACCTCACCGCCACACTCGATGCCGAAGCAGCCTACAAGGATGCCGAATACGTGGTTATCGCAGCTCCGACGAACTACGACAGCCAGCGGAACTATTTCGACACCTCCGCCGTGGAGAATGTCATCGAAACAGTCCTTCGTATCAACCCGCAGGCAATCATGGTCATCAAATCGACCATTCCTGTCGGCTATACCGAGTCCGTCCGTCGCAAATATAACTGCGACAACATCCTCTTCTCGCCTGAGTTCCTCCGCGAGTCCAAAGCGCTCTACGACAACCTCTACCCTTCCCGTATCATCGTCGGAACGGTCAAAGGAGACGAACGCCTCACCAAGGCTGCAGAGCGTTTTGCTGCACTCCTCAAACAAGGTGCGCTCAAAGAGAACATCGAGACCCGTATTATGGGACTGACCGAAGCCGAAGCGGTCAAACTATTCGCGAACACGTACCTCGCGCTGCGTGTCAGCTATTTCAACGAACTCGACACATACGCGGAGATGAAAGGTCTTAACACCCAAGACATCATCGATGGTGTTTGCCTCGACCCGCGTATCGGTACGCACTATAACAACCCATCCTTCGGTTATGGCGGTTACTGTCTCCCGAAAGACACCAAACAACTCTTGGCGAACTACCAAGACGTGCCGGAGAACCTCATCGAAGCGATTGTAGAGTCAAACCGCACTCGCAAGGACTTCATCGCCGATCGAGTGCTCGCGAAAGCCGGGTACTACGATTATTACCACCGTGGTGATTTTGATGCCAAACAGGAGAAGAACTGCGTCATCGGAGTCTATCGCCTGACGATGAAATCGAACTCCGATAACTTCCGTCAGTCCTCAATCCAAGGAATCATGAAGCGCGTAAAAGCGAAAGGAGCACAAGTCATCATCTACGAACCAACGCTCGAAAACGGCAGTACGTTCTTCGGTTCTCTCGTGGTAAACGACCTCACAGAGTTTAAGAGCCGCAGCCAAGCCATCATTGCAAACCGCTATGACGCTTCCTTGGATGACGTCCAAGAAAAAGTGTACACCCGTGACATCTTTAGAAGAGATTAACCCCTTAGCCCCTTAGTCCCCTAGTCCCCTAGTATCCCATTCCATGTCTGACAAAATCGAACATATCGGCAAACGCGAGATAGCTTGGAGTTATGCAGGAACCGCATTCATGATCGGAGCAGGAGTAATCCTCCTGCCCTTCATCCTGCATATGATGCCGCAAGAGACGGTGGGTATCTGGAATATCTTCCAAACCATCACAGCCTTGGTTCTCCTGCTCGATTTTGGTTTCCGTCCGTCCTTTGCCCGTAACATCAGTTACATCTTCTCCGGCGTCAAGACGCTCCAGAAAGAAGGAGTGGCGCATGTAGATGCCAATGCGGAAGTGGATTACGGACTGCTGAAAGGAACACTGGTCGCCATGCGGCGGTTCTACCGCTGGATAGCAATAGGGGTCTTCGTTATTCTCGCTACTGCCGGAACCGCTTATTTCTACTATATCCTGCAGAAATACTCCGGCGACCGGCAAGATGCGATGGTAGCCTGGGTGCTTCTGATCGCCATCAACTGCTATAACCTCTACACCTTCTACTACGATGCACTGTTGACCGGCAAAGGTTATGTCAAAGAGACCCAGCAGATCAATATACTGAGTCAGGTGGTGTACATCTGCTTGGCTATCGGACTGATTTACGCCGGATTTGGTCTGACAGCGATCATCAGCTCTCAATTGACAGCTACAATCATTCGCCGCGTAGCCACCTACCGCGTGTTCTTCAAACCCGAACTGCGCGCCAAACTGGAAAACGCGGAACCGCAAGATGCCGGCAACATCCTTCGTGCTATCACACCCAATGCCATCAAAATCGGCTTGACCCAATTAGGAGCCTTCCTTATCAGCCGCTCTGCAATCCTCATCGGATCTGCATACCTCACGCTGGACGAGATAGCCTGCTACGGCATCACCATGCAGGTAATGGAAGTGCTGGCGAGATGCGGACAGGTGATGTATATTGCTTACACTCCGCGTCTGGCGCAATGCCGCGCTGCCAATGATTTGCACCAGTTGAAAATCTATTATACATGGTGTGTACTCGCCTATGTCGGTATCTTCGCCGTAGGCGGATTGGTATGGATCGGTTTGGGCGACTGGGCGCTTCAGCTCATCGGCAGCCGGACATCTTTTGTTCCTACCAACCTGCTGATTCTTGCTTTAGTAATCGGCTTTCTGGAGCATAACCACGCTTTGGCAGCCGGATTTATCATGGCGGACAACAAGATTCCCTTCTTTATCCCTTCGCTCCTGAGCGGAGCGGCAACAATCTCGGTCCGTTGCATCTGGGAATCATGGGCTTGATCTTGGCTCCGGGCGTAGCGCAGCTGGCATACCAGAACTGGAAATGGCCGAGCGTGGTGATCAAAGAACTGAAAGACGCATAAGGTGGACGGACTATTGACAGATATTATCTTTTTCGGCAGTTTTATACTGGAAGTAATCCTGCTGACCATGGCTGAGAAAAAGCTATGGGGCACTTGGTACACGCCTTTGAACTGTTTGGTGCTACCCTTCTGCGCGGTGTTGCTGGTTATTCTAACGATGCCATCGTCTCTGGGTTTTGTACATTTCTACGCTCCCAGCCTGCTTATTTGGATGGGTGGTATGATAGTTATGGCGATCCCGAGTTGGGCATTAGCCGCCGGTTATCGTAAATATCACTCCGAGCCGAAGATAGCTGCTTCTACGCCGAAGAATGAGAATCTCTTTTATATTTTCTGTACACTATTGATCATTCCGTTTCTGTTCCGCATACGGGGACTGATGAGTTCTTCGCTCAATATGATTGGTAGTGATGAGTTCGGAGAGGAGTTTGCGGTGTATGGTTTCTTTGGACATTTGCTGATTTTGCTGTTAGGATGCAGTATTGTTTTGTTCAGCTGTATCCGCAAAGGCAACCGGATCATACCTGTTCTGCTGATTTTGGCTATTACCATGATCGCCTTTTTGAACCAAGTGAAGAGTTGGGTGATGATTCCTCTCATGGCAGGTATGGTATTATGTCTGCTGACCGAAAAAATGCATCTGTCCGTCAAGGTGGTGTCCATCATAGCCGTCAGCGGAATCGTGCTGTTCATGGGCAGCTATTTCGTTATGTTTATTGTCGGAAACGGAGTCGAATACAACGAACATATGGGCAAATATGTCTTGGAACACATTTATCATTATATCGCCAGCGGTATTTTAGGAATGAGCGAAGATGTACGGAAGGGAATAGTTGAACAGCCGAACCCGGATGTGCTCTTTGCCCCGTTTATCAATGCAGTCCATGCCATCACAGGAGATCCGTATGTATCTGCCATTAACCCGCATTATTTTGAGATCAATACCAATAACGGCTTGCAGGATAATGTGCGCACAATTTTCGGGACGATTTATGCCAACAGTATTGGAGGATTCTGGATTTTTACAGTAATCGTGATCAGCTCAATGGTTTATTTGGTTCGGATATGGGCTATTCAGTCGCAATCGGTCTATATCGTGGCGATGGACGCATGGTTTTGCGCCCTGCTGGCGATGGGTTGGTTCGAATACTATTTCTTCCATGTCACGACGTTTGAGATTCCTATTTTCCTAATCCTTTTATACGCCCTCAGCCATGTCTCCGTGCGCAGAAAGGAGGCGGTATGCTGAGCATTATTATATTGAATTATAACGGCTGGCAGGACACGATTGCTTGTCTGGAGTCGCTGCGGAAGCAGAGCTATACGGACTTCCGCGTCGTTGTAGCGGACAATGGTTCGTCGGACGAGTCCGTGGCGCAACTATCCCAATGGGCGAAAGAAGAACACATCGAGGCGCATTGGCTCCAAATACTGGCTTTTGACCAGAATTATGGTTTTGCAAAAGGGAATAACAAAGCCATCGAGGCCGTCAAGGATCTTCCGAGCGAATATTATCTGTGTCTCAATAACGACACAGAAATGGAGCCGGATTGCTTGCAGCAGTTGGTGGAGTACATGGAGCGCCATCCGTATGTAACGGCTGTCACGCCCGGTATCCGTCTATATGACCGACCGGAACGGATGTGGAACGCCGGAGGCAGGCTGGTCTTCGGTGGCAGAAGGTATTATTACATGGAGCAACCGGCAAAACTGTTAGACGGGAAAGATGAACTTCCTATTACGTTTATCACTGGTTGCGCGTTGCTGGTTCGCAGAGAATTGATAGCCGAACGACCGCTGTTCACAGAGCGCTTCTTCTTCGGCGAAGAGGACTTTGAATTCTCTCTTAGGATGCAGAAAGAAGGACGCCGGATGGTATGCCTTCCAACGGCTGTTATGTACCACAAAGTGGGTGGATCGCAGACAAAAGTGGTGTCTTACAACAAACTCTTTATCCACCAGCTCAACCGAATCATCAATCTGCGGAGTGCCTATTCGAAGCCGAAATACGTTCTGTGGATGATGCTGTATGTGCCATATGTGTACATCCGTTTCTTGGGAGGAATGAGTATGCGCGAGCGGAACCGCTTCATGCGCCTGCTGCTGCGCGAGACACGCATCAACGACAGCGTCAGCAAAGAGTTGTTTGAGAAATATATTGCATATGCGTTTCATGCTCAATAAGTTATACATATTACTGCGATCCATATACGGTTACTTCCTCAAATGGGGATATGACTTAGGATTACTGTCCGTTCCTTCGCTGGGCGAACGGGAACAAGCGGATGTGGTGGTTTCCCTCACCAGCTATGGTCGGCGGGTGAAAGAAGGGATCGTTTGCTACAGTATCTACTCTATCCTGCGGCAGACGCTTCAGCCCAAACGAATCATTCTTTGGCTGGCAGAAGACGAATGGACGGAAGATACGCTGCCAAAGAAAGTAGCGGAACTAAAGCAATACGGCGTGGAGATCCGTTTCTGTGAGAATATGCGGTCGTACAAAAAACTGCTTCCTACTCTGCAACTCCTGCCGGACGAAGATA
This sequence comes from uncultured Bacteroidales bacterium, assembly GCA_900319005.1. Lineage (GTDB taxonomy): Bacteria > Bacteroidota > Bacteroidia > Bacteroidales > Paludibacteraceae > Colicola. The sequence goes on from ONMV01000016.1 coordinate 67,111, forward strand.
TAATTACCGTGGATGACGATGCGCTCTATCCGGCATTTTTGGTTCAACAGCTCTATTCGGAACATCTGGCGCACCCGAAAGATATTATTGCCGGTATTGCGGCTGCTCCGCAACCTGATCAGCCATACAATCTATGGCAAAACACCCCCGGCGGAACAGAAGGGCTGTCGCTTTTTCCAACCGGAGTCGGAGGTATATTATATCCGGCGCATAGCTTGAAAAAAGAGATGATGGATTACGCGATTGCCAAACAATATGCACCTTTTGCGGACGATGTGTGGTTCTGGGCGGCGGGTATGATTCAGAATACGATAAAACGCAGAATCGAGAGAACATACAACTGTGTTTCGTTCGACTCCATTTACCAGTATTTCCACAGCGGAAGTGCTTTGCAACACAGCAATGTCAAAGGAAACGGAATACTGACGAATGACGAGCAGATCGCCGCCACAATGCAATATATTAAAGAGAGCTATGGAACTCGTTAGCATCATAATGCCCGCATATAACTGCGGTCGGTTCATTCGGGAAGCGATTGACAGCGTACTCGCACAAACCTATACGGCTTGGGAGTTGCTCATTGTGGACGATTGCTCTACGGACAACACAGCAGCTCTCATTGCGTCTTACCGAGACGAGCGGATTCATTATATGCGCAATGAGCGGAACTCGGGAGCATCTCTTTCCCGCAACAAAGCATTGCGTGAGGCAAAAGGAAAATACATCGCTTTTCTGGACGCTGACGATACATGGATGCCTGAGAAAATAGAGAAACAGATTGCCTTCATGGAGCAAAACGGCTATGATTTTACCTATACTGCTTTCCACCGGACAGACAAACCATTCCGTATCTCCGGTCCAAGACATATTACGAAAATGGGTATGTACGCCTTCTGCTGGCCTGCTTGTCCGACTGTGATGTACAACCGGGAGAAAATAGGTCTCATCCAAATCACCGACCTGCGGAAAAACAACGACTACGCCATGTGGCTGCATGTGATACAAAAGGCGGATTGTTATCTATTGGACGAGGATTTGTTCGCATATAATAAACACAACGGCTCCGTGAGCGATGCTTCGATTGCTGTATTACTATCCTGGCATTACCGCCTGTGGCGGCAAGAAATGCAATGCAATCCGATTGCGGCTTGTTATTACACCTGTCTTAATGCTGTTTTCGGAGCCTATAAGAAAGTACGATATGTATCCAAAATATCAAATATATAAACATGCCTGGGTGTATAAATACGCGCCCCATACGGAAGAAGCATTAACTCCGTCCGATGCGCAAGAGTTATTGCGCAAAGGCGGTTGGTTTGTCCGGAATACGTATGGGTTTGACTGCGCTGAGCAAACCTCGTTTTGGTATGTTATCAAAGATACATTCGGAGAGCTGAATGAATTGAGCACAAATACTCGGAACCAAGTTAGACATGGTCTAAACAACTACTCCATTCGCCGCATTTCGGCAGAAGAATTATTAGCGCAAGGATATGCTGTTTACTGCGCAGCGACACATGCCTATAAAATAGCCACCCAAACACCGACAATAGAGGAATTTGAGAACCGTATTCGTCATGCAAGTGCAGATACGGAATACTGGGGGGCGTTTAATCCAGACAATGAACTGACCGCTTTTGCCATCAATGAGGCAAGGGAAGATTATTGCAGCTACAAAACACTCAAAGCTAACCCCGCTGACCTGAAGAAATATGTATATTACGCACTCATTTATGAGATGAACCGGCATTATTTGCAAGAAAGAAAACTGAAATACGTATTGGATGGCGCAAGAAGCATTACCGAGCACTCAAATATACAACCATTTTTGGAAAATAAATTTCATTTCCGAAAAGCCTATTGTCATTTGCGGATACATTACACCTGGTGGCTGAAATGGATCATCACATGCTTGTATCCACTGCGCAGATTCATTCCCAACCGCCAAATACAATCACTGTTGGCAATGCACGGAATGCAGAGTTAATATGAAAATACTGAAATACATATTTGATAGAACAGTTGCTTTTTGCGGGCTACTCTTCTTATGGCCGGTATTGCTGGTTGTGGCTATTATGATCAAGTGCCAAATGCCGGGACCGGTGTTCTTTGTACAGCAGCGCGTGGGCAAAGACGGCAAACTCTTCCCCTGCCATAAGTTCCGCTCCATGAGTGTCGGACATAACGGCAGCAGCGTTAGCGTAGCCGGAGAAAGCCGCATTACCCCGCTCGGAGCCAAACTGCGCAGATACAAACTGGACGAACTGCCCGAACTATGGGACGTGCTGATCGGTAACATGTCTTTTGTGGGTCCCAGACCGGATGTTCCCGGTTATGCCGACAAACTGCAAGGCGAGGATCGAATCATTTTGTCCCTCCGCCCGGGTATCACAGGTCCCGCTACGCTCAAATACCGTAACGAGGAAGAATTGCTGGCAACCGTGGAAGATCCGATCAAATACAATGATGAGGTAATTTACCCCGATAAGGTGCAAATTAACCGCTATTACGCAGAACATTATTCTTTCGTGGATGATATACGAATGATTTTTTGTACGATCCTCGGCAAACACATGATTTATAACAATGAAACAGTATAACCCTGATATGCAGAAACGTATATACCTTTGTCTGGCTCACATGAGCGGACAAGAACAGAAATTTATTCAAGAGGCTTTTGACACCAACTGGGTCGTGCCTCTCGGACCGAACGTAAACGGCTTTGAAGAAGACTTGAAGCATTTTGTGGAAGAGAACAAAAAAGTAGTTGCGCTGTCTTCTGGCACGGCGGCAATCCATCTGGCGTTGATCGCTTGCGGTGTACAAGCAGGCGACGAAGTAATCTGCCAATCTTTCACCTTCTGCGCGTCTGCCAACCCCGTCACCTATGTGGGAGCAACGCCTGTGTTCGTGGACTCGGAACCCGGTTCTTGGAATATGGATCCTACCCTGCTGGAGCAAGCTATCATTGACCGAAAAGCCAAAACAGGCAAATACCCGAAAGCCATTATTCCGGTGGCGCTATACGGCATGCCGTACCGGATTGAGGAAATTATGGCGATTGCGGACAAATACGGTATTCCGGTAATCGAGGACGCGGCAGAAGGAATAGGCAGCCGCTGGAAAGGACGTGTCCTGGGTACATTCGGCGAGTATGGCGTGCTCTCTTTCAACGGAAACAAAATGATCACAACTTCCGGCGGCGGTGCGCTGATCTGCAAAAACCAAGCGGCAAAAGACAAAATAATGTGGTACGCGACGCAGGCGCGCGAGGCGTATCCGTACTACCAACACGAAGCCATCGGTTATAACTACCGTCTCTCCAACATCTGCGCAGGTATCGGACGAGGACAGATGACCGTTCTGAACGACCACTTGGCGCACCACAGACACATCGCGCAACTGTACCGCGAAGCGTTTGCTTCCATCGAAGGCATCACTTTCCACGACGCACCTTCGGCGGATTATGACGCCAACTACTGGCTCTGCACGATTCTTTTGGACGAGAAACTACGCGTTAAAAACGAAGAAGCCGCTTATGCCCAAATGGTTCAAGGAGCCGTTGGCGGAGCCGCAGGAGTGGTACATACCGGTGGCTCGATTCATACGGATTGCGAGCCCAACCGCAATGTGGAAGCCATGCGTATATGCCTGGACAAAGCCGGCATAGAGAGCCGACCCTTATGGAAACCGATGCATAAGCAACCGGTATTCAAAAACGCGCCTGCATATGTCAACGGTGTTTCTGAAGCGATGTTCAAACGCGGTTTATGTCTTCCTAGCGGCCCGATGGTAACCGACGAAGATATTGCTTATATTATTGAAAACATTAAAAATGCTATCTTTTAACTCATTATGGAAAGAGAATTTATATTGATTAACATCATCGGTTTTGATAAACCCGGTGTAACCTCTGCCGTGACGGAAGTACTGGGTAAATACGGGGCTTTCGTGCAGGACATCGGTCAATCGAACCTGCATCATCAACTCAACCTCAGTATTCTCATTCGCGTGGATGATCCTTCCACCTCCGGCGATATGATCAAAGAGGTACTCTTCTGCTGCTCTCGGCTGGAGATGATTGTTCGCTTCACGCCGCTGAGCGAAGAGGAATACGCAGCTTGGGTGGGACGTCAGGAGCAAGAGCGCTATGTAGTCACACTCCTGGCGCGTGAGATCAACGCGCGTCATATAGCCCGCGTCACAGCCCTGCTGGCAAACCGCCAGTTGAACATCGATAATATCCTCCGCCTCAGCGAACGTCCGAGTATTGACCAACCGCTAGAGAAACGGCATTCCTGCATCGAGTTCTCGCTGCGAGGCAATCTGCCGGATAGAGAAGCACTACAACGCGAACTGCTGGAAGTGTCCCGAGAAGAAGGCATCGACATATCCTTCCAACGGGACGATATGTTCCGCCGCAACAGACGCCTCATCTGCGTTGATATGGACTCCACCTTCATCCAAACGGAAGTGATAGACGAACTGGCAGAGCGTGCCGGAGTCGGAGAGCAAGTCAAAGCAATCACCCTCTCAGCGATGCGGGGCGAGATCGATTTCAAAGAGAGTTTCACACGCCGCGTAGCCTTGCTCAAAGGCCTTGACGTGAGTGCCAAACAGGACATCATCGACCATCTGCCGATTACCGAAGGAGCAGACCGTTTGTTCGGGGTGCTCAAGCGATGCGGATTCAAGATCGCCATCCTTTCCGGTGGTTTCACATTCGTGGGCAAGTACCTGCAACAACGTTTTGGTGTGGATTACGTCTATGCCAACGAACTGGAGGAAAAGGACGGGAAGTTTACCGGTCGCTATATAGGCGATGTGGTGGACGCACGTCGAAAAGCGGAGTTACTCGAACTCATCGCACAAGTGGAGCATATCGACCTTGCCCAGGTAATCGCTGTGGGCGATGGGGCAAACGATCTCAACATGCTTGGCAAAGCTGGTCTTGGAATCGCTTTCCATGCGAAACCCAAAGTGAAAGAGAACGCCCAACAGGCAATCTCAACGGTCGGACTCGACGGCATTCTCTATTTCCTCGGATTCAAAGACGCATTTCTCAAATCATAAACATTATACATCAAACATCAAACATACTTATGGCATTTTTCGGATTATTTAACAGAGAAAAGAAAGAGACACTGGATAAGGGCTTGGAGAAAAGCAAAGAATCCGTGCTCAGTAAGATCAGTCACGCGATAGCCGGCAAGTCCACTATCGACGATGATGTATTGGACAACTTGGAGGAAGCGCTCATCACTTCCGATGTCGGAGTGGAGACAACACTCCGTATAATAGAACGCGTACAAGCGCGCGTGAAGCGTGATAAATATCTCGGAACAAGCGAACTGAACAGCTTGCTTGTGGATGAGATTGCGTCCCTTCTGCAGGAGAACAACGTCGAGGACGTCTTGGATTTCTCCGCTCCGCTGCCTGCCAAACCTTATGTGATCATGGTTGTGGGTGTAAATGGTGTCGGCAAAACCACCACCATCGGTAAACTGGCACATCAGTACAAAGCCGCAGGCAAAAAAGTCTATCTCGGAGCTGCAGATACTTTCCGAGCCGCAGCAGTAGAGCAGCTGTGCATATGGGGTGAACGCGTCGGAGTGCCGGTTATCAAACAGCAACAGGGATCCGACCCTGCTTCAGTTGCGTACGACACACTCCAATCCGCCAAAGCGAACGATGCGGACATCGTACTCATCGACACTGCCGGACGCCTTCATAACAAGATTAATCTCATGAACGAGTTGACCAAGATCAAGAACGTCATGCAGAAAGTGATCCCCGATGCGCCGCACGATGTCATGCTCGTCCTCGATGGGTCAACCGGACAGAACGCCTTCGAACAAGCGCGACAATTCACCGCAGCTACACAAGTAACATCCCTTGCTATCACCAAACTGGATGGAACAGCCAAAGGAGGGGTGGTCATTGGCATCAGCGACCAATTTAAAATTCCTGTGAAATATATCGGCCTCGGAGAACAGATGACCGACCTGCAATGTTTCAACCGAGTGGAGTTCGTCCGTTCACTCCTCGGCTCCGTCACCCAATAACACATCATACATCATACATCAAAAAGGTGGTCTCTCGACCACCTTTTTCTTATCTTCTTACAGCTCCGCTACTGCGACCACCGCCGCCTCCGCCGCCGGAGAATCCTCCACCGCGGCTACCTCCACCAGAGAAACTACCGCCACTGGAGAAGCCACTACTGCGACTTGCGCCACCGGAATAACTGCTGCTACTGTGACTCGATCCTCCGTAATAACTATTGCTACTTATGCGGTTGACTGAAGACGAAGATACCGTGTTCGATCCGCGTGAAGAGGAATTGATACTACGGGAAACAGCCGAACTACGTGCCGATGAAGAGGACGAACTTGAACTGCGCGTTGCAGATGCTATATTCGAGCTGCGTGTTGCCGAAGAAGCTGCATTCGAACTGCGAGTTACAGATGCTGCATTTGAACTGCGCGTTGCCGAAGGAGCGGCGTTCGAACTGCGAGTTGCAGATGCTACATGCGAACTGCGAGCGGTCGATGAGGCTTCGTTGGAACGAACTGCTGCGGTATTACGGCTTCCAAAAGTGCGACTACTGATCGCATTGGACGAACGCTCTGCGCTACGACTCGGACTACTACTTGCTGCGCTGCGAACTGCTCCACTCGTTCTGCGGATTTCGCGGGCATTCGACATGCCGCTGTTCCTCTGTACGAAAGTACGCTCCGGATGAGCTACTGCATAATCTCTACGCGTTACACCGCTGTGTAAGTCATAGTAACCGTGGTGGATTACGCGACCCGGACGGAATGAGCAGTAATGGTGGCAATGATGCCATGCATAGCAGCGATGCCAATACCAATCATGTGCCCAGCAGTTATGCGCATACCACCAACCCGGATAATACCCCCAATACCAAGGGCTACTCCATGCTACCCAAGCAGGCCCCCAGAACCAATCGTATATAACAGGTCTATAGACATATACCGGTTCGATGATATAGTTCGTACCATATACGTATTCATCGCCCACGATTTGCACTTTCACCTCGTTCTTCGCTTCATCTTTCTCAACGTAGATTGAGGCTACGTCCTGATAGATATCCTTCGCTAAGATCGCTTGCAGAACTATCAAACGTTTGTTTCCTTCACCTGTCTCTACTACCCGCAGGTAATCCACTTGCCCGTCTCCGTTCAGATCAAGGTTACAGAACGCACTGTCCGGATTATTCAGCATCGTCTCGAACTCCTCAAGGTTCTTTGCCTCTGCGAACAATTTAGCTACCATCTTCAAATCGAGTCCTTCCGAGATGTCAGAACTATTGGCGGAAACAGTTACCGTTTCGTCCGCCCATAACGCCGTACTCATCAGCATCAGCGTCATCAGAAGTGTAGTTAATTTTTTCATAATCGTTAATTTTTAAAGGGTTATAGTAGCCTAGTTGACTAGTTACCCTGATTATTCAAAATCCGTGCCAAACTCTTTATACGAGCTTCAGGTCATGGTGCATTTTTTCCTTCTTGGTACGCATATAGCGTTCGTTCCACCGGTTCGGTTGAATCTCAATCGGCACATTCTCAACGATTTCGATACCGTAACTCTCCAGACCCACACGCTTAACCGGATTATTGGTTATCAGTTTCAGCTTATATGCTTTCATCTCTCGTAAGATCTGCGCACCGACACCGTAATCCCGCTCATCCGGACGGAAACCGAGGTGTATGTTCGCCTCCACTGTGTCTTCCCCCTGTTCCTGCAATTTGTACGCGCGGATTTTATTCATTAGACCTATACCGCGTCCCTCTTGATTCATATAAACAATGATTCCTTGACCTGCATCTTCTATCATCTGCATCGCCCTATTGAGCTGTTCGCCGCATTCGCATCGCTTGGAGCCGAATATATCTCCGGTCATACAGCTGGAATGAACACGGCAGAGTACCGGCTCATCTTCTTTCCATTCACCTTTCGTCAGTACCACATGCTCCAAACCCGTCGTCAAGTCTCTGAACGGCGTTAACATGAATTCGCCATGTTGAGTCGGCAGAAAGACCGTCTCACCCTTCTCAATAAGACCGGTTTCGCCTTTCACCTTTCTCTCCACCTCTAAGGGGGAGCCGGAGGGGGCTTCTTTCTCTAACCGATAGGCGATCAAATCCTTAATGGTAATGATCTTCAGTCCAAACTCCTTCGCTACTTCTTGCAGTTGCGGCATTCTCGCCATCGTGCCGTCGGCATTCATGATCTCTATCAGAGCTGCTGCGGGCTGCAAACCTGCCAAACGAGCCAAATCAACTCCCGCCTCGGTATGTCCCGCACGCTGCAACACGCCGCCGGCTTTTGCATACAGCGGATTAATGTGTCCCGGGCGGCCAAAAGTCTCGGGCTTCGAACTCGGGTCAGCAAGAGCACGGATGGTTGCTGAGCGGTCTGATGCGGATACGCCGGTTGTACAACCCTCTAACTTATCTACCGTCACCGTGAACGGAGTGCCCAGCATGGAGGTATTGTTCGCCACCTGATGCATCAAATCGAGTTCCGCACAACGATGCTCCGTAATCGGACAACACAGCACGCCGCGACCGTGCTGCAACATAAAATTCACTTTCTCCGGCGTTATTTTCTCAGCGGCTATGATAAAATCGCCTTCGTTCTCGCGATCTTCATCGTCCACCACTATCACAAATTTCCCCTCTCGGAAATCCGTTAACGCCTCTTCTATTGTGTTTATTTTCATATTCATTTAACGCCACGTAGTGACCATTTTAACTCTTTAAAGTTTCATGAAATGAAACCATTTTAACTCTTTAAACTTTGCTACAAACCGCTTCCAGCCGATTACCCAAGCCTCTGGATTAAACAAAGGCGAATCGGTAGCTGCTTTGTAGGTCAGGAAGATCCCGACAGGCAGCAGCACAAAGGAGCTCAGCCACATTCCTGCCCAACAAGGCCATAACGCCTCGCGAGCCATCTTATATCCCGTGTTATCTATTATATAATAGATAATAAACAGTATCACGGAGATAATAACGGGCGCTCCCAAACCGCCTTTGCGAATGATCGTTCCAAGCGGTGCTCCGATGAAAAAGAAGATTAGACAGGCAAAAGCCAACGTAAATTTGCGATATAGTTCTATCTCATGTTTACGGATATATCGATTCGAATCATCGAGTATGATCGCCTGATAATCAATCTGATCCCGATAAGTACAAGCTCTCTCATGCGCGATGGAGAGCACTTGTTTTTGCTGATTGACATTCAGCGAAGCCCATAACGAATCCCAATTATATAGCGTTCGTTGCTCATCCGACAATTTCTCCGGCAACTGCACATTATTCACACTCTCGCGGTTGAAATAGCGCTCCGAGATCAACTTATCACTCTGTTCCCTGCTCCGCTCGCGAGATACAACACGCACGGAATCAATCGATTGTATTAACTGCACTACATCCTTGCTCACATGCTGGTCCTGTAGAACAGAATCGTCCAATCGGTTAAAATCCGTGGAGAAATCTATGAGAATACGCTTCTTCGAGAATGTCTCGCGGCGGTAAGGTATACTCTTCGTCGTGCCGGTTGCACGTTGTTGTTTCTTATTCAGGTTCTCAAACGTCTCACCATTGATGAGGTTTAGAATCAAATAATGTCTATCAGCACTCGATGCCAATCGGCCGGTATCGGCTACCATCACTTTCGCATTCTCAAATCCGTCCGAATAATCATAAATCATGATCCTCAGCAGAGCGCCATCCCGCGTCTTCGAGTGGACAAAGATATGAAAACCACTTATCTCGTCGTAAAACTCACCCACAGGTATCTCCAATTCGGGACTTTTCTGACGAAGCGAAAAAATGAGCGCCCATAATTTCGTTTGGGACTTGGGTAGCACATTATTGCTGAAGAAGAAAGCACCTATACAAAGGAATGTCACTGCAATCGCCAACGGTCTCATTATGCGGAATAGAGAGATTCCTGCTGCTTTCATAGCCGTCAATTCCACTTGCTCCGCAAGGTTCCCAAAGCAGATAAGAGAACTCAGCAATATCGCCAACGGCAACGCTAACGGTACTACCGAAGCAGTAGCGTACAGGAAAAACTCCGCCAATACTGACACACCGATCCCTTTTCCCACTAAATCCGTCACGTGCATCCACATGAACTGCATCAATAAGATAAAGATCGCGATAAAAAAAGTAGCAATAAAAAGCCACAGGAAATTCCGCAGCAGATAGATGTCTATTTTCTTTATTATTTTCACTCTCAGCCTTTCAAATTCTCACTAACGAAAATGAGAGGCAGTAAGTCTGCTGCTGATTCAAAAACGTATGTCCCATTCTCGCCGTATAGTAAGACTTCCATCTTACCTCCGTATCGATGCTCGGTCTCCAGCATCACTTGACGACATGCACCGCATGGAGCACCGGGTTCTTTCGTAAAATGACCTCCTGTATAACATGCTATCGCCAGTTTGGTAACAGCCTGATCAGGGTATTGAGCGCCCGCTGCAAACAATGCACTTCGCTCTGCGCATAATCCGCTCGGATAGGCGGCATTCTCTTGATTACAGCCGCGTACCACTTCCCCATTCGCCAACTTAGCCGCAGCACCCACATGAAAATGACTGTATGGGCAGTAACTGCGTTGAGTCTGTTCCTTGGCTATCGTCAAGACTGCACGTTGTTCCTCTGTCAGTTCGTCCCACTGGTACGAACGCATTTTTGTTATAAGATTGTGCTCTTTCATACTATTGATTTTACCTTTTGGGCGCAAAATTACAAAAAATAATTGACATACGCAAATATTTTTCATTAATTAATGAATTTTCCTTGCTTAACTCAGATTTTTTTCGTATCTTTGCACAAATTTTCGAACTATGAACAAGACCATTGAAGTAGTTGCCGCTGTCATCTTTGACACTCAAGGACGCATTTTTGCTACCCAACGGGGTTACGGTGAATGGAAAGATTGGTGGGAGTTCCCGGGAGGTAAGATCGAACCCGGAGAAACGCTACAACAAGCGCTTAAACGTGAAATCCGCGAAGAACTTGACGCCGACATCGAAGTCGGTTCACTCCTTCAAACAATTGACTACGACTACCCTTCCTTTCATCTCACGATGCATTGTTTCAAATGCCACTTGACGGACGGACATTTGACTTTATTGGAACACGAAGCCGCCAAATGGCTCACCCCTTCGGTCCTCCATTCCGTACGCTGGCTTCCCGCCGACGAAGAAATAATTCAGGACTTGAGCAAATATCGAAATAACGAAATGACAAAATGACGAAATATCTGCTATATGGCCTCTTGTTTTACCTCGCAACAATCAACCTGATTGCCTTCCTCCTCTATGGCATTGACAAATGGAAGGCGCGGCATGACAAATGGCGTGTCACGGAAGCCCGCCTCCTTTCCATTTCCCTCTTGGGTGGCAGTCTCGGCGCCTTTCTTGGCATGAAAGTCTGGCATCACAAGACCCAGCATAAAAAGTTCCGTTTCGGCTTACCGCTCATCCTCATCCTCCACCTCGCCATAGGCATTGCGGTTGTATATTTTGCTATTTTTACAGATAAGAATAACGGATTAGAATTGTAAAAAAGAGAACTGATGTCTTCCACACACGAAATAGAACGTCACCCGTTGCGGCCATTCCTGCCGACGAACGCAGAGTTGCTGATGCTTGGCAGTTTTCCGCCGCCCAAAGAACGGTGGTGTATGGAGTTCTTCTACCCTAACCCGCAGAATGACATGTGGCGGATCATGGGACATATTTTCTTTGGCGACAAGACCCATTTTGAGGTGCCAAGTACAAAGGCCGGAAAGAAGGTGTTCAACCGCGAAGAGATCATCTCTTTCTGCGAGGAAAAAGGCATAGCCATCTTCGACACGGCGCAAGCCGTCATGCGCCTACAAGGCAACGCGGCGGATGAACATCTGGAAATAGTCGAACCAACCGACATTGCCGCCCTCTTGCAACAAATACCACTCTGCCATGACATCTGCTGCACAGGCGGCAAAGCCGCACAAACATTAGCAGAGACTCTTCATTGCGTTCTACCCAAAGTCGGCGATTCTATCGAAACAAGTTTCGCCGGACGAACTATCCGTTTCTGGCGAATGCCGTCCTCCTCACGTGCCTATCCGCTATCCCTTGACAAGAAAGCCGCTGCCTATCGGCGGATGTTCGAAACTATCGGTCTGCTATGAAAACCTATACTACCACATATACCTCACCTCTGGGACCTATCGTCATAGAAAGTGACGGTCAGGCGATAACAAGTCTGCGGTTCTGCTGCGAGCAAGCCTCAGCCGTCCCAAAAGAAGCTCCGAAAGAAGCGGTCCCAACGCCGCCGATTATCGCGGAAACCATCCAATGGTTAGATGATTATTTTGCGGGCAAACGACCATGTAACGTACCGCGACTCAATCCGCAAGGCACCGCTTTTCAGAAACGCGTGTGGCAGGCATTATTTACCATCTGGTTTGGTCAGACCAAGACGTACGGAGAGATTGCCCGGATGGTGAATTGTCGTTCCGCGCAGGCGGTCGGACAAGCCGTGGGAGCCAATCCCATCGCCCTCATCATCCCCTGCCACCGAGTCATTGCCGCGCACGGCAAATTAGGCGGGTACGAATACGGAACAGATATCAAGAAACGATTATTAGATTTAGAGCAACTATGATAACTATTCAACACCAAGAGACCGAGAAAAGCGGCGTTTTCGAGGCATGGATGAGAACTACGGAAGAAGGTGCATGCACGGAACCGATGCAAGTGGGCGAAATGACGTACCAACGCCCCACTCCGCAACGGATGATCATTGACCACACCCGCGTCTTTGAAGGCTTTGAGGGACGCGGCATTGCGCGCCAGATGGTTCTTGCCGCAGTGGATTTTGCACGCGCCAACAACCGCCAGATCATCCCTGTCTGCTCGTACGCGCAGAAAGTGCTGACCCGCACAGACGAATACAAAGACATTTTAAGGTAAGGCAAAAAACGGGATTATGGAGAAAAAGAAAGAGAGATACAAGAACAACGCCCTTTGTGAGCGTTGTTCTTTCTTATATTATCGCCGTTGTGATGTCTTCGGCTTCGGCGAGATTGAGTTTCTGACGAACTTGGGTCTTGCGCTGGTAGATGGTTTGGAGACTTTGACGAGTGAGCATATTGATCTCCTTGGTGGAGAAATCCGCTTTGAGTAAACAACAAAGTTGCAGCTCCTTTTCGTTCAACACATCTTTGTATTTGTCCCTAAGACGGGTGTAGAAGCCTCGATGAGGGCATCGGCTGTTGTCTCGTTCAATGCCATGAGGCGCGCAAGCAACTGTTGGTTGGCTTCGGTGGGTGTTCCGGCAATCGTTTTGATGACACCCAATTGCTGCAACATCAGTTTGCGCACATCTGCTTCCTTCGCACATCGTACATCGTCCCTTCGTACATCATTTATGATTCCTTTCAGGGTCTCAATTTCTTCCTCTTTCTCCAAAAGCAACCGTTGACGGCGGCGGTACAGATAGACGAACAGTAGGATTCCGCCCAAAGTTACAAAGAACAGCATAATTATCACAATCATCTGCCGTTGGCGGCTGATGGTCAGGTACAGATTACGTTCACGCAAGTCACGGATAGAACGCTCTTTGGCTTCCGCTACGCGGTAACGCACGTAGTCCGCCTCCGACCAATGGTTATTGTATTGTACCAACGGGAAACAATGGTACGAACCCTTCTGGGCATATTCCAGCACTTGTCTGTGCGCAAGAAAAGCCGCTTCGGCTGCCGGGTCAAACTCTGCACTCTCTTTGTATTTAGCGAACAACTCCTCCACCTCGCGCATATAACGCTCCGCACGCTGTTTGTCACCTTTGTTCAGCCACAAGCGCGAGAGCGAATAAAGGCTCTCCACCTGCAACCAACTGTCCGCTTGGCGGTATTCTTCCGTCAGATCTTCCAGCATCTTTATTGCACGGTCAGTTTGTCCGATTTCGCCTAACAGGTCGGCATAATTACGACGCACTACATTGACAATAAACGCTGAGTCCGCAGCTTGTGCAATCGCTTTCTCAAAGCACTTCTCCATCTTGTCATATTCGCCGAGCGAGAAATAGACAATCGCC
>ONMV01000036.1:0-1924 GCA_900319005.1 uncultured Bacteroidales bacterium
CATACGCTCCGAAATTACGGAGTGTGTGCCGGCGGTATATCAGTAATGAAGATATGGTAAACGATGCGCTGCATGACGCTTTCGTTGTTATCTTCACCTCGTTTGATACCTTACGCGAGGATAGCAAGGCAGAAGCATGGATGGTGTCTATTGCAAGAAATGTAGCCTTGAAATGCAATGATTATGCTGAAATCCTTCCGACTATTTCTATTGAAGAAATCAATGATCTTGAACTTCCACCCTCGGAAGAAGGAGAAACCGATGTAAGAGGTCTATCTTTATCTGAGGTAATAAAACTAATAGACCAACTTCCAGAAGGATATAAACAAGTATTTCGTTTGTCCGTTTTTGAAGGTCTTACTCATAAAGAGATTGCGGCAATGCTTGGAATAGAGCCGCATTCGTCTTCCTCACAACTTACGCGAGCCAAACAAATGCTTCGTAAAATGATGCAGCAATATTGGGTATTGCTTCTATTATTGTTGCTTCCGGCTACTCTACTTCTTATCAAGAAAAGGGATAGTCGTCTCGAACCTATTGCCATTACCAATAACGAAGATGCTCATGCTTTAGCAGACACCATGCCACAAATAATGGTAGATTCTATCCCTAAAGATCCAGTTACTCCCTCGCCATATGTCAAAGAGTTAACGCCCAATGATTACATTGCAGAATTGGCAGAGGCACCTATTAAAAAACAAACAAAACATAAATGGCAAATAACCCTTGCTTATGCAGCGACACCGCTTCCTAGTCTAAACAAAACGGATAATTTTATGACCATACCCGAAATATCGGTTGCAAGTGCTCCGGCAGCAAAACTATATAATTGGGGTGACTATATTAACTATGTGGACAACAATGCCGAATCAATGGATTCCACAAGTGCATCAAATATGAGACATATAGCTATCATCAACTCCAACAATCCGTCAGATTCTCTTTCAGAAAGCAAACACCATTCATTGCCGCTTACGGTTCAACTCTCACTGAGCAGACAAATAAACGACAAGTGGTCACTTTCTACCGGTTTGAGTTATTCTTTACTGAGATCTGCGTATCAAAGTGGCAACGAAAGCACTACAATCAAACGTACACAGACATTACATTATTTAGGAGTACCGATTCGATTCAATTATAAATTGGTGGGCGGTTCTCGTTGGAACCTATATGCTTCCGGTGGTTTGCAGGTGGATATGCCTGTAAGTGGTCGTCTAAATACACAATACTCTTATGGCGGCGCGTACGCAAGCATTAAACCGGCTTCTGTTACCGAACCTATTACCAACGCGCCATGGATGTTATCTGTTGGTGCAGGAGTGGGTGTACAGGTTGTAATAATACCTCACATGACCTTGTACATAGAGCCCAATCTGAATTACTATATTCCATTAACAAAGGGAGTTGACACCTATCGGACAGAAAGACCATTTGATATCACGCTTCCGGTGGGAATTAGATTTTCTTGGTAATAGATGCAGTCTTTTTGATGTTCTTAGTACTTTATTATAAAGATACATTATAAAACACTTAAAGACATGAGAACTAAAAAAATCCTCGCTTGGATGATGGCGATAGCCATTACTAGCATTACCCTGACGGCTTGCAGCCATGACAAAGAAGTCGAGAATTCCTCCAAAACTTCGCTTCGCGCGTGCGGGCTTTCTCCATCCGGGACGCACAGTAGTAGTATCCTTTTCACAGATGACGACATAGAATGGTTCAATGTGAATACACGGGAGATTAAGTTCAAGGATATGTCTGCGCCTTTATATGAGCGCATACGACCATTCAACGAGATTGAATTCTATCTTGGCGAAAATAGTTTGTTCGTGGTCAGCAGTTTTGTCGGCTTATGGGATAGCCGCATCTTTGAAGATCTTGTGCTATGCTATGGAAATCAAGAATCTACAGATATTGACGG
>ONMV01000036.1:1933-9070 GCA_900319005.1 uncultured Bacteroidales bacterium
AATGCTCTACAATGGGATATATTTATTTCATACTTGAGAAGTAAAGGGAAACTAAAGAAATAAGTTTTATCCTTATGCAGTCCTTCGTTGCAGTTTTGTACTATATAAGTAGAAACTGCAACGATTTTTTATGTACTCAATTATTGATTATGCCTACAATGGGCTATTATATTTAAACAACATGACGAGACCGCAACACAAGCGGTTGTCTCAGTTGATGATTTATGCTACTACGGCATGTCAATCCAAATGCAAACATTGTAATATCTGGCAGAAAAGACCGATAGAGCATCTTTCTCTTGAAGATATTAAGCATATCGTACAAAGCAAGTGCGTTACTCAACGCACCACTATTGGCTTAGAGGGTGGCGAATTTCTGTTGCACCCGCAAGCAAACGAGATTATGGCTTGGCTACAGACAGAACACCCGAACTACACCCTATTATCCAACTGCCTTGCGCCTCATTTGGTTATCAATGCCGTTCGGAAATACCACCCTCGGCATCTATACGTGTCTCTTGACGGAGGACGGGAAACCTATAAATACATGCGCGGTCGGGATGGCTACGACCATGTAATAGAAGTTATCGAGACTTTGCGAGACGAATTCCCTGTATCTTTGATGTTTTGTCTCTCTCCGTGGAATAGTTTCAAAGACATGGAATATGTGATTGAGGTTGCCAAGAAATACAACGTGGATGTGCGCATCGGTATATATGGAACGATGGCTTTCTTCGATACAACAAGCGAATTACTTGCCGCCACTCTGAAATTGCGATGCCAGAGTTTAATGAGTTGTCTTGTTATTCACAGCAACGGAGATGTGCCGCTTTGCCAGAATCTTGACGTCATATTAGGAAATATCCACCAACAGTCATTTGATGATATATTCAATGGAGCGGCATCTTGTAAAACTCAATGCCAATACTCTCAGCATTGCAATAAATGTTGGATCAATTTCCACCGCAAATATGACATCATTCTGATGCGTAATTTTGAGAGATTATTCCCGAAACGGCTCATCGAAAAAGTCTATGGTCCGTATCAGTGGACTGAAAATCCCGATATTACTTATCGGCAATATATAAAACATATCCAACGATGATAAACCAACTGATTGAACGGTATAAACGCTTCCGCACGGAGCAATACCTTGCGCAGATATATCAATCAAAATATGCGTTTGTCGGAATGGGGCAACATTCGCTCTCTAACCTGTATCCGGTTATCCGGCATTTGCAAATACCCATAAAATATATTTGCGTTACATCTGAAAGAAAAGCACAACTGATTGAGAGAAAGTTCCCGGGGATAAAAGGCACCATTTCTTTGGATGAGATTTTGAACGACGATACTATCAAAGGCGTATTTGTCTCCACTTCACCGGTAGCGCAGTTTTCGATAGCCTCGCGAGTACTACAAAGCGGCAAATCTCTCTTTGTAGAAAAGCCGCCTTGCCCGTCATTGGAGCAACTTCACAAGCTTATAGAGTTACGCCGTTTGTATCATTCTCAGGTTGTTGCTGTGGGTATGCAGAAACGCTATGCGCCTGCAGTCCGAATACTGCAAGAAAAGCTAAAAAAAGAGCATCTTATCAGTTACGATCTGCATTATTTGACCGGGGCTTATCCGGAAGGTAATGCGTTACTTGATTTATACATCCATCCGCTTGATCTGGCTTGTTATCTGTTCGGGGAAGCAGAGATCATTGCATGCCAAAAGGTCGCGCCATCTTCTTTTCTGCTTATGCTGAAGCATCCGCATGTTACTGGCTCGATTGAACTGTCAACCGCCTACTCATGGATATCCGCAAAAGAATCATTAAAAGTGTGTACAAATTCCGGCGTATTCTACTTAGTGCAAATGGAAGAACTAACGTACGAGTCCAATAGTACGTTCTTGGGTCTACCCTTAGAAAAAGTCCACACGCATCATCCTACTATTGAGGTTCTTTACAGGCGTAATAATTTTACGCCAATACTTGCCAATAATCAGGTTTACACGCAAGGTTATTTTGATGAGATATTGAGTTTCGCAAACGCAGTAGAAGGACATCAGAATAAGAACCTGTCGGATGTGGATTCTATGACAGCCACATTCAAATTATTAGAAGAAATAAGTCTTGCCTTATAGTTTTGGGACTAAAAACGAGAAGAATTTTCTTCCAAATTTACAATAAAATAATCATCAAACTTGTATAATTCAAAAAAATGTAGTAACTTTGCAGCGGATTTAGTCAGCTCTTAGACTATAAATGGGAGGACATATTGAATAGCATATAGTGCAACACAGGCATATTCTTGATTAACAAAAGTCTGCAAACTTAAAAGAAACAAGGAGACTATGTCCTGCTACTCGTGTCATGGCATGGGTTCGCAGGAGTCTTGTTTCAAAGTTTGCAGACTTTTATGTTAATCGCTCCTGCACCCGTGCTTTTTATGTCCGCTGTCTCATTCATTGAATCATGAGACCAATTATTTTTCAAGTCCATTTCCATGGAAATTATTATGCCGGTGACCACATCGACATTCACGACAATACCTCTGTTAATTTTTACCAAGGAGAAAATACCCCAAAAACAAGCACACACGAGACATGTGTGGAGGATGTTGTGCCGATTGTGGAGCAGGCTCCGTGTCCTTTCCTCGTGACGGAGAAACTAACTGAAATCGGGCTATATACGCCAGAGCAGTTTGAAAATATGTTCCGCGAAGCGGCAGAGAGTGACGCAAAGACCTTAACTGCCTTTCTCAAGAAGTACCGACAAATGGGTGTGCTTGATTTTAAGGGTATGGATAAGAAGCAAATCTTTGCAAAACTACAGGAATATTTCCCCACAATGAGGCGGTATAGTTACAGCAATTTTATCTATTATTTTTGACGTTTTGCATTTGTTTTACATTTGTTTCTTTTGTACAAATGAGCCGTAAAAAAGCCCCTCTATTTGTTTCTCGTTTGTTCCATTTGTTTCTCATTTGTTTATTGGCTTCCTTTCGCTAGGAAGCCTTTTTTTATATATACCTTTGCACTGCATTTCCGCTAATAACCGCACGTCGCGGCATGTAAAAAACGGAGTGCTGTGTATTATGATTTACAAACCTATTTCTGTAGATGCGTACGGTTTTACAGACGAGAGCCAAACGGTTGTGCGTATCTACACTACCAACGGTGGAATGATCACCGCCAAACGATGTCCAACAAACAAACCTTTGTACTGCACGAGGGACGGGCATTTCTTTTCACTCACCAAGTTCGGGTTACGGGAGGTCAAGCCATGCTTCGGCGTGCCCAGAGATCCGCGAGTGTGTCACACACGTTACCCCTTCATGCGGCAGTTCGGGAACAGGACATGCCACATGCTCATGACACTCACATGGATTGGTTCAAGACCAGAGGGCTACGAAGTAGATCACCTCAACGGAGATATGCTCGACTGGAGTACGGACAATTTAGAGTATGTCACACCAAAAGAGAATATCAAGCGGGCGAAGCTGCTGCGGGTGTTGCGGTCTATAGGACGTGACCCCAAGCAGATGAGCAAAGAGGAACTGCTGGGGATTTTCGCGAAGTATAAATTCCGAAATTCAATTTCGGGCTAATGGACGAAGGGGAAAGCGGCATTTGATGCCGCGACAAAAAAACAAAAAAAAATAACATGTCCGATGACATCGGACGCAAGTAAAGAAGAATTATGAAAGCAGATAATTTGAAAGAACTGCGCGAGTTGCGCAACCAAGAAAAGGCTATTAAAGCACGTATTGACGAGATCTCAACCGAGGCGACCAATGAGGCGGTGGCGATATTGACTGCAAAAGGCCTCGAAAAAGGTGAGTTTGAGGTGGAAGGTATCGGAAAGTTCCAGCTTCAGCGGACGGAGAGTTTTGATTTTGCAGATTACAGACGCTATCCGCAAGAGCAGGCGGTGAAATGGCGTGAGAACGCAAAGGAAAAGACCAAGGAACAAAACCTCGTCAAAGCTCGTACGGCGGTGATGGCAGGGTACGTGAAGACCTTTGTAGAGCTGTACCCAGACAAGGAGCCGGACGAGATCAAGCTGACGGTGAAAGTCATCGAGTAAAAAGAAAAAGAAAAGAAGCAAAAGAATAAAAGAAAATTCGTAGTAGGGAGACTATCTGCATAGATATACACCCCTCTATAATCTCCACAGAGGATGTCACCCTGCTACTTTTTTTGAAAATTAAATTTATGGAAGCCTTAGACGACATACTAAAGAAGCGTAGAAGTTGGGCGGTTATGCTGGACTTGCTGCAACCCTACATCGCTCCGCAAAACGCGCACATGATTCGACCTGCCGAGGAGCAGTGGAACAGTATTCCGCTACAAAGGCAACGACAGATATACGTTACCTTGTGGGAGCAGAAACTGCGCGGTGTGGCTATCAAAGATCATCCGTATTACGCTATCAAAGATTGTGTTCCGATGCCATTTAACTGGAACGGAACAGAGCATATTAAGAGTATGATGGCGAACTTCAAGATGGTTAGTGCCAAGTACTACAACCGTTACGGCATTTATACCGTTCAAGCCGCCGAGGCATTCCAGTTGACGGATGTTAAACCTTTGAATTTCAAGAAAAATGAAGCAAGAAAATAAAATTCCGTTGGCGCACGTCAAAGACGGGATTGAGCAGTACAAGAACACAGCCTATACGTCCAAGGAATGGGAGACGCTATTGTATGGTTGGCGGCAAAAGAAGCATTACCGCAAGCGGGAAACCAACAAAGGGTGGCTCAAACCAGAGGACGCGACAAGTCTGATTCAGTACGCGCTCAACGACCGAGTGAAGATCACATTCGCGCATTTCGCGACGTTCATTGTGTAAACGACCACTTTTGGTCATCGGCGGAGACGAAAATTTGCACGTCTCCGTTTTTCGTTTTATCTTTGCGGTGGATTTCGAGGAAACTGGCTTTTAGTTACTCGCTATCGTCCCGTATCTCTCTCGTAAGCCGCTCGTGCGCTTGGACTAAGACTTAATACGATTCGCAACCACGTTGCTCATATGAATTTTCGTCTTGTTCTACGCTTCCCCCATAGCAAACAGCCTACGGCTTCGGTTTACTCTGGGGACCCCAAGAAGAAAAATTGTCTAAAGAGAGACAATTCACAAATATTATTAACCTAAACACATTTAACTATGAGTAAAATCAATTTGGAAGCACCCTTCCAATCTTTCCGAGGCAAGATCTGTAAGCACTCGAAAATCATCTTTGCTCAACGTGGGCAAACACAGTACACCAGCCAGATTTGCAATCCGCGTACGAAAGCGTACAGTGCAGAGGAGCTGGCACGTCAAGCGAAGTTCAAAACCGCGCTGACCAGCGCAAGCACCGCATTGGCAGATGCCACACAGAAGGCTGCGTACGAGACCGCTTTTGCCGGTCAAAGCAAGTACAAGAGCTTGCGCGGGTATGTAATCGCCATGGAATACGCAAAGTTGGTGTAAACCCGATGTCTAACCATTAAACCTAAATCTTAATTATGGGAAAAGTTGTTTTTGAAGACCCCGTACATCACATATCGGGTCGTATCAGCAAGAAGTATCGCACTTGCTACAACTACCGCCGTTGGTCGGAACGTAAGTACACGTCTGTACACGGCGATCGCACCACTCCGGCAAGTACTGAGGAACTGAAGGTGCGTGCTCGGTTCAAAGTGGTTCGTCAAGCGGCTCTTGAGCGTTCGATGGATCTGATGCACCTTACGTACGACCAGATGGACTTCATCGAAGAGAAGAAGACCCGTCCAAACTTCAAGTACACGACCTACAAAGGTTGGTTGTTCGGCAAGGCATGGAAGTGCTACGATGAAAGCACGAACACGGTGACCATGCCGGAGCGGCTGAAGACCATCGGATAAAGGAGGTGAGCTATGAAAGCAAGTATTCAGCTCATCACAGCGGCTGTGCTTTCTATCGGTGGATTAGTGCTCTTGTTCTGCGGGGCGTTTATCGCTCCGCAGGGCGAGATTCACGAAAGCCTGTTGGTCGGCTTCGGCGAGGTGGCAACATTTGCAGGGGCACTATTTGGGATTGATTACACTTACAAATGGAAGAGTAAGCATGGCGGTAATTCAGATGCGGCGAATTAGCCGAAACGGAAAGGCGGTGCGCGGAAGTATGCGCGTGAATGGACGAGACATCGCAACGCTCGAAAATGCGGACTATATCATACCTGTAGGAACTTATCCGATCTTGGTCACATTCTCACCGCGCTTCAAGCGAATGCTGCCACTTATCAGGAACGTGCCCGGACGCAGCGGAATACGCATCCACAGAGGAACAAATCCGAAACACTCAAAAGGCTGTATATTGGTGAGTGCCGCCATAGAACAGCAACTTACTGCGGAATGGCTTGCATTGCAAGCAAGTAATGAATCTATTAAAATCATAATCGAAAATGAAAACTGAAAACGAAGACAAAGATTGGGTGAAAGTTCTGTACGAAGTCATCCTTAAAATTCTCACGTTAGGCTTCTACCATGTAGAAAAACATCGTAAGAACTAGCAACAGAAGGCGGCAGCAATGCCGCTTTCTTTGTGTTCAGATGTAATCTGAACGAAACGGACGGAGAGAAGAGAAAACTACACCCCGCATGGGCTACACCCGCATTTAGCTCGTATCGGGCAGACCGCTGGCGTTTGTAGCCTCATTGGATGTGATACAAAGACAGGGGGCGATACGAGATAATAACGTCCTCACGCAGAGGGAGGACAGCGAAGGA
Organism: uncultured Bacteroidales bacterium; assembly: GCA_900319005.1. Lineage (GTDB taxonomy): Bacteria > Bacteroidota > Bacteroidia > Bacteroidales > Paludibacteraceae > Colicola. The sequence continues at coordinate 8,678 of ONMV01000036.1, forward strand.
CTAATCTGCCTATGTCCGAGCCCACACACTACAAGCAGAAACAAGAAAAAAGCGGCGATACCATCGCCGAAAACAAACATAGAAAAGAAGAGAAACAAAAAACGATTTTTTTCTTTCCGCAAAAAATTTTCGCGAAGCGAGAAAAAAAGGATGAGGTCGGCTTACCACTTGCATCGCCGGACATGCTATACAAAGAAAGAACCCCCGAGACGAATCTCAGAGGTTCTCAAAGTGGCGGCTACCTACTCTCCCACAACGCAGTGCAGTACCATCGGCGATGCTGTCTCTCTCTGCTGCCCTCGCCCCTCTCCGCTCCGCTGTCTCCCGCCTCTGCCCGCTCCGCTGCTCTCCGCTCTCTCTCCCGCGCCCGCGCGCCGCAGGCGCGCACACCGC
>ONMV01000031.1 GCA_900319005.1 uncultured Bacteroidales bacterium
CAAGCAATGCTCGCTACCCGTAGTGAGTCTTTCGAGGGGAAGAAGGTATGTATTTCCGGTTCCGGAAACGTAGCGCAGTTTGCAGCCCAGAAAGCTATGCGGCTTGGTGCTAAAGTGCTCACCCTCAGTGATTCAGACGGATTTATCTATGACCCGGAAGGACTGAATGAGGAGAAGATGAACTTTGTTTTTGAACTCAAAAACGTTCGTCGCGGGCGTATCAAGGAGTATGCGGCTAAGTATCCGCAAGCCCAGTATTTCGCAGGTGAGCGTCCTTGGCGTATCCCTTGCGACATCGCAATGCCATGTGCTACCCAGAATGAGATCGAGAAAGCCGATGCCGAGAAACTGATGGCGAACGGCTGTTTCTGCGTATGTGAGGGTGCGAACATGCCTTCCACGCCGGAAGCTATCGCGATCTTCCAAGCCGCTAAGATCCTCTACAGCCCGGGCAAAGCATCCAATGCCGGCGGTGTAGCTACATCCGGTCTTGAAATGACCCAGAACTCAATGCGTCTCAAATGGACTGCTGAAGAAGTGGATCAGCGTCTCCGCACAATCATGGCGGACATCCACGCGGCATGTCTCAAATACGGAACCGAAGAGGACGGATACATCAACTATGTCAAAGGTGCTAACATCGCCGGCTTCATGAAAGTCGCCAATGCCATGGTCGAGCAAGGATTGGTATAAATGTCATTAATGGAAACGAAGTATATCTTTATCACCGGAGGTGTTGCTTCTTCTCTTGGGAAGGGTATCATCTCAGCATCCTTGGGTAAGTTACTCCAGGCGCGTGGGTATCGGATAACGATTCAAAAGTTCGATCCGTATATCAACATCGACCCTGGGACTCTCAATCCGTACGAACACGGCGAGTGTTATGTGACGGCAGACGGGATGGAGACAGACCTTGATCTTGGGCACTATGAGCGCTTTACGGGTATTGAAACCACGCGTGACAACAGTGTGACGACAGGTCGTATCTACCTGAGTGTGATAGAGAAAGAGCGTCGTGGAGATTATTTAGGTAAGACCATACAAGTTGTACCGCATATCACGGACGAGATCAAAAGGCGTATTCAATTGAATGCAACTAAACAACCATTGGATTTTGTGATTACTGAGATAGGCGGTACGATAGGGGATATAGAGAGTCAGCCTTTTTTGGAAGCAATCCGCCAGTTACGATGGGAATTAGAGCCGCAACGGGCGCTCAATGTGCATCTAACCTATGTGCCGTATCTGGCGGCTGCGGATGAACTGAAGACCAAGCCAACACAGACGAGCGTCAAGCAGTTACAGGGTTTAGGTATTCAGCCAGAGGTACTGATCTTGCGTACAGAGCATCATTTGAGCGATGAATTGCGTAATAAAGTAGCGCATTTCTGCAATGTAGCCTCGGAGGCGGTGATTCAGAGTCAAGACCTGCCGAGTATCTATGAGGTGCCAATCAATATGTATGAGCAGAAACTAGACGAAGTCATTCTGCATAAGATGGGAATCAAACGGTCTGCATCGCCTGATTTAAAATCCTGGATGGACTTCTTAGATTGCCGCAAGCGTGCGGAGGAAATACTACATATCGGTTTGGTCGGTAAATATGACCTGCAAGATGCCTACAAGAGTATTCGTGAGAGCTTGATGCATGCGGGCACGCATAGAGGATATAAGGTGCAGATTCATTTCATTAACAGTGAGTTTCTTACCCGCGATAACATTGCCGAACAACTCTCCGGCATGGCTGGTGTCGTTATCTGTCCGGGGTTCGGTCAACGCGGTATAGAAGGTAAGATTCTCGTTGCTGAATACACTCGCACGCATGAGATACCTACTTTTGGAATCTGTCTGGGCTTCCAGATGATGGTGATTGAGTTCGCCCGGAATGTGTTAGGCTATCAAGATGCCAACAGCAGCGAGATGGACGATGGCGGAGCAGAAGAATATCACGCAGAAGGGAGGGACGATGCGACTCGGAACATACGAATGTGCATTAACATCAGGCAGCCGTACGGCGAAAGCGTATCACGGACAAACGCTGATTAAGGAGAGACATCGTCATCGGTATGAGTTCAATAACTCCTATAAAGATACGTTTGAGAAACAGGGGATGAAATGTGTGGGAATAAATCCGGATACCAACTTAGTAGAGATCATGGAGATACCGATGCATAGGTGGTATATCGGTACGCAGTTTCACCCAGAATATAGTTCGACGGTCTTGCATCCGCATCCGTTATTTTTGGATTTTATAACAGCATGCACGGTCTGGGAAACGACTATGTCTATATAGACTGTTTCCCAAAAGACACGGCTGCCATCATCTCCAAGACTAACTTGGCCGCCTTGGCATGCTTTGTCTCAGACCGGCATTTTGGAATTGGTTCAGACGGACTTGTACTGATCTTGCCGTCTAAGGTGGCAGACGCTAGAATGCGTATCTTCAATGCCGACGGCAGCGAAGCGGAGATGTGCGGCAATGCAATCCGTTGCGTGGCGAAATACATGTACGAGAGTGATCTGTGTCGCAACGTACATATGGAGATAGAGACGCTTGCCGGTATACGTTCGCTGTCCCTGCATGTGGACAATGAGAAAGTGGATCAGGTGACAGTGAATATGGGCAAACCGGTGATACAGCCGGACTCTATCCAAAGCGGCATGGATCCGATCGGTTATACGGCCGTCAATATGGGAAATCCGCATGCGGTCTTCTTCCGCGATACCATCTCGCAGCTTCCTCCTGATACGAATGTGGAGTTCGTTCGCGTGTGTAACGGACATGAACTTGATGTGCGCGTCATAGAGCGCGGTTCGGGGGAGACCTTGGCCTGCGGAACGGGCGCTTGTGCGTCTGCAGTCGCGGCGATCTTTCATGGCCTGACCGAACGAACGGTGACGGTTCATCTGCCCGGCGGGGACTTACTCATCCAATGGAAAGACAATACCTCTCCGGTCTTCATGACCGGACCGGCTACCGAAGTTTTTAGGGGAGAATGGTATGCAAATTAATACGCATTTACAACAGTTAAAGGACAATTATCTCTTTACTGAGATAGCGAATCGCACGCAGGCTTATCAGCGAGTCCATCCTGAGGCGCACGTCCTGCGTCTTGGCATAGGCGATGTCACGCTGCCTTTACCATCGGTCATCATCGATGCGATGCATCGTGCCGTGGACGAACTGGCGCATGTGGAGACCTTCCGCGGCTATGGTCCAGAAGAGGGCTATCATTGGCTGCGACAAGCGATCATCGACAACGACTACGTACCGCGCGGTATCCATCTCACACCCGAAGAGGTCTTTATCAGTGACGGTGCAGGCAGTGACCTGGGCAACCTCAGTGATCTGTTCGATACAGCCAATACCGTTGCGATCTTAGAACCTTCATATCCCGCTTATGTGGATACCAGCCGAATGGCAGGAAGGCAAATCATCTGGCTGCCGTGTTTGGAGCAGAATAATTTCTATCCAGATCTGCCTGCACAAAAAGCCGACATTCTCTATCTCTGCTTCCCGAACAACCCGACAGGCACGACGCTTACCAAGGATCAACTGCAGCGCTTCGTCGATTATGCCTTGGCGCACAAGAGCATCATCATCTTTGATTCCGCGTACGAGATTTTCATTGAAGATCCCGACGTGCCGCATAGCATCTATGAGTTGGAAGGGGCCAAACAAGTAGCCATTGAGATTCGCAGTTATTCCAAAACGGCAGGCTTCACAGGCGTGCGGTGCGGTTACACCATCGTTCCGAAAGAGACCGGCTTACAACAGATGTGGTACCGCAGGCAATGCACCAAATATAATGGTACTTCCTATATCTCCCAACGTGGTGCTGAGGCTATCTATAGTCCGGAAGGAAAAGCACAGGTAATGAGTAATATACATCATTATAAGCAGACGGCGCAGCTGATAGCCAACGGGTTACGCGACTTGGGGTATGATGTATGGGGAGGAAAGAATGCGCCGTATGTATGGTGCCGAACTCCTCACGGAATGGATTCATGGTCGTTCTTCGATAGCCTCTTGGAACAATGTCAGGTGGTATGTACGCCGGGAGTAGGATTTGGCACTTTAGGAGAAGGATTTGTGCGTTTTTCGGCCTTTTCAGACAGAAAAGAAGTCGAAGAAGCACTAAAAAGAATGCAAACTATTGCATAAACCAGAAAAAAACAGTAACTTTGCACGCAAAATCGTAAATCGTAAATGACTAAATAAATCGTACATCGTACATTATTAAATCGTACATAATTTTATGTGTGGAATTGTAGGATACATAGGAAAGCGCAAAGCTTATCCGATTTTAATTAAAGGTTTGCATCGCCTCGAGTATCGCGGGTACGACAGTGCCGGCGTGGCACTCATTGACGATGCCGGCCAACTCAATGTCTATAAGGCCAAAGGCAAGGTGGCGGAACTGGAAGCTTTCTGTGCTTCGAAGAACACGGAAGGGTGCATCGGTATCGCCCATACGCGTTGGGCGACGCACGGCGAGCCCAATACCGTTAACGCTCACCCTCATTACTCTGAGTCGGAGCGTCTCGCAATTATCCATAACGGCATCATCGAGAACTACGCCGTGCTCAAAGCCGGTCTGATGGAGCAAGGTTATACCTTCAAGTCCGAGACGGACACCGAAGTGCTCGTGCAACTCATAGAATATACGCAGGTTAATCGCCATGTCGATCTCAAAACAGCTGTGCAGTTAGCCCTCCAGCAGGTCATCGGTGCGTACGCCATCGCTGTTCTCGACAAGGATCATCCGGATACACTTATCGCTGCCCGGAAAGGATCGCCCCTCGTGGTCGGCATTGGCGAAGAGGAGTATTTCTTAGCCTCTGATGCTACCCCGATTGTCGAATATACCGATCAGGTCATCTATATCGAAGATGAGGAAGTAATCTCGCTGCGTTTGGGCGAGAAAGTAGATATCACAACCATCAATAACGTCACCAAAACGCCTGAGATCAAACGCCTCGAACTGTCCCTCTCTCAACTCGAGAAAGGCGGTTACCCGCATTTTATGCTCAAGGAGATCTTCGAGCAGCCGCGTACCCTGACCGACTCCATGCGCGGACGTGTTAACGTGCGCCAGGACAACATCGCGCTCTCGGGATTCATTGATAACAAAGAGCGTTTCCTTAACGCCAAACGTATCATCATCACCGCTTGTGGCACCTCCTGGCATGCCGGACTCATTGCGATGTATGCTATCGAAGAGTTCGCGCAGATTCCTGTCGAAGTAGAGTATTCCTCCGAGTTCCGTTACCGCAAACCCGTGATCAACAAGGACGATGTGGTCATCGCCATCTCGCAATCCGGTGAGACAGCGGACACGCTCGCTGCGATCCAGCTTGCCAAGTCCAAAGGAGCGTTCATCTTCTCTATCTGTAACGTCGTCGGTGCTTCTATCCCGCGTGTCTCGGATAGCGGCTGTTATACGCACGTCGGACCCGAGATAGGCGTCGCTTCTACCAAAGCCTTCACCGCACAAGTGGTAGCCCTCACGATGTTGGCTCTCTGTATCGGCCGCGAGAAAGGAACCCTGAGCGAAGAACACTACCTGAACATTGTGCGCGAACTCGGCCAGATTCCCGATAAGATCGAACGCGTGCTCGGTCAGAACAAACGCATTGCCGACTTCGCCAAGACCTTCACGTACGCGCAAAACTTTATCTATCTCGGACGCGGGTACAATTTCCCCGTCGCGATGGAAGGAGCGCTCAAACTGAAGGAGATCTCGTATATTCATGCCGAAGGTTATCCTGCCGCGGAGATGAAACACGGACCGATAGCCCTTATCTCGCAGGAGATGCCGGTGGTGGTTGTGGCGCCCCGTTGCGGCACGTACGAAAAAGTGGTGTCGAATATTCAGGAGATCAAAGCACGCAAAGGACGTGTCATCGCCATCGTCACAGAAGGAGACGAACTCGTTTCTAAAATAGCGGATTATGTCATCGAAGTGCCCGAGACCGAAGAGTGTCTCACGCCGCTCCTCACCGTCATTCCGCTCCAACTTCTTGCGTACCACATCGCCGTCGTCAAGGGCTGTGATGTCGATCAACCCCGCAATTTAGCAAAATCAGTTACTGTAGAATAATCAATTAAATCGTAATCTCGTGATTACGTGATCTCGAGATCTCGAAAACCCATTAAAAATATGAAAGTCGCAATTTTAGGTTACGGCAACATCGGCAAAGCAGCCGAAGAAGCCATAAAATCTGCTCCGGATATGGAGCTGGTAGGTATTTTTCACCACAATGATTGTTTGAACTGCATTGATGCAGACGTCGTCCTCATTTGTACGCCGACGCGCGAAGTGCAGAAGTTCGCCACCGTCCTCGCGGCGCGAGGTATATGCACGGTGGACAGCTTCGATATTCATGGTCAAATATGGAACTTACGAAGCTCCTTAGACGCTGTTTGTCAAACCAATAAGTGCGCCTCGATCATCTCCGCAGGATGGGACCCGGGCTCGGATTCGATGATCCGTGCGCTACTCATGGCGATGGCGCCTAAAGGTATCACGTACACCAATTTCGGTCCCGGACGTTCCATGGGACACACCGTCGCTGCCAAAGCGATCGCGGGTGTCAAGAACGCACTCTCCATGACTATTCCTTTGGGAACAGGTATCCATCGCCGCATGGTGTATATCGAACTGGAAGAAGGAGCCGATTTCAAGACCGTAGAAGCAGCTATCCTTGCCGATGATTATTTCGCACACGATGAGACGCACGTCATCGCCGTGGATTCAGTCGATGCGCTCAATAACGTAGCGCACGGAGTGAACCTCGTTCGTTCCGGTGTCTCCGGAGAAACACATAATCAGCGTTTTGAGTTCAATATGACCATCAATAACCCGGCACTTACCGGTCAGGTGATGGTCTCCTGTGCACGTGCCGCTTTCCGCATGAAAGAGCGCGGTGTCTATGGTGCTAAGACCATGATCGAACTCGCTCCTATTGATCTCCTTCCGGGTACAATAGAAAGTCTTGTAAAAGCGCTCGTTTAATCCTGATAGTATCATAAGACGAAAAAAAACTGAAAAAAGAATGGCATATGCTTGCATATGTCATTTTTTTATTGTATCTTTGCACCCGAATTATGAGTGGATTATTCTTTTTAGGCATAGGAGGTATCGGTATGAGCGCGTTAGCGCGCTATTTTAAACATGCAGGCTATCAAGTCAGCGGCTATGACCGTACGCCGTCCGATTTAACCAAAGAATTGGAGTTAGAGGGTATTGCAATTACGTATATAGATGCTGTAGATCAGGTGAATGGTCTGGGATTATCAAGTGATAATACGCTTGTAGTCAGGACTCCGGCAGTTCCGGAAGATAGCGCGATTTATACGTATTTCCGGGAGAATGGTTTTATAATCAAGAAGCGTGCGGAGGTGTTGGGCATGGTGACGCGGCAAAAGAAAGCGCTCTGCGTAGCCGGCACGCACGGGAAGACGACCACCAGTACGATGATTGCTCATCTGTTATACCCGACGAATGCTTTTCTTGGGGGAATCAGTATGAACTACAGGACGAATCTTCTGTTGGACGAGAAGAGCGAGTGGGTGGTAGTGGAAGCAGATGAATACGACCGCTCTTTCCATCAGTTGACGCCGTATATTTCCGTAGTGACTGCGGTTGATGCGGACCATTTGGATATCTACGGAACAGAAGAAGCATACCGTGAGTCATTTGCCCAATATACCAGTCTTATCACACATGCGTTGGTGATGAAACATGGCATTGCGTTGCAGCCGAGACTTCAACCGGGTGTGAAATGTTATACGTACGGAGTGATTGAGTCTTCTGCTATCAACAGCCAGCCGACCGACTACCCGGATTTCTATGCAACAAACATCCGCATTGCGGATGGACAGATAGTGTTTGATTTTGTAACACCCGAAGGGAAGATTTGCGATTTGCAACTCGGTGTGCCGGTTTATGTGAATATTGAGAACGCTGCAGCTGCGTTGACAGTCGCTTATTTGGTGGAAGGAAGTTCTCACTTCTCAGTTCTCTGCTCTCGGCTTTCCTCTTTCAAGGGAGTTTGGAGACGTTTTAATATCCATGTGAACACTCCTGAAGTGGTCTATATAGATGACTATGCGCATCATCCGCAGGAGATAGCTACGACGATTGATTCCGTCCGTAAATTATATCCAAACCGTCGTTTGATAGGTGTTTTCCAGCCGCATTTATACACCCGTACGCATGATTTCGCAGAAGGGTTTCGTTTGGTGCTCGGTACAATGGACGAGGTAATTCTGCTGCCGATTTATCCTGCGCGTGAACTACCGATACCGGGCGTGACGAGTGAGATGTTGGGAGGTAAAGTAGTGCAAAAAGACGAGTTGGTGGATGTCCTTAAAGAGCGGATTGCTCAGAGTCCAACTCCTGTCGTGGTACTTACTATAGGCGCGGGGGATATAGATCGCCTTGTGCCCGAAATAGCAAAGAAAATATAACGAGAATTGACAAAAGCGCAGATTATATGGAAGAGTATCGGGATCGGCATCATGGCATTGATGCTGATCGGCGCTATGGTGGCAGGGTATGAATTGACCTCGACTGCAGCGCCTTGTATTTCGCTGCGCTATACGATAGAAGATGCAGATGAGCGGATGTATCTGACAGAAGGTGAGTTGAATGCATTGCTGCGCGCCGAGGGTATCTATCCTGTAGGGCAAATGATGAACACCGTGTCGTTGCATCGCATAGAGAGGTCTATCGGACATCATCCGATGGTGCGCACGGCGGAATGTTACATCACCCCGCGCAATGAAGTGTGGGTGCAATTAACCCAGCGGGTACCGCTTTTACGTATACAGACACCTCATGAACATTATATCATTGACACGGACCGCCGTGTGATGCAGGCACGGGCGGCGGTAAAGGACAACGTACCGGTAGTGGTGGGAAATATCAGTCCTGGCATGGCTACATCCTCTTTGTCTGATTTTGCAGAATGGTTGCAGTCCAATCGTTATTGGCGCAAGCATATACACCATCTGTATGTACAGAATCCATATATGATTTATGTCTATCTGTGCGGAGAAGAAAAGCCGCGTGTGGTGATGGGCACCATGCGGGACTATGAGCATAAGTTCGCTAAGTTACGCGCGTTTATAGAGGATGGGGCCGATGAGACTTCTGGTCAGCAATACAGAGAATTGGACTTGCGTTTTAAAGGCCAAGTGGTAGCAAGAAAATAAATCTAAACCGAATATGATTTTATGGCAAGAAGACAAGCACAAATTGCAGATTCGCTGCCTTTAGTGGCAATCGACTTGGGCAGCGATAGTGTTCGCGCGATGGCGGCACGCCGTATAGCACCGGATTTATTCCAAGTGTTAGGCGTGGAAGAGCGTCCTCAGAAGATGGGAAACGTATGTGTGGAGCAAGGTATTATTACGCAGTCAAGCAACGCAGGATACGTTATAGCTGAGGTACTCAAACTATTGGCTAACCGCATCGGAGTAGACGAACTGCCAACAGCTTTCATCAGTGTGGGTGGTCAATCGATGCAGATAGTAGCGGTTCATTCGCGTCGTGATCAGGCACGCAAGAAAGAGATCAGTCAGGAACTACTGGACGGAATGGAGCAGGAATGCAAGGAGAAGATAGAATCCCGTAACCCCGATGTAGCTGTATTGGGATTAGTTCCGAGTTTCTTTAAGTTAGACGGGGTGGAGCAAGATGATACTCCTTCTCCCGAACAACGGGCAGCGCTCGTGGAGGCACATTATATCGCTTTCTACGGTCGCAAGGCTATTGATACTCAGTTGCAGAAAGCGTTCTCTCAGGCGGCGCGTAGTATAGAACATGCGTTTGTACGCCCCGAGACACTATTGTCAGCTTTTGCGACATGTGATGGTAATCACGTGTTGATGGATGGTTGTGCCGTGCTTGATTTCGGAGCGCAGACAACCACCTTGACCGCATATAAAGGAGGGCAGTATTTGCTTAATAAAGTTGTGCCCAAAGGCGGGTACCATATCTCCCGTATGTTGGAGCAGCAGGGGATGAGTTTTGCAACAGCGGAGCGACTCAAGAAAGAGTACGGGTATGCAGCTCCTTCTTACGTGAACAGAAACGTGCGCTTACGTGTACCAGCATGCCCCGAAATAGGGGGGGACATGCTCATCTCAGCTACAGAGCTGGCGGAGGCTATCGAGCTGAAGTTGCAAGAGATACTGGCTCCGCTGATGGAGGAACTAAAGAAAGTGGAGGATCGTATCTCCGCTATATATATCACAGGAGGAGGTAGTATGCTGATGGGAATGGATGATTATATCCAGAGTCTGACGCCGTTGAAAGTGCAATATGGTGCCCATAATCTACTGCTCCATCGGGATACGGAGGAAAAATATCTGTCGCCGGCTTATACTTCTCTTGTAGGTACCATCCTGCTTGGACAGGATTATCGCGATAGTCATAAGGACCAGTTGGTACGTAAGCCCGGTTTCTTTGACCGTTTCAAAGAATCAACACTTGATATGTTCATTGATCAGCAATAAATTATAATCATCATACATTAAACATAACATTATGGAAGATCTCATTACATTACCCTTGGAGGGCTTGACGGAAGATAGTATTATCAAAGTTATCGGTGTCGGTGGCGGTGGTTGCAATGCCGTTAATTACATGCATCGTCAGGGTCTGAAAGATGTCTCCTTTCTGGTATGCAACACGGATCGACAAGTACTCATCAAAAGCTCTGTGCCCAGTAAGTTACAGTTGGGACCCGGATTAGGAGCCGGAGGCGATCCGGAGACCGCTCGTCAGTATGCAGAGGAGAGTAGAGATCATATTCGCGAAGCGCTGAATGATGGTACGCAGATGTTGTTTTTGGCTGCCGGAATGGGAGGCGGAACGGGTACCGGTGCTTCGTCGGTGGTAGCTGAAGTGGCTCAAGAAATGGGTATTTTGACCGTTGGTATCGTGACAATTCCGTTTGCTTTTGAGGGAAAGAAAAAGATAGAGAAAGCGATGACAGGCGTGGCACGGTTGGCAAAACATGTGGATGCTTTGCTGATTATCAATAATGAAAAGCTCAAGCAGATATATCCGGAACTGAATCTACTCAATGCCTTCAGCAAATCGGATGATGTAGTAGCCAACGCTGCCCGTTCGATCGCGGAGATAATCACCGTTCCGGGATATATAAATACCGATTTTGCCGACGTTCGTAATACACTCAGGAAAGGCGGTGTGGCGATCATGAATATCGGTCGTGCATCTGGAGAGAAACGTATCACGAATGCCATCAATGATGCACTCAATTCTCCGCTTGTTAACACGAACGATGTACACGGAGCGGAACGTATCCTTTTGCAATTCTATTGCTCAACAGAACATGCTATTGTGATGGAAGAGATTGACCAGATCAATGATTTCGTGCAAGAAGTGGGGGATAACATCGAAGTTCAATGGGGAGCTTCTATTGACGAATCGCTGGGTGAAGATGTACGCGTCACGGTTATCGCTACGGGATACAAGGTGGACGGTCTGCCCTCCGAAGAAGCAGAAGAAGGCAAAAAGACGATTGAAGAGGCAATTGATGAGAATTACCCGCCGCAGATATCTAACCAAATGGAGGATGAACCGGTTCAGACGATTGATCTGAGTGCCACCCTCTTTCCCGCGGAAGAACAGGCAGCGGAAGCACCTCGCGAGCATGCAGCTTCTACCCCGGCGGACGAGGTGGTGATCACTGTGGAGAATGAAACCAAAGAAGAAGAGGCTCCTAAGTCGGAGCATCGTGTCTTCGGATGGATCAGGAGAAAGTGATAATTGAAAACTAAAAGATAATATGGAAAAAGACATGAATTTTTTTGATCTATGCGTATTGATTGGACGCGCAATAGGTCGTTGCTGCAAATTTTTATGGGACGGAATTCTTTATATGATTCGTCTGACTTATCATTATTGGTGGGTAGTAGTACCGATTGTAATCTTAGGAATCGCTGCAGCATTCTATCTGTCGCGTAATGAGAATCTGACGTATAAAATGAACGCTGTGGCAAATCTGAACGGTTGTTCGATACAGCAGTTCGAGCAGGTTTATGCACCGGTTCGCGCAATGCAGATGTTACCGGAGGGAGCAGATATTACGCCATTTGTAGAGAAGCGGATCGCTTATGCGTTTGAGACCTTCCGTGTGATAGATTGTTTGGATGACGGGTATGCTGATTATATAGATTTTAATAAATCTTCATCGCCTACCGATACCGTTGAGGTTCAAATGCAGGATCAGATTTGTTTGCAATTCCGCATCAAGCAGCGTAATATGGATAAGGTTCCGGAAATAGAGAAAGCGCTAATGGAACTTATCAATTCGAATACGGCATTGCAGCGTGCTTATGTCGTTTATCTGCAGAATTTGCGGGAGGTAGCTGCTTTCAATCATACTCAGGCGCATAAATTGGATAGCCTCACAACCCATTATTATTTCTCTAACCCCTCTCCGGCTCAGCCGATGAATTATCCCGGAAATGGAGTTAATTTCTACGGAGACAGGCAAGTGCATTTATTCTTGAATAATATTTATAATCATCAGGAACATATGCAGAAATTTGATAATCGCTTACAATTAGCGACCGCTCCAGTTGTCTTGGTTAACCACTTTGCAGCGGATAAAGACCCCGTAAACGGTCGCCTTAAAATGCTGGCTATCTTTCTCTTACTCGGCTGGTTTGGAGGTTGTGCCTTAGCTGAGTTGATTGATAAGCGAAAAGCTATTCGTGCTTGGTTGCGCGGCGAATAAACCAGCGCATTGCATAATAGAGAACTACTGCTCCAAGCAGTACTAATATGGCCACGGATAATTCGTGGCTATATTCTTTTATTAAGTCCATCTGTCCGGCAGCAATATAGCCCATGAGCGCTAAGATGCAATTCCAGATGAACGCCCCAAGGAAAGTCCACCAAAGGAACGAACCGAAATGCATACGGCTCAGACCGGCAGGGATAGAGATCAACTGACGGATACCCGGAATGAATCGACCGATAAAGGTGGAGACATTCCCTTTCTCTCGGAAATATTCCTCTGCGCGTTGCAGTTTTTCACTCGAAAGCAGGCACATGTGTCCCAAACGGCTGTCAGCGAACTTATAGATGATTAGTCGTCCTAACCATACGGAAAGACCATAATTGATGATCGCTCCAATCATGGCTCCCAGCGTGCCGAAAAGAATGATCAGCAGTACATCAACCGGGTAGTTGCCGGTGGTGCAAAGAACACTCTCCGGTTGGCCTGCTACGAAAGCTGCTGGAGGTATCACTACCTCACTTGGGAAAGGAATAAATGATGACTCAACAGCCATCAACGCAGTAATCGACGCATAGTTCATATGCGCCGAATACCACGTAATGATGTTATCAATCAGACTCATCAGATAAACAATAATTGTACGATTACATAAACCGGCAGGAGGATGATCAAACTGAACTTAATCATATAGCCGAAGAACGATGGCATCTTGATTCCGCTTTCCTCTGCGATAGCTTTCACCATGAAGTTAGGTCCGTTGCCGATATAGGTCAGCGAGCCGAACATCACAGCCGCGATGGAGATGGCTTTGAGCAGTATCTCCGGAATACCGGCTACGAAAGGCGTACCTTCGAACATGCCTGTTACGACACCGGCTTGAGCGGCAGCAAGCGATTCCGGCAGACCGGAAGCTACACCGTGGAAGGCAACGGCTGTCGGTGTGTTATCGAGGAACGCGGAGAGCGCACCGGTCGAGTAATAGAACTGCCATGCGTGGGTGAAACCGAGGTCGGCTGCGTGCGCCTTCAGATAGGCGAGGGCAGGGGTCATCGTCGTGGAAGATTCCGAGGAACAGGACGGCTACTTCTACTATTGGCGTCCAGCTGAACTTGTTGTCGCCAAAACGCACCTCTTTCTTGGTCGTGTAGAGCGAGAGACCTGTGAGCGAGAGCAGCACTATCTCACGCAGGTATTTGAGCCACAGCGGAGCGTCCGCTTCACCCATCTGCTTGATGGTTCCTTCGTTCACAAAAGCCACTGCCAGCACTACGCCTAACAGATATACGAAATTGATAGTACCTTTCATGAGAGGGATGTCCAGTGCTCTTTCTTGTAATAATAGGTGTCCATCGCGAAATAGAGGCCGAGCAGCAGAATTCCCGTAACAGCCCATTCGGGCGCAAGGTGCATGAACCATGAGAAGTGTGCGCCGCGGAGGAAGAGCATGAACAAGGGTGGGTCTCCCAGCGGGGTCAGCAGACCGCCGCAGTTAGCTACCAGGGCGATGAAGAAAAGGATGGTGTGAACCTTGTACTCACGCTGTTTGTTGGTCTCGATGAGCGGACGGATGAGCAGCATGGCAGCGCCCGTCGTACCCATGATAGAGGCTAAGATCCAGCCCAAGCCCAAGAAACCGGTGTTGACCCAAGGTTTGGCTTTCAGGTCACCCGAGAAATGAATGCCGCCGGTGATGACAAACAGCGCCAGCAGCAGGATGATGAACGGCACGTAGTCGAAGAAGATCTGGTGCTCCAACTCGTGCATCATTCCGCCCATAATCAAGCATACCGCAACAGGCACGCCGAGGAAGAGGGAAACAATGAGTTTGTTGGAGTTCTTCTCCCACCAGTGTTCTGCTACCAGCGGACCGATAGCAATCATCAGAAGCATGAGTCCGAACGGAATCAGCGACCATGCCGAATGTACAAATTG
>ONMV01000018.1 GCA_900319005.1 uncultured Bacteroidales bacterium
TTTTCCGTGAAGTTGGCGGTTATCTTCTCGCAGATATACCGCTGACCATGGATGATGAACAGTGAGCGAACATTGGGAATGTCCTTCGCAAGGAAACTAAACTTATATTTCTTATTGGAAGCGATAGCGTGCGTCTTGCCATTGGTGCCAATGATCGACGACCGTAAACGCATACTGAAATACGTCAGTTCAAAGTCCATTTGACGCGGATAGGTCAGCACATGGTCAATGACCGGATGGGTATATTTCCCGTACATCGCGTTATATGTTGAGCCGTTCCAGAAACCCATATACAACTTATCAAAGTACTCTACAGACCGAGAACTTTCCCCTGCTGACAGCTTCTTGTCGGCATAATCCCAAGGGATAGTCTGATTGGAATTATTCACGTACTCGCCACACTCCAAGAAGAAGGCATTTCCCTTGAAATTACCGTCCGCGTAAGCCTCATCAATCCACGCCGGAACTATCTTTATCTCAATCGTCTCTGCACTCTCA
Organism: uncultured Bacteroidales bacterium; assembly: GCA_900319005.1. GTDB lineage: Bacteria > Bacteroidota > Bacteroidia > Bacteroidales > Paludibacteraceae > Colicola. The sequence continues at coordinate 499 of ONMV01000018.1, forward strand.
TCAACGATGGAGTCACCAAACATATTGACCGGCTCCAAGGTATTCAGATAGCGTGTATTCCCTTCCAAGTTGGCAGGCTGCGAAGAGTCCACGATATACGACCCGTAATTACGTATGATAAAGTACGTATCTTCAGCCCTACAATAATACAGATATTCAAGGTTCCAACCGCTATACTGCGTCTGCACATAGTCAGCTGCTCCTCTCATCTCGATATAGAGCCGCTGCGCACCATTAACTTCCTTGTAAAATATGCCGTTATTATAGGTGCCTAACGACCAAGAAAGAATAACGTCCTGCGTTTTCATCATGTCAACGAACCATTTGCAGGAGTAGTACTTCCATTTCCGATGGCTGCACTCCGAAAATTTGAGGTTGACGTATTCCCTGTACTTGCAAGAACCTGCATCCTCCACGGTTGAGGTGAACTCGTCCACGACGTTCGTTAACTCAACTGTACCAGCCCCCTCTATTGCTTCTTTGGAGAAGCAGAAAGAAATATGCTTTGTGGCATGGTCGATATCAAACTCCCCATTGAGGAAATACTCCAGTTGTTCAAACAGCTCTGTGAGCGTCCAGTGCGGCAGCGCTGTAGCCCAGTTCTTGCAGGGCCAAGCATAAGGCAGCGTATTGCATACTACAAGGTACTTGTACTGACTATTCATCAGTTTTGAAAAATCGTACGAATACCCGATAGCGTTGCAGATCTGCTTGAGCAAATAAACGAGATACGGCTGGAACGACAATCCACGTGTATCATAGTGCCACGATGTGGGCCACGAACCGCTATCATTCGGGCGATTTTGCACGTTTCCGGTGGAGTTATTCACCCACGGAAATGCTATATAATTTAAGCCATCATCAATGCTGTGCCCAAGGTGTGCTTTGGGCGAAAACGAAGACGTTGATGTGTCCGGATAACCCAAGTTCAATTCATTGATATAGATGGTCTCAAAACTGTCTGAATAGTTCTGCACCGAGCGCCCTTCAAGGAATTGCGTTTTGACCTCAATATCACTGATTTCCGTGATGGTAATTGAGCCATGACGATAGAAGGCACCATGCCTGATTTCGCAGTCAAACAGTATCTGTTGAGCAACCACGTCTTTGCGGTTGATATGCCCGAAAATGGCGAGATTGCCCGGACATCCCTTCAGCGGAAATGTGATAGCCAAGGTGTAGCTGTCTGCCCCTGAAAAGTAGCGGTTTTCAGCCACGAAATCGAACGAAGTTCCCTCTTTGAGAGTGGCTAACTGATGATTAATAAGTATCTCCATTATCGTCTAGATTTAGGTGTTTTGTTACGGATTAACTGATCATACTCGTCCTGCGCTTTCTTGATACCGGCATCACCGGAAACGGTGTTCACAGTAACAAACGGCTCATGCAGCCTCTGATTCATCTCGTTTACGGAGCGTGATAAGGCTTGCGACGCTGATGCGACGGCAAGCAACTCGCCGGATTGTTGCGCCTTGGCGATACGTTGTGGCGCCGTAATAGACTGCGAAACATCGGAAGCAGACAGCCGCCCTACGGTATTAGTTCGCTGGGCATAGTCGAGCGTTTCAATCATAGCTCGGGCCTGGGGATTGCGGAGTAAGTCTTGACTTGCTACCCATTCCCCCGCATGGACGATACCGGCAGGTTCATCCTTGCGTCCGGGCTTGGTGAAACCTCCCTCCATATACCCGATGGCTTCCGAGGCTTGTTGTTGCTTCTTGATGGCAGCAATCTGAATTGCTCCTGCGGCAACCGCCATAGCTGCTGCAATAGGTGCCATAACGAAACCTACTACAGGAATCGCTGCAGCCGAAGAATAAGCAGAGATAGCGGACATGGCGGTCTGCGCCACAGCCTGCATGACTTGCATAGCAAACATCTTCCGGTTTGCTTCCTGCTTGGCCTTGGCTATCTCCGCTTCCTTCTGCTGCTCAAGGGCAACTTCCTGCGACTTATTTCCCTCCGCATACGAAATCTCCCTTTCGTACTTCCGTTCTATTTGAGCCGTTTGGATATCCAACTCGGCTTGGATGATGTCTGACAAGCCGCTGAAGATGGCTCCCATCTGGTTAACAATGGTGGAAAACGATTCCGTCATCGCTTTTCCGGCATCCGATTCGAGCCATTCAATGCTATCGTCGATAGCTCCCCGGAAGGACTTCTTCAGTTCCTTCGCCTCTTTCTTGTTGTACTTGCGTGCCAACTGATATTTGGCTTCATGGAAAGCGCGCTCCACTTTGAGACGATCACGCTTACTGTCACCGGCTGCTTTGAGCATTTGCCGGTACACAAGCTCCAAGTTCTGCATGTCGCGTTGATACGATTCGTCATCGGTGACGCGGAATGCTTTTGTGAAATACGTCTGGCGCATTTTTTCCTGCGCTTGCCGGGCTTCCTGCAAGTGCTTTTGCTGATACCTGAGCGAAGTGTCGTGATAGTTCTTCTCCGCTTTCAAGCGCTCCTTGGAGCCTTCCTCATAGAGGTTGGCCACTTTACGCAAGTGCTCCAGTTCTGCCAACTCGATAGCGTTCTGGTACTGACGCGCAGAGAGTTCGCCATCCACATACTTCTGCTGAAGAATAGCCATCTCTTCCTTGTAGGCGATTTCCTCTTGCTGTACCGTTCCCTCGATGGCATTCTGACGCTGCTTTTTGAGTGCTTCCTGATAGGAGGCCTCAATGGTCACTTCCTCATTACCTACAAGATCCTTATGCGCGAGCTTCTTTTGGTTATACGTAACCTCAATCTCCAGCATACGCTTGGTGTATGCTTCATAGTCCTTTTCGCCTTTCGCGTAAGCGATACGAATAAGGGCCTGCTCACGCTCGCGCCAATCGTCCTCGGCTTGGAACTTGTTCTTGCCTTTGGACTTATCGTCATCGCCTCCACCGCCACCGGCTGGGTCACCATCGGGTTTCTTCTTAACCTTGCCCTCCAACGGATTGACGTTCATTTTGTTCATCATCTGTGTAATCTGCCGGATGGATTCCTCTGCCTGGTCTAATTGACCTTGCCAAATAGCCTTTGTATTATTAGTAAGTGCTTCGGCTTGCTCTTGCATCTGCGAAGCATAAGGATTATGCTGCGTTTCGATGTTCGCAAGGGGATTTTCTTGCTTCTCCCTTTGGGCATCTGCAATTTCCTGTAACTTCCGCTGCGCCTCTATCTTCTTCTTCATCACCTCTGTCAGTTCCTCCTCAAAGGCTTCCATCTTTATCTTCTTCTCCAGCGAAGCGAGATAGCCATCAATGGCATCCGTATTGTCATTGATCAACTTGCCTTCAGCAGTAAGTGCAGCATGATAATCCGGAACTAATTGTTGCAGTTTTTCCAAGGCGCTACGCCTTGCATCAAGCGATAGTGCATTGTTATGCACCATCTGATTGAGCATGTGGATCTCTGCACTCTCTTCCGCATACTTTTCAGCAGCTTTCTTCTCGACCTCGGCGATACGCTGCTGCACCTGTTCCTGCATGGTTAGTTCCTTGGTGGTTTCTTTCTGCCTTTTGAGGTACATAGCCAATGCGACGCCTGCACCCACAATGGCAGCAGCCACCAAGCCCCAAGGATTCATCATCATGGTTGCATTCAGCAGCTTCATTGCTGCGTTTGCCCGGACGACGTTGCCGGTCATCCGGTTATAAGCGAATAGCGGTTTTATGCTCCTTGATGAACTTCACCAAATGAAGCATTACGCGCATGGATGCAGACGTAGTTGAAATGAAGTGCCGCATTACCGGCATCAGTTCCTGACCAAGAGAAATGGCCATCTCCTGAAAGCCTTTGCGTGCTTTCTCCAAGCCTGCTTGGACTGTATTGTTTTGCACGTCAAACTCCTTCGTCACCGAAGTAGCTTCCTCAAAGGCTTTCGCTGCTTCTTCCTGCTCCCAGATGAGCATATCCACGTTCCCGGCAAGTGCCGAAATGACCGCGGAAGCGCGAGCACCGTTCTCGCCCATGTCTGCAAAGACCGGAGCAAGGACAGACATATCGCCTAACTCGTTCAAGCGGTTGAGCAACATCAATAGACCCTCGTTTGTCGAAGACTTGAGGGCAGCGTTAAACTTTTCAAGATCCATGCCGGTTGCACTGGCAATTTTCTCTGTGTTCTTGAAAAGATTCATGATAAGTTTGGAGAGAGCCGTGGCTGACATTTCAACCTTCTGTCCTTGGGAATCAAGAACAGCGCCAAAGGCCATGACCTGAGGAACGGTCATACGAACTGAGCAAGGTATGAAGCGCCTGCCGTGCAGTTCTGTGACAGTTCATTGATCACGGAGCCCACAGCAAGCAGCGACCGTTCCGTGCCGAGCCGTTCTTCATCCCCAAATATGGACGTGAGTTTAGAAAGTTGCAATGTTGCCCCATCTCCAAGCTCATCCAACGCTACATTGATTTGGTCTGCCGCTTTCACGAAGCCAAGAACGTCCTCCTCGGAAGTTTTACCGAGGCGGCCTGCTTCTTGTGCCAGGCGATTCAGTTCCTCGCGCGGAGAGCGTGTGTCGATCTTCTTAAACTCCTCGTTTAGATGTTCGACCTGCTCAGCGGTCATGCCGGTGTACTTGCGGACGTTTGCCATTTCCTGCTCCATCTCAGCATACATCTGCACAGCCTTCTTTCCCGCCATCACAGCACCAGTTATAATGGCGACACCTCCCATGGCGGCAGTCTGCCACTCTTGCCACTTACTATTGAGCCGTTCCAAGAAGGTTTGCGAACGAGCGAGTTCCCCGTTCACGCGGGCAATCTCATCCTTTACCAATCGTATGCGCTGAGCCTGTATGTTCCAGGCCTCAGAGCCACGCTCCATATAGTCCAACTGTTTGTTGAGCGTCTGGAGCGTTTTCTGCAACTCCTTCGGGGTTGCTTTGTCTAATCGCCGGAGGACGTTATCTACCTGCATGGTGGATGACTCCATTTCCTTAATCTGACGATTGGTATCTTTCAACTCCTTCCGGAGTTTCTGAAGGGTGAGTTTGTCACCCGCTGCAGCTGCCCGGGCTATCTGTTCAGATAGTTCGAGGGCGTGCTTCTTCAGGTTGGCGAGCGTCTCGGCTGCCTGTTGTCCGTTGACAGTCAAGTTGACGGACGTGTTGGTTGCGTAATCTGACATAGTTTGTACTAAATTTTGTGCAAATGTACTACGAAGATACGAAACCGGAAAAGACACCCTAAAAAGTGGCTTTCTGAACGGCGAGGAACAGCCAGTAAAATCAAGGGCTAACGCCTATTTTTACATGGAAATTCGTACCTCGTTGTTCAAAAATTTCGCTGATTGAAATCGTAACACGTTACAATTCAGCAGTTTAGGGGTTCGGGGATGTGCCCCGAGCTTCGCTATTAGCAGCCCCAACCGCCCTGCAAAGGTGGCTTCGGAAGCCGTCCAAGTCCGAGCGGAATATGCAGAGGTCTGCATGTGGAAGTCAAGCCGCTCAAGTCTCCACAATTTCAACGAGCCGAAAAGTCTCTCACGGAGCAAAGGCGATGAGTCTGCCCATGCGCGAAAAGGCTTGCGAGTCACCCACGAGCGCACGAGCCTTGCAAGTCCCCATGCGCCCGCGAGCCTTGCGGGTCTGCATGTGAGCGAAAGGCTGCAAAGTCCACTTGTGAGGTCAAAGGTTGACAAGTCTCCACAATTCGGAAAGGCTGATAGTCACCCACGAGCGCACGAGCCTTGCAAGTCCCCCATGCGCCCGCGAGCCTTGCGGGTCTGCATGTGAGCGAAAGGCTGTAAAGTCCACTTGTGAGGTCAAAGGCTGACAAGTCTCCACAATTCGGAAAGGCTTATAGTCTCCCGCGTACATAATGCGCACGCAAGACCCCGCGTGCGAAAGGCTTGGAAGTCTCTCAATGGTTCAAAAGCCTTGCAAGTCTCCATGTATCGCGGAAAGGCTGACGAGTCTCCACCGCGCCCAAAACCGGCGAGGTCTGCAAGTAGATTTGGAAGCCTTGAAAGTCTCCTATTTGCGCCCGCACCTCTAAAGTCTCTAACTAACGCGGAAAAGTTCGGGAGTCGGCTTGTGGAGCGGAGAGCGAGCAAGTCTGCTACGGCTTTTTATGCTCTTTTTGTTCGAGAAAATACACAATTTTGATTGTGCGGTAACGATTTTCACGCAAAAAAGTCGATTTTTCGTGAAAAAAGTAAAAAAAATTTGGTCATGTCAAAAAAAAGTTGTACCTTTGCACCCGCTTTTGAAAAAAAGCTGTACGGTGGTCTTAGCTCAGTTGGTAGAGCATCGGATTGTGGTTCCGAGTGTCAAGGGTTCGAGCCCCTTATTCCACCCGCCTGAAAATCAGCACTTTACGTGCTGGTTTTCTTTTATTTTCTATCCTAAATTTTGCCATTGGGCGGTAGAAAGCAATACGCACGTGCATAAGCGCTCGCCTATGCACATGCGTACGTGTTTTTTAAGGAAAGGTATAGCTCAGATGATATGTTTCTTATGCAGCCATAAGTAGCCGAATATAGCACCTATGATGAGGAGCGTAATACCCAATCCCAGCACAATGAACACCGCCGTTAGGTTTGGTGGTTCAGCGCCACCGATGACCTCTTTAGAGTCATCAGTGGATGTGTGGGACTGGGAATTGCTCCGTGTGCTATCGGCCACGTTGGTCTGCTGACGCACATCCGAGCCATGCCTTTCCTCTTTGTTGATACGAGGCGCGTGTATGGTAATGCGCTTCTTGGGTTGTGGCTTTGCCGTCACCGGCGAAGCTTGATCCGAAGGTGCGACGGGATTGAGCGAGTCAGCGACCGGCGCAGGCGCATCACCATACAGCTCTATGGTTATACTATCCGCAGAAGCGGAGAGCGTTGAGATAAGACTATCCAGCCTTTGGGTGGTAGTCTGTTCATGGTGCGTGGACTGGGTGTCTTGCTCTGCATCAACGACAGACACTGTGTGTCTGGTTGTGTGGCAAGCACAAAGCAGGACGCAAGCCATGAGTATCAATGCGCGGAGGTTTTTGCAGATAGTTTTCATAGGGCAGCGTACTCGTTAGTGGCATCAAAACACGGGCATGCTTTCTGGGCAAAATCTCGGTGTCCGTGGATAGATGCGGATGGATACTTTTGTTTGAGCTCGGTTAGTAAACCAAGCAAGGCGGCTCGTTGGGGTTCGGTTCGCGTGTCGGCAGGCTTGCCGCTTGCGTCGAGCCCGCCGCAGTACGCGATACCGATTGATTTCGCGTTGTGCCCAAGGCAGTGTGCACCGGGTGTGGCCTCCGGTCTGCCGGGGAACACATTCCCTGCCTGATCAACGAGGTAATGATACCCAATCGTAGCGAAGCCGCGTTGCTTGTGCCAGCGCGTGACATCAGCAACCGTGACCTTCTGCGAAGCGCGTGTTGCTGTGCAGTGGACGATGATTTCATTGATTGTTCTCATCTTCCCTCCCTTCTGCGGTGTCCGCGTTTTCGGTATGCGCATGGCGCTTACCGGAGATGGTGACTTTGGTTTTGCCGTGCTCAAACTTGGTTTCGAACCCTCGTATGACGGCATCCCATCCAAAGAAGATGGCTACGAGGACGATCATCAAGCCGATACCTTGGATAATGGAAGGATGCACCTCGCCCGGAGGCGGGATGATAATACCGGCAATGAAGGTGGCTGCTGCCACGATAGCGAGGGCGATTGCGACCCACGCTTGGGGTGTTAAGGCTTTGATTTTTGACATGATATTATAAAGTTTTAAGGGTTGGTTTAGGCGTGTCTTTTGAGATTTCGACTATTTTCTGTACTTTTGCAGCGGATTACGGAGAGCCCCGTTGCCTCGTGCGACAAAGGACCTCGGCCCCTGCTCTCTGGGATCTGCATCCAGTCTTGAGCGTGCCCCGCTCTGCGAGGCCTCTGTGCTCACCGGCGGGAGTGTAAGGAGGAAGCGCGTGCCTGCAGCAATGCAGCCCCCCGTGCTCCTCCCCCTTTTTTTATCGGCTGAATGCCCATGTATAGATATCATCTCTTTTCCTCTGTCCTCGAATAAAGAACGGTGCCAAGTTCGATATGAGGCTGCCGACAGTAACGGCGGCTTGCTCGTCCGTTACCTTTTGGGCAAAGCCGATTGCGAACGGCAGGCGCACCATTCGGTAGCCGTTGCGATTGCTCCGGCTAATGGAGCAGCACCCCCAAGTGATGCCGCGATTCGTTTCTACATCGGCATTGGTGCGGACAAAGGTATCGGCAGTAAAGCGATAGTCATCGCCGGATAAATTGTAGGTGTTGATCACCTTGTAATTCCGTTTGACGAGACCACCAGTACCTATCTGAAGGGTGTGCTGCTTGCCGTTCGCGAACCAGCCTTTCTTTTTCGGGCCGTATTTCAAGTTAGAGCCTTGGATGTTCCAGCGGTTTTTCTTTTTGATGTAGCGGAACAGAATAGGCTCTAACCCAAGCGCCGTGTAGTACTCGTAATTACGAAGGTACAGCAAGCCATTGCGCACTTCGCAATAGAGCAAAGGCGCGTCGGAGGCTTCGATGGTAGTATCGCCTTGCGGGGTGGTCGAAGCCGAATTATTATTCAACTCCGTAAGAATGTTCGCCAACATGTTTGGCGTGATTGAGTTTGCGGCGGTCTGCATTCGCAAGTTCTCGATGAGGGATTGGATTTGCGTCTTATTCATAGTATTACAATTTATTGATTCGTTCAAACATGTCCGCCATGATACCTTGGAACTCTCGACCAAGGTTCTCTCCGAAGAAATCGCGGAGGTTGAGGACGGAGGAGTAGTATTTTTTTGAGAACCAAGGTCGGCGCTGGCGCACTTTGGTTCGACCTATATCTCCCTTGTTTCCGCGAGGCGTTTCGCGTCCTGTTCCGAAGTCCTGCCAAAGGCCGTATTCGAGGAACTGTTCGGAGATGGTAAGCTCGACAAATCGCCCGTCAGCCTGTATAGGTATTGTGCAAGGCGATTGGAGTAATCTGCCCGTATCAATGACGTCCAGTAAGGTGATACGTTCCTGCCAGATTTTTATCATCGTTTCGTTCCAGGCGCGAACGTATTGCTCGCGTTCGGATTGGGCTTGCTCTTGCGTGGGTGCTACTTCGATCATACGTACTCCTCCGAATATGGTTCGGTAAAGATGCCATCATCAAGGCTAAAATCGTTCAGCGTTAAGCGCTTGTCGGCAAATTTCCATTTGAAATTGACTTGATTGTTGCTTCCCGGCGCATCGGTAATTTGGTGCTCATAATCAGCTATGAGCACGAGCGGATTCGTGCCATTGATCTTCTGCGCAAGTTGTATCTTTGGCGAGGTGAAGAACTGCTCCAGCCAGCGTGCTTGCATGAGGAGCAGATCTCCTGTTTGTGTTTGGTAGGTATGCGTGTGTTCTACGTCGTAGTAAGCGAGTTGGTGCTCGATGACCGCTTCGGAGAAGTCGGTTTCCAACTCGGTTACGGTTTCGGAGAAGAAAGTAACTGCTTCCTTGCAGTTAAACGCATTCCAAAAATAGAAACTCCGCGTAGAAGGTGTGCGCTGTATGAAGAAATGGCAGCGGCGGGATTCAATCTCATAGGAGAACTGAAGTAGCTTTACATCCATGTGTAAAGCGTCCGACAGTTCTTCCTCGATTGTAGCCGGATTGACGGTGATTGTCTTCATACCGACGAGCGGTACGTTGATGCTCTCGGTGTAGCCGGTTGACTTCGTAGTGCCATCCGGCAGTTGATACATGGCGGACACTCTGACGGAGTGGCGACCCCTGCTGTAATACCCGGCAAGGGGCTGCGGGCAGTTAAGCGATACGACGCGGCTTGTGGCGGTGGTAAAGAAGTTCTCCTCCACAAACTCTTCAGCAGGCTTTGAGATGCAATGGAAATGGCAATAGACGGCGTGGAAAGTAGCCGTGACGGGCTCATCCCCATCATCAGCCGTGATGTTCACGGTCTGGTACGAATAGCCCTGCTGAATGAAGTACGCTTCAATGATAGAAAGGATATCGCGCACCGTAACTTTGCCGTTTGAGGCATAGTAGGTGCTTTTGAAGATTTGCTTTCCCTTCACCTTGAGAGTGAAGACAAGCGAAGCTCGGTCGGTATCAATACCGATATTGGGGATGTCGCACGTGTAGTACGTGGACTGCAGCTCTGTAGTAATAGATAAAGCCATACCTTTGTATTTTTGTGCAAAGATATGGTTTTAGCCTCATTTACCAAAAGACACAATAAAAGAGCCCCACGGCGCCAGGACTTGAAGTCATCGCATCCAATGCCACTCCGAGGGACTCCCCGACAAAACCTTCACAATCCGATTGAAGTGAAGTTTTTCCAAATGACGTTATATTATTTGACTACGGCATAAACATATTCATTCTCAATATAATCAAGGATTTCATCACAATCCCAATGTATTTCCTTTAGCGGCTTACCATATTTATCCTGCTCAAGAACTTGATGCCGGCGGCCGTCCTCCAATAGTCTGCTCGCTTCATCTTTTTCTTCATCTGACATATGGGAGTCGCCATCTCCAAAATAAAAACGGTCCTCAGTTTCCATATACTTCTCCTGTGCTTCAGTACACAGTCGCTCAGTAAAACCACTTACACAACCATCATTGATCCAATAGCAGTTAGGGTCATCTCCTGGATTTCCATCAAAACCGCTTGTGCCAATCGTCACGCGCCCATTACTACAAGCGTGCACCTCCACGGTCTTGCCGTCTTCAGCTGCTATATATACTGTTGATGTCTCTTCCAGTTCGTCCTTGGTTTCACGGAAATAATGAATACTCCTTCCCTGCGCGTCGTATGCAACTTCTTGGATAGAATCTAATAAAAACTCCTGTCCTTGGTATTCAATAGTCTCAAATCGCCAGTGGGGATTCTTCACAGGAAAGCGAGCAAACGACTTATAGATGGCAGGATTACATTCTACATTCCTATACGCATCAGGCACACGTCTGTACACTTTTGTACGCTCTATTAAAACTCGGAGACTTTTATCCGACATAATCACCCCTCCTTAGTTAACACGTTTCAGTTTTGCTCCATTCATCATGATAACATCAGAAGAAGGATAGTAAACAAGATGAAGAAATAACGTACCTCGTTTAGATTCAATCCAAGTGGTTGAGTTATCAAAATAAACATCAACATTATTGCTGCTAATGCGATAGGTTAGTTGCGTCACATTCATGTACTCGCCGTCCATCTGAGATGTATATACGCATGTGTATGTGGGCGCAAAATAAAAGCTGACATAATTAGAACCCTCGTCTGCACGAAAAGTGTGGCCAATAATAGAAGTTGCTAACTTGGGCTCGTCTTTTGAACATCCTGTAGCCACTATCGTAGCCGCGAGGAGAAGAAAATAAATAAATCGTTTCATAAAGCTGTAAATTTTGAATTGCGGTGCAAAATTACTGCTTTAGAACGAAACGGGCAAAAAAATAGCCTTGATATTTTTGATTATCAAGACTATCAAATATATCAAAGGCGTATATGGGTTAACCCGCAAGGATATGCTCCAACTGTTTGCGATATTCCGCTACAAGAGCCGGATTATCTTTCTGTTTAGTCATAGCTTGGCTGAAAGCGGAAAATGACTTTTCATCATAGCCGGTAATCTGCTGAACCCACAGCATCAAAATTTTGCTATTCTCATTCTGATCGATGAGACCCATTGATTTCAATGTGCGAAGAAAATGTACGGTATTGGCACGATTAAGATTATTAGTGCCAGGTTCTGGTTTCGCGATGGTCTTTAGCATTGCACATATCCCTGCCTCATACCGCACTCCAATATCAGATAGGGGGCACATTTCTTTTTCCGTCTCATTTTCTTCAGCGTACCGAGCCGCATTGGAAACGTAATTGAAAATAAAGACAGTGAGAAATGCTATAAAAACGATAAATAAGGCTATGAGGAGTACTCCAACAATAGACTCAAAGGCAGGGAATATTGACTCGATATCATCACCATCTGCGAAATGGTCATATATCATGCCGCCATACATAACGATAAATGCCACAAAAGCAATAGCAAAAAATGCAGACGACACCCACCAAAAAATCTTGAAAAGTTTCTTGTCGTGCAGGTAAAAAAAATCTTTCTTATTATCTTTCATATTGCTCAAAATAAAATATAATAGGTGAACGCTTAACAACCGCTATTTTCTTATAGCGTAGTGCAAGACGATATTGCTTGTTCTCATCGAGGACATCAACTATGTTCTCCAAGAAAGAGCGAAACTCCTCAACGGTTCGGTCTGCTTTCTGATTATTACATAGTTGGCAGCTGGGAATGGTATTCTCCAGACTATTACCGCCACCTTTAGATTGAGCGGTAAGGTGATCTACAGTCATGTCGTCATACTCAATCTTCTTTCCGCAGTACGCACAATGTCCGTTGTACCTGTTGTATATATCTCGTCTATTCATTTTACCCAACTTTAATATTTATCACCTGATGGATGTCCGTCGTGTAGAGCGGACTATGATGGTCGGCTTTGAATACTGGCATATCCTTCTGCGAAGGAAGTGCCAACTGTGTGCCGAGGATGAGCGAGGAGCGTCCTTGCTTCTCGCGGATCGAGTCGATGGTGCGCTGCAGCGCAGCGTCACGCTCTCTATCGCGAGTGTCGAACAAATCCGGCACAACGGCATTTTCCGGCACGATATGCGTGAATACGATTCCTGCTTTCTTGAACTGCACATTATCGCGCCAGAGCGGACGAAAAGCCCTAAGAACATAACCTAATATCTCTCGCGTGTCCGACGTCGGCACAGGCAATGCCACTTGTTGCACAACATGATATTGCTCGATGTCATTTCTAAACGGCGATGTGATGGCATACATGACCACCTGATCACACACCGAGCGTTGCAACCGCATCTTACGCGCGCAGTTATCGCAGAAATTAGCCAACTGCTGCTCCAGTTCTGCGCGGTCGGTAATCGCCTTGGCGAACGTCCGCGAGGTGGTTATGGACTGCTTGGCGGCCAACTCGGTGATGTCGATGCAGTCGATGCCGTTCAGCTCCTTCCATGTCATCACTCCCGGCTTACTGAATAGACGGCGTACAAAAGCCTCGCTCTTGTCGGCAAACTGCAAAGCCGTCGTAATCCCCACGGCTGCCAGTTTTGCTTGTGCGCTGCGTCCTATGCCCCATACATCAGCAATATCAAATCCCTCTAATGCCTTGCGTCTCTTCTCCTCCGTATCAATCATACAAGCACCCTTGTAGCCCTTGTATTTCTTGGCATACTTACTAGCTACTTTGCATAGCGTTTTCGTGGGTGCAATACCCATCGAGATTGGTATGCCGGTGCCTTGGTATATCTCTTTCACAATACGCTCACAAGTGGACTTGCGTTTGTTGACTGGCAGATGATCCACAGAGATAAACCCCTCGTCAATCGAGTACTGCTCAAATCGGGTGGTGTGACTCCGCAGGATCGACATCACGCGTGCAGACAAATCGCCATACAACGGAAAGTTCGAGGAAAAACATGCGATATTGTGCTGCGTCACCAAGTCTTTTATCTGGTACAATGGAACACCCATTTTGATGCCCAGAGCCTTGACCTCGTTGGAACGGCTGACCACACAACCGTCATTGCCCGACAGTACCAACACGGGCTTTCCCCAGAGGTCAGGGCGAAACACGCGCTCGCAACTGACATAGAAATTATTGCAGTCGGCCAGCGCGTACATCATTGGCGTGTTCTATGAATACAATGCGTCACTACTCCCCATACGGAGAAGTTATCGTCAGCCGTCACGCGGATGGGTTGGAACTCTGGATTGTGCGGTATCAGCCAACCGCCTTGACGGTCAGGATCCAAGCGGAACTCCTTAATTGTAAACTCTCCGTCGATAGCAGCTACAATAAAGTCGCCATTATGCGGCTCTAGCGATTTGTCTATTACGATCAAATCACCGTCTAACAATCCCGCATCGCGCATACTATCCCCGTTTACCTGCGCATAAAACGTAGTGTCCGGGTGATTGGAAAGCTCACGGACAATGTCTATCCGTGAACCGGCACAGTCAGAAGCAGGCGACGGAAATCCCGCCCGCACAGCGTCCACGAACTCCAGCACTAAGCCTTCCTTCTCCGCAGGTGTCAAATTAGATATCTTCGTCATCTCTTAGTCAATCACAACGGCAGTGCCGGAGATGGAGATCATGATCATGCTGTTGGCTTGACCCATCGTCTCATAGCCAAAGCTAACGCCCACGATGGCATTGGCGCCCAGTTGCTCGGCGCGTTCGCGCATTTCTTTCTGCGCTGTCTCGCGTCCTTCGAGCATAGCCTTTTCGTAACTGTCGGTACGTCCTCCGAAGAAATCACGAAGCGACGCGCCAAAGTCCTTCAGAAAGTTCATTCCGAAGATAACCTCTCCGGAAACAACGCCTTTGTACTCCTTAATGGTGTGCCCCTCAATTGTGGGTGTAGTGGTAACTATCATAGTCGTTAAAATTCAAATCGTTCCAACTTCATCTGTCCGCAAGCCTCTATTTCGGCTACGTATTTCTTGAACTCCGGCGTAGCGGAGTGAAGGTCGAGCGAAGCTTGATCCTTCCAAGTTTCGCAAATCATAAACACGTCAGAGCGGGTCGCGCTCTGGAACACATCATAAGCGATGCACCCGGCATGATTGCGGGACTTCTCGGTCAAAGCTACTGCAGCACGCAGAGCATCCTTGTACTGGTCGCTATCAGCGGCCTGAAAAAAGCAATTTAAGCGTATCATATTACTTGGTATATTTAGCGTGTAATTTGGCGATGATGTCAGCGAACTTGTCGCGGAGAGGTTGAGGAGAAAGCACTTCGGCTTCGTCACCTCGTCCTAAAATCTCCTGCATAAATTCAAAGTTCGGTGCAAGATGGAACTGGAAATCGGAGTACTCAGGTGTAGTATTGATTTCCTGCTGCGACTTATGGAGCGGAAGCGTGCGCAAGTACGAAACGCCTTTGCGTGCGACGCGCACGACTATATCTTGCACCTCTCCGGCTTCGCCCTTGGTCATGCCGATACAATCGGCAAAGTATTGCTTCACGTCGAAGCCATCAGGCACTACATAGGTGGAATTGGTGGTTGAGACTTGCATGAAGCGGTCAAAAGCGTACGTGCGAATCTCGCCCGGGTGATCCGAGCTTTCACCAATTGCATACCAGCGTTGCTTGTAGATACGGACGGCGTACGGTGCGAAGATAAACTCACGCGGTTCATGGACGAAGCTGCCGTAGCGAATAATGATACGGTAGCAGTGCTGCATAGCGTCCACGACGGTCTGCAAATGCTGTATGCCGCCGGGGATGGACTCGTACATGATCCGTCCGTGCATGTTGGCATAGTCCTCCAGTGAACTCTCGACTGCAAGGCTATTGAGCAACCACTTGCGAAACTCCTCGTCCTCCCGGAAGGATTGCTCGATATACCAACCTTCCTTCTTATCGCAGGCGATGCTCACGTCAAACAGTTCCTCTAACTCATTCTTCATGTGATAGAAGGAACTGCGAGCGAGACGCTTCTTCTCGTCGTTCAAAGGTGAACTTAGCCAACGCCTACTAATCTCCTGTCTGGAGATTGGTCCGGACTGAAAGGCACGCAAGAACCAAAAGTATTTCTTGAGTAACTTACCGCTGGTCATAACTCTCCCTTTTTTATGATCTGAATGTACTGAACTGCAAGGTCTCGCAAAGAAGGTTGATAGTCGCCTTCATACATGGCATAACCTACAAAATAAGATAATGCGTCCGGCGAGAGCGGTGCGGTAGGATTATATGCATTCTTTTTGTAGAAAAACTCTACAAGGTGATACAGGCCACCAGCTCCTTTCTCGTATCGGAATTTCTCCAACAGAAATCCAGAGCGATATACGTAAAACCATCCTCCTCCAAGTGCCATAGTGGAATAGCGAGCTTCCCAACCGGGGTCGAAGCCATTACAAAGAGCGCCAAATTGCTCTTTGGTGAGAGGGATATCTATATGCTCCCTCGGTATCCACCTATCTTGAAAATTAATGAGTTTCATCTTCTTATCTGTTTGGTGTATAAGACACGAAGTAAGCATGCTTACTTGTTTATTTCTTTCCAGCAGTCAGGCCAGCAGAGGGGTTTGTCAACGGAGGCAGGATGGGACTTGCCGCAACGGTGACAATAGTGCTCTTTGAGAGAGGTGTCGTGACCGGAACGATACCAGTCTCGCCAGCAGTCTTTACAGTAGTATTTGGGTTGGTCAGAGCCGTAGGAATAGTCGATCTCTTTTCCACAGCGGATACAATAACCGTAGTGCTTTTGCTTTGCAACGGGTTCGGATATAGGTTCCGGTTCTTCCAGTTCTTCGGGCTGAAGGATTCCTACGAAGCCACCAACTATGCGGAAGTCGTCAATGTCGTCAGGCGTGAGGACGATCGGGTTATAGTCCGGGTTGTACGGTCTGAGTTCAATCGTCTCGTGTTCCCAATTGCCGTACTCATCGTATTTCTTTGTGCTGTGGTACTCTTTGACGGAATAAGAACCAGCATTGTCCTCATCGAAATAACCACGATGTTGCGCAAGCACGATCATCCCTTGTCGAGAGCCAGCAGGGTTGGCTTGGAAGACACAGAAGTCACCATCGTTGATACGCGGTTCCATGGAGTGTCCGACAATACGCACAATGAACATGTTGCGATTCAGACGTCCTATGCCTTCTGCTTTCATCCAGCCTTCTTTCTCGACAGGTTCTCCCTCACCGAAGTAACCTGCTGCAGCGCGGATTGAATAGAGCGGCAGATAGGTTACATATTGTTCTTCTTCCGGAACAGAATCAAGTGTGATTAATTTTGGAAGCCGTACTATCTTCTGCATATCTTGTGGCTGGCTCACTTCATTTTCAATCATCTCAATCAAAGTCGGCATGTTATATGCGTCTTTGATAGGACATCTCCAGTAAATACGATGAGTCCAACTGAAAGACCAAGTCCGTTCAGGTTTTGGCAATGTCTTTAGGTATGCAATAATGTTTTCCTTTGTGTTAAATCCAAAATACAAAGGCTTGTTATACTTGTCGCTATCAATGATCTCTTGTATCTTCCACATATCTTTCGAGATAATCTTAGATAGCGTGTCGAAATCATCATAGCCTTTCCTGTAAGGGCGCGCGTAGAAATACACCTGCACATGGATATCGCTTTCCAGATCTTGTGGCAATATCCATGTTCTTCCTTCATCGTGACTGGCAGTAATCTTGATATCACGCTTTTCAATGATGTCCTCGTAAGACTCATTGTTTGGCGGTGTCGAAGACTTAATCTCAACCTTGATTTTCTTATTTCCGACTAGTATATCCCAACCCGGGTCGTGATTCTGGAAATTGTCAGTACGAACTTCATCATAGTCAATGACAGGACAAGTACAATGCTTGCATAGATAGTCGTATATGGCATTTTTCGCCATATCTCCCATATACAAGTTATCCAATAGCTCTACAGGTGTGCGAGAATACATCATAGCCTTGACCGTGAAGTTATATTTCTTCACGGTGTTTCGTAGGGTCTTTTCAATAACCTCACGCGAAACTGGTAATTCTATGATGTCTTTTACTGTCAATTCTCGTGAATGTATTTGTATTTGGATTCAATGAAAGCAATTGCGTTAGGAATTGTATCAATGTGGTACTTGTGGTACAATGCCATATCTAATTCAGGAATAGATTTTGACCAATCAATATCAGCGTTGTGTGTAAAATCCAAAATGGGCACGAAACGATATGCACGCTGAGGACAAGATTGTGTAATCTTCATTGCAGATACCAAAGCGCGGAAGAATTTTGTCTGTGCGTACTTCTTGAAGTTTATAGCTTCCTCATCTGAATTGAAAGCGGCATAGAGATATGACTGCGAGCAAACAGAATGTTTTGGCGCAACCTCCGGTTTACCTAATACCGATGGGTCATTACCAGAACCACCCGCACCCGGAATAAACACTTTCGGTTTGTCTATGTCTTGTGTATTCTTTCTTAAGTCAGATAAAGCAGCATATTCAATCTTTCTATTCTGCTTCTCAATGTAATACAAGAGTACATCGTGTTGGGATGATGAAGACTTATATACATTAAACGGAGTTTTAGCACTCTTGCCAGGGTTAGAAGGAATACCGAAAGGAGTGTCGTTCGAAATAAGCGAATCAACATATCCGCGTTTCTCTTCATCAGCCACTTTGGCAACCTCTCTTACGATCGGAATAAGACGAGGTTCACGAATCAAAACATCAAACTCAGACAAGTTACGCTGCCGCTCAATTATTTCATCGTCCAGTACTAACCGATAATCACAATCACCTTTATAGTTCTTGTTAGCAAGGTAATAGCATATACCACCCTTTATCTCGACATTGGAGAATACTTCTCTTGCCTCTGCAAAAGCAGTCATCTTCTGAATATAGCCGCATTTTAACATATGCTCTCTATATCCTGCGAGCAAGTTTTCACGACCCTCAGAGAACCAACGAGCGGGTTCGATGATAGAGACGTAGCCGTTAGACAACGTGTTAGCCAACTGGCTGAAAATTTGATAAATTGGGGCATCGTTATTTCCACCAGAACCGCCGGTCAACTGGTACGGAGGATTGCCTACGATGGCATTGAATTTTAACATATCTGTTTGATGTTTGATGTTCCAGAAATTAGGACGAGTTACATTTTTAATGAATGCTTCTTTCTTGTTCTGCACTTGATTAAGCAGATCATCAAAAGCACGGAGATTGGTTGGCTTTCCAGTATATCCGACAAGTGTTCTGTCGGTGATATACTTTGCCATTTTAGTCTTGCAAACAACGAAGATGTTTTCTGCGACAGTCTTGAACCAGATCTCTTGTTCTTGCTCCATAGTGAGCGCCTGAACTCCGCTGGCTTTGATGGCTTCACATTTTGCGCGGAAAGCAGAATATGCGACATAGAGCGGATAAAGACCGGTCTTGGAATTGATTTCCAAAATACGGGTCTGTGCGTTGAATACATCAGAGGTCACTTGTCCTTGATTGACTAAACGCGGTTCTGCAATCATAGTCTTGTGGTCCTCATCGTAGAAGTCATATCCACCTAAAGTGTCGCTCATATGCATGTTAACCACACGCCAAGGCGTCAAGACTGTCTCTTTGTCCGGGTTCCGGAATGTAGAGAAAATGTCTGCAATACGTTTGATACGTTCCGTCGGTCCATATTCATCGGCAATCTTAGCTAGTCGACGAATCTTATTACCGGCAGCAACGAAGATATCTTGGTCATAGTATTTCTTGAAATCATTGAAGATCTCTTTGGTCACGCCTTTCGGCATAAACTCTTCCCAAGATTTATCATCGATAATATTCTCGTCGGTGAAGTTGTCGATAGTGAGGTCTTGCCCGTAAGGGATGTTAGCACCATAGATAAGCAACGGGATACGGATAGATATACCTCGTAGGATAGAAATGGCTGTGTCGCGGGCTTTCTTCTTCTCCTTAGCCGCTTCGAGCAGGGCTTTCTCTTCCTCGGTCAGTTCCTCTTTCTTTTTCTTCTTCGCTTTTTCTACAGCTTCGTATTCCTCATCAGTAAAGCCTTGATTATTGATATCAATCTCATTAGTCTTCGGGCTGGCTTTTGTTTCACCGATAATCTTCTTGAGTTTCTTGAAAGCCTCAAGGTCAATATCGTTGAGTTTGAGCAGTTCATCGTTATAGATGCTGACATCCTCAAAGCCGGTAGCGACTACACGATCCACATAGACTTGTTTGAGTTTCTGCAACATGCTATCCACATCGAACGGAGCCATAGTAGATTCCTGTACTGAGATGATAGGACAGAAATTGAGGAACTCACCCATAATTACACGGTCAGTACCGGAAGTCTTACCTGCTTTAGCAGAGATCTTTGCCGTTTCCGCAATGACTTTAAGCGTACGGTCGGGTGCAAAGTCGAAGACATAGCACTCTTCCTTTGTCTTGCCGTTGATATTGGCAGGAGTCTGAATACGGAAGATGGTCTGCATGTACGACGAGGCTGCCGTTGAGAACGAACCAGCCAAATATAGGACGGCAGTCCATGCAGGTACGTTAACACCCGTTGTCAACTTACCGCACGAGATCGTGATGGTACGCGTGTCGTCCGGGTTGTCCGTTATGGCTTTGCGTACAGCGTCCAACGCATCGTCGTTTTCTTCGTTTCCAGCCACATTGATGATATCATCGAAAGCAGAGAAGACAGGATGTTTACGAAGGAGATCTGCGAGTGCTGCACCTTCTTTCACTCCCGGAACAATCCAGAAGGAGTGACGGAAGTAGTTACGATAGGACTCGTTACTAAAGGGATAGTTGCTAAAATCGTCTTCGTCGGATAGCAGATTGAGGAAGTTGAGCACATCTTTCTCGTGCACAAACTTATCTTTTGCGCCTTCTGGCATTTTATGTTTGCCGTCTTTCTTCGGGTCACCTGTCCAAACGCGGAAGAACTCACGGAAGTTGAAAGCAAACTCACCACCATCTTCCCCGAACATCGAATCTTTGATGATCTTCTTGAGGTCATAGGTGTATATCTTGAGTTGCGGCAAACCTTCATATGGGTTGGGGTCTCCTTCGTGAATCTCATCCCACTCACGTTTGGCTTTCTGCTCCATTACATAATCCCATGTGTAGATCTCTTCTTCCGTATATTTGCTGAGCAGATTGAAAGGAGTGCCACTGAGACCTAAGATGTGTGTTTTGTCTTTCACGATACCACCAAAGACCTCTTGCGCAAGAGCAGTCTGTGTTCCCTCGTGGGCTTCATCGACGATGACCAAATCCCAATCGACATCAAAGAGCATTTCATTCTTTGCGAACTTACCGCCGACTTTCTCACTACCGCGCAAGTCTTGCATTGACGCAAAGTAGATATAATGGCAAGCGCCTTTAGCGGCCAGTTTTTCGAGTTCTTCGATTGAGCGTCCTTTGTCACGCGAACCGAAACGATAGATGGTGTCTTTCTCGATGAAGATCTTTCCGAAGTCATCGAACCAGCTATCTGCAACAACCGGTCTATGCGTGATAATAATAGAACGTTTGAAGTTCAGTTCTTTCACCACCTGCATGGTGGAAAGGGTCTTACCGAAACGCATTTTAGCGTTCCATAGCATGGACTTATTGCCTTTCTTGAACAACTTGACGGTTCTGTCGATGGCATCTTTCTGTTCCGGTCGGAAAATTATCGGGTCGAAATACTTCGTCGTGTCATACGGATCGAGCGATTGCTGACGATTCTTGACCGCGTTGATGGCTTTGATGGCGATGTCCAATTCGCAGACGAACCATTCCGTTTGCTTCTTGCTGGTATGGAAGGTCTTTTTCTTGTAACCGGAACGAAGCAGTACGTTATGTACTTTCTTATCCATGAAAGATTCCCAACGACCTTTCTCGTCCTTGCGCACAGCGAGAGTCGTGTACAAGAGTTCGTACTTGATGCCTGCGGTGGAGGTGTACGAATCGATACGCCTGCGAGCGGCTTTATTCAGCGCGTTGCAGTTATCTTGCATCAATTCCTCCATCGGAAGATCAGGGGCGGTGGCTTTACCAATTTTGAGGCAGCCCATATGCTCCATGTCGTTGATACGGAAAACATAGATGAGATTATAGCGCATAGTGTTTTCTATGCGTGTCACTTTCTCAATGGGGTTGATGTTATCCATGGGTTGTAATCATTAAATTCGTCTAAACTCAATCACGCCGTGGTTGGCTTCGCCATCACGATACCAATCGGCCACTTGCACGTAGATACGTTTCTTTTGTATCTCGTTCATGTTATCAGGGGTCTCTTGCGGTTCGTCAAAACCGAAGAGGTTGGATTGCTGAGATTGGGCGATGGCTTTCTCGTGCTCACCGCTCATCGGTAGCGCCTTGGTGACGCCGTCCATTTGGAAGATATTCCAAGAGATGATATACGCAGCTGTTTGTAGGGTGTTCTTGCGGAGCACTTTGTAGCGCAGTTTATGCGATGTAGCAAAGTCGGCGTAATACTCAATAAAGGTCTTTAACAGGGACTCGCGAGCAAGCAATAGGTTGTCGCCCTGCCATTCGAAGCCGTAGGTGGATTTGAGTGCGACTTTCGCCCAATAGATCCAGTCGGTGCTATTATCAACGTTCTCTCCAACCACGCGCAGTTTGCGGTCGAGTAAGCCGATACGTTGATGAATGGGAATTGTTTCACCGGTAGTAGTGTCGTAAAGACTAACGAGATAAGGAGCCTCACCACAAGCCATTTCGAGACGAGTGTCATAGACGTATTGTTGCCAGGTCTTGCCTTCAGGGAACTCGATTTTTCCTTCGATAGCTTTCCACGTGTGTTCGTTCTTGTTAACGGTATTGAAGACGTCTTTGCGACCGAACCACGCTTCGTCAATGAGGTTGTTTTGCGCATTGCAAACCCAAGAAGGCGTGAACACCTCCGCCTTATCGCGCGTACGACGAAGTTGTTCTTCTTTGGATTTGTCAGCACGAGGGCGAATGAGAGTACGGTACTTGCCGGTCACGGAAGCAATCTCAATCTCATCGAAGAAGCCGAAGCCTTTACCTATGTGCTCGTACATGTCTGTAGCCCAATAAATATGGTGGTGATGCTCCTGGCCGCTCTCGTCGTAGAACTTGGGGCGCGAGTGCTCCCACAAGAGACGTTCTACTACCTCAAGACCATATTGGTTCAACCAATCTTCCTCAATTATGTCTATACGCTGGTCGGTCATATCAATTCATTATCATTCGTGGAGTATAGCGGACTCGAACCGCTCACCTCGACACTGCCAGTGTCGCGCTCTAGCCAGATGAGCTAATACCCCGAAAAAAAGGTGCAGGCTGTTGCTGCCACTGCGGAGGCAAAGTTTGGAGCCAAGCCTATCAAGGTACAACAAACAGCCCACACCGGGAGGTGCAAGGCGTTTGCCGTTTACATACCTTGATTCACTTGTGGGCTCCTTTTCCGCAGTGATGGGAAGCAAACTGCAACTAATTTTCTATGTCAATGTTCTTCAGTGTACGTCTCTAATTGGCTCGCGTGCCAATCTGGTACCTCCGAAAAAGCGTGCAAAATTACAAAAATTTTTCCACATATGCAAGAAAAACGGCAACTTTTCGCGATTTCAGACGCAAAATGTGCGGTATTGCATACTTTTTTGAAGAAAAAGTAACCTCACACCTCCAGAAATGTGTCCTCGTTAGCTTGGCTTGAGTCCGGATTGAATAACATCAATCCGCTCCTGAACCTGACGAAGTTTTGCACACAAGAGGCGATCGGTAGCCTCCAACTTCCGACGACGCTTGAGCAACCGGCGAAGGTGTCGCGCTGCCGTCTTTGGACTGAGGTAGGCCTTACTGTGCTTCGAGCCTGCCCGATTTTTTTTGTAACTTCATGCTTTGTTCGCACTTTGATTTGGTTCAGCGGTGCATCGACTGCGCGCACTATGCGAGAGAAGAAAGCGCCATCTGCCAAATCCAGTGCAAAGTTACAAAATAAGTGTCCAATTACTTTGGACAGTTTTGAAAAAAATGCAAAAAATCTTCATTTTTTTTACTAAATCGGGCAAAATTGCACAAAAATCGGCAGGAAATTAACCGATTCCGGAGTAATTTACGCTCGAAATGACCTCTTGAGGGAACTTTTCGCACCCAATGTACAGTGTATCAAAGGCATCTGTGCCATCTGTACGGTGTTCGAGGAGGTCTTCCTCGGACTCGGCCAACTTCTCGCCGGACTTGTTTTTGTGGAAGCCGTTGCGCCCGTTCAGTACTCCGGCAGACTGAATGGCGAGGATAAGATCATCGTTATTCTGACGATTGAAAAACGGCATGAGACGCTGCTTGCCTTGGAAGGCTTGGTTGATGAGCAGATACTTCTCATCGTGGCGCATGGGGTTGCCCAAATAGACATCCTGGACTGACCAGCCGTGACGCTCAAACTCGTGAATAACAACCCACCTAAAATCCTGTGTATTAACGGCGTAGTTGCTTCCGAGCGCGGTTGTATCGTAGTAGAAAACGACCGTTTTATTACGATGCTCTGAATAGTAATTGCAGAAGTCATCGACCAGCGCGGGAAGCTTTCTCTCGAACTTGACGTAGAAGGATTTGAGCACATTTAATCGGTTTCCGGAAGGTTGCCCGGCAACGATCCAGTTGATGTTTGCGTTGTAGTCCATACCGATGCAAATGGGTGCGTCGGGGTTGACGTCACGGTCTGCCTGCGAGGTGAAAACGGACGTAGGAATGTCACCAATCTGTCCAACTACATTGGACTGCCAAAGGGTGTCCAAGTACTCAAAATTGGATGCATCGTACTTATGAGACTCCCTCATCGACGAATAGAAGCCATCCTTTGCAATGCCGATTTGCTTGCAAAGTATTGAGGTTTGGAATGTAAGCGGAGTAAGATCACGCTTCATCTGCTTGATGTAGTTTTCCCCAAGGAGTTGCAAGTTCTCGATAGAGGAATACTCCTTGTAGTAAACGGCTACGGAGCGCATTTGATTGAGCTGCTTATCAAGGTGGCGTATCTTCTTGCGGAGATATTCCGGCGGCGTCTGGCCTGCAGCAATAGCCTCCTTGACCTTTTGCTTCAATCGCCAAATCTCATAGACTGTGGCTTCAATCGTCCGGATAAGCTCCACGTCCATCTTCTGCTTGTAGTGCAAAAACCAAGATCCTTTCTTGGACTGTGGCATATCCGAGAGTATCATTATGGAGTGATTGAAGGAGTGCTTGCCAAAGTAGGACTTGATACCGCCATTGGCCGGTAGCGTTTCCTCTTTCAACTTTTCATAGTCTATGAACTTGGCTTCGTCGATCAGGAGCCAAGAGAGCGTAAGCGAGTTGGAAGAGCCAGGACGGTCCTGCGAAATAATGATAGCGCGAGAGCCGTTATAGAAGGAAATAACGTGCTCGAAATCGGTAGGCTCAATGATGGCCGTCCCGAACGATTTGGGCGGCTTCTTGCCTACCACATAGTGGATGTTAGGCAGCAAGCCCCATCGACGCCACGCGGCGAGAAGGCCCGGAATGGTGTTCGTCAGACCATGCTTGAACGTGGGTACGACGATACCGCCCGTTGATCCCGGCATACGCTGCATGTTGCGGAGCACGAAGGGAGAGGCGATAGAGTCCGTTTTGCCGGTACGTCGCCCGGCAACGATGACAGTTGTGTTCGCGCCGATGAGCTGCGTCAGCCGCTGCGGGGTATTGAAATATACGCGCTTACTCGTCATGTGCTACCTCCTCTTTCTTGGGCGTCCATAACTCTTCCTCCAAGTCCGGCTCCTCGTAGTCGATATCCTCGATGTCAATCGTCTCTGCGCCATAGTGCTTGATCATCTGGTCTATCTTCTGCTGCAAGTTCGGGATGGGCTTGATACCGAGCACGGTCGGGTCATCGGTAGCCGTGAAGGGCTGCACAACAATCATCTCGTAAGGCACTGCCTGCTCGTCCTCCAAATCTACACGATTGAACTTGGCATAGGAAGCGGCAGCCTTCTCCATGGTCTTTGTGTCCTTACGTGCCTTAGCCATCTGATACGTCTCCAATATCATCTCATTGAAGCGATAGCGATGAAAGTCACGCGAAGCTTGCGAGAGCGTAGGTAACAAAGATTTAATGACCGAAAGGTCGGCATACGCCTGCGTAACTCCCAAATTGAAGCGGGAGCGTACCTCGGAGATAAAGACACGGTCTTTAGCGTCGGGGTTCGCTAAAAACCACGTATATTCCTCCCGAAGTCGGAGCAGCCGTTGTACGGTCTCTTCCGGGTAGATTTCATATAATGCAGTCTCTTCCGTGAAGAGGTCACGCTTACAAATTTCTATGGTCTGTGGTCTTGCCATAACTACTCATCGTCCTCCATGTCTAAAAGGTTCTCACGAGCCGTCTGCAGAGCAAGCGGCGAGCCCACCTTGGCAAGGGTCATTTCTTGCTGGTGGAGCTGTACTTTACTTAATGCTTTCCCATGGCGGTACGCCGTAAATGCCGGATTGGACTCGTCTTGGATGTCCTGCTTAAACTCCTCAATTCGGACACCGAGAATGACGGCTATGTCCGTAGGACGGAGGTAGATAGAGGCAAATTGGTCAATTTGCTGTAGTTGTTCTTCGGTGTAGGTCATGCTAAATACTGTTTAAGGTTGAACGGGTTCTTGTGCCGGTGCTTCTGACGGTTCATCGGGAGAAAGCTCCGGCTGTGCTGCTTCCGACAGCCATTCGGACTGATTAAATCGAAGATCGGTATAGATATCGACAGCGATTTGGAACGAAGCGCAGGCGCAGCCCGAAGCGAAGTACTCGGGTATCTCGGAGAAGCGGATGCGCGGATCGAGATATAGGGAGCGTTCCTGAAGCTTGGTCTGCTCCAGGATGAGCACCGACATGTATTGCCGGAACAGTTCCCGCATGGTATCGAAGCAATCAAGACGGGCTGCCATGTTTCCCAGTTGGTGACGCATGGCGAAAAAGACCGTCTTGACTCTTCGAGTGCGGGGAGAGTTGTTGAGCTCGGTGTAACCCTCGGCGGTGTCAGAGACACAGACGAAGGCAGTGGTGGTCTGCATAGCAGCGAGGGCATCCTCGAAGCCTTGCAGACCGCTCACTTTACAAAAGCGAAACTTCTTGTTCCGGGCAAGGATATTAGTGGCGGTGAGACGCTCGAAAAATGAGGTTGCGTCCCAGTTCGATACAGTGGTCATTGCGGTTAGGGTTTAGCGGATTCTTTCTTGAGTTCCTCGTATTCGAGCGCTTGCGCATCCAACTCGACGAGCGCGCGGTGTACATCCATGCGAAGGACCTGTGCTTCCTTCGTGATGTCGCCTTTGGTAAGCGCGCGAATCTGGTTGTTCATGGATTGCTGCAGGCGCTCTTGCATGGATTCGGACTGCGCATTGACATCGCTGCTGACGAAGAAATGACGGTAACGGCGCGCTAACATCTGCTTGGCGGACGCATACCAATAGAAGATAGAGACGGCTTCTTCAGCGGATAGTTTGACCGGCTCTTTGGATTGGTATAAGTAGGCTGCCATTTCGGAAAGGAGATCCGCGTTCTTCGTGACGAGATAACCTTGATAGAGGTTTTCGAGAATGAGGAAGGCTTCAAAAGTCAGGCCGGAGAGGTCAGCCTCTACCGCTTGAAGTTTTCCGAGCGAAGGAATGCGGACGGGAACGAGTGGCAGCTGGTCGAGCCAAGACAG
Organism: uncultured Bacteroidales bacterium; assembly: GCA_900319005.1. Classification (GTDB taxonomy): domain Bacteria; phylum Bacteroidota; class Bacteroidia; order Bacteroidales; family Paludibacteraceae; genus Colicola. Next base: position 27,652 of record ONMV01000018.1, read on the forward strand.
ATGTTGGATAGCGGCAGCTATCTGTTCGGTGGTTAAGAAGCACGGTCGGCCCTCGAAGTGACAGAAAATGCCGTCATCGGCTTTTTCCACAAGGGTAAGCGGTGCCCACCGAATAAGCGCGTAGGTCTTTATCTCGGCAGCAGAATAGTTCTGCGTAAGCAGGAAGAAGATGTAGCGCAGTTGCGAGAGCGTTAACTCCTGCCAGCAGGTAGGTAATGTAATGTTTACATTCATAGTTTAGGGTTTAGCGTTTAGGGTTTAGTGAACGATTACCACCAGTAGCCTCCGGAATCCTTGTGGTTCTCGAAGGATGGTCTGCAGAATAGCATAGCGGTGTAGGAATCCTGCCATTCCGGGAACGTTGCAGGACGTGTACGGATGCGCTGGACGGTGGAAAACATCCGCTTGTAATCAAGCGTTTTTCCAGCAAGCATTTCGAGGGTTGTTTGGCGCACGGCATCAATGATGGTGCGCTCCTCGGCGGTTACCTGCTGCAACAGCATGTTGCGTCGTAACCGTGCCATCAACTCCTCGGAAATGAAGTTTTCCGCCAGTTCCTGCTCGATAGTGATAGCACGTAAGCGGAGCGATTTATAGTGCGTCCATTTGTCTGCACTGTGACCAGCCAGCGTTGCCAGTTCGAGGTTCGGCCAGAGCGTAGCTCCGAAGTACGCTGCCTGAACGGAGGACTGCCAAGAAGGAGTGACGGCAAGCTTGAGCAGAAGGTCGGACGCCAGATCATCGCGGTTCGAGAGAAGCGACTCAATGAGCCGGTTTACTCGATCCGCGCTTGCCGGAACGATGTTCTGATTGGAAACGATGCCGAAGCCGTTCGGTGTGAGAATAAGATCGAGCGATGGGATGGCTCGACGGAGCGCATCAAGTGCGGTGATATGGCAGCAGAGGGCGCGGAGCGCGTCGGTTTCCGGAGCTGCCTCCATACCGCACATGAAATCTTCGCCCAGGAAATTGCGCGTAAGCCATGTTTCCGCTTTGCGAAGATACGGCTCGATTTTCTCATACAAGGAGGACTCTCCTTCGACTGTTGAAAGAGCATTGGGAAGGTAGTTCCGCAGTTGCTCATCGGTTGAAATTAACATAGTTGGTTTAGGTTATAGGTTATTGTTTAGTGGTTTCGGGTTTGTCAGTAGTGACTTCTTTGGCATCCTTGTGATCATCCAAGGTAGTGAGTTGGATGAAGGGGCACGTAGGAAATGCCTTGTCCCAGTGGTTGAAGCGGATGAGGAGCTGATGCGGATAGAAAAGCAGATCATGGTAGGGCTTCTGCAGGGCCTGCGCAATGGTGTACAGTTCGCGCTTATCCGAGCCGGAGTTGTTCGACTGGCTCTTGCCGGGAACTGAACCAACGAGGTTGGAGTGTACGCGCATGGTAAAGCAGATGACGTTAATCGCTTCCTGAATGTCCGTTTCCCAATCGCCGCCTTCCTTGGCGTCGTCGATACGTTTGATGAGGACATCGTGGTTTTCTTCACCGTTCGGGTTGACCCCGAAGGAAGAGAACCAGGCTTTACCGGCATTCTCGGCGCCGGTAAGGAAGTCGATAATGCGCTGTTTTTCCTCTTTGACGCGCTCCATCCGCTTCACGTTGTCGGTGATGCCTTCAGCGCGGAAGATACGCTCCCAATAGCGTTCGTTGACCTCTATCTGGTACTTGATAGGGGCAGCGTTCTGAAGCTTGGCTTTCTTGGCGGTGGTGATGAGTTGCTTGATGTCGTACCAGCGCGATTGGAAGATAGCGGCGTAGTACGGTATAGGATAATAGGTATTGCGCGCGGTGGGTATGCGCGTTACAATGGCAAACTTGCGCTTCTTGGTGCCGTTCTTGAGGCGGGTTTGCAGATCCGTCCACGGATTATAGAGATTGAGGAGCGGAATATGCTCTACATCGGACGGATTGACGAAATGCTCCCAGTTGGCAAAGAGTATTTCTTTGCTTGTGCCGTCGGCAGTAGCGGGCGTGAAACGGCAGTTGCAGGCTTCCTTGCGGAGCATGGTGGTGATGCGTGTGCCATCCTTGGAAAGAATGATCAAGGTGACACAGAAGCCGAAGTGTTTGAAATCGAGGCAAGCGCCGAGGAAATAATCCGCCATGTTGTTCTCGAAGAAGAAATCGGTGATTTGCTTCTTGACATCGGCGGTACACTCGCAGGTATCGTACTGGAGACCTTGACCGTAGCACACTTCGGCGTTCCACTGCTGGCAGGTGGTCAGCGTTTCATCAGCTTCAATCTTCTTGAGGACGTTGTAGGGCATGAGGTTGTCCGCTCCCCAAGGGATGTACTGGGTATGGTCATCCAACTGAAGAGGCGAAATCTCGCCATCCTCTTTGAAGAGTGTGGTGGTGTCGGTGACAAAGATTGCCCGGGCTTTTAGTTGTGGTATATCTACCACAGAGTCAAAACAAAAATCCATATCTTGCAAATTTTGCTGCAAAGATATGGATTTATGCGTGTATGCGAAAAGACGCAAAAAATCTGAAACTAACGGACCAGACGGACAGAGAGACCGTAGAACCGATTGTAGATGTCCTGCGGACGGAGGCTGTACGAAACGAAGTCGAGGTAGCACGCGTATTCCGCGACGAGAGGCGTAGCCGACCAGTAGGCCCCGCGCTTCCCTACAAGGCTCATATCCGTGCCGTTGCGGTAGCCCGCAGCAGGCAGAAAGACGGCACCTGCGGACTCCATCACTGCCCATTGTTTGGAGGTGTAGGTGTTGTCAGAGAAATTTTTGCCATTGGCGTTATAGAAGTACGAACCTTGGTCTACCAGACCTTGTGTCGTACTGGCAGTAAAAGATGCGCCTGCGGGCAGTGTCCAGTTATCAGGGAGAAGGATGGTTCCGTTTACTCCGTTCACAGAGCCAAGGGCAAACAGCGTGGCGGCATTCTCGCGGGTGTAGAACAGATATACCCACTCGTCTTTGGTCAGCGTACGCCAAACGTTGGCTTCGTTACCGCCGTTGGTGATGGCATTGGTGCCCCAATCTACGAACGTGCTGTAGAGATTGTAGTCTGTACTTACTAGATAAGGAGCATTGCCTGTCCCCCAACCGAACAGGTCGCGATGGTTGTCAGACTGGGAGTTCCCGAAATAGTCCCACTGGTTCTCGGCAAACTGCCAAGTACCGACATACTGCAAATTTCCTTGCGAAAAATGAACTTTGGTAGTGTCACTGACAGAGAACTCACCGCATAGCACACCATTAACTGGTTTGGTGGCAGGTGGGATCAAACTGACACTGTCTGCTTGCAGGACATCGCCGTTACTCAGATAGATGTAAAACTGCGCAGAAGCGCTTACCGTCATCATGATGGCGATGACTGCCATAAAAATCTTCTTCATTTTATAGGTTTATTATCTTGTTTCCTCTTATATCATATTCAAGCGTTGAGCCATCGTGAAGCAATAGGCGAATAAACACCTGTCCGTCACGCAACACTTTTTCCACACTACGGACAATAGGGTTTTCTGCGCTTTCAATACCATTCTGAATCTCTTCTATAGGAACCATTGCAAAGGTAATACTCCTCACTCCGCTTATGGAAGATTCCGGGATATCCACTGCTAATGACGCACTGTCCTGCAAGATAATTAAGTCAGTTAAATTAGTGACATCCAACTGCACCACATTTTTGACGCCGTTCGTGTCGTATATAATAATCGCAGGCACAAGGGACGGGCTCTGTTCAGCCATCACCACCACAGCCATCAACAGCAACGGTAATAAAAGAAGCTTTTTCATACTCAAACAATTTTGCGCTGCAAAATTACTCAAAAAATTTGGATTAAACAAATTTTTCGCGCATGAAATGAAAATGAAATGAATTTTGCAAGCGAAAATGAAAAAATGAAACGGAAAAGCAAGGCAAAATAAAAAAAACCTCCCAAGTTTTAACGCTTGGGAGGGGCAAACGGGGGTTTGCTGAGAGCTTGCCGAATTCCTATCTTGTCCCACTAATCATGCTACAAATTCTGTGCCAATTAGAGGAAAACCTCTAAACCGTTGATGCGGGAGATGCAGACATCGCGGACGGTGCGGATTTCGTTGGAGCGGAGGAACTTGATGGTTCGCGTGCCCTTATAGAAATCGTACTTTAGGGAGATGACATTGGGGTACGAGACAAGTGAGCCGTCGGACTTGAAAACGACGAGATCCACGGGATCGGGGCGCAACATCATTTGTTGGGCGGTACTGATGTGGATTGCTTGCATTATTCAGCGATTTTTTGAGCGAATAACTCGCTTAATGGAACGGAATGGTTGTGCATGATATCGGTAAGGGAAGCATGGAAGGTAGCGAAGACGTGTTCATCGGTGGTGACGATGGCGGACTCGTTACGATTACCACGGGTCAGGTTCTGCGAGGTGATGATAGAGACCGTCTGCCCGGCAGCGGACTTTATCAGGATCACCTTGGAATGGTTATCGGCGAGATAGGTGTGCTCGATGACGCGCGTGAGGAACGGCCAGAGGCGGAGCGTCTTCTGCGTAGCCTTGAAATCAAGGACGAGGTGGATAGCGTCCACCTTCCCTGATTTGTTGATGAAGAACAAGCGGCGCAGGAACTCCTCGGAGATGGAGAAGGAGGTCTGCCAAATGGTAGCCCTTCCGACTTGTTCGAGCACCCATTCAACGACATCGGCCACCTGCAAGGTGTTCGTCAAGTAACACTGTAGCGGACACGATGCAAGCGGCTTGAGATAGTCATCTATGGATGCATTCCTCTTCATAATTTACTGCGTAAATCATGGAGTAATGGCAGCGCCGAGTCGCGAATGCGAGCATTCACTCGGCTTGCACATTGCTTCACGCCTTCGCCTTTTTAGTGGTTGACTTCTTGGCGGTAGCTTTCTTCGGCTTCGCTTCCTTCTTCACCGGCGTAGCGTCTGCCGGTTGAGCGGGCGCTTGCTCGGCGGGCGTTTCGGTTTCCGGCGTATTGTCTGCCGGTGCTTCCTCATTGCCTTTCTCGGCGGAGGCCGCTCCTTCCGTTCCGTCGGAAGGACGCTCCGGGTCGTATGCTCCCACGGCAGGCTCGCCTATTTTATAATGGTCGTAAGCCTGCCAATTAGCATGGTACTGCTTATCGAGGGCGATAAGCTCTTTGAGGAAGGGGTAACGCTCGCTATCGGGGCAAGTGCTATGCTCGACAGAGAGCAACTGCAACTGCGTATGGCAGCGCCGCATCTGCTGCATGATGGACATGTTCTGCGCGTAGAGGGCTTGAATCTCCAGCGGGAGCGCGTCGTGATCCGCGCGTTTGCCCTTCTTGAACCCCTCATGTTCATCAGCAAGGTTATGCTCTTTGGCGATGGTCTGGACCTGCTTGCCCATCTCCAAAACCTGCTCATGCGTGAGTTGCTGGAGATAGAAGTTATACTTCTTCTGCAGCTCATACTCAATGCGCGAAGCATAGTGGTTCGGGCGGCGCATGAAGTTCTGATACATGATACGGTTGTTGGTGAGTTGGAGCACAAGCAGTGCGCCCTCTGCCAAATCTCTTTCTTCGGGTGCGGCTTCCAAATAAGCCTTCACCTTCTCAATAATTTCCTCTTTTAACATAGTTATAAGTTGTTGTTTATGCCCACGACAAAGAACATGTTCTTGCCGAGGGGTTCGAGTAAACGATACATTGCGTTGAGTGTTGAGCCGGTGGTAACGAAATCATCGAAGATGATAAGGTTTGGCTCTGGCGGCAGAAATCCAAGGTCGAAATCGACCGCTACTCGCTGCCGCGAGTGTGCAAGGGCAACATCCTCGTAATACGGAATTTGCAGTCTCGCTCCGATTTCGGAGGCTATCCGGCAAGCAAAATTCTGTGTCAAGTGTCTGCGTTTGGGCGACGGCACAATCGCCCAATGACCTTGTGAGAGGTAGTTGCCCAGCACTTTCTTAATGACCGGCGTCAGATGATCGGCAAAGTAGTTGACCATTGAATCATCCGCCTTGATGTCGGTGAGTTTTCGGCCCTTGATAGATTTCTTCCATATCGACAGCACCGGTATGGACGCGTGCGGACTCATTGTCATGCGTTCGACAGAGAGATCGCACCGCGCTTCGCCCACGTCCGGTTTATGCCAACCGGCGCGTTGTTTCTCGTCGAAGATGTCCTTTACCGGCACAGCAGCATTGCCCGGGCTTGATTGCTCGGACAATGCTTTGACTTCATCTAATGAGAATAGGCTCATACTTGATACGTTATGCGCGATATGGTGCCGCCACCGCCATTATCTACCCAAATGTAATAATTCTGCCCTGCATGCAGGTTAGCCGAGATGGAAACCTCTGCGGAGGCTGCATCGCCTGTTGCCAAATCATGCAACTCGTTATCGGCGATATGTCCTCGGCGTTCGTTAGAATTATTCGAATGGAAGGTAACAGTGAGGAGTGCATCCCATTCAGGCGTGAAGATGATACATCTGCGTACTCCGGCTGTACCTGCTCCGTTGAAGTGTGCGCCACCGGTATAGAGGTAATCTTTTCCGTCGGTTGCTTTCGCACCGAGGATGGTCAAACCGTTATAATCGATGGCTGGCACCTCGTCAGGATCCTGGAGTGAGACTTGCTCCGCGAACGGAGCAAAGTCCCAAACAAGGTTAAGGACGTCAGTCGGGATCGTCGTTACCAGCGTCAATCGTGCCGTCCTCGGTTTCGATTGTACCTTCATAGAAGGGTGCCGGCACGACGTCGGTTGCTTCGGCGTTGATAGTGGTGGAGGTGGTACCGGTTGCACCTTGACCCAGATCCTGGGCAACGGTGGTTTTGGTATTCCACATATCAGAGCCGATGACACGGTACTTGCCTTTCATGTCCTCAATGATGAAGACGTTGTCGTTGTTGTTGAGGTATGCGGAAGCCGCAGAAGCCTCTTCGCCAACGGCGGGATGAACGGCTGTGAGCTTGTTGAGCTGGGTCTGAGACGGTACTTCACCTTGTGCCTCGGAGGTTACCTGCGACTTATCCGGAAGGATATCGATGTACTTCCAAGTAGCGTCAGCTACGAGGACGAACGAACCTTGATAGACAGCAGCGGTGGGGCGACCTTGCGCATCCTTGGGAAGCGTAGGCCACTTGGCGATAAGCGACTTGGCGATGTAGTACAGACGGCGCTTGATGCCGGGAAGCTCCGGCGTGCCCTGACACCAAGACAGGGACTTTTGCAATGCTGAACAGTTGTTAGTAGGCATATCTGTAAGATTTAATGTTAAACGTGTTAGGGATTGGAACGGGACGCAGTGTCCGCAGGACGGTTACCCCTGCAAAGCCCGCCGCACTTTGCCCCGGAGTGCCTTGCGGCACAGCGGGACTATGTGCGAACACCCCCCAGAACTTAGTCTGCCAATTCTACGACTTTGAGACGGCGCTTGTCAATCGACTCGAACTGTACACCAAAGAACATGGTGGCAATGTAGGAGAGGATAAACGGCTCGTACTCTTTGACGAGAACGTCCTCGGCATCGGACATCTGGTCGTAGCCGACGAGCATGTTGGCCTTGGGACAGATGTGGATGAACTTGGAGTCTGCCTTGTTATACATGGGGATGATGTGCAGGCGATTGTTCGATCCCTCGACGGTGAGCTGGTCGTACTTATCGTTATAGATAAGTCCGGCGTGGGACGCCTGATAGGAATCGTTGTACTTGTCTGCGAAATCCTGCGAGCAGAACATGTACAAATCTTGAGCGCGCAAGCGCGGATCAAGAGAGTACAGAATCTCCTTGGCGATGTCGCAAGCGTTATCGCTTGTGATAGCCTGCGTGAGCTTGAGGTAGTTACCCTCACCGGCAGCAATCTTGCCTGCGGTGATCTCTTTCTGCGTGATGGTGTCGAAGCCATCGAACAGATCGAGCGAGGTGTCACCTTGCGGGTTGCGCACACCTTTCCAGATAGCATCGTTCAGGTGCTCGGAGAGGGAGATAGCAATCATACGCAGCACGTGGAGCGCGGTAGGCGCTTTCATCTGCCCGTCACCTTTGGATGCAGCCATCTGACCGAGAACGGTAGAGATAGCCGAGTTCGGCTCAAACTTGGCAACGACCGAACCCATGAAGGTTTCGAGCGTACGGAAGTTGAGGTTCAGGTTGAAATCGGTAGAGCGCGACGGCTTATACGGACCGAACTGCGCCGTGCCGTTCATGGCTGCTACGGACTCCTTGTAACGGATACCCGGGCGGGCAGTCATGAATTTAAGCGTGTCCTTAATACCAATGATGGGCAACATCAACAGTTCCGGACGGTACTTGTGAGCGGCTTCCTGATAGGCAGCCAAATCAAATTGAAGTTTTCCTGGCATAGTTAGAATGGTTTAGGATTAATGACTTAGGTTAGACCAAATCGTAGAGTTTCTGCGCAGCGTTGAGACGAGCACAGAAATCATCCATCGGCGTTGACTCCTGCACCTTGCCGTCGTTAACCGGATGGGTGGTAGAATCGCCCGGCTGTTTGTTCAGCTCCTCGATTTGGGCTTTGAGGGTTTGGATCTCCTGATCCTTGGCTTGGATGGCCTCGTTGTGCGATGCCGTGAGCTGGGTTTCTTTGTCAGCAGCCGCTTTGAGCGCTGCTTCGATTTGTCCCAATTGCTCCTCATTCATCTCGAACTTGCCATCTTTGAGTTCGGCAGCTGCCTCTGCCATCAGCAGGACGGCAGCCAATAATGGGAATTTCTTCATGGTTATAGTTGGTTTGGGTTGGTTAGCATCGGCTTTGGCTTCCGGCTCTTTGCGCTTACCGGATTTGAAGAAATCCGTTAACGCGGCAAGCAACTTCTGGAACTGCGAACTGGCTTGCACCGGCACATTGGGAATGGGCATACCGACAGCGGCCATTGCAGACGCAACAGCATCGGTAAGGACGGGCGCTTCATCCTCATCATCGTTGGTGACGGCATCCACGAAGCCCCATGACTTGGCTTCCTCGGCATTGAGCCAGCCGCCGACCTTCATCAGATCGAGCAGTTCCTCTTTCTTCTTGCCGCAACGGTTGGCATAGAGCGACGCGACATTGACATCAATCTTCTCCAAATCCGTTTTGAGCTGAGACAGATCCTTGATTTGCTCGGCGAGCTGATCCGCATTGAGCGACGCCCACTGGAAGAACTCCGCAGAACATTTGTGAACGAGGTACATGGCGCTTGCGTCCATGGTAATCTCTTTGGCTCCCATGGAAGCGATAGTGGCCGCAGACGCATTCATCCCGACGAAGTGGACATGCACATCGCCGTGATTACGGAAAGCGGAAGCGATAGTTAAAGCGGTAGCGACAGAGCCACCGAGAGAATCAATGAGAACGTCCACCCGTTTACCTTTGTTGGCATCGAGGACGTTCTGCACGTGGCGGCTGTCGAAGTCATAACCTCCGACAAAGCCGCGCAGGTGGAGATGGTAGTTTTTCATAGCACGGTTTAGGTTTGTGCTGCAAAAGTACTACCATTCGCGCATATGCGAAAAGACCTATATTATCATGCGCATGAGCAGGGAATCATGGCTCTGGGGCCTTTATGTGAGATTGTATAGACTGTGGTGGATGACTCTCCATCCGGCATACCCATGCCCTGATTGGATTCAATGAAGGGCCAGGGTTGCTCTCTCTGCCCGATGAGATAACTGCGGTTATTGACATCGGTGACGATGAACGCCAAGGGAATATGCTCCGGAAGAGATAGCAGGGATTCAAACGTGAGCTCGACGGACTCGTTAGAGGCTCCGTGCTCATTATTGCGCGTACAGGCGCAAGTGGATTCCCCGGTGAAGGGGATTTCCGTTTGCTGCTGCGTGACCCAGACGGGAGCACCCGAAAGAGCGTGCGCCTGAAGATCAGAAGCCAGCTCTTTGGCGTTGATATAGGACAGGCGTTTTATGCCCGGAAGTGAAAAATAATTTGCCATGGAGTAAATCGGAATAAGGTGGAACACATCGGAATAAATAGGAAACAATATCAAAAAAGTTCCCGATATTTATAGCGAATTTTTTAACTTTTTTTGGATTTGACTGTTTTCCGGTAGGCATCACGCCTGCGCTGATAGATTTTGAGCAAGGTGCGGAAGTTCGTGTCATCGTCCTCGATACAATGATCTTCCATCCACGCCTGGACGAGGAGGTCGATCCTCGTTTTGGGAGTGATACGCCTTGCCTCATGGATATCATCAAACAGTTCCACCTGAAAACGGTTCCGGATGGTATCGGCCAGATGCTCCAATCCGATACGGGGCACAAAGTTGTAGTATTCCACCGGCTTGTAGGGGAAGGATGGAATGACGATAGCAATCGTAGCACCCTCCGGAACGGGGGCGGGCTTGTCAGTCGGTTGCTTCTGAAGATGTGCCTGGATCACTCCGGACTCCTGCGAATTGCGCACGGGTACGACGGGCGTCGGGAAACGGTAAATCTCACGCGGGCATGTCTTGTTGTCCCGGTTGTGTACTTGGTTGCACTCATGGGCATACCATTGCGCCAGATACGGCGGCAAACATAGATAAATAAGGTACTGGTTCATACATAGTTAAAGTTTAGGTCCAAAAACGGCTGCAAAGGTACAAAAAAAATCCGAATTGCGCAAGAATAATTACATAAATTCGCGCAAAAGCAGGCAAAATTTCAGTAATTATAATTACTTTCTGCGAATATGGGAGTAAAAAACAGCCGCCGACTCTCCCGAGCAGGCGGTCTGGAAATAGATTATGACAAACAAGAAAACAAAATTATCCCGCGTCCTTTTGACGAAGACGGTGCAAAAGTACTACATATTCCGGAGTCAGGAAAAGACCTGCAGCAGGATCCGCAGGTCTTAGTCCATGAGAAAAGCGGGTTGCCCCGCCTTGCTCAATTCCGGAAGATATGCCCATCGACCTCCGTGTAATCGCCTGCCGTATCGAGGTTGCGCCATACTGCGGTGTAATCTATGCAGCATTGCAGCCACTGCGGGAGGTTCTTGAAATAGCCGCATTCCTCGCAAAGGTGCTCCGCAAAATCTTCGGGGCTTTCGTAGCTGCCCTCGTAGCGCTCGTGAAAATCATCGAGCGTGCCATCATCCCAATACGTGAGGTACGCCTCGTAAGCCTCGCGCTGAAGCTCGCCCAAAGCGGCATACTCTTTGATTTTATCGAAAGTGGCTTCGCCCATGCAGCCTTCACAGTACCACTGCTCGGGGTAGTGCTCGTAATCTTGGAACATAAGTTCCGGCTCTGACTCGTTGGCGTGCAAGCGGTAGCAAAACTCCATAAAATCGTGGTAGTTCTCAAAGGTGGACAAATCAATCCACATGCCGTAGAGA
>ONMV01000020.1 GCA_900319005.1 uncultured Bacteroidales bacterium
GTTGACGGTGTAGAGCAGATTGTTGCAAGCGAGATCGCTATATACCTTGACGCCCCAGTTGTTACACGACATGCCACTCTTGGAGAACGATCCGGCAGGGAAAGTTACCTTGACGGACGCTATCTCACATTCGAACGCAGTCTTGTTAACTACATAGACCGGATTAGCCGTAGTAAGCGTAGCACTCTTACCACCCATCTTAACGTAATCCCACTGTCCTCCGTTGTTTGCACCGCCGAAGACCGTCCAGTCGGTGTCATATACCCAGCTATCCGTATAAGCAGTATGATTCGCCGATTTCTTGGTAAAGTCACAGACGTACGGATCGCAGTCACTACCGCCTTGTGGTTTGGCGGTCGCCGTAAACTGGGCGGTGTAGTCGGCATCCGCCGTAGCCGCCACGACAGTCGGACTCCAACCGCTGAACGTATAGGTGTAGTCGTCATCGGCAGGCTTGGTTGGCGTAGCGCTGGTATAAGACGGCATCGCGCCTTCGAGAACCAAGGTGTTCTGCAACTCCTCGCCATCCCAGTTGAGGAAGCGGATGGTATAATAGGTCGGATCGACCGGAGTGGATGATTGAGCAGGGATATACTCGATCTTGCTTACCAGCACGATACCGTTGGTGGTACTTGTATTGGCGAGATCCCAATACACTTGGATCGCATAGCCTGCGCTCCATGGTTTACCGCTTTCGGCATTGATAGTCAACTCTTGCGCGGTCTCAGCGATCGTACCACCATTGACGGTATAGAGCAGGTTCGTGCATGCAAGATCGCTATATACCTTGACGCCCCAGTTGTTACACGACATGCCACTCTTGGAGAACGAACCGGCAGGGAAAGTCACTTTGACGGAGGCTATCTCACATTCGAACGCAGTCTTGTTAACTACATAGACCGGATTAGCCGTAGTAAGCGTAGCACTCTTACCACCCATCTTAACGTAATCCCATTGTCCACCGTTGTTTGCACCACCGAAGACTTCCCAATCGCTATCGTACGTCCATTTATCGTTATAGGCAGTGTGCGTAGTGGTTTTCTTGGTAAAGTCGCAGACGTACGGATCGCAGTCACTACCGCCTTGTGGTTTGGCTGTAGCAGTAAACTGGGCGGTGTAGTCGGCATTGGCAGTAGCAGCCACGATAGCCGGACTCCAACCGCTGAACGTATAGGTGTAATTGTCATCCTCCGGTTTGGTCGGCGTGGCACCCGTGTATGAAGGCATGCTGCCTTGCGCTACCTGACTGCTTGTAGTAAGTAGGCTCTTGTACCTGATTAACCTTGAAGTTTCTATTTCCAGATACATTATATTTGGTAGCAGTAGCCGTTACTTTGGTAGTGCCTTCGCCTAAACCTTGAAGGACAGCATATGCCGCATGGTAGGTGACAGAATTTAATACCAGTGTGCTATCATCTGCGTAGGGCACTGCCTTCACAATCGTTTCATCATTACTTTGCCACGAGATAGGCGATTGAGCTGCTGCCGGAGAGAGGTAGGCTGCTACCATATATTCCCATCCATTATCAAGAACAGGTGTCGCCGCTGTTGTGTTAATGGATTGCCATGCCGTGGTTCCGATCTTGCGTTTGTTTTTGATCGTACTATACACCGTAACACTCGGCGTATATACATTGAGCGTACATTTCTTTACAAAGCCGCCGTCATCGGTAGTTGCAGAAACAACCACAGTCCATTTATAACTGAGGGTTGTATCTTTAATATGGACTAAACCGTTCTCGTCCACGGTCGCAATTATCTTTGAGACGGCATCAGCCAAGTCCCAATGAATCTTTTGGTTGGCAGCGTTAGCCGGAACAACTGACGCGTGCAGTTGGATCGAATCACCAACAACGACATCCACATTGGTCTCTTGCAGCGTGATACCTGTTACGGTGATAGGATCAGGGCTGTTTTGCAAGCCCGGATGGAAGATACGAAGAACAGGATAGCCGTCGTTGACAGCATCGTTGCGAACCCAGACGTTATCGAAGTCCCAACCAGTATAATTGCTCATCGTCTTCATACTGAAAGTGGACGTCGCTCCTTTGGTGGTTTCCGGTTTAGCAACCAATTCCTTGTTGTAATAACTGGTAGTACCCGACATACCCACCTTTTGGGTTTTACCGGCGTTATAGCAGTTAACCATCTTGTTGCCGCTATTATTGTAGAAGTTAAATGCACCTGCCGGATCCAGCGAGTCGCGCTGTAAATAATTGTCTTGATAAATATCAATACGGGCGTAGCAGTTTACAACAGAATCCGAAGCATTGACAAAACCGGGAAATCCACCATTATACACATTGTAAATACGACCTATAGCGTAGCATTGTTTGATTTCCGCTTTGGCGTAACCACCGGACAACATTCCCAAATAGTTTGCATTCTGAAAACCAGGGTAATACCACGTATGGTCATTCTTCACTCCGGGCGTATTATGCCATTGTGCATCAAGAACAGCTGCCTCGATACCTACGTTTTGGATGACAGCATCATCACCCGTAGTACCGAACAGACCTCCGATTTCTGTACCACGCATACCACCTAACTCTACGTACAGACCATAGATAACATGTCCTTGACCGTCAAATGTGCCGTTAAAGGTAACAATCTCTCCGCTGTACCCTGAACCGATAGATTTCCACGGCAGACCGTACGCGCCGCGTCCCCAGAACTGCCAATCGGTGGTGTCGCAAAGGAGAATATCGTTATCGAGCACGATAGTCTTACCTGTGAAATCACGCGGAGCTGCTGTTTGTACTGCACTGCCGCTACTCCAGTCGTAGAGACCGTTCTGCAGGGCAGCAAAACCGCGCAGTTGTGCAGCCGTCTGGATATGATAAGTGCTGGTGAACTTGTTATTGAACGGCGTGATATCTATATCTTCCCGCTCATCATTAATCCAACGCGCATAAAGAGTCATGTCGTTTTCTACGATGTCGTTATAGAAATCAAAGATCTGCGTCAGTGCGGCGTCCTTGTACCAGCCTGAGAACAGTTGATCGTCCTTTAACGGACGAACCGGCATCTCAATACGACTGCCCGGAACCACTGTTTTGGAAACCACAGCACTACCGCCGTTACTATTAAAGGTCACCACTACCGGTGTATAACTCGGATTCTTTGTCAGTTTCGGATAGTCACCTTCCTGCCACTCCCAGTAATCCATTTGCAGTTCCTCGTTGTGCGAATCATTCCATTTAGAAACAGCATAGTTGAGCAGGTTGACATATTCTTTCGATTGCAAATACGCTGTAGGACGTACTCCGTTAAGATCTTCGCTACTGAAGTCATATGTAATATTTGCTACGTTGCCATCCGTAAATACATTCTCGTTATAACCATACGCATGGCAATAACCTCCGGATTCTTCCGTAAGTCGACCGGTGAAGAGATAGTTGACAATCGTATCTTCTAATAAAGTTGCATGACTTGACCATATATTTCCTATAAGCGTTTTATGCCCATCCACTTGTGCAGACGTTGTACAGTTTAACCACAAGCACTGACTACCATATCCTACTATTGCACCCAAAGAACAGTTTGCATCATAAGAGCCGGAAGCAGCAGAGATTTTACCGGAGGTATGACACTGTGAGAAGAGTACCTGAGGGCGGCCGATAGATGGGCTAACTCCACCTGCCAAGATACCGGACGTTCCGCATGCTACTACGTAAGCATCGGTTATACGGAGATTGCGAATAGCGACCATATTCGTAGTTCCATTATACCAACTACCTCCAATAGCGCCAAAGAAACCCTGACAAGTACGGATATTGTCAATGTACATGTTCCGGACCTCATGGAAATCTCCGTCATAGACACCGCGGAAAGCAGTTTCCACATCACCTGTGCGTTTGAAATGCGGGTGGGAGTGTACAAATCCGCCTATTGGGATCCACTCTTCCGGCATCTGGTATTCCCATTGAGACATCGGTGCGTTGAGCGTAATATCCGCTGTCTGTTTGATATACTCACCGCAGAAATCATAGCAACCGTGATTGATCAACCAACGGAAGTTCTCCAATTGCGTTTTATTGGAAATAAGGTACGGATTGTCTTTGGTACCTTCACCACCGGCAAAGAAGACATTGGTGTTTTTGGTGTACACTCCTGTCGGTTGCGGAAGACCGTCACGCAACTCCCATTGACTTGTACCCAAGAAAGAAGCGCAAAGATTGAGCGTGTCTACAAACGCCTGGCTATGCAGATAAACACTACTGCGCGCTTCACCGTAAGGACGAATATCATTAATCGTGGTGGTAGCAGACAACTCGTCATCATTGTACCAGCAGAAAGCATCCCGACTAATTAAAGGACTCTCATAAAGCCAGGAATAATCAAAATCAAGATTGCTTAATAAAAAACTTGCTGCTAAGGATTCAGTACCTTCTGCATTATAGATATGATGGCCGGCGGCATAGCAGTTCACAATAGTACCTGCTCCATTGAGACCCTCTAAATGCGAACCGGTATCATGCATTCCATTATAGCTCACAAACATAGCAACAGCGGGACCATTGGAAGCATCTATATGAATCATGTCTGTTGTACTATAACTGGATTCAATCAATCCGAGGTTGATAGAACAGAAACCGGCAGAACGGTCTCCTAATGAAGTACTGATGCTTCCTGCAGACGAACATTCGCGAATAACTCCGCTCTGAAAGTTTCTTGCACAGAAACCGCTGATTACGCTTCCTCTTCCTCTACCGCCGGTAATAGTAAATGAGGCTTGGCTTTTTTTCAACCAATCCGTAATTATCCTGTACGAAACCGCAAGCTGCAACACCATAGGAAGTTCCGAAAGCATTGATGATACCTGTAGCCGTACAATTACGGATAATACCGTCATGCTGATTTTCAAAAACGAGACCTGCACCTATGGAACTGCCTATTCCGGGAGTACTTGTAATATCCATATTGATATTGGCAGAGCAGTTCTCTATCAAACCGCCGTTAAGAGCCACCAAACCAGCTGGATCCATTGTCGCGCCTCTGAACTCACCTTGCACATGACAGTTGCGGATAACGGCATTATCCGTGGTTTTGTTTGCCAAAAAGGATGTCTTGTTTATGCCGCACAATCTGGCGTTCGCCATATTCAGGTTCTCGACAGTACCGCCTTCCACATTGCCGAACAACGCGTTATTCATCGCATTGAAATCCAAATCACCGAGAAAGGCAGCCGGGTCAAAGAGCGGGTCACTCGGATCCCAATCATTACCCCAACCGGCACCGCCGTTATAGTACATGTTATAAATCGTGTGACCATCACCGTCGAAATGACCGCGGAAATAATAGAGAATTGTTACCGAACCTCCCCCTGATTGAGAGTGCCTGTCTGTTCGTGCAATTGGAGCCGTCCACTCTTTCCAATTCGCTGTGTCAGGGTCGTTGAAGTTGGTGAGGTAGATGTCCGCCGTCAGTTTGATGTACTGACCTGCGAAATCCTCCTTGTCCACGTTCGTGCGTTCCGCCAGACCGGCTAACTGCTCCGCCGTACCAATCAAGTACGGGTCGGTCTGTGTACCTGAACCGCTGAACACTTTGTTACTTGTACCGTTCCAGTACGTTTGTGCCTGTACTACGACCGCCATCAGCAGTCCTAATACGAAGAAGAGTTTCTTTTTCATAAGCGTAAGTAAATTTAATTAGTATAATGGATTTGTAAGTAGTTTTTTCTAATATGGATACGAAAAAGCGCGGGCTTTCGCTTGCTTCAATTTGATACTTTGAGGTCTTCGACTACCTTGTTAACACAAATTTATACACGGAAAACTCACGCTACCAACGTGAGCGTGCATAAACCGTACTTGTGTTAACAATGACCTTACGGTCAGATACTTAATGAAGTTGTCGAAGTTTCAAAGTATCAAGCTTTTCGGCTTATTACGCTTTTTTTAGGCGCACACTTGCGCCTGTATGTCTTATCTTAATATAATATATTTTTCACCGCTTTTTTACGCTGTCGGTGAGGTCAGACCTGAGATCCGTTTAACGTCATCGAGTGACGATGATTTTATGCGGCTACTCCTATCTCATAGAGATACTCTGGGGCAAAGCCGATTTCATTAGACCAATCCACAGTAAACGGGTCTAATGTATAATTGCGGAAGTAATCCAAGTCCTGCAATTTAGTGCAAATACCTTTTTGCGCTAAAGGCCAAAAGTCCACAAGTTTAGTGGCTCCATTGTTGAACGAAAGACGCAAAACATGGTCACGGACATAATCGGCATTCGTTACTTTTAAAATAGGATTCATAATTACCTCCTTTCACTATTGTAATGGATCTACTTTTATTGGTTCTTCCGACCTACCAAGCCGCTCCCAATTGGCTAATAATTCTTCTTCGTGCTGGTCAAGCCATTCATATACCATGCGCAGAGCACGACGCGGTAACGAGCCGGTTATAACGCCATCTTTAATAGTAATAATAGCTTCGTAACCTTGATATTTAACATGGAAATGAGGAGGATTATGTTCGCTCATGTACATGTAAATAGCAATTCCGTAAAATGAACTGATCTCTGGCATAGTGTTGGTTATTACATTTTGCGCTGCAAAATTACACAAAAAAAACGACATACGCAAATTTATATGCCATTTTTTTGTATTTTTGTATTTTATAACGGATTGATGCCACAAAAACATCAAAAAAACGAAAGGTTTGACAGAAAATAGTTGATTGACACGACATTAGCGCACAAAAAAAAGACATCCTCGAAAGAAGATGTCTTTTTCAGTGCGCAGGATGAGACTCGAACTCACACGATCTTGCGACCACTACCCCCTCAAAGTAGCGTGTATACCAATTTCACCACCTGCGCGGAGCTGCGCGAATGCGCAGCGACTTGTTGTGCCCAGAACAGGACTCGAACCTGCACACCTCGCGGCATGCGCACCTGAAACGCACGCGTCTACCAATTCCGCCATCTGGGCGCGCGCTTGCATCAATACTTCGCGTGACTCGCGGCAAGCCGCTCGATTACGCCTACGTATTGTGCTACGCTTTTTCGGTCTGCAAAACTGCGTTTTACATCCCGAGGTTTACCGGACCCTATTGCCTAACGGCAAAAAAAAAGAGCGGAAAACGAGACTCGAACTCGCGACCCCAACCTTGGCAAGGTTGTGCTCTACCAACTGAGCTATTTCCGCATACTTTCTTTACTCCAAAAACTTAGATCATTTCGCTTTGTTTTTCAAAAGCGGGTGCAAAGGTACTGCTTTTTTTTGATATACGCAAATTTTTTGGCAAAAAAATGCAAAAAAAATGCATTTATAACCATCCAAGGCACGAAATGACCCCTGTAGAGAGCATCAAAACAGGCATTTGGAGGTCCAAAGCACTTCCTTCGTGCGTCCATACAAACCATAGATGCCATACCCAAATCGGCGTGACGCAAAGCACCCAGAAATGACCATAGCAAAGGAAAATCATCAGACATCCGAGCAGGAGACATGTATGATATATCTTCGCGCCCGTATATCCGAGCATACTCGCGAGCGTGCGCTTAGCGTGTGCGCGGTCATTATTCATATCGCGTATGTTATTGAGGTTAAGAACCCCCACACAAGGCAAACCAATTGCCACACCTGCCCATATGACTTCCGGGGTCAGGTTCTGCACTTGCAGATAATAGGCTCCGAGGGTGCTGAGCAAGCCGAAGAAAAGGAAAACGCCCAAGTCTCCCAATCCCATATACCCATAACTATGTTTGCCGAGTGTGTACTTGATAGCTCCCAGGATTGCCAGAGCGCCCAGGAGAAGGAAAATGAGTGTGTTGGTGTATGGTGTATAGTGTACGGTGTACGGTGTAGCCCAGAAAGCAACGAATACCAAAGCCGAGCCGAAAAGGATGGAGAGCATCACAAAGAGGATGATCATTCGTTTCATCTGCTGCATCGTGATCGTGCCTGCCTGCAATCCATACGCCTGTCGCCCGTGTTGGTCAGCGTCCGTACCCTTCTGCGCGTCACCAAGTTCATTACAGAGGTTACTGAGAATCTGCAGACACAGTGTTGTCAGTACGGCGAGCACAAACACACACCATGCTTGGGAATCGTTCGCGGTGAACAGTTCATTATTCGCAGCATAAGCGAGCCCAGTTCCTAAAATAATACCTGACACGGACAGCGGCAGGGTTCGCAAACGCAAAGATTGGATATAGGGATTCATAATAAACACTTATTTAAAACCAAAGACGAAATAGACGGCCCCGATGAGGAGGAGACAGGCTACAGCATGATTCCACCGCAAAGGCATATGGAAAGCGATTGCCGAGAAAACGATAAACACCAGCAGGGTGATTACCTCCTGAATCACCTTCAGTTGCATCAAGTTGAAAGGACCTCCGTTCTCCTCAAAACCGATACGGTTAGCCGGTACTTGCAGGCAGTACTCAAAGAACGCGATGCCCCATGACATCAGAATAACCAAGATAAGCGGTGTCGTATTGCCGATCACATGTAGTGATTGCAGTTTTAGATGTCCGTACCACGCGAGCGTCATGAACACATTCGCTGCCAATAATAATCCTATGGTATAAAGTCCATTCATTGTATTTTTACATTTTTACATTTTCATATTTTATGGGGAAGGTAGTCCGTTTTGACATTCGACAGAGCTCCGTACATACTATCCATGGCTTCGGGGCTCATCGCTTTGATCTGTCGCAACAGTTCTTTTGCTTTCTCGCGCGAACTGACATGCTCAAATGGACAGAGAACCGTTTGTTTCTCATACCCCCGCTCGGCAGCAAGGGCAATAAGTGCCTGTTCGTCAATCAGGCACAGAGGACGGATAATACGCAGCGGCATTTTGTCCATTTGCAACATCGGCGGCATGGTAGCGAACGTACCCTGATAAATTAGGTTCATTAGCATAGTCTCGATGAGGTCGTCCCGATGATGCCCGAAAGCAATCTTATTGCATCCTATCTCCTGCGCTACATTGAAAAGCGTCTTCCTCCTGTACCACGAACAAAGGAAACAGGGATTCGCCTCCTTCGCTCTTTCATTTTTTAATTCTTTCACTCCTTCATTCCCTATCTCCACATCCTTCACCATCAGCGGCACTCCCGCCGCTTCGCAGAAACGCTCCAGATAACTGATATCCGAGTGATAATCCCGCTCTTTGACACGCACATGCAATGCCGTAACACGGAAACGGGGTTTGTAGATCTTCGCCCGCGCCCCTAACAACTCCGTCAGCGCCAAGGAGTCTTTCCCGCCGCTCAAGCCCACTAATATATGGTCGCCGTCCTCAATGAGACCATAATCCGCGCAGGCCTTATGAAACAATCTAACTATCTTTGTATTCATTCAGCCGACAAAATTACTGCTTTTTTACGACATACGCAAATTTTTGCGTTTTTTTGTGGATATTTTGTCTTTTATTTGCGTATATCAGAAATTTGCAGTAATTTTGCCTTCGCAAAATGAAAAACATCCCTCATATGAAAAAGAAAATGAGTATTCTGACCATCGGATTAGTAATATCCCTTGGCGTTTGTGCCGCCGGAATCAATTATAACGGCACGAACCTGACGCTAAATAATGAATTCACCCGTAGCCAATGCGGTACCGCTTACAAGAGTGTGATGCCAGAGATAAGCGGTCTGGCTTGTTCGCGCACTACACCGGGATACCTTTGGGCACACGGCGATGAGAACACAGGCAGCAACAAAAAGATCGTAGCCATCAAGCCGGACGGCACGCTCGCCATGACCGTCAAAATCACCGGAGATCCCGGACGCGACGACTGGGAAGATATCGCCACCGGTGTCTATAACAACAAGAACTATGTTTTCATTGGCGCTTTCGGGGATAATGATCTCAAATTCAAAGATGCTTATTACATCTATTATTTCGAAGAACCGGCCATCACGTCCGGCACCAAGGAGATAGCCGTCAATTATATCCGTTTCGGTTATCCGGATAACAAAGCGCATAACACTGAGACGCTCCTTTACGATAATATTGAGCAGGTCTTCTATATCGCTGATAAAGTGAAAGATGGCATTTGTACGCTCTATAGTTTGCCCTTCCGCACAAATTACGGCACAAACGTGCAGACGGTGACCAAAGTGACCGAATTGGGCAATGGTACGAAATTCAATTTCCTAACCGCCGGAGACATCACACCGGATGGTCATTGGATGGCTATCAAGAGTAAGAAATTCGTGTTGCTATGGGAGCGTAACGGCTCCGAGAGCCTCAGCGAAACCGTCAAGAGGACTCCTGTGCAGATTGCTGCATACTCTGAGGAGACCCAAGGCGAATCCCTGGCATGGCTGGATGCCACGACGTTCTACACCACCAGTGACGCCAAGAATGACGATAAGATTTACAAATACGTTCGTTCCATCCCGACCGCGGTAGAACAGACCCCTTCTACCGAAAAAAAGGTCAAGAAAGTGATGGTCAACGGCCAAGTCCTTATCTCACGGGACGGCACGTACTACGATTTACTTGGAGGAAAGCATGATCGTCATCACCTCTGATGGTTTCCCTTCGGGCGTGAAAGCACCCATATCGTAACTACCCCATCCCAAAGGGATGTATTCCGACGGCCGCCAACCGCCGTACACTTCGGGTTCCCAATAGAAAACACCCGCGCAGGAATCAATCGCAGTGATGCGGCGGATAAAATCCTCCATCACAACAGGCGAGAGAGTATCGTTGGCAAACATTCCCACCTCGGCAATCATCACCGGGCAATGCCAATCATGAATAAGACGCTTGATATTCTCTTCAGCTAACTCATTCATTTCCAGCCAACTCTTTCCTCCATTCCATGCACTCATCATCGGGTAATGGCTCAGACCGATCATATCCCATTTGCCGCCATATGCCTGCATCGACTCCCAGAACCAATCGCGGCGTTCGTACGCATTATCTACATGTACAATGACCGTAATATCAGGGAAAGCCTCCTTGGCAGCCTTGTACCCCATCGCCGTGAAACCCGCATAATGCGCCCATCCCTCATCCGTTAACTCATTCACTTTCCCCATCGGCCAAAGCATGCCGTTCGGCGTCTCGTTGCCTATTTGCACCCATTCGGGTCGGATACCCTCCTCTTTGAGCGCATAGAGCACGTCCAGCGTGTGTTCGCGTACTGCCTCAAGCATCGTGAAGTAATCATAGTTCTGCCATGCCGCAGGGATAGTTTGATGGCTTGGGTCGGCAAAGAAATCCGAATAATGGATATCGATCATGATACGCTGACCTGCCTTGGCTGCCCGCTTCGCCAGATAAAGCATATCCTCTTTGTTACTCCACCCGGTGCTATGGTTCACCCATACACGCAGCCGTACGGCATTCATCCCCATCCCGCGCAGCAACTCAATACAGTCCGAAGGCTGACTGCCGACAACTGACGGCTCATAAAACTTCACGCCATCATGTTCCATCTCACTGAGCCAACTCAGGTCAGCCCCTTTTGCCCATGCCCCTCTCGGGCTGTCCGTCTTGTGATAACACCCCGTTAGCACTACCGCTACGCAGATACAAAGAAGCACTTTTTTCATACTATCATCCATTGTTTGGGCGCAAAGATACAACAAATTTTGCAAATATGCAAGCCTAAATAAAAAAAATATAGGAAAAATGCGCGCGCGCTTGCATATATGATTTTTTTTTTGTACCTTTGCACGCTGTTTTTGAAAATATATGCAACAAGAGGATACACATTGGGATTTGACCATCACGCCAAAGGATCGCTTGCTGACCATCGATTGGGGTGAGTTATGGCGCTATCGGGATATGTTTGTGCTGTTTGTAGAGCGCGCTTTCCGCGTAGCTTACAAGCAGACGATTTTAGGTCCGCTATGGTTCATCATCACTCCCGTGCTGAGTGTGATTGTGTACGTGACGGTATTTGGCGGCATCGCAAACATACCGACGGATGGTGTGCCGCCAATCCTGTTCTACTTGCTCGGCATATCCGTTTGGGGCTATTTCTCAAGTTGCCTGAGCGCAACCTCTAATTCATTCGTTAGCAATGCGGATATATTCGGAAAAGTCTATTTTCCGCGTATTATTATGCCGCTGGTGGCGGTCACAACGAACATGCTGTCGTTTGCCATTCAGTTAGCTATCTTCACTGTCTTTTATATCTATTATGCCGTTACCGGAACGGACCTGACCATTCATTGGCAGATTTTGCTGTTCCCCTTGTTGATTGTGCTGCTGGCACTGATGGCGGTGGGCTTCGGAATGATTTTCTCGTCAATGACTACCAAATACAGAGATTTGCAGATTATGCTGGCGAAAATCATCTCCCTTTGGGTATATATAACGCCGGTCATTTATCCGCTGAGCATGGTAACGAACGAGAAACTGCATATGGCCATGAGTCTGAATCCCGTGACGCCGGTGATGGAAGCAATCAAGTATTCGTTGCTCGGTCAGGGTCAGTTCAGTTGGCTATGGTTGGCATATAGCGCCGCATTCACGGCGGTGTTGTTGATATTCGGACTTATGCTCTTCAATAAGGTACAAAAAAGCTTTATGGATACCGTATAAGGAGTGAAAGAGTGAAAGAGTGAAAGAAGAAAAAGATACATATTGGACAACGGAGATCTCTCCGACTACTTTTGCAAAGGGTTTGGGACTGAAAGAACTCTGGCAGAAGAAATACCTCATCTGGTTGTTTATCAAACGGGATATTACCGTACAATACAAGCAGACCATTTTCGGCATGGGGTGGTATTTCATCTCTCCGCTATTCACGATGTTCATGTATATCGTGGTGTTCGGTCGTATAGCCGGCATCCCGACCGATGATATCCCTCAGCCTGTCTTCTACCTGAGCGGTATCTGTCTTTGGGAGTATTTCTCCACCTGTCTGACGGAGGCGGCAGGCACCTTCCAGACCAACGCAAGTCTGTTCGGAAAAGTCTATTTCCCCCGTTTGGTCATGCCGGTATCCAAAGTGATATCCAAACTCTTCCGTTTTACATTGCAGTTAGGCACATTCATCATCGTCTATCTGATCTTTGTCTGGAAAGGAGTCCATCTCCGTCCGAACGCATACCTATTACTCTTCCCTGTGCTAATCTTCATGATTCAATGTCTGGCTTTGGGGTTGGGGCTGATCATCTCATCGTTGACCACCAAATACCGTGACCTAATCAATTTCTTCGGAGTCTTCGTATCCCTATGGATGTACGCGACGCCAATCGTTTATCCGCTGAGTTATGTAACAAACCCGACCTTGCATATGATCATGCTATTCAACCCCATGACCGCTATCATCGAGTCCTTCAAATACGGAGCATACGGAGCCGGAGAGTTCTCATGGACATCACTCGGATACAGCGCAATCATCATCATCGTATTGCTCTTTATCGGCATCGCGATGTTTAATAGGAAACAGAAATATTTTATTGACACAATATAATGAAACGTAAAATAGCTATTATTGCCGGAGGTGACAGCAGCGAACATGACGTATCGCTTCGTTCCGCGGCGGGTATTTACTCCTTCATGGACAAGGAGCGGTATGATGTAACCATCGTCATCTTTGATGGTAAAAATTGGCATACCGAAGACGGGTGTACCATTGACAAGAATGATTTTTCTTTTACGCGCGGGGGCGTGAAACACACCTTCGATTTTGCGTACATCACTATTCATGGTACTCCGGGCGAGAACGGTATTCTACAGGGATATTTGGATATGATCGGGATGCCCTACAGTTGTTGCGGAGTACTCGCTGCAGCACTGACGTTCAACAAATACGCCTGCAACCATTACCTCTCCTATTTTGGTTTTCATATCGCCGACAGTATGATGCTCCGTGCCGGACAGAAATGGCCGAATGCACAGAAGATAGCGGACATACTCGGACTGCCGTGTTTCATCAAATCAAACGTCGGCGGCTCTTCTTTCGGGTGTACCAAAGTGAAGACCGTCGAGGATATCCATCCGGCTATCGAGCGAGCTTTCCAAGAAGGCAATGAGGTTATCTGCGAATCGTTTATGAAGGGTACGGAAGTGACATGCGGCGTATATAAGACAAAGGACAAAGCTACGGCTTTCCCCATCACGGAAGTCGTTACCCATAACGAGTTCTTTGATTATGATGCCAAATACAAAGGCCAGGTAGACGAGATCACTCCGGCACGCATCCCTGACGCCTTGCGCGACAAGATACAAGCGGAGACCCTGCGCCTGTACGACATCATCGGCGCTAACGGTATCATCCGCGTCGATTGGATCATCACGGACGGAGACAAACTGAACCTTCTGGAGGTAAACACCACCCCCGGAATGACACCGACGAGTTTTATTCCGCAGCAGGTTCGTGCCGCCGGATTGGAAATGAAAGATGTATTGACAGATATCATTGAGAACAAGTTCAATTAATGTACGAAGGACAAATGTACCATGTACGAAGGATTTACGAAGGTGTCTAAGGACGAAGGTCGTTAAATCGTACATAAACTAAATCGTACATAAATCGTACATCGTACATCTTTAAATCTTACATAGAATGATTGATATTAACCAAGTCATAGAATCGTTGGATTGGAGCAAGGATCCGAAAGGTCTATACGAGCCCATCGGGTACACCTTGGCTTCTGGCGGCAAACGCATCCGTCCTACCTTGGCGATGATTGCCTCATCCCTGTTTGGCGGCAAAGAGGAAGAGGTATTACCTGCAGCATTGGCATTGGAGGTATTCCATAACTTCACACTACTGCACGATGATGTGATGGACCGCGCTGAAGTGCGTCGCGGCCGACCTACCGTACATGTGAAATGGAATGACAACACCGCCATCCTTTCCGGCGACCAGATGTTGATTGAAGCATACAAACTACTCAGCCATGTTCCCACCGACAAACTGCCGCAGGTTCTCCAATGGTTCAACACCATGGCAACCGGCATATGCGAAGGACAGCAGTACGATGTGGATTTTGAGCAGAAGAATGAGGTCTCCATCGCCGAGTATATGAAGATGATTGAGCTCAAGACCTCTGTGCTATTAGCCTATGCGCTGAAGATTGGCGGGTACATCGCCGGTGCAAATCCCGCCCAATTGGAGAGCCTCTATCAGTTCGGACTGCATATAGGTCTGGCATTCCAGATACAAGATGATATACTGGATGTCTATGGTAACCCCGAGACTTTCGGAAAAGCCATTGGAGGAGATATCTGCTGCAACAAAAAGACGTTTCTTCTTCTCACCGCCTTTGAGAAAGCGGACCCGCAAAGCAAGGCAGAGTTGCAACAATGGTTAGCCATTAGCAACAGAAATCAGGAGAAGATAGCCGCTATCACCGCCATCTACGATCACTTGGGCGTACGCGCTGCCGGAGAAACTGCGATGGAGGAACATACTACGCTCGCCTTGGCGCAATTGGACACTTTGCCACAGAATGAGGCAACCGCACAACTGCGATCCCTCGCGGAGCGTCTTGCCGCACGAAAGAAATAAAGGAACAAATAGTAAATGACTAAATAGTAAATAGTGTTATGCCCTACAGACGTTTACCCAATACGGATTTAGCCCGTCTTCACGCCTTACAGAATGCTATTCAACAGGCGCAGTCTGCTGATTATACGGAACAAGTTATTCCTTACAAAGTGCTAAGTGAAGTACAGCGGTTCTTAGTGCCTTTCGAGAACGTAGTGATGCAATCGAAAGATAACTATAAATCCACCGTCAATGCCAATAAGCAGTACCGTCATATCGTGCAGAATGCGCGTATGTATATCTCCCATTTCATCCAGGTCCTCAACCTGGCTGTCATTCGCGGAGAGATCAAGAAAGAGCAGAAACTGCTTTACGGCCTCGATCCTCACCAACATGTAGTACCGGATTTATCCACCGAAGAATACATCCTCGAATGGGGAAAGAAGATCATTGATGGTGAACAGAAACGTATGGCCAATGGCGGATTCCCGATCTATAATCCGGCTATCAACAAAGTGAAGGTACACTACGATATCTTCTGCGAACACCAACGCCAGCATACGTTCCACATGCAGAACACGGAGCGTGTACAAGGCGATTTGGGACCGCTCCGCACACAAGCGGATGAGATCATACTGAATCTATGGAACATCATCGAAGACTATTACAAGGATCTTTTGCCATACGCCCGTATGATGAAATGCCAGTTATACGGCGTCATCTATTACTACCGTAAAGGCGAAAGAAAACTCACGGCCGATAGTGACCGTGAGCTCAAACGAATAATGGATAGTCAGCCTACTTTCCAATGGTCTGCTGAGGAGTAACGACGCGGTCCATCTTATGGTCATGCATCAAATGCGGCACATCATGCTTCTTGAGCTGGAACGCATAGCATACACCTATCTTTTTGGAAGAAGGATATTTGGCAAGGAACTTGTCATAATACCCGCCACCGCGACCAATACGATGACAATGCAGGTCAAAAACCACCCCGGGCACCAGCATCAAATCAATAGAACCCGTATAAGTTGGAGTCTGAGGTTCAGGGACACCCAAACGACCCTTGCGCATCATATCCTCTCCATCGTAGGGACGCACCTCCATCGAGTGACGATGGGTAACAGGTAAAAGAAATGTTTTTTGATCCTTGTATTTCTCGAGCAACGGACGCAAATCCACTTCGTTATGCACCGGGTAATACATCAGTACCACCTTCGCATTGCGGAAGACGGACATCTGCTCGATTTGAGAGATAATAAGCGCTGAATCGGCAGCCACTTCCTCTTTAGTCAAGATACGACGACGCTGCTCCACAATAGCACGCAAGGCCGACTGCTCACGATGAATACGTACCCACGGAAGCCATGCAAGAATATCGTGTATTTGCGAATCAAATAACATAGTAAAATTGATGATTTAAAATAATTAATAGATTGATTTAATGTTTCGGGCTGCAAAATTACTGCTTTTTTCCGAAATATGCAAGAGAAAAAGTATTTTTATATAGAATGAAGCGTTTTTTATACATAACATTAAGTGTGCTAACTGTTATTATAACAGGATGCGAGGGAGGTAGTTATAGTTATAACCCATCCGCATCTGTAGCACGTTTATCTGCGTTTGCGTTCGCCAAGAACGATTCTATGCCGGGTCTGCGAGCCGCTGTTTTTTCCGTAGAAGAATTGAATGATACCGGTCTGATATGGAATAAAGACTCCATACTCTATGGTACACGTTTGGATCGTGTCGTTCCTCGTTTGACATTTGCCGCTACTCCCAGTGCCGCATGGATCACCACGCCGGACACGGTCTGCAACCTCACCGGCTACGATACCTTGAATTTCACCAAGAATCCAATTTATCTCACCATCCGCTCGTCCGACAAGTCAAACACGAAAACATATGAGATACGGGCCACTGTACATCAACAGGATCCGGACTTATATACATGGACTACCCTTACTGAAGGCATCTACCCATCGGACAACGATGAGCAACGCGCCGTCATGCTCGGCAACTCCTTCATTCTCCTCAAGAGTAACGGAACGGAAACGTATGCCTATCAATCTACAGATGGCGCAGTATGGAATGATCTGGGCGATGTGACCGGCCTTCCCGATGATGTACGGGTACGTCAAATCATCAGCGACGGAGAACGCATGTACTATGGCGCAGAGAAAATGCTTTATACCAGTACCAATGCCATCGATTGGAGTGCCACTCCGGTGGATTATTCCATCGTCTCAATGCTGCTCTATTGGAACAAACGCACCTGGGCGCTGATAAATAATAACGGCTTTCAGTTAGCTTACTACGCTAATGGCACACTGGACACTTTAGCCCTTCGTCCCGACAATGATTTCCCCGTTCGGGATTTTGCAACAGTTTGTTTCGAGAGTTCCAGTCTGCGCCAACGCGCAATGATTATCGGAGGTATCAATACGAACGGAGATGAATGCGACGGAAGGTGGTGTATGGAGTACTCCTCCCATCCCACAAACTTGAACGGCACCTATCGTTTGCAAAATTTCTCGGAAGGACGGGATAATTTCGCCCCCGTCTCCGGTGCTGCTGCCGTAGCATATAAGAATTTACTGCTGCTCTTCCGCTATTCAGACATCATGACTTCTGCCGATGAAGGACTCAACTGGACCAAAGCAGACTCATCAAAAAACAGGCTGCCGGAGATCTTCCGCGAACGGCAGTATCAGTCCGCCATCAAATACAATAATAATATTTACCTTTTCGGAGGACAAAAAGAGCAAAATGTCTATAGCGATGGATGCAAAGGACGGCTCAACTCCATTGATTGGAAATAAAACTAACAACTTTAAAATATTAACATTATGATTATCAAAGATTACAAATTCGCTGGTAAAAAAGCGATCGTACGTGTAGATTTCAACGTACCTTTGGATGAAAATGGCAAGATCACAGACGACACCCGTATCCGCGGTGCGCTGCCTACCCTCAAGTACATTCTCGACGAAGGAGGTGCACTTATCATTATGAGCCATATGGGCAAACCCAAAGGCAAGGTATCGGCTAAGTTCAGCCTCAGCCAGATTAAAGATGCTGTTTCCGCAGCGCTCGGTCGTCCCGTTCAGTTCGCTAAGGATTGCGCGAAAGCACAGGATCAAGCTGCAGCCCTCCAACCGGGCGAGGTACTCCTGCTCGAGAACCTCCGTTTCTATCCCGAAGAGGAAGGCAAACCGGTAGGCATCGAGAAAGAAGATCCGGCTTACGAACCCGCAAAGAAAGAGATGAAAGCACGCCAGAAAGAGTTCGCCAAGACTCTTGCTTCCTACGCAGACTGCTATGTCATGGACGCTTTCGGTACCGCACACCGCAAACATGCATCTACCGCTGTCATCGCAGACTATTTTGATGCAGACAACAAAATGCTTGGTTTCCTTATGGAGAAAGAGGTAGCCGCAGTAGATGCGATACTTAAAGATATCAAACGTCCGTTCGTAGCGATCATGGGTGGTTCGAAAGTGAGCTCCAAGATCGGTATCATTGAGAACCTCCTTGGCAAAGTGGACAAACTCATCCTCTGCGGCGGTATGACCTATACCTTCGCTAAGGCACACGGCGGCGAGATTGGCGGTTCTATCGTGGAGCTCGACAAACTGGATGTCGCTCTCGGTGTAGAAGAACTCGCCAAGAAGAATGGTGTTGAACTCGTTCTCGCTCCGGATGCTATCTGCGCAGACAACTTCAGCAATGATGCCAACAAGAAAGTATTCCCCTCGAACGCTATCCCAGAGGGTTGGGAAGGTCTGGACGCAGGTCCGAAAGCACAGGAAAATTTCCGTAAAGCCATCAAGGGCGCCAAGACTATCCTCTGGAATGGTCCTGCAGGTGTGTTTGAGTTCGATAACTTCTGTGATGGTAGCCGCGCTATCGGCGAGGCGATTGCAGAGGCAACAGCCGAAGGAGCTTTCTCTCTCATCGGTGGTGGCGACTCCGTTGCTTGCGTGAACAAGTTCGGTCTGGCTGACAAAGTTTCATATATCTCTACCGGCGGTGGTGCCCTCCTCGAGGCTATCGAAGGCAAAATTCTTCCGGGTGTAGCAGCTATTAAAGGAGAATAAGTTATGGAAGTAGTAGGCAAAATCATTCAAGTCCTGCCGGCTCAAGAAGGTGTCGGACGTAACGGCAATCCATGGAAGGTGCAGCCGTATGTATTAGAAACGCTTGATCAATACCCCCGCAAGGTACATTTCGAGGTATTCGGCGAGGAACGTATCAAACAGAATCCTTGTGAGATTGACCAATTGGTAACGGTTAGTTTCGATATTGAGAGCCGCGAGTTCAACGGTCGTTGGTACACCTCTATCCGTGCATGGAGAATCCAGCAGGGCGACACCACTCAAGTCGCTGCTGCAGCTCCTGCTGCAGCTCCCGTTGCAGCTCCTACTGCGGCACCAGTGGCTGCTGCTCCGGCACAAGCAGCTCCGGCTGAGGGTATACCGGCGAATATTGATCCGTTTGATGCCTCCGCAGGAGACGGAACCAGTGATCTTCCCTTTTGATGCGCAAGTGGATTAAATTCATATTATTCGTGCTGATGTTAGCGGGTGGTGCAGTGCTTTGCGCCATCCGCTGGCAGGCATGGTTCGGCATGCCTCCTGAGCCACATTGGACGGGAGACACAATAGATTATGTTTTCCCCTATCCTACCGACGGATCTACCATTTTGGTCCTTGGCGACATCCATAATCGGCTCATGCAAGCAGACTATGACACTCTTGCTGCGCGTGTGCCCGAAGTAAATGCCGTAGCTCAGATAGGCGACTGGATGGAACGCGGACAAGAATACTACCGCCAGGAACTACTGCGCGAATGGACCCACAGCGCCCTCATGGGACTGCCGGTTATCGCGTGTCCGGGCAATCATGAGTACTCAAAAGGGATTATTAAATCCCTCTCTCCTGTATGGGAGCATACGTTCACTCATCCCGATAACGGTCCAGAAGGAGTGCCAGGAGTCAGTTACTTCTTGGATATTCCGAATATCCGCTTCATCGTGATTGATACCAACCCGCTCGTGCGACTCGTTGATTTCACCCGTACCCTCACATGGCTGCGCGGGGCAATGAGAACTGCCGAACGCCGTTTCGTCGTTGTGATGATGCATCATCCGGTACTCTCCGTAGGCAAAGGACGCTATAACCTGCTTATCTATTCCGCCTTCCGCCATGCGCTGGGAGATGCAGATCTCGTGATTGCAGGACACGACCATAGTTATATGCGCTATACGCCATTCGTCATTCTCAATTCCGCCGGTAAAATCAAACCACAACAGCCGCTCTTTGATCCCGAAAAGACGGACACCGTTCCCGTCTATGGAATTCTTACTGCGAAACAGTCCGAGCTGCTGTTTACAATACATCGCATGAGCGACGGAGCACCAATCGACTCTCTCTATGTTAACCACGACTGACGCGATAGTGCTGTCACTCCAACCGCATTCGGACAAAGCGCATATATTACACACGTATACGCGCGCAAGCGGGCGCGTTAATTATATGGTGTATGGTCTCGGACGCAAAAACACTGCCGGCAAATACAGTCCGCTGTCGATTGTGCAACTGACCACAGATGAACGCTCCGTACGTACCGCTCAACTGATGTACGTGCCATCGACCCTCATCACAGACCCATACAAACGCACTATAGCACTCTTCTTAAGCGAAGTGATGCATCATGTGCTTCGTCACCCGATGACCGATGAACTTATGTTCGACTTCATCGAACAGGCAATTAGAGAACTGGACTTAATGGAAAATGCCGAGAATTTTCATATACAGTTTCTCGTTTCCTTTGCCTCCAAACTCGGTTTTGCAATGGAGAAAGAACCGGCTGTTCCTACAACCCGGAAGGAGAGACAGGACACCCTTCGCACACTCTGTTCGTATTTTGCAGAACATGTGGATACATGGCAAAATCCACGCTCAATGGACGTACTTATGGAGGTTTTTGACTAAAAACGCACATAAAAAGCAAAAAAAATACGAAAAAATTTGGTCATATCAAAAAAAAGCAGTACCTTTGCAGTCCATTTTGTGTATAAACCCGCCTTGTGAAAGGCCTAAAAAATAATTTAAGACAATGAAACGTACATTCCAACCTTCCCAACGCAAGCGTCGTAACAAACACGGCTTCTTGGAGAGAATGGCTACCGCTAATGGTCGCCGTGTATTGGCTGCACGCCGTGCTAAAGGTCGTAAAAAACTGACCGTTGCCGACGAGGGACGCCACAAATTTTAATGGAGTCAACTAGACAACACAAGATCGCTCGTCTCATTCAAAAGGACATGAGCGATATTCTTTTGCGATACGCGCGCACGCTACATGGAACATTGATTTCCGTGAGTGAGGTGCGCGTTTCGCCTGACCTCTCTATTGCGCATATCTATCTCTCTATCTATCCTCAAAACAAGGTAGCGGATACGATGGCGCTGATTGAAGAGAACACTCACCGTTTTCGCGGTGAATTGGGCTCGCTCGAGCGCCATCAACTGCGCATAATCCCTGAAATTATCTTCCACCTGGATGAAACGATAGATCGAATGGAGCGCATTGATGAACTTCTTAGAAAATAAAATAGCCTGGCGTTATCTTTTCTCCAAGAAAGGGCATAATGCCATCAATATCGTTTCCGGTATTAGTGCGGCTGCAGTAATGGTTGTTACGGCGGCGATGATTTGTGTGCTGAGTGTGATGAACGGTTTCGGCGCACTCGTGGAGCGTATGTTCTCCGAGTTCGATCCCGTTCTTATGGTTGTTCCTGCCGAGGGGCAGATGCTGCGCACCGACACGATGCCTATCGCTTCTTTATACGCGCGCGAGGACATCGAGGCTATCTCTCTCCAATTGGAGCAGACAGCTCTCATCCGGTACAAAGACCATCAAGTGCCGGCGCGCGTATTAGGTGTGGATAGTCTTTTCACCCGCACCGCGCATATTGACTCTATCATCACCGATGGTTTCTATTCGGTTTGGGACGGTGCTTTCGACCGCACGGTACTCGGGCGTGGACTGGCGGCGCAGATAGGCATGAACGCACATTTCACGGGCGCGCTGCATCTCTATGCACCCGAGCGCACCAAGCGCATTAATATGTTGCGGCCAGACCAATCATTGCGGCATGAGCATGCTTTCATCGCCGGTACGTTTGCGGTGAACCAAATGGAATATGACGACCAACTCCTGCTCGTCTCCCTTCCTCTTGCGCGCCGACTCTTTGACTACGACTCCTGTAGCTGCACCGCCCTGCGGATCCAACCAAAAGAAGGCATAAAAATCTCCTATTTCAAATCTCAAATCTCAAATGCCCTCGGCGCGGGCTATCGCGTTTTGGACCGCTATGAGCAGCAAGCGGATTTCTTCCGCATTCTCAGGATTGAGAAGCTACTGACGGTGCTACTGTTGGTTTTCATCCTTCTCATTGCCAGTTTCAATATCATCGGCTCACTCTCGATGCTGATAATCGACAAACGCGAGGATATACGTATCCTTTCACATTTAGGCGCGGACGAACGCACTATTCGCCGCATCTTCCTGCTTGAAGGATGGTTTATATCTTTCCTTGGCGCCATAGGAGGACTGATTATTGGTGTCCTTTTATGTCTCGGACAGCAACACTACGGATGGCTCTCATTGGGCTCCGGAAACGAATATATTATCTCCGCGTACCCCGTGCAGGTACAGGTGCCGGATATTATAACGGTCGGGCTCGTTGTGATTGCTTTGGGCATAGCCGCAGCCTGGTATCCGACCCGAAAATTGAGAATTGAAAGTTGAAAGTTATGAAAAATCATTATCTCATATTAGCTGCAATAGCGCTCGTCACGATGGCATGCCGCCCCGTCAGTTCCGGTTCATCCCGCGGCAGTATCCCCCGCGAGTATCACACGGCGTATATACAATCATACGGCCGGTGCTACGACTCCGTACCCTATAATGTTGTCTCGCTCGACCTCTATTCCGACAAACTCTCGCTGGATGACAGCGCCAATGTGATGACAGGTACCGGTTATAATCTCTATCTCTCGGATATCTTCATCGCCGGTTCAACCCTTGAGCCGGGCACCTATCGTTCTTCCGAATCCGCAGAACCCTTTACCTTTCTTCCCGGACGCGACTTCGAGGGCACGCCTAACGGGCTGTACCTGCTCTATGTTGAGGAAAACAAACTGCAATCCATCCAACTGCTGGACTCGGGCACACTCGTTGTGAAGGATACCACGAATAATCTCCTTGACCTTCAGTTTACACTCTATTTCCGCAATTCCTACGGAGGACGCGCCACCTATAGAACGCATTTCCAAGGCGAATTGCAAGAGAAGCAATGACTCGAGCCGCCAACACCGATACGGAACTGTTGCGCGAATATCATACATGGCTTCGACTCGAACGCGGGTATTCGTCCAATACGATCGAGGGCTACGAAATGGACCTCGACAAACTGCGTACGTTCTGCGAGGAGCATCAATTAGACCCCGTCCATCTGGATTTTGACGCATTGCAGGAGTTTGTCTTTGAGCAATTCAAAGACATCCGCTCGGAAGCTACGCAAGCACGCATTCTCGCCGGTATTCACTCATGGTACCGCTTTCTTCTTTATAAGAATTATATAGAGCAGGATCCTTCCGAATTGCTGGAAGGTCCGCGTAAATCCAAACATCTGCCTACGGTGCTGTCGTTGGAGGAGATCAACCGGATGATGGCGGCGATTGATCTGAGCAGTAATGAGGGTCATCGCAATCGGGCGATGATGGAGATGCTCTACGGTAGCGGACTGCGCGTCAGCGAACTGGTCGGGCTGCGTCTTAGCCAGATTTATCTCAATGAACATTATATGCTTATTCAGGGGAAAGGGTCCAAACAACGCCTCGTTCCTCTCTCGCCGGTAGCGGAAGAATGGTTCGGATACTGGATGCAGGACCGCGCCACATGGCCTCTCAAACCCGAATCAAAAGATATCGCATTTGTTAACCGATACGGTCGTCCGCTCACTCGCGCGATGGTCTTTACGATCGTTCGCCGCTTGTGCGCCGAAGCGGGCATCACCAAGACCGTCTCGCCACACACCCTCCGCCATTCGTTCGCCACACACTTGCTGCAAAACGGTGCTGATTTACGGATCATACAGCAACTGCTCGGGCACGAAGATCTCGCCACCACCGAGATATATACACATGTTGATGTGCAGGATCTACGAAAAGCCATTCTTCAATGCCACCCGGCGAATAAAATGAAAGGTGAAAAATGAAAGGAAGATGGGCGCATAGGATCATGTGGAAATTGACTCTCCTTTCAATTTTCATTTTTCAATTTTCAATTCTCAAGGCGGTCGAGACCATCGTCGTCGGTGAGGTGGTCAACGAGGCGACAGGCGAGCCTATTCCCAATGTGAATATTCATTTCCGAGGCACGAAGATTGGCACGACCACCGATGAGACCGGTTCATACGTCCTGCGCGTGGACATGAAATCGAAGGCGCAACTTGATTTCTCAGCCATCGGTTATTATTCCCAGCGCTATGAGGTCGAGCCGGGCGCAATGGCGGGTCTCCAAGTGACGCTCAAAGAGCGGGCGGCGACGATCACAGAAGTAGTGGTGTCGCCTACCGAGAACCCCGCGCTGGCTATCATCCGCCAAGTGCGGGAACACAGGGCGGAGAACGACCGCACCCTCAAACAGGGATCGGAAGATATGATTCGCGAGCAATCGCTCTTTGTCTCGCATATCAACAAACGTACGCTTCGCCGCGCGCTATGGCGCAGCCTGCGCAGCGGTATGATTGAGCAGGAGGACTCCACCTATGTTATCCCTCTTTACCACGAGAAACAGTCCTTTCGGGTAAGCGGCAATGAAATGATTGCCACTAGCGAACCCGAGACACGCGCAATGATACTCAGCGAGACGGAATACTCGATGTATCTCAGCAAAGAAGGCAACCTCAATTTCTACTCCAGTACGGTTCCTATCATGAACCATTCTTTCCTCTCGCCTTTGTCTGCCAGCGGCAACTTGTACTACCGCTATTATATTGACGAATTAACCGACATCATGCACCGCGGTGAGAAAGACCGAAAGCTGGTACGTGTAGCCTTCCGCACGCGTAACCCTTTTTACACCACGTTCAACGGCGACATGCTCATTGACACGGCCACCTATGCCGTGCGCGCTATTAATGCATACGTACCATCCGAGGTGGCGGTCAACTACGTGAATAATATTAATATCAAACAAGTGCTGTCGCCCGACGGCGCGTTAGCCGAAGAACATATCAGCGTCATCCTGGATGTAGCTATCCAAACCAAAGAGGTACGCTTCCCGACAATATTAATCACCAATTCGCTCTATAACCAACATGCCGATCTCACGGTCAACGACAGTCTTTTGGCAGCGGAGCCTGCGAAGGGTCAAAGCGCGTTGAGGTCCATTCCGCTGGTGGGAGAGAAGATGAATGCGTATTTCAATAAGGTCGATTCCCTCCCCGTCATCCGTACCGCCAAATGGATAGCGGACATCGTGACCACCGGATATATACCTACCGGCACGCCGATTGATATAGGACATATAGAGGAACTCCTGCAAGTCAATAGTCACGAGGGAGTCCATATGGGTCTTCCCTTCCGCACAAATGAGAAATTCTCCAAGAATATATCCCTTGAGGTCGCATTAGGTTATGGTTTCAAGGATCGTCGGTTCAAGGGTTTAGGGCGGGCTTCTTTCAACCTGCCTACCTTACGAAAAAACATCTTACAGATAGAGTACAATGATCATTATGTTTGGTCTGAGGTGGATGATTTCGATCGTCTGATGCGTGAGAACTCCATCGGTATGGGTAATTTTGACTTCACTTCCTATGCGTTTGAGGCGTTACATCTCGATTCGTTCGTCAGCACCGTCACCCATCAGAAACAATTACAAGTCCACTGGTTTGCCGATTGGACGAACAAAGTGGAGACGCACGCGTATTTACGGGTAGGATGGCAAGACGGCTATTCCTATCAACTCTTATCTACGATTGGCCGTATCAGTTGGGGTGAACAGAAGCATCAGGGTTTCTTCATGCGCCGCTATACCTACTCCACCATCTACCCGGTCCTTTTCCTCGGTTTGGAAACCGGTCACTGGTCATATAGCGAACTACCGGAAAATTTCCCTGCCAATAGTGCTGTTTATGCGCATGTACGCGCCATGCTCACCCAGCATGCCAACCTCGGAATGGCGGGCAAACTGACATACGTGCTACGCGTAGGAGCTGTCTTCGGACATGTACCAAGCACCCTCACGCGTCAGGCGAACAGAAACCAGGGCTACGCCTATGACCCCTATCGTATGACTTTGTCCTTTAATAGCAATTTCTTTCCGGATAAGTACTTGGCGTTACAAGCGGAATGGAATGGTCAAGGCATACTCTTCAATCTCATTCCCGGCATCCGTTGGTTGCATCTGCGCGAACTGGTAGAGACCAAGATCGCCTACGGATATATCTCTCCTCGGTATCGCTACCGTTTGGAAGAAGGCAAATCGCCGCATGAGTTCTATTCAGAAATAGGAATCGGCTTAGGCAATCTGCTTCGTATCTGCGATCTCTATTCCGTTTGGTCGATCACCCCAGAAGTGCATTGGGCGCTCCGCTTCCGTCTCCATATAGGTCTCTAACCAAACAACCCCGCCGGTTGGCAGGGTTGTTCAGTTCATTTCGCCGCAAAGGCGTATGGATTATGGGACATTAATCGCCTCCTTCACCCGGCAATGGATCGCCAACTGGCAAGCCTGCAGGACTTGCATCTAAAAGCATCGATACTGCTTGTACTTCGGTAGTTTCTACCTCCGGTTGATTATAAATCTTTTTCATAATGATTGATATTTTTGCGTTGTTAATATCTAGTTTTCTAGTGGACTAGTAGACTAGTTGACTAGTTGACTATCAAAATCCTCTCTAATTCTTGCGAGCGGCAAACATCCGCTCTTTCACTCCGCCTTCGGCTAAGAACTCCGCTTCCATCTTCTGCAACAACGTCATCAGCCCTTTGTCTGCCTGATGAATCAGCGTCAGTGCTGTGTTGCAGAATGTCTCTTTATCCCATTTGTCATAGTAGGGTGCGTAGTCCTCTACCTCATTATGCGTCGCGCAGAACTGTAGCATCTTGCCAAATCGTTCATGGTCACGCGACCATAATTGGAGGCGGTTGGAGCGCAACTGGTCTTCGTAATCCTCGCGTAACTCTTGCAGACTTCCGCGAGCCACGTTCACCAAATGCAATCCTGTATCAGTAGATGTCATCTTGTCCTCTAAACCCTCAACGATATTCTGCTTGCCGGATCGCGCCGCTTGCTGCATCTGGCCGTACGTCCTGTCCGAAGACTGGAGGTACTTGTCTATATAGTAGATCGTCATATCGTATAGAATAACGCTCTTCTTATAGCAGACCAAACTGCGATACCCTCCGGGATGAATCAGAAACCCGCCAGGATTTAAAGTAGTCATCTTTGATGTGATTTTGTAGTTTACCAGTTTACTGGTCTTCTAGTTGACTAGTCTAGTAGTTGACTTGCCTGCGATTTCTCGCGTTAGTTTTCTAGTAGACTAGTTGACTAGCAGACTATCTTATTTTACCAGCTGACCCTTTACGTCGTACATCTTCTCGCCGCGGAGGATGAAGAGCTGACCATTGATCAGGACCTTAGCCGGAGCCTCGCTGCCGTTCAGTTCATCGATGCCGGTAGCAGTGTTCTGCTGCATCGGAACGGCGCGTACGCGACGACCCGGAGCAGGTTGCGGAGTGTTAACCTCCAATGCACTATATTCAATGTATGCACGGTTAGCAGCCAAGAAGTTTCCGGTTGTTCTCGGGCGGATGGCATTGTTGATCAGCAAGTACGGGTTGCCCGGTAATGCTGCAAACGCCTCAGCATCAATACCGTTAAGTGTTCCGCGCAATGCGCCGTTGGTGCCGGCAGTGGTAGTAGCAGTGCCGGTGTAAACTACCTCCAGTTTGGTATCGGTAGCCTGGATGATGAACGGCGTACCAGCCTCAGCGATAGTCGGATCAACCTCCTCCAGATAAGCCATGCTACCTGCCTCATTGCGGCTGCTGAGTGTCCAGAAGCTTGCGCCACGAACCTCCATCATCTTCTTAGGCAGACAAACGGTGTAGTAGTGGTTCGGCTCCAGCGCACGAGTGTAAGTGTCTTGTACGTAGATGTTAATTGCTCTTTGAGCACCAGATTGATAGCATGAGAAGATAGTATTTCCACTATTGTAGCGCAATACATTGCGGTTGTTGGAAGATGCCACGATGTTTGCTTCTCCATTTTCAATAGTAATAGTCCACTTAGCATTGTCTTCATCGAAATTCTCAGCTTCTTTCAGGAAATTGCTCGTTCCCGTACCGGCAGCACTGAGATAGTTACCATTCGAAGCCTGGATAGCGAACTTGCCATCACCGGCATCAACAAGGGTAAATACTTTCGTGCCTGCACCAGGAGTAAGAACATCGTCTTCCAGAGTACTTGCTACAGCAGCACGGTTGTTGCTATTCTGAATACCCATGGCTTTGGTTTCATTTTGATAAGTAGCAGCGATAATGACTTTCTGACCAACGGCGGGAACAGCGGTTGCAAGAACCCAGCTACCGGACAGATCGTCGCCTGCTTCATTTACGGTAATGGTGTACGAAGCAGAACCTGCCAGATAATTGCTATTGCCAGCGAAGGTAGCCGTGATAGTAGCCGTACCGATTGCATCCTCAACGAGCGATACAACACCTTCGTTAACCACTGCGAGGCTGGTATTCGAACTTTCGAGTGTGACGTCAGCCAGAGCGTTAAAGCCCTCTACATAGCCAAGCACCGGAGCCACAAATTCGTCACCTACGGTCAGCGTAACCTCTTCCGGATTAAATGCCAATTGGGGATCAACTTTAGTTGACAGAATAATGTTCTCTGCTGCTATCTCAATAACCTCTGTTGCTGCATAAGCATCATTTGCTAAGTTCGATGTAGCATAACCTTTGAATACTCCACTATTATTGAAGAAGAGACCACGATTAGTATATTCAGAACTGATATAACATGATTTCTCACTATCCCAATTCCAATTGTATGCAGCTTCGTCAAGCGAGAGAGACGCACCGCTGGATCCCTTGATATATTTATCATTAGCATCTTTCAGCGTGGTGTTGTTGCCATCTGTAGTAGCTGTCCACTGGATAGCATCTTTATCTGCTTCGGCAAAGACAACAATCTTGTCATTGTCTTTCTCAACCTCAACCGCTGCCAGAGCACCGTTTGAAAGCGAATTGGTCATTGCATAGAACTTGCTGTTGTACTCAGCGAGAATTACGATGTTCTTAGTCTCAGCAGGAACAGGAGCTGGATTCACAGTGATGGTATAAGAAACCGAAGCAGCTCTGTAAGTCTCATCGCCTGCATAAGAAGCGGTAATCTTAGCGGAACCTGTTGCATCTGCCACAAGCGAAACGATGCCTTCGCTTACGGTTGCAACTTCTTCGTTATCGCTGGTGATAGTTACTACCAAATTGTTCGGGTTCGTCAGTGTCGGAGCAGTAAACTCATCGCCAACGGTCAGTTCAACTGCATTTGCGCTCCATGCCAGACCTGCGGCTTGCTTGCCATCATTCTTTACATAGAGTTGCAGAGCCTGCTGACCACTTGCATAAGTGGTGAAACGAGGACTACCGCTATTATATTTCAAATCACCATTGGGTGCGCCGATAGTAGCAATATTGCCGTCACTGATACTAATAGTCCACTCAAATGCTTCCTCTCGAACTTTTACAGATTTAGCAGCGGATTCATACATATAGCCGTTGCCATCATTGAGTGTAAAGTTTTCACCGGATACACCAAGAGTAAACTCCGTCGGCATATTCTCGCTATCCAAAATCAGATAGTTACCATCGGTTGTTCTTTCTACATCAACTACATTACGATATGTTGCTGCTGCACTTCCAGCTGCTTTATCTTCCTCAGCTGCTACGATGATGACTTTCAAACCATCTTGTAGTTGTGCCGCATCTGTTACAAGTGCATAATCATAGGATGCCGGAGTCGGTTCAGCGGCATTTACTGTAATTGTATAAGAAACCGAAGCAGCTCTGTAGGTCTCATCTCCTGCATAAGAAGCGGTAATCTTAGCAATACCCGTTGCGTCTGCAACAAGCGAAACGATGCCCTCGCTTACGGTTGCAACTTCTTCGTTATCGCTGGTAATTGTTACTACCAAATTGTTCGGGTTCGTCAGTGTCGGAGCAGTAAACTCATCGCCAACGGTCAGTTCAACTGCATTTGCGCTCCATGCCAGACCAGCGGCTTGCTTGCCATCATTCTTCACATATAGTTGCAGAGCCTGTTGACCACTTGCGTAAGTAGTGAAACGAGGGCTGGT
The DNA here is from genome assembly GCA_900319005.1 of uncultured Bacteroidales bacterium. Classification (GTDB taxonomy): domain Bacteria; phylum Bacteroidota; class Bacteroidia; order Bacteroidales; family Paludibacteraceae; genus Colicola. Next base: position 30,874 of record ONMV01000020.1, read on the forward strand.
ACTATTGTAACGCAACTCGTTCGTTGCTTGGATGGTAGCAATGTTTCCGTCACCGATAGAAATAGTCCACTCAAATGCTTCATCCTGAACTTTTACAGATTTAGCAGCGGATTCATACATATAGCCGTTGCCATCATTGAGTGTAAAGTTTTCACCGGATACACCAAGAGTAAACTCGGTCGGCATATTCTCACTATCCAAAATCAAATAGTTACCATCGGTCGTTCTCTCTACATTAACTACATTTCGATAAGTTGCTGCTGCACTTCCTGCTGCTTTGTCTTCCTCGGCTGCTACGATGATGACTTTCAAACCGTCTTGCAGTTGTGCTGCATCCGTTACAAGTGCATAATCATAAGATACGGGAGCAGCTTCCGGCGTTACGGTAACCGTACACTCTGCATAGAATGCTGTACCTTGTACCGTTGCACGGATAACTGCTTCGCCTTCTGCGATACCGGTTACTACACCATTTTCAACACTTGCATAAGCGTCACCGCTTTCAACACTCCAAACGATAGTACCGGTTGCATTAGACGGCAAAATAGTTGCGGTCAAGTTAACCGTCGATCCTGCTTCTACCTCTGCAGTTGCGTCAAGTTCAATACCCGTTGCCGGTTTTTGGATGTCAACAAGGTAGTTGCCTTGCTTGAATTCATATGTAGTATTGTAAACGGTCAACTGACCATAACCGATAACAATGTTACCAGCTTGCACATCAGTAAGTGCCTCAAACGGGGTGGTTGCATTACCATCGTTGATACCTGCACATTTGTAGAGCTCAAACTGATTCTCTGCATTAGCATCTTTGATGAAAATGTTCATCGCACCATTATTGAAACTCTTCACGTCATAAACGACACCTTGAACATATACATAATCGTCAAGATCGTAAGTTACACCATCAGCGGCATATGCGATAGCTTGAGCAACGGTATAAGGATTTGCCTGATCATTGCCGATATGAGTCTTCGGAACTTCCGGAGCCACGTACGATACCAAATGGCAGTTAGCATCAAATTCGTAGGTCGAATTAAATTTCTTCAATGTACCGGTTATTACTACAGTTGCGCCGGTCTTTACATCAGTCAAAGCTTCGAATGGAGCACTATTCAAACCATAGCACTTGTAAGCCTCTATCTGCTGACCGGTTGTTGCACCATCGGCAGAGAAGTAGAAGGAAATATATCCCTCTGTAGGAAGAGATGTGGTATAGATTGAACTTACAATACCTGAAGCATATGCATTCGCCATAGTGCCCATTACATCAATAGCAGTCTTTACGTCTGCTGCAACATACGGATCAGCCTCTATACCTGCATGAGCGGTTACGCCAATCGTATAAGAAGCCGAACCTGCTTTGTAGTCATCATTACCAGCGAACGAAGCAGTAATAACAGCTACACCGGCAGCCTTGATTGTCAAAGCACCGGTCGTCTCATTTACTGCTACCACATTTGCATCGCTACTTGTATAAGTAACAGTCAGATTGTTCGGATTTGTCAAGGTCGGAGCGGTAAATGCATCACCTAACTTAGCCAATTTCTTGAGGTCAGCCTCAGCATATGCCAAACCGGCAGTCTGTTTCTGAGGAGTTCCATCTGATTTTTTAAAGAATGAGAAGGTTTGGTCTTTGATGTTGTTATTAATCGAAGTATAACAACGCCAATCTGTGCTATTATAAACACCCACATAACGACTTGTTGCTGTGTTATAGAGGTATCCTTCAGTAGAGATTGTGAATACATTACCCGTATTCGTTCCTATGCGTACCCCATTATTAGAACTTGTACAATAGAGATAATTGCTTGTCTCGGGTACAGCAAACTGATATGAGTTTTCTGTAACAGTTACCTCCCATTGGATTGCTGCCACAGGTGTCGCAGATAGTTTATTCTCGCTCACAATAACGGAAACTGCTGACGGACCTCCTTGCGAAGCAGCTTCTTGAGACAATGCCAATTCATCATCTTTTACAATAACAACTACATCACCAGTTTCGAGATCGGCTACATCTACTTTTTCCCAATCGCTGGTTGTTGAAGTAGGTTCATCGCCCGGTTCATCGCCCGGAGTAGGTTCATCACCTCCGCCCGGCTCGTCACCGCTTTCTTCTGATTCATAGGTTACCTGAATCGTTTTAACATAAATTGCTTTTGAAGTTGTTTGTGCCCACGAGATAGTAATTTTTCCACTAGCATTTCCTTCAAACGTATAATCCGTTGCTGTTGTAGATAAGTTTGCTGTTTCTGAAGAATTACATTGAAAAGCTGTCGAGCCAACAGTAACGCTAACTGTTCCAGAAAAACCACTTGCTCCAGAAGTATTTACAACAACCTTCTTAATCGTTCCTGCTAGTCCAGTAGTCTCAAAAGTTAAGGATTTGGTAGGTTTACTTCCAGAGCCGATTTGTGCACCTTTAGTGGCGTTAACATTTTGCCCTAAACCAGCTGTGTTGTCTGATGTAATAGTCCAAGTCACATCACTCATGACCTGATCTCCATTCGCATCAACTTTAGCAACGGTTCCTGTATAGACAGTTTCCGTCGCCCACACATTTCCCACGCTGAATGCTATCAGCATCAACATGGAGAGAAATAGTTTTAGTTTTCTCATAATGTTAAAATTTTAAAGTTAAACAAAAAGTTAATTATATTCGTTTGATTTGTTGCTAAAGTTTTGATAGTTTTGGAGGGTACTTCGTTTCAAGACGTTTGAATTGTTGCTCAACATTCGTTTTATCAAGAGAAGCCAATTCGTCTACCGCCATTTGTTTTAAGAACAAATATCTTTCTCCTTTCTCCATTCCTCTCTTAATCAATTCTGCATTAACGACTTCCATATTGGATAATACAATCAACTGGTTGATAGAAGCCGTATCTCTTAGGTTAAGTCCCTTAGCAGCTAAAGAAGGATTATGTTCCTCCCAATCTTTTGCCCTACATCCAAACAATGCCATGTTTAGCATATCCGCTTCGGACGCATATACTAAATATTCTTTCGCTTTTTCCACAGACAATGCAGGAATAATATTATCTTTGATTGCATCTGTGTGTAACTGATAATTAGTTTTGGAAAGTATCCGTTTAATATCCCATTGCAGTAGTAACGGATTCGCTTCACTTTCTTTAAGACGCTGAAACTCTTTAACCACCAATAAATTAAACTCAGGAGAAAGCCACATTCCAAAATGATATGCAATATCTTTATGCGCGTATGTTCCTCCGTAGCGCCCGGCCTTTGCGAACAACCCTATGGCATTTGTCTTCTCAATAAATTTGTTTACAGACATATAGAAGCGATTACTGCCGGCCTCCATTCTAATTCCCCCGAATTCAGGGGTTTTAAAATCAGGATTATAGAGCTGCTCCCATACACCAAGGAAATCAATAGTGCTTTTGTTATTAAGCCATTTCTCTATTAATCTGCTCCCCTCCTCAAAACCTTTTGTCATATCCGTTAAACAGATATAATCATTCTGGTTCATGTCTAATAGCACATTGATAGCAGTTCCTTTTACGACTATGGATTTTGTCTGTTTCATTAATACTTCATCTCATTTATGAGCATAAACCATTCCTCTCTCATTTCCCCGCGCCGACTATCTAAACCATCAGCAGGGAGAGAAATAGTTTTAGTTTTCTCATAATGTTAAAATTTTAAAGTTAAACAAAAAGTTAATTATATTCGTTTGATATGTTATAATCTGGCTTTGATCGTTTTAATCTGCGAGGAATCCATTTGCGTAAAGGCGAAAAGGCGTTTGCCTGCATCTTTGAGCGATGCGCCAATTAAATAAATCGTTTCTTCGTCAATAATTAAAAATCTGTCGTGGCAAATGGATGTCGTATGGAGCGCCAAACCTTTATACTGCGCGTTGAAATTCTTCTCTGCCAACTGTAATGCACTCGAAATGTCCTTCGTGTAAATATCTACTTGTACTCCTTCCTGTTTCGGACTCATCATCGTCAAAACCGATTCATCCACGTAATTATCA
>ONMV01000022.1 GCA_900319005.1 uncultured Bacteroidales bacterium
AGCAGCATTTTGCTGCATGAGTGTTGCGGGTTCTTACCCGGCTTTGCGAGCGCTCCGGAAACATGCTCTATTCCGGGGCTCCATGTTACTTTTGCCATAGTGGTTCGGCGTTAATTTAATTGACGATTTACAGATTTACGATTTACGAGTTATTTACGATTTAGTTGAATTTACGATTGTTCGTAGTATGATCAATCGTCAATAATATTCAATCGTCCAATCACTCGTACCTCGTCAATCGTCCAATCGTCAATATCTCCACGCCGTGAGGGGGTTTAGGTTAAATTGTTAAACTGTTAAATTGTTAAGTGAAGAAAAATGCGGCGGAACGACCTTGCGGTCTAATGTTTATCGTCTATTGGTCTCTCGTGAGCGAGCTCACAGAGCCCACTACCCGCTAACCATTCCGTACAACTAATGTTGTCCGTCCGCCTTACGAAAATGCGCTTTGCTTTCGAAAATACCGAAAATCCATGCGGCATGCTTCCTTCTTCCTTCGTCCTTTCTTCGTCCTTTCTTGATTTTTGTCATTTTCTAATCCCGAAGGGATATTTTTGTAAGCAGCCAAGCGAGTGCCTATTGAGGCTGTCGATTGATTCCGAGGGCATGGAGGACGGTAGGAAGCTTGCTTACTGACCGGCATACAGGCTCTTGGGATCGAGAGCCATTAGGCTCGGTAGGCTGCACATTTTTCTTTACTTTTTTTAATGGTTCCGGGAGCCGTCGTAGCTCTCTACGGTTTTGGTTTGGATGACGACGGAGGTGTCGCCTTTTTGCCATGCCTCGGAGCGGGTGGTGACGGTCCGCGTGACGTTGCAGGAGGTCAATCCCAGTCCTGCCGCAAGCGCCGTCAGCGCCGCTATCAGCACGGAGATAACCAGTTTCAGAATTTCTTTCTTTGTCATAATTCAGTTTGTTTAAATTGGTTAGATTTTTTATTAATCGAAAACGCGGCGATTGGGTCTTAACTACCAATATCTAACCATTCCGGTATTTGCTCGCGAGTAAACTCCCGGACAAATTCCGGTATGCTTATCTATTATATGGTGTAAACACCATCTCATCGCCTTTTAGAAAACAGGGAAGAAAACCTTCTTTACACAAGTAAGCTAACCCGCTTACTTTTAACCGCGTGAAAGTTTCTCGCATTAGCAGGTCTATCTATAGTGATGGTACTTTTCAACACTATACATATTACCCACATCCCGCATGGTGTTTACTCGAATGATGAACTCGCGGGTTAGCGATGTTCACGGGTAAACAAGTTTTCTTTTGCACGCTGCGCGTTTTCGATTTATAATAAAACATTAGCCGCCGATTTCGTCGCCGTTCTCGTCGTAATTGCCGTTGAGCTTGTGCATCGCGTAGCCGAAGAGCGAGCCGATCTTGGTCTGAGCTTTGTACTCAGCCTTCAGTTTGGCTTTCTCCGTGGGGTCCGCGAGGATAGCGCGTACAGCGGCTACCACTTTCGCAAAACGTGCTTTCGCGGCGATCTGTGCCGCAGACGGTTCCTGGTCGCTGGGGTTACAGAGCTTGCCGGTCGTCGTCTTACCGGTCTGTTTGTTCGTGCGGAAATACACATCGCTGTGCATACAGACCTTCTTGCGCATTGATTCGATCAATGCCATGGGCTTAATTTCTGCCATAGTTAAGGTTAAATCGTTAAATTGTTAAATGGTTATTTCTCCGCGATCTCGATGCGTACCTCTTCGTGTTCATGGAGCGCGATAGTGAGTTCCATAAAGAACCGGTCGCGTGCGTGATAATCGATAAGGTGCAACATCGAATAGCGGGAGGGTATCCCGAAAGCGAGGCGATAGCGGCCGTCTATAAACACCGTTCGCACGGGATAAATAAGCGTTAATGGAAGACTTTCTCCCGAAGCAACCTCGTACACGTCGCTGATGTAGATAAGGTGTTCGTTATACCCGCCCTTTTCATTGGGCTCGAAGTGAACGGCATAGAGGGTGCCTCGTTGCAATTGTCCCCATAGACGCTTGTGTCGGATGTATTTTAAGTACATGTTAAATCGTTAAATTGTTAAAGGGTTAAACCGTTATTTCCGAAATCGAGTGCAAAGATAAGGGGTTTTGGAAAATACCTCATAGGACATCTCCACACATCGCCGCACAACGCGTTATTTGCTGCAATAAACAACAAAAGCGGCTGCATTTCTGCAACCGCTAATGGAACTCGCTATTTAACGTCTTAGATCTGACGCTCGGTTTTTTACTGGCGAAGCCAGCGATTATTTATAACTTTCTAAGTCAAAGTATAACAAACGCGTCGGTGCGTCTTCGTCTTCTTTCGACAAAGGAAGGAAGCCTAGCTTATAGTAAAAAGGCAAAGCTTCTGCATATGCGTCTACCGTAATGAAACGGCAACCGGCTTTATTGTCAGACTTATACGAAGTGATGATCATATTGACCATCATTGTACCAAGACCTTCTCCGCGGAATTTTTTGTCAGTAGCCAAACGACATATTTTCAAAGCCGGATAGCTCTTGAACATCTTGCCCTGCGCAAAAAACTGCTTACGGAAACGATTGTAGGCGGAGTTAGTAGGAAAATCCGTTAACGAAATGCGATCATGGGCAAGACTAAAATACCCGATAGTATCTTTTGTGTTCTTGTCTTCTAATACATAACTGGTGGCTAGACGCACCTTATAATATAACAAAGCATCATTGAAGATAAAGTCATTTAAGTCCTCATCTCCACAATCGAACTTGGAAATAACATCTTCTTCTCCAAGCCGACGAAGCACTATGTCCTCCTTATTCATTGGCAACGATATTAAAATGCACAATTTACACAACGAGAGCGTAAAAATTCATAGTCGCTCTGCATGCGTGCCTGACGCTCTGCAGAAAGCGGCTTTGGATTTAACATCTGCGTCTCAAAACGACGCGCCTCGTCGCCAAAAAGAATAGGTGTTTCTCTAATAGGTCTTGCCATAGTTTATACTCCTTTGTTTTGCTGTCTTTGCAACTTTCGGCTGCAAAGTTACACAAAATATTTGACATACGCAAATCTTTACACACTTTTTTGTGATTTTTCATCATTATGTATTTTCTATATCGTATTTTTCACATAGGTACCGTACGACTTGGGGAGGAAGCATTTTGGCTTTAGGGTTGAGACCTTGGGAGCGGAGGTAATCGGCATCGGAGTGGAGCCAGCGGCGGAGGGTATCCCGAGAGACACCCGCCGCTGCTGCCAGTTCGGATTTAAGCATGGCTTTCATAGGCCCAACTCCTTGATCACCTCTCGCCATAATTTCTTTCGGCTCTTCTGCGCACCGGCTCCGATGCGTTTGTTTACCTCAGAAGCAATGATCGAAAACCGCTTCTGATTGGCAATCTCGGCAAAAGTACGTTCATGGTACGTCCGGTTCGGACAGCGCTGTACAAGCTGCTGACCGCGATACTTACGGAAATAATAACCGTCGTTGTTCAACTTGCCCCGAAGGACATCAATCGGAATAATCAATTCTGCTTTCATACCTGTTACTTGGTTAAATTGTTAAATATTTTGCATTTTTGTCGCATTTTTGCGACAATCTGTTTACCTGTCTCCCTCGCGACCATCTCGCGACCATTACGGACATCTGCGTAGGGTGACGGGTGACAGGGTGACGGCTGCTTTTATAAACTCATACACACGCGTGGGTGAGTTTATAGGAATAGGGTGTCACCCCGTCACCCTGTCACCCCCTTCCTTCAATATTTCGATTAGCATTTACCTCTTCTGCATCTCGCTCACGCACTACCCACCCTCGTATTTTTCCATGAGCAATCCGCTTGCTCTGGAAACCTGCCTGTTGCAGTACCATCCCTAAGCGGCTCATACTCATCGGCTTCTTGATGGAGCCCTTGATGACGAGTTTGTCGCTGATCTCGGCGGTGGTCATGAAGGTGCCATAGCCCTCGGCGGGGATGTCGAAATAGACGGCGAGGAGTTGTTCCTCGTTCTCCTGCGCCCGGAAATCCTCGTTATGGTGCTCGATAGTCTCGATGTCCTCAAGGTCGAACCAGTACTGGAAGCCCTTGTCAATGAGGTACTTGGCTTCTCCGTAAATCCGTTCGTACGGGAGGGAGACGAAGAAGGGGTTTTGGATGTTCTCCACCTGAAAAGGCAACCACCGGCGGTTACCGGTGAGGTCGGTGAGGAACTCCTGCTTGTTGCCCGAAGCGCAGAACGAGGCGAGGCGTACCCTCCGCTCTTTCGTATAGCCGTACGCCGCGCGTTCGGAGATGTCCGAGGCGGTGATGACGGATTTCATGACGTTCAGTTCCTTGGCGGACATAGCGTCTATCTCATCGAGGGCGATGAGTCCGTACTCTGCGATTCGCAGCCGTTCGTCTTTGTTGAGCTGCGTGCTGTTCGCCATCTTGCAGCTATAGGCGCGCAACTCGGGCGGGAGGAGGTGCTCCAACCATGTGGTTTTGTAGATACCCTGCCGCCCGATGAGGACGAGCACCTGCTGGTTGACCACCTCGTCCTTGAGCCAACTCGCCACCATGGCGACGAACCATTTGGTGAAGCACACCCGCCATAGTTTCTGCGCCTCTTCGCCGCCGGCGACCGTCACTTGCTCGGAGAGCCACCCTATCCAATCGGGATGCCCCTCTTCCCACGGCTTGGAGTCCTCCACGTACTCGCGCAGGGGATGCACGTCGGGGATGCGGTGCGACTGCAGCACCGCCATCACCTCCCGCGCCGTGATCTGCAACCCGCTCTCCGCCGAGCAGTCGCAGACGATGTCGTTAATGTCGGAGGTCGTGATATCCCGCCAGCCCGTAAGCTGTAACCCGTCCCCCATCACAGCGATCTGCACTTTGTTGGAAATCACATCATGCCGCAGCCGGCTGAACTGCACGTAGTTGTCATAGATGTAATTACACACGATTTCTTGCCTGTTTGCCATATCTCAATTGATAATTTATGTTTTCTGGTTGTTTGAGGGTAAAGAAAAATGCTTTTAAAAATACCGAAAATAAATTCGCATAATTAGCATAATTAGCCGTTTTATTTCCGTCCACAGATTACACAAATTACACAGATATATGCGCCGAATGGATTTTCTCTATTTTTGTTTATTTTCGGAAGGCTGCCGGACGACTTATCAAAGTTGTGCGGAATGGTTAGCGGATTTTGGACTCCGGGAACTCGTTCACGGGAGGGCGAAAGCCGTTATCCATTAGGCTACATCGGTAGCCGTTCAGCCGCATTTTTCTTTTCAAAATCTCAAAGACCATCAATTCCGACGACAAAGGTACGGAATTTTGGGGGATTATGCGTTCCGCAGTTTTGGAACGGTACCTATGTGAGGTGATTTCATAAACTGTACAGCGCGGTAAATGGTACTGCGTGTAACATGAAAATAGCACGAGAGTTCCGAATAACTCATCGTGCTATGCGCGCAGTAAAACTCATAATACTCCATCCATTGGGGATAATAGGACGGAAATCCGTAATCTTTAATGAGAATGCTCAGTTCTCCACTTTCTTTTTTGCTGAGCAAATACTGATATTTATTCATGTAAGTACACCGGAAGGCGGGAATTCTCAGGGACGACGTGTCCAAGAGTGTGCCTCCGGCATACTTACGAAAAAAAGAGACGGTAACCCGCATGGATTACCGTCTCTTGCGATACGGATAGCCTAACGGCGAATGACAGGGGATTTAGATACCGCTGTCGGGATCGCCGCCAATGGGGGCACCGCTAAAGCCGGGATCGGGGCTTCCGGCAAGAACCATCGATTGCAATGCAATAGACGCTACGTTTACTTCCGGTTGGTTATAATGCTTTTTCATAATAATATTCCTTTCATTTTTCAATTTTCACCTTTCACTTTACTACTTGTCCTTGTGCATTGTAGCGCACGTCATTCTTGATAATAATGAGTTGTCCGTTCACAATGACTTTGGTGCTCTGATTTGCGCTTTGTGCATTCTCTACACCGGTAGCCACGTTCTTACCCTCCACGATGCGTGCGGGCATGCCGCGGTATTTAGGAGCATTGCCCGGAGTCGAAGACTCTACATTCACATAGAAATATGCACGGAACGGCTTGAGCGGGTTGGGGGTGTTCGGCCAGAAGAGTTGGTTGTTCTGTCCGAGGAACAGATAACCGCCTTGGAAGTTGAGACCGTTCGGCATCTCGAACGGAGTGAAGGTACCCTTGAAGGTCACGCCGTCGAAGGTGACAGCCATATTGTCAAGAAGCGCATTGTTGATGGTTACGTCCTCAAAATGCAGGTCATCCAGTTGCGAAGCCGCGCTGTATTTCACGAAGTACGGACGACCGGCTACAACAGCATTCACCGGATCGCCGACAGACAGGTTGAGGGTCGTACCTTCTACGCTTGCGCCGGTGAACTCACGGATCTCTACGCCGTTGAGCGAGCTGGCAGCAATCTGCGCAGCGTTCATGTCGAACGGCAGGCAGAGGGTGTTGTACATGTTATTCAGTACAGGACGGTCAATAATCAGTTCGTCAATCGTCTGTCCCTCATAAGTGTCCAAGAAAGCAGTTACTTGGTCTACATTGTTCGGATCACCGATAACAACTGCCGTTGTCGAAGCCGAAGCAGGATACGTTACCTCGATAAAGCTGTAGTAGTCGTTCTCACCGCAGGTTACCTTACCTTCTGCGTCTTCGATATAATAGGTCACATTGGACTTATAGTTGTCCACATTTACCGTCATGCCCTCTTTGTACGGATAAGTGAAAATGGTACCTACATTCACTTGTGCCCACTCGGTAGTAGACTGAGGTGCGAACTTACCGGAAGTAGCATCGATACCAAGTTTGACATCAACGGTCTTGTCGCCGATGGTAGCCTTAGCAACCAACAGACCGGAAGTACCTTCATAGGACGTGGTCGGAGCACCGTTGTCCCCACCGAAATACCATTTAACGGTCACATCGGTACTTGCATTAAGCAGGTCAGCCTCGTTAGCCGTGAAGACCGGAGTCAGGACTACGTCATTAGCCGGAGTGAAGGACTCGCCGATAGGATAGGTGTTCACACCGTCCGACCAACCGGTCAGGGTGTAACCCTCTTTGTACATCGTCTTGTTCACCGGCATGGTGATGTCCTCGCCGATTGTAACGTCCACAGCTGCCGGAACAGTACCATCTGCTTCACCTAAAGCGAATACTACATGGTATTCCGTGATCTTCTCCAACTTCATGTACGGCATGTACGCACCGCCATTGATCGTAATGGTCTGGTCCATATCCACCGTGAAGATCGTAGAAACAATGTTGGCTGCCGTATTGTTATGATAGCAGTTGCCTTCACCCAAGTTCGAGTTGAACGAAGCCAATTCTGCATTCGTCTCGCTCATCACGTTACCCGGAGTGCCATATTGGCAAGCGCCTACTGTCAGACGCCAGCCTCTACAGGAACAGTCGCTTCCACGTTCTGATAGCCATGATATTCGTCGTGATAAGAACCTGCGATGACTGTACCCTCCGGTTTTGCACCGCTGATCATATCGTACGGATCGGTACGGAAGTTAATCTCAAAGTCTGTAAATGCCGGAACTGCTTCCATCTTCTTGATAGAGAAGAACGGAGTATATTCAGCACCATAAACCTTGATGATCTGGTCGCTCGGTACATTGAAGATAGCACCTACGACGTTCGTAGCGGTATTCTGGTGATAGCACGTACCGTTGTTTGTCTCCAAAGTAGCGTAAGTATAGGAATTATCCTCAGTCTTAATGGTAGCATCTTGATTGCTGTAGGAACAAGTACCCATCATCACTTTGTAGTTACCGGCTGTTACAGGAATCGTGATTACCGGCAGACGATAACCGTGCTTAGCGTCACTCGTATTCATCGAACCTTCCACCTCTACACCTGTCGGCAGCGAACCACCGCCTACTACGGTATAAGGATCGGTACGGAAGTCAATAGCAAAGTCTGCATCGGTATATACCGGTACAACAGGTGCAGCCGGATGTACAGTCAGATGGAATGCACAAGAGTCGTAGCAATAAAGATTGGTAATATCATGTACTACATAGATATCGCACTCACCTGCTTGATGGAACGTAAGGGTACCCAGACCATCCATAGAGAGTGTATATGCGATAGTAGCCACCGTCTCATCGGTCGAACCCAAACGAACTTGATCCACTCCATTTGCGATATTGGATACAAATGCCATACTGGTTGCCCAAACTTTCGGGATGGTCACTTCGCCTTCCTGACCAAGTGTCACTTCGAAATTACCCGCCGTTACATCCTTCCAGTACATGCCGCATACACGTGAATAATCGATTGACAAGCGGTTGTCATCATAATACCAGAAGAAGGAGTAGTAGCCCTTGACATCTACATTGATAGTCAGATTACCCGTATGACCTTCATCTATGATATACGAATAATTATCGCGTGTGTACGCAGAACCGTTCGCTCTCCACTCGCCGTTCACCTTGACACCAAACTCATAGGTACCCGGCTCAAGGAGCTTTGTCAATTTAGCATAACTATGCATTGGCAGCTCAGATACTTCAAACGCCTCGGTATCAGCCCACTCGCCGGAGAAATTACCATTCAGTTGAATGGTCGGTTTGGCAATCTTCTCTGCCGATGCAGAAATCACATTTCCAACCGGGTTATAGGTGATCGTGATCTTATAATCACCTAAGCTGGGTATTTCAAATGTAGCAGCATCCTCGCTTGTAGCGGGATACGCTACACCCCATGCATGGTCTTTGCAAACGCGGTACTGGATAGTAGTAGCACCGGTGAATGAAACGTTCTCTTTCTCCCATTTATAGGAACCGTCCTCCTGAAGAACCAGATCATTGTCGGTGATGCTTGGATCCCACGAGTTACTAAAGATCGCTAAGTTATGGCCCACAGCGGTGTACGTATGCGGATAGCCGATAGTAAGCGTGTTGGTCGCGTACTCCCATGTGAAGGAATAGTTACCTGTTACATCGGCTTGGAAGTAGTACACGTCTCCAGAACCGCTGCTAATAACATAACTCGGGTTCTGACGTGTGAATTCATGGTTGTCAGACATCGACACACCATCTACTTTCACGCTGAAGTTATAATAGTAACCAGCCGTCAGCGCTATATTGCTCAGGGTTGCTGTACCGTCACCGTTATCCGTGAAGGCCTCTGTATCCGCCCAGTCATACGTGCCACCGAAATTAGCATTCAGCTTGATTTCCGGAGTAGACGGTGTCGAACCACCGCCGGAGCTTGTATAGAAAGTCTTAATCCCACTATTGGCATTCGAGTAAACAGTACCCAGGTCGTACCACCCCTCTTCGCTTTCCACGAAATTTCCATTATTGAAATAATGGTAATACATTTTATCATCCCCATATTGCTCAGCTACATGATATATCAGAATCGAGTTGCAGTTTGTGGGAGCTTCCCATGTTTTTGCGAGCTCGGCGTCTGTTTCCTCAAAGCCCGGCATATCAGCAACCGCAAGGTAAGTCGATTTACCACTCCACGAAGCAGGAGCTTCAAGTTCGGTTACGTGAAGATTGCTCGGCGGTGCCGGACAATTGTACATCTTATCATGATAATAAGCAATATCAGCTTGCATATCATTGTAGTACTGTGCTCTGGATTCGCACGGGTAATAGATGATGAGATCGTTGTGACAATTCTCGAATGCATTTCCGCCAACACGCGGAGGAGTGGTAGGCTCAAACGTTACCGTAGCCAAGGACTGGCTGCTGATAAATGCACTCGCACTGATACCCTTCACGTTCTCAGGAATAGTAACACTCGTCAAACCGCACCCTGAGAATGCATTCATTAATATATATTGCAGCGTGCTCGGAAGAGTGATCTGAGAGAACGTATTGATAAACGCAAATGCATTTTGACCAATACTGATCAAGCCTTCCGGCAGCACTACCGAGGTAATGTTCTGACCGTACCACGGCATAGAGAGAGGATCATCATAGTTGTCCATAGAGCCGGTACCGATGCCGTCGTACGAAATTGTGAGCACGCCGTCGTTAACAGCCCATGTCAGACCGTCACCACACGAATTAGCCGGAGTGGAGGTATTCGGGTCGATCGTAAACTTAATCTGCGTTATACCTCCAAAATTCGATACCAACGATACGAGCGCCGCAGGAGTACCCTCCCATACCGCATTCGTTCCGTCCAGTGTCCATCCGTCGCCGCTGAAAGCAGGCTGTTCATAGAGGTGCGAGTTCGTAACCTCAATCTTTGTGAACTTACCTAAGCTGGTAGTAAAGACGAAGGGGCCGCCGAAATATGCGCCTTCATAACTGCCGTAACCGCCAATACCGTTATCCACGCCATAAGCCATGAGGGTTATACCCTTCGCTTTAAAGTATCCGCCCTGGTTCCCCATTGACTCCATGTCAGACAAATCCCAGGTAACAGTAGTTTCGCTCGGTTCCGGTGTCGAACCACCGCTCGGAGCTGTTTCGGAAACAAGACGAACGGACATACCAAAATAGCGAGGATTTGTACCGATTCCTAAAGTGCCGTTTCCAACTGCAATGCTTTGGGGATCTTCAGGTTCTCCGGAATATAGTGTTGAGGACCAATAGTTACCCATTTGGTTTACATCGAGAATTGCAAATTCTTCTCCAAAATTCTGACGAGAACCCGCCGAAGGTAAGAAAACACAACCCATACTCTCCAGAGTCGCCCAACCTGCTGTCGTACAATAAGTGGGGTATGATGAGTAGAAACTGGGATTGATACTTCCCCATGTTACACCATCAATGGATTCGCCACCATCGTTAAAGTCATCCGGGAAGAGGATGATGCCTTTGATATCCTTTTGTGGAGCTGTACCATCCGTTAAGATCTGTGCGTTCGTATAACGGGGATAGTTTGTATAATTTGCCGAAGAAGAACCCGGATTACGTTCTTGGAGGAGATATTGCCATTCATTGATGGTCAGTGTGCGCCAATCGGAACCCTTCTTCGCGCCCCAGTCTTTGAAATCACCACTATAGTCAGCCTCGTTTATGCTGTTATTAATTCCGAAGTAGTTGTTGTCGGTTGAACTCCATGCAAATAAGTCCACAGGGCCGTTGGAAGAAACAGTGCCTCCACCGTTGATAGCGTTGTTAGCAGCGCTATTACCAACATAATCCCATTGGTTTTCTGCAAAGCCCCAAGTCCATGTTGCACCATTATCAGCAGTAGTAGCCTGCAAGTTAGCCTTCGAGAAATAGACAACTTTGTCGCCTCCTACAGAGAAAGCTCCCGCTAACTTATCTCCATCACCCGAAGGAGTCGGAGTCGGATCTACTGCCGGTGCCGGTTCACCATGCAAATCAGCAAAACCGGTAGAAGCATCTTCATTGAAAGTGATATAAATGTCATCATTATAAGAATGCGTGTTACCAGTTAAGTAACATCCATAATGACCATTTGCTTCAAAGAAGGCAGCATGCTCCACCGGATTGTTCTCATTGGCGTATGCATAGAGCACACCGTATGCTACCGGCTGGTATGCTCCGTTTTGCCACTGATAGAGACGATAAACCTCCATTTGTTCAGGAGATTTTCCATATTGGTTAGCAACAGATTCATCAACTATCGATCCATATTCAGTGCTTGAATTTGAAGGGTTATAATACTCAACGAACTCCAATTTCCACGGACCGGAAGGGTTTCCATTACCAACGTAAGGGTTACCGAAATAAAACAAATTGCAATACCCTGAATTAGTAGGATAATTCGGGTCACGCCAGCAGTCATAGCAGTTGGCAAAGATACCGCCTGTTGCCGAAGGAGTCGGATCTACCGCCGGTTCCGAACCGCCACCATTTTCTATTGTAAATTCAATAGAGGTAATATCATCTATATGCCTGGGAGCGTCTCCTGTCAACGTAATCGATGCGGCAGGAGTGCCGGACCATGTGAATATTCCTCCTTCGAAATTTTCATAATACGGGCTGATCCAGTCTCCATTGGCATTGTTCCATTCTCCAGCACCCGAGTGATAAATATCAATTTGGGCAATGTTTCCTACACTGGATGTGAACGTTAAATAACCTCCACCACTTCCTTCGCCATTGCCTATTTCGATAGCACCGCCATAGCAAAATCTAACAAACTCCCCAGTGCTTACAGCCGTTACCTCAATGCCGTCACTGGCCTTACTGCCAGAGCCCGACTCAATGTTCATAGCCATACTGGATAATTTGGACTGATCCCACGTGATGACTGTTGCCCAGCTCAACCCCACGCTTGTCACGAGGGCGAGAAGAAATGTAAATAGTTTTCTCATAATGTTTAATTGTTTTAAGTTGTTTTTAATTGTTATTGTTGTTATGAATCTTAATAATCGTATATTTTTTTATGTACAAAAAAAGGCAGCACATAGCATGAGACTATGCGCCGCCTTTGTGGCTGCGAATTTGCTGATATTCTTTACATTCCGCCCGTTCGTATGGGGGGGGTAAATTTGAACGCGCTATTTGTCGTGAGTAACATAGAGGCTATATTTTCCAAATCCGGTGCAAAGGTACGAATTTTTTTTGACATATGCAAGTAAAAAGGGGAAAAAAAGAAAAATCGCTCATCAGATCTCCTTACCTGTTTTCTCTTCACTCTCGAAGGGGAAGAGACCGAAGAGCTCTGCATCAATACGATCGGTCACCCAACGGAAATCCTCGGGGTTATCGCCGAACTTGATCTTGTCGCCTTCTACTATCAGCAATTTGCCTTTATAATCCTTAATCCAGTTCTCGTACTTATCGTTGAGACCTTGCAGGTAATCCAGCTTGATCGACTGCTCGTATCCTCTTCCGCGCTTCTGAATCTGCGCCACCAAAGTCGGCAGCGAAGCACGCACATAAATCAGCAGATCCGGCATCTTAACCAGCGACATCATCAAATCGAACAAATCACGATAATTGTCAAAATCGCGGTCGGACATAAAGCCCTGCTCATGCAGGTTCGGCGCAAATATACGCGCATCCTCATAGATTGTACGGTCTTGGATGATGTACTTCTCCGATTTCCCGATTTCCACCACGTCCTTGAAACGTTTGTTCAGGAAATAGACCTGCAGATTAAACGACCACCGCGCCATATCGGCATAGAAATCCGACAGATACGGGTTATACTCCACGCTCTCAAAACGAGGTTCCCAGCCATAATGTTTGGCTAACATGTTGGTGAGGGTGGTTTTGCCACACCCGATGTTTCCTGCTACTGCTATATGCATATTGTTCGGCATTTTGCCGAACAAGACCGTCCTACGGACTGAAAGACCGTTCCACTGAAAGACCGTTCCACTGAAAGACCGCTCATTTCATTCGCTGAAAGACTTTCTTGCTCAAGCACCCTGTGCCAAGGGCTTATTCGTTATTTATTCCAGTTATTTTCGCTGAAGAGTCCGAATAACTCGGCATCTACTTTGTCTATCACTTTGCGGAAATCCGCGGGGTTGTTCTCAAAATCCATCCCGTCCGAATCGATGACCAGCACACGACCCTCATATTTATGGAAGATAAAATCTTCATATTTCTCATTCAGGTCCTTCAGGTAATCAATCTGCATGCTCTGCTCGTATTCACGGCCGCGCTTTTGTATCTGCGAGATTAGAGCCGGCACGGATTTGCGGAGATAAATCATCAAATCCGGCAAATTCATCTGAGACTTCATCAAATCAAACAACTCCATGAACGTCTCAAAATCACGTTGACTCAAATCGCCTCGTTCGTAGTTATTGCGCACGAACACATACACGCCTTCAAAGATAGACCGGTCCTGCACAATGGTATGAGATGCCCGCTGGACTGCCATCATATCCTTGAATCGTTCTTTCAGAAAATAGGTCTCCAAACAGAATGCCCAACGCTCAATATCTCCATAGTAGTCCTCCAGATACGGATTGAAGCTCACGGATTCAAACCGTGGCTCCCATCCGTAGTACTTCGCTAACATCTTCGTCAGCGTTGTTTTTCCTGCTCCAATATTTCCCGCTATCGCAATATACATATATTATTGTACGCGTGCGCCCGTAATCGTATACATATTATCTCCGCGGAGAATACGCAACTGACCGTTAACCAGTATTTTACGGGCTTTTTCGGTTACCTCGATATTTTCTGTCGCCTGTACTTGAGGGATAATATGATAAGCGTCATACGTTTTCTTATCCACGCTCTCCAGAACTATCTCTCCTTTAAATTTCACCTTCCGCATGATGATATAATGCGTACCTTCTACGAGCGCCCATTTCCGGCAAGGAGACCATCCATTCGCCCAGTAACAGGTAGCTTTATTGCCTTGGGTATCTGAGTTCCCTTTCGTATAATAGTAATTCCCCTGTTCGTCCTTAATGCCGATATAACTGCCTTGCTTGCATTCAATCGTTAATTTGCCGTCCTTGAAGAGATATTTGTCATCATACGTCTTGGATGCCGATTCTCCGGCATCACTACTATTAATCCATCCCATAGCATAGAACTTATACGTCACACCGTCATACACATCCGGGTCAATCTCCGGCAGAACCTCACCGCCTTCTCCACCTGTGTCTGTTCCGGGCACATAAGTCTCACCGGTATAATACATCGCAACCTTACTTTCCTTGAGCGCTAAGGTGTAGCCTGCAGGGGCAGCTTTCGTAGCTGAGGAACCAATGTATAACACCACGTTGCCATACTTACCCGTCACGGTCGCTTCATACCAACCGTTACCGCTTTGCTCAGATACCGCACTCTCCGAATGAATACCCGCTGACTTACGGGCGATGATCATCTTCTGTATCTCATTTTTGTACTTCACCCAATGAGGCCAGAATACACACGGCACACCGGGCATAGAAAGTATGTACGCATTGCATTGCAGCATCAGTGCACGGTCATTCACACTCGCACCATCCGTACTGTTCTTGATATCCGATTCGGTGTTCGTCCGCTGGAACGTATCATGGTTATCCACGAACGTCACGGCATACTTACTACATCCTTTTCCACGCATTCCGGCGTTGATACATTTGCTATAATCATTCTTCGCGATACCTTGTTTGAAAGCCGCAGCACGACCCGGGAAATCAAACGCCAAGGTGTTCTGACTTGCCTCATTTACGCGTGTCTTGATCTCATTCGCATCCTCTACCCAGTACTCCATGACGGAGAAATAGGGACCGGAGGCCGCATTGTAATCATTAAGGTGTCTCACATTAAAACCACCCGCATAATCGTACCGGAAGCCGTCATAACCTATGGTATTCTTCAGGAACTTCAGGTATGCTTTGCACATATTCTGAACGTTTACGTTTTGGTGATCCCAATCGCGCGCCGAACCGTAATTGGCATCATGCTGACCATCATCCGGATGACTACCCGACTGACCATGCTCGTCATTCTGCGTAATCCAACTTGTCTGCGGATAGTAATGACCATATTTTCCGAAATCCTGATCCATAAACTCTACGGTATTCACATCGCCCGAGTGATTTATCACAATGTCTGCAATGACACGCGTACTTCCGTTATGAAAGGCATTGATGAGAGCTTTCAATTCGTACTCGTTGCCCCATATATTACTATTTTGGTTCGAATACTGCGCGGGGATATATCCCATGTTATCCTTGGTCTTGCAGGAAGGCGCCAACCAAACCATATCGAAATACGGATTGATCTCTGAAGCTTTGTTTTTGAGATCCATCCATTTGCTGGTTCCAAAACCGTGATCGTTGGAACTATCCCAATAGAAAGCTTGCAGCATAATGTCTTCGCACTCCGCCGGAACAGCTTTGTCATAATCACCCGGCGTCACGGGATCAATCGGATCACCGCCACCCGGCGTATCACCACCTCCGGGGTTGTCTCCTCCTCCCGGGGTGTCACCACCGCCTGCAGGGGTATAAGTGGACCAAGTACCATTACCGTAATCCCACGCACCCTCAGCGATCGTGTACATATTCTCTGTACCCAGCGTCAGATCAGCGGTCTGATTCCATTTAACACCTTGATTCCAGTTGTTCTCCGTCGTAGCAGGATTCATACGACAGAAGATCACTTTCGGATACTTGTCGTCAATCGTTCCCTGATACAAATCGGTCTCACCGGAGACAGAAGTCATACTGGTCCATCCATCACCGTTGCCAAACATATAAATGGCAAAACGGGCGTTGTCTTTTTTCCAATTGCTGCTCGGCCTTAGATATAAGGTTCTTGCGCACGCGAGGGCAGCTATGATTAGGCCGCCCCACACGCATACTATTCGATTCAAATTTCTTCTCATATCACAACTCAATTATTCATTCTCATTTTACTCTACCCATGATATCATATACTTTATCGCCTAAGCGGATATAAAGCTGACCATTCTGAATAAATTTCTCAGCTTTCACGGCGTCTTGATTCTCAAAGACGTCCTCTATTCCCTCAGCGATCGGTGTACGCTCCGTTTCCTTGCTGCCTCGCGGAGTAGTCATCTTGTAATATACTCCGTAGTTAACGCCCTTGGAAGCTAAGGTATAGCCTGCCGGAGTGGTATTATACCCCGATGCCGGACCCATCAACAGACGAATCTCACCGTTCGTACCATAGATTGTAGCCTTGTAATAATCATGACCCGCCTCGTCTTCTACGCGACTCTGGCTGTGTACGCCTGTCTTATAACGAGCATCTATCATCGCCTTGATCTCTTTCTTGAACGTGATCCAGTGAGGGAAGAAGACACACGGAACACCCGGCATCGACAGGATGAACGCATTACATTGCAGCACTTTTGCTTTGTTCTCATCGTTAGCCAACGAATTGCCATAACCAAGGAACTCATTGCTGAAACCGTTATCATCCTTACGCAGGAACGTATCGTGGTTATCAATGAATGTTACAGCATAACGGCTCTCTCCTGCACCCAACAAACCGCATCCTTTCAATGCACCGTAGTTGCCGTTAGCAATTCCATCGTTGAATGCCGAGAACTTCGTTGCAAAGTCAAAGGTAGTAGAGGTACGTCTTGCTTCATTCAAGTGGTATTGAAGATCGCCCACGCGACCGTCCCACATCTCCATTACCGTAAAGTACGGATTGGCTACGGAGTTGTAATCCGCAATATAACCGTTCTTGAAACCCTTACAGTAGTCGTAACGGAAACCGTCCACATGTACATTGTTAATCAACCATTTGAGGTATGCTTTGCACATGAGCTGTACGTTCTTGCTCTGGTGATCCCAGTCACGACCGCCTTTGAAATCATCCAAACCGTCATAACCCGCATCGTTGTTACCGGATGCTTTTCCGAAGCAGTCACCCGCATCCTCTTTGGCTTCCTCCGACCAGTTCAAATCATCCGTGCGGCAGATCCAAGATGCTGTCGGCTGATATGTGCCATACTCACCGAAGTCCTGCTTAGCGAATGTACACCAACTCGGTTCGCCTTGACCATGGTTGATTACGATATCTTCTATGACACGCGCTCCCAGACCATGCAGTTTCTTAATCAGTTTATTCAAGTTCGTTTTGGTTCCCCAAGCGCTCTCCAAACTACTATATTGGATAGGCAGATAACCTGTACCTCCGGTCGAACGGGAGAATGGGGGTAACCAGATCAGGTCAAACCATTTACCCATCTCGTCTGCTATATACTCACCCGTCTCTTTGGATTTATTCTTCATCAAACGAGCCCAAGCTGTACTACCGTAAACAGATGTGGTACTACCCGGCATTGTTTCCAGTTCGTTACTATCCCAGTAGAAACCTTGAAGCATAACGTCCGTGCAGTTCTCCGGAGCCGAGTTGCGATAGTTAGGATTCGGCTTGAGGTTTTCCGGAACTTCCGGGTCGGGGTCTGGATCTACCGGCTTTATCGGCGTCGAAGGATCATACTCCCTCGGATCACTGCCATCAAACATATTTACCCATATCTCCAAACTCTCGTTGTGACCCTCCATCGTACTATAGTTGGAAACCATCTTATAGTACTTATTCTCTGCTAACCATGATGCAGGATTGTCACCCTGCACTTTGTCGCCTAACATCAGAATCAGGTTACCACGCTTTCCTACCACCGTAATCTTGTAACCGGTAGCCGAAACTTCCTCGTCATTCGTCAAACTCTCGCTATGAACGCCCGCTGCCTTACGCGCTGCAATCATCGGCTTCAAATCCTCTTTGTATTTCGCCCAATGCGGATAGAAAACACACGGAACACCCGGCAATGACAACAGCATAGCGTTACATTGCAACAAACGTGCCTTGACCTCCGGTTTCATCGAGTTACCGCGACCGCAGAACTCATTTTCGTTATCCGGACGGAGGAACCAATCATGGCTCTCCATGAATGTAACTGCGTGACGACCGTCACCGCGACTCATGATACAATCTCCGCGACCACGACTGTAATCCCAACCCGCAATCGAGTTGAACACATGCCATTTGAGGTCAAAATCCAGACCCATCAAATCACCTTTCGCATCATTAATCTCGCGCTGAATCTCATCCGTACCGTTATAACTCTCCATGAATGCGATATACGGTTTAGCTTGCTGGTTATAATTCCAGTGATGCCAGTTATTGAAACCGTCACCCTTGTCGTAACGGAAACCGTCATACTTCATCACGTTTCTCATCCATTTGAGATAAGCGATGAACATCTCTTGTACATACACCTTGTCATGACTCCAATCGCGTGCACCACTCCAGTTATCACCATCATCCTTGGAACCCGTGGCTGCACCATAGCATTCGCCTGCTTTCTCTTTCGCTTCATCTGACGTATTTACCTCATCATTGGAACAGATATAAGAAGCATCCGGTTGGAATTTACCAAATTCTCCGAAATCATTCTCATAGAAATCGCACCATGAGCTCTTGTTTGCACAGTGGTTAATCACAATATCGGCAACCACCTTACTACCAGCTTTATGGAATGCAGCGATCAGCGCCTCCAACTCCTCACGGGTACCCCAGT
The DNA here is from genome assembly GCA_900319005.1 of uncultured Bacteroidales bacterium. Classification (GTDB taxonomy): domain Bacteria; phylum Bacteroidota; class Bacteroidia; order Bacteroidales; family Paludibacteraceae; genus Colicola. The sequence continues at coordinate 18,928 of ONMV01000022.1, forward strand.
TCGAGTTCTGGTTGCTGTATTGTTTCGGGTGATAACCCATACCGTCTCCGTAGGCACTTGGCGGCAACCAGATCAGGTCAAACGAATGCGCCATCTCCTCTGCCTGAGGCAAAAGGGTTGCCCATTTGGTATCTCCGTATTTATCCGTTCCCAACTCAGCACTATCCGGCCAATAAGACTCGTTATAGAACGCCTGAATCATCACGTCCTCGCATTGACGGGGAACGGAACCGCTTGCTATCGGCTCCCCTTTGCAACTTGCGCACGAAACATAGATCTCGTCCGCACCCATCTTGAACTTCAAATAGAAATCATAGGTGCTCGTCTCGCTTACTTTATAAGCATCATTCTCGATGGCAAACTCATAACTCGTGTTTGCATACTTGGTAATAACCCACGATGCGTCAGCACACTTGCTATGCACTTTGACGTACTGACCGGCAGTCAGTTGTACGCCTTGCAGATAATACTCTATAAACGAAGGATCAAGCGGCTCTGCATTCTTCGTACCTGCATAGTACACACCGTCTATCAGCAGACCGTACGACTCTTCGCAGTCACCGCCGCCACCAGGTGTGTCTCCACCACCGGGAGTGGTGCTGTCATATACGCTCCACTCTCCTACACTGGGCTTGCTATCATCATTATTCTCATGCCATGCCGTAATCTTGAAAAAGTCCTTACCGGATGGAATCTGTAAATCAGCCGTACGATTCCACTCCTTGCTCCAATCAAATCCCCCTTCCGGATTCATACGAAGGAAAATCACAGAAGTCGTACCATCAGGCACCTCACCGCTGTAAACCGTTCCACTCACTTTTGCCAACTTTACATCAGCATCTCCTCCACCCCACACATGTGCATAGAAAGCAGGGGAGTCCACATCCCAGATGTTTGCATTCAAATAAATCCGCTTCGCCTGCAGCATCGTCACGCAAAGCATCAATCCCAAAAACAGAAAAACTTTTTTCATTGTATTAAAATTTTAAGAAATATATATTTATTTCATCTCTCTACCTATTACGTCGTATATCCGACCATCGTACATGATATACAATCGTCCGTCTTTCATGAATTTCTTGCCTGACTGCGGCACACTCACGGCATCAATCGCTTGCACATTATTCGAAACATAAATCGTGAATTCAGCTCCATACTCAGCGCCATCAAGTGCCAAATAATACCCTTCAGGAATGGTAGTCGGACGTTTCGGCCCCAAGAAGAGTTTGACATCCCCACGATGACCATGAATAGTAGCACCATAGTATTTCTTGGTAGTCGAACCCACCTCGTCCTCAATCACCGACTCCGAGTGGATACCCGCCAATTTACGCACCGCTATCAACGCATTGATAGCCTCACCGTATTTCTTCCAATGCGGATAGAACACACACGGAACTCCCGGCATCATCAAAATATACGCATTCGCTTGCAAAATCTTATTCTTGATGATAGGATCATCCAGATTCGCGTCATCACCGGCGAACTCACAATCATTATCACGGTCAAACGTATCGTGGTTATCTACAAAAGTCACCGTATATTTAGCCAGACCCTTACCGCGAAGCGTACTCTCCAGCCCCTTCAACTTACCATAATTAGCATTAGTCGACTTAAACGCATCGTTCAAATCCCATTTCCGCGGAAAATCAAACACCATCGTGTTATACCCGGTAGCCGCCAAGTGGTCAGCAATAGAATTGGCATCCAACCAAAATTCTGAAACAGAGAAATACGGTTTGGCTGTCTCGTTGTACATACCTAAGTACCGACCCGCATAACCGCGCGTCATATCATAGCGGAAACCATCATACTTCATCACTTCCAGCATCCAGCGCACGTACGCTTTTGCCCAACTCTGTACATACTCATTCGTATGGTCCAAATCACGACAACCTCCGTCATTCTCACCTGTATCCTCCGCTCCGCGGTTTGATACATCCGTACCATAACAAGGCGAAGAAGCCTTGGCTTCAGTCGATGTAAAACACTCGTCGTAACGGCAGATATGCTTCGTCTCCAATTGGAACGAACCATACCCTTCTCCGAAATTATCCGCCTCAAAACTGCACCAATTTTTATCTTTTCGGTGATTGATTACAATATCCGCAATCACTTTCGTTCCGCCGCGATGCAAAGCAGCTATCAATTTAGTGAGATAGGTCTTACGTCCCCATTCGCTATTCTGGTCGCTTAATTTATAGTGATAATAACCGACTCCACCGCCATTTGAATTGGCGCTCGGCGGAAACCATACAAGATCAAAATTATCGCGAATAGCTATACTGTCACGTGTCAAGTACGACCACATGGTACAGCCGTATTTGGAATTCATTTGATAGCTATTCCAATAAAATGCCTGAAGCATCACATCCTCGCATTCTGCCGGAACGCCCACATTAGTCGCGCGGACAACGCCCACACTCGTGAGCATCAAAAAAGAAAGGATGCCAATTAGAATTTTTTTCATGGTCAATCGACTTTTTTAAGTAAACAAATTATTTTTAAAGTAAATTTTTATATTTCGCCTACAAAAGTACTGCTTTTTTCTCATATATGCAAGCACGCGCGAATTTTTTTCCAAAAAACGAGTGTTTTTTTACATTTTATCGATTTTTTTCACAATAACCGTTGTGTCTTTCACCACAAATGTTATCGTAAAACCCGCATAATCCATTTTGTACTCCCGTTCCGGATCATCTTGGTACGCCGGACGTGGGTCTTGACGCAGAATATACGTTATGTCCTCCAACACCTTTTTCGGAAAAATCTCAACTTTATCGGTATTATGTACTGGTTTAGTACTTATCTCGTACTGGTTATTACCTATCCAGAATTCTTCAAATCTCACCTCCAGATGGTAATCTTTCGTCTCCTCTGCAAACCCGTTTTTCGACTCCGGATGACTGTCACTAAAACTCAGATACGGCTTGATATCATATATCGGTGTCCCGTCCAATACATCCGCTCCGCTCACAATCAACTCCATCCGCCCACTCTCTCCGATATACACTCCCTCTCTTGTGGAGAGGGTTGGGGTGAGGTTTCTCACGCTTGAAAGCCCAATAGGATTTGGTCTAAACGGACTCCGTGTAGCAAACACTCCCATCCGTTTATTTCCTCCCAACCTCGGAGGACGAACCGTCGGCGACCAGTCTAACTTATCTCCCTCTCTTGTGGAGAGGGTTGGGGTGAGGTTTGCCCCCCAAATAATCCATAAATGGCTATACCCTTCTATTCCGCGTAAGGCTTCCGGCACGTTATAATCCGGCTCAAAAACGATCCTTGTCAAGATGGGACTGTCTTCCCTGCTCTGCCGCGGAATTCCGAACTTGTCCGTGTGCCCGTTCCGGGCGTAAGCAATCACTTTTAATGTCATAATTCACACAAATTTGGTGCAAAATTACAAAAAATACACCAAAAATGCAAGTTTTTTCAAAAAAAATGCAAAAAAATTTGGTCATGTCAAAAAAAAGCAGTACTTTTGCATCCGCTTTCGTTCGAAGAGCATTTTTTATGCCCCTTCCGGCGGAAGCCAGTTTCCCCGATTAACGGGGACACTTCCGGGTGCCATAGCTCAGTTGGTAGAGCAAAGGACTGAAAATCCTTGTGTCACTGGTTCGATTCCCGTTGGCACCACAAAAAAAAGAGACTCTTTCGGGTCTCTTTTTTGTGCCAATGGGGACTCGCACCAGGGTTCTTATCTCGCTACGCTCGAACGATTATTGCTACGCAATTTTCGATTCCCGTTGGCACCACACAAAAAAGAGTGTAATGAAGCTCTTTATTATAATTTTATAATTGATAATTTAACTAAATTACACCTAATTGCTTTTCTTTATACTCCGAAGGGGTGAGGGTTGTGGAGGCTTTAAAACAGGTGGCGAAATAATGAGGATTACTGAAACCGCAAGCATAAGCGACCTCTTTGACGGAGAGATCGGTCTGCGTCAGCAGCGAATAAGCATGTTTGATACGCGCGGCTTGCAGGAAATCCTTGGGCGAGAGGTTGAATAACTCGTGCATCTTTCGGGTGAGCGACGAACGGCTCATGCCCATGGCATTCATCAAATCATCCACACTGATATCCATATTACCCATATTCTTTTCCATGAAGGCAGTAAGGGTCTGGATGAACTGCTCGTTCTTGTTCAGATAGCCGACCACCATCACTTCCGGCAACGGGTTCTGTTGTGTATCTTGTCTATTTTGCAAGGCAGCCAAACGCTCCTGAACGTCCAGATAAGCGTCTAAGGCTTCTTTACGTTTCTTCCTTAGGGCACGCATATGCAGCAGGGAAATGATGATGGTGAGCAGCGCTGCAAAAGCTCCGACAAGCACTATTGTCCGACCGAAAGTGCTTTCCATGAAGGTCGGTTCGACGATAATAACAAGCCGCCGTACATTGTTTTGCCATTGTTGGTAGGCGTTGGTGGAGCAGATATCCAAGATATATTCTCCCGGGTGCAGGTCAGGCAGTTGTATTTCTGCCACCGACGAAGCGGCACTCCAAGGAGCCTCCTCTGCATCTACTTTATCGAACCGATAGCGGTATAAGACAGCACCGCAGTTTCTGAAATCCAATGCCGAGAACCATACGCCAAGACTGCGTTCCTTAGGCGAGAGGATGATCCTGCTCACTGTGTCAACACCGTACTCCATTGGTCCGTTGCTGCGTTGGAGCGCGCTGATGGCGATCCGAACAGGTTTGGTCTCGGGTTGCAGATCCGAACGGTTCAATAGCATCAACCCGTCATGCGGAGCTACCAGAAGTCGTGCGTTACCGAGATCCAAGGGCGGTACTTCGCCTAAAATAAGGTGCTCATTGCCCGTATAATTGAAAAAGGCGCTTTCGAAATTGACAATCCGGTTCGTATGCGTATGGTGCAGACTTAAGGCATTATTGCCTTGCAGCAGTAGTGTACTATCGTTCCACGGCATGATCTCATAGACGATGTCGCTTGCCAAACCGTCCTTGGTAGTCAAGTGTTCAAAGCTCCATTTGCCGGCTTGAATATCGCTCAGCCGAATGCTGTTTAATCCTCCACCTTCCGTGCCGATAAATAGCTTCCCGTGATGCTCCAAAAGACACATAACGGCATTGCTACTAAGCGAATGACTATTCCCTGTTTCGCGTTGGTGCAAGGCGATAAGTCCGTCTCTCAATTCGAGCAAACCGGTAGTGGTGGCAGCGAACAAGGTACCGTCCGTACTTTTTAGCAAACGCCGAATATACATCCCTTCGGTGCCGGGTACTTGCTCAAAAACACCGTCTTTCCCCTGCCATAATCCGAAGCCGTAGGTAGCGATCCACATTCGTCCCTGCTCGTCCGGGAGGATGTCATACACATTGCGCACGTTCGAATACGTTTGCTTCCGTTTGCCGTCTATCTCAATGAGTGCCCCGGGTTTGGTACCTAACCACACATGCCCGTCTTCGGTCTCGCGGATACAATAGACAGGCGCACCGAAATCTTCCGTCCGGATCATATGCAACGTACTGTCATAGACCGTCACTTGGTTCGTATATCGTCGGGCCGTCCAGATCTCACCGTTCGAGCGTTTGGCTATATACCGCACTTCATCCTCTCCTATCCGTTTTCCGTGCGGTATAACAGGCGTAGCGATATACAGACCATGCTCGTCTATCAACCATACATTCTCCGCTGGATCGACATACTTATAGCGGATGTTTTGCAGTCGGGTAAGACCGGTTTGGAAAGTGAGATCCTTACGCCTATAATTGGGGTCATGGTTCGCACGAAGCCGTTCTTGCACCTCTGCTCGTTGTGCTGCTGAGAGCGTGTCGAAAGTACACGCGCGTGTATTAAATAGGAATATACTGTCTTCTACCAAACAATAGAGGTTGTTGTCTTTTGTCAACTTGATGTGCCGAAACTTATCCGATGGAGTAGATATATTATCTCCCGGACGCGTCTTGAATGCTACAAACCGCGTTCCATCGAATCGGTTCAGACCGTTCCATGTGGCTACCCACACCATGCCTGTGGAGTCTTGTACTACATGCGACGTGAGCCAATGACTCAATCCATTCCTATCATCAAAAAAACGCAAACGGTACTCCGTAGCGGAAAGTGAAAGATGCAAAGTGAAAAGTGAAAGGATAATAACTAAGCGCTTCATGGTTCTTTTCAATTGAGGGTGCAAAGGTACTAAAAAAATCCGAATGCGCCAATATTTTTGTGTAAAAATTGATTGATTTGTGTGTTTTTTGTCATTTTATACGTCTTTGGTGAGTTTTTGTACGCTCCTATGCGCGATTTATTGTACTTTTGTCGCCGTATTTGAAAACAGTTTAACAATTTAATAATTTTATTCACCATGAAAAAAATCTTATCGATTTTCGTAGCCATGATGCTTTGCCTGCCGATGATGCAGGGAGCCATCAAAGTACACACCATCGGCGATTCGACGATGGCGGAGTATGATGAGAGCACGACGGATAAACGAGGCTGGGGTATGTACCTCGGTTCGTTCTTCGATCCGGCTTTCGTCACAGTTAATAACCGTGGTAAATCGGGAGCCGACACCCGTGGCTTCTACACCGGAGCTGCTTATTGGCCTTCCGTAAAGAGCCAGATGAGCGCAGGAGACTACCTCATCATCCAGTTTGCTCACAACGACGAAGGTACCGTGACCTACGGTATGGACAACTTGGAGTACGCTGCTTATTGTGCAGCCAACGGTCTCCCTGCTCCTTCCGATGCACGCGGTACAAACCCGCAGACCACCTATCGCGAGATGCTGGGTCATTTCATCGATGAGGCACGTGCGTTGGGTGTCACGCCGATCTTGGTAGGTCCGATCTGCCGTGCCTATTTTCAAGGCAATGACATCCGCCGTAATGGTCAGCACGACCTCGGCGATAAGTTCTCCAAAATCGAGAACGGTGTTCTCTACGAGAACCAGAGCCTGCCTGCCGGTGACTCCACGATGAGTTACGTACACGCTATGCGTAAGGTGGGAAAAGCGAAGAACGTACCGTTCATCGACCTCACCGAAGCAACGCGCCAACTGTACCTGTCGTACGGCGAGACGCAGTGTTTGAGTCTGCTCTTCTGCGAAGGCGACAAAACCCATACCAACGCCATGGGAGGTAACCTCGTGGCACGTGCTGCGGCGCAACTGCTCAAGAACGCAGGCGTCTTAGCGGAGCATATCACGATTCCGACCGACATCACGGCCAACCCCAACGCTATCGAGATAGGCGAGACCTATTGCGGGGTAGCGCAGAACAAGGAGTTCCTGCTCACCGGTTATGGTCTGGAACCGGCTAACGGTACGGTCGCTCTAACCGCTACAGCGAACTTGCAGATTTCGCTTGATAAAGTCAACTATGCGTCCACGGCCAATGCTACCTACAGCGGCGGTTCGATGTTCCAGAAGGTGTATGTGCGTGCTAACTACAGCACCGGTGGAGAACAACTCGACACAGTCTATGCGACCTCCGGCGAACATGTGATTGCTATCCCTGTCAGCGCAACGGCTATCTCGTTGGACGGCGGTGCAGAGGTTAGTGCTAAATGGGCTATCAATGCCCGTCCGGTACCTGCTGCTGTCGTAGAAGGTCCGATCAGTGCCGCGTTCGCAATGAGTAACATGGCTTGTATGGATTATAGCAAGAATTATTTCACAGACGGCGATGAGACAGGTATCGTCCTCGCACGTTTCCATAACTCCGCTAACGGCAGCAGCCGTACCCCGTGGCCTGCCGGTGAGATAGATGAGAATGCCAGCCGTTATATCGATTTTGCCATCACCGCTCCCGAGGCGATGGACGTACGTATCACCGGCATATCCATGGATGTCACCGCAGACGCTACATCCACGATGTGCTATCATATTAATACCGGTTTCGGCGATGCCTTCACAAACGTGATGACCATCTATGAGAAACGTAACTTGCCTAACCGTGCCATCGAACATGTTAACCTTACGCCGACCCTTACCGTCAAAGCAGGTCAGACCCTTCACGTGCGCGTGCTGCCTTGGCATGACTACGGAGAGGAGAAGGACAGCAAATATATATGCCTTCGTAACGTCGTTATCTCCGGTCAGGCTTTTGCTGCAGAACCGGGAGATGAACCGGGAGATGAACCGGGCGAAGAGACCAACGAGCATGCTTTTGGTTTGACGGCTGACGTAGATATGACCGATCATACTCTTACCGCCCTGTCTCCGCTGCCTTCGACAAGCGATAAAGTGACCTCTACCAATGTACAGGCCACCTATGCCGTTCTGACGAACCGTAATGTTTATCACGGCGATGCAACCGCTTACACGGCACCGGTGACGTATCGTAACTTGGCGAATAATGTGACCATCAAGACGCAAGCGGATGCCGAATCCAGCGATGCGTATATTGCATTCAAGATGACGATTGCTGACGGTTATGTCTTCAATGCAAGCGAGATTAATACAGACCTTTATCTGGATAACAAATCCAACTGGTTCTATGAGTTTATCATCGAAGGCGCTAACGGTTTACCGCTCTTCAAGTCGGCTACCCAAACGATCGGCGCCGGTCAGAGCGGAACAGGCCATAAAGCCACTTTGGCGCTGGAAAGCGAGACCGTCAAGAACCTCAAGGGTGAGATCACGGTGAAGTTCATCTATTGGATCAATAGCGGTTCGACACTGTTAGCTATCAAAGATTTTAATATCAAAGGTACCATAGAGGAGCAAGCTGCACGCACCTTCACGGATTTCAAAGTGGAGTTCCGTGACGACCCCTATACCGTTTTCCTTCCCGATAACAATCAGTTGCCGGAAGGTGTAACGATTGCGGGCACCAACTATAACGGAGTCCAGCATGGTATCTACGGCGGTACCGTCACCGTACCGGTGGACGGACCGGTGAAGTTCACTATCGGCGCATGTCAGTTTAGCAAGACCGATATCACCGTGAAAAAGAACGGTGTGAATTTTGCTACGTTTAGCAATGTCGGTCCCTGTGGCGAGCAGAAACCGAATTACAACCAGTTCGTTACATGGACTTATAATGTGGAAGAAGCCGCTACATTGACTTTCGAGTTCGGCAATCAGACTTTTGTCCCGTATTTCTTCGCTGAAGCATGTGACTACATTGCACAAGCAATGGTTAGTTATTATGATACGGACGGTACAACGCTCTTAGGTAGCGAGACCGTGGACGGCGGTTCGGCTTTGGTATATGCTTATAGCGTTTCGGACGTAACCGTACCGGCAGGTAAGGCTTTCCGCGGTTGGTTCGCTTCGGCGGAGCCTAATGCCCTCAAAGTGGCAGAAGGAACGACCGTTATCGAGAGCCTCAAACTCTATGCCCATGCAACGGATATCGAGGTGGCAGAAGTAGGTAAGGTCTTCAACTACGACCTGACCCAACGCTCTTTCTATCCGGAGGATCATGAACTCATCTCCATCACCGGCGGTACGTATAATGGAACACAGCACGGATGGCAGTTCAGCGCCAATGGCACGATTACGATTGAGGTAGCCGGAAACGCCCTCATTAGTTTGGCGCTCTGCAAATACGGCAATGCCAGCACACTCGCTTGCGTGGACGCGAATAGCAATCCTGTCGGAGAACCGATCACTTTGCCGGTAGCTGCAGACGGGAACAAAGGTGTGTTCCGCTATACCGGTCCTGCCACTACGCTCACTTTCACCCTCTCTAACGGTGGTTACGTACACGCTGTCAAGGTGTATAACCTGGAGCAGGTACCGACCCTCAATGAAGCCGGTTACTACGTCATCGGAGCAGGTGATGCTGCCGGTTTGGTGTTGGCCTTGGAGACGGCACAGCCTTACGATAAGATCTTCCTTCCGAATGGTATATATGACCTCGGTACGGCAACTCTCACCCATATCGACCAGACGGTCAGCCTGATCGGTCAGTCGATGGAAGGTGTACTCATTCAGAACCATCCGCTGGCAGCCGGTATGAATAATGCCGAGACGTTCTATATCGGTGCCGATAATGTCTATCTGCAAGACCTCGCTATCCGCTGCGATGTGTCCTATGAAGGCAGTTCAGCCAGTGGAGTAGGTATCGCCGTACAGGTGCGCGGAGACAAGAGCATCATGAAACAAGTAGATCTGCAAGGTAACCAGGATACGTATTATTCTTCTTGCCCGGCTACCGCACGCGGTTATTTCGAAGACGGACGTATCGAAGGTACGGTGGATTATATTTGCGGGGGCGGCGATATGTGGTTTGAGAATACCTTATTATACAATAATGCACGAGCGCATGCAGATGTTATCCTCGCGCCTTCGACGGCCGCAGAGACCGTTTACGGCTACGTGCTCAATAACTGTACCATTGACGGTGATGAAAGTCAAGCCGGAAGATGGAATCTCGCACGCGGTTGGCATAACAGCCCTGCCGCTACCTTCCTCAATGCTACCTGTCTCATCGCTCCGTCGGCACAAGGTTACACCTATATGAGCGCTGACCTCCCCGTCCGCTTCCATGAGTATAACACGCATCTGGAAGGCGGTACGCCGGTTACAGGTCATAACCTGAACGGACTCAACTATGCCGCTAACTCCGATGCCATCTATCTCGAAGCTATCGGTAATTACACCTATGATAACGTGGTCAAAGGAGCCGACAACTGGGATGCACGCGCTATCGCAGCGCAGGCTGTCGCTAATCCCAAAGTTATCGATGACGATGCGGCTTACCTCATTGAGGACGAAGGTACTTTCGTCGCCCTACTCAAAGGTAGTGAACTGAACCTTGCTTCCTACATCGGCAAGACACTCCGCAAAGCCAACGCCCGTGGCGGTTTCGGCAAACCGGCTACGATTGAAGATACGGAGACAGGAGTGGAGAATGTAAATTTGAAATCTGAAATCATAAATCATAAATTTATCCGTAACGGACAGTTACTGATAGTAAAAGATGGCAAGACCTATAACGCACAAGGAATTCAAATTCAATAATAACTAATTCATTAACAACATGAGAAACTTAAAGACATTTGCATTACTGCTCCTGATGGCAGTATGCAGCATGGGAGCAAAAGCAGCCACCGTGAACGATCTTGTGGCAATTGATTACGACTACGTATTCATTGCCGATGACATGACCTACAATGGAACAGAGAAACCTGTCGCTAACACGCTTTATGCGGACGGACATATCTTTGCTCCGACTGCTAACACCGTGGCTACCAACAAAGGAAACAGTACCTTTGCCGGTGGAACGCACCTCAACAGCCTTCGTCTGAAGAATGCACAAGACCGTTTGGCATTCAAGGTAAGCGGTCCTTGTACTGTCACGTTCTACACCTATTCTGATGCAGCACGCGGAATCTATGTGTCCAAGGTGGACAATGTCACCACCGATGAGGAAGCGTATGCCAAACAACCCGTTTCGACTCCGGTGTGGACAGTAGCTTTAGACGAAGCTGGTGTATATTATCTGACTTCTTACAATGCCGATTTCTTCTTTGCCGGTTTTGAGATCGTCTTCCCCGATGATCCCGCAGCGGTGACCTTCGGCGTAGCACGCGAGGTGGCTTCCGTCACTTCGACTTCGACCGATGAGTTAGTTACCGGCTATGCTGTTGCAGAAGATCAGTTGGTGGATCCTTCGGTAGCAGGTATCAGCATAGCGATGAACTATCCAAGCGCAAACGTGCTGACCAATAAAGGTCGCGCCATATATTGGTACGATGGTACAGCAAGCAAAAACTGCTATGTAGATAAAGGCGTCAAGAACTACCGCAACCAAATAGGGGATGATGTCTTCACCGAACTCAACGAAGGTATCTATTTCAGTTTTGACATGACGGTAGCAGATGGCTATAAGCTGTCCCTCCAACGTCTCATCTCCGACGTATTGAAAAGTAACAGTAACACGCACTACGTAGTGAAAATCTACAATAACGGTTTGTTGCTCCGTACCTTTGATGAAGTGGAGGCAACGGCTACAACCTCTGACATGAAGCGTAGCATCGGCATCGCCAATGATCCTTCCTTGCAGAACCTGACCGGTACCGTTACCGTCAAGCTGTTCTTCTGGAATACCGCCAGCGCACAGTACGTAGCTATCAAAGACCTGCAGGTGAAAGCACTCGTTTCCCATATCGCAGACGGTACGCAGACATTTGGTCTGACCCGTACGGTGGATACCGAAGTGACTACTTCGTCCGATTCACAAGCTTCCGGCTATGCCGTTTCCGATGACGCGTTGGTTGACCCTTCTGCAGAGGGGATCACGATTACCAAGAACTTTGGTTCGAAGAATTCATTGACCAACAAAGGTCGCAAACTCTATTGGTATAATGACGGTAAGCTGGAATGCTATGCTGACAAAGGCACTCCTAACTACCGCAACTATATCTATGATGCAGGAGAATACGTGAATGCTTTGGATGAGCGTTGCTACTATGGCTTCGACATGACCATTGCATTAGGCAAACAAGTGTCCATTAAAATGCTCACCTCAGATGTCTTCTCTGATGCTTTGGATGCTTCCTACCAAGTGAAGATTTACAATAATGGTGAGGTCATCAAGACCTTAGATATAGTTGGTCCGAATGCCGGAGGAACCGCAGATATGAAGCGTGTCATAAATCTCTCCGAAGAGGCTGCGCTGCAAGGTCTGAAAGGAACCGTTTCTGTCAAACTATTTTGGTGGAGCGCTACCAACGGCAAGTACCTCGATGTCAAAGATCTGAATGTAGCGGCTTTGGTAGAAGACGCACAGGGCGAAGGTGTCAAAGGACTCGTCTTTACGGACTTTGAGCCTGCAAAGAATCCGACCTTCACCGAAGGAGAAGTAACTGCTTCTTTCTCCAATGCCAATAACAATACCATCTCCCCTGCCTCTGAGAACCGTGGTGTCCGCATGCAGTCGCAATACGGCATCACCAGCCTCAAAGTGGAGGTTCCTGCGGATTCCTATATCAGCGAAGTAGTCTTCGTTTGGAATAAGAAAGGCAACCTGAACGGAGGTGCGAATTTCCTTGATCTGCTCATTACCAACAGTAGCGACGTACAAGTAAGCACCTTACAAGAATCCGAGCAAAAGAATGAGACCACATGGTCTTGCGGCGAAGTACGCGAATCGGAACTTACGTTTGCACAGCAGACTCCGGGTGATTTCTATTGTCATTCGATCCGTGTTACCTATCTCCCGAAACCGACGGTTCAGCAGTATGTTCGTACGCATACCCACATGAACCTCAACACCCTCTGCTACCCCTATCAGATTGATTCATACACCGGTGCTACTTTCTACACCATGCTCTACAAAGCAGGCGGAACGGCTGCTGAACCGGCTGAGATCTATCTCCAAGAGCACGTGGGCGCACTCGAAGCAGGCAAACCGTATTTCTATGTACCCGAAGGTACAGAACTCGTTTGCAACTACTCCGGTGAGTATACCGCAGCAGGTAACGATGGTAATGGTACTTATGGCGTTTATGCCGATATGACGGATGTAACTTCGGGTATGTACGTGACCTACAACAACCTCTTCACCAAAGCCGGTTCCAACGTCAAACTCCGTGAGTACCGCGCGTATGTGGATATGAGCGAAGTAAGCGTTGATCAGCAAGGTCCATCTTATGTCCCCGGACGCCGCGTGCTCCGAGTAAGCAATGCTAACGCACCGCAAAGTCCGACCGGCATCGAAAACACATCCGCCAAGGTTGGCGGATCTGAGAAGATCCTTGAAAACGGCGTCCTCTACATCATCAAGAACGGTGCTAAATACAACGCGCAAGGACAAATGGTAAAATGAGAAAATAGGTAAATGAAAAAATGTGAAAAATAATATGAAACGTATATATATTTCTCCGGCAACGGAAACAATGCCCATGAATCCGACATCGGTTCTTTGCGCAAGCAACGCCACCGGTTTCGGTGTAGAAAACACACCAATAGATGACACTATTATCTCTTAAGTTCGTATTGTATTATATTATACGTCTTTATAGTTAATAGCATAGGCCTTTGCCGCTGCATTCCTCCTTGCTATCATCTATGGAGTTGTAAAACGAAATAAAATGCGCCCGATCGGACGCATTTTATTTTGTTCAGTAAATACCATTCAAAGGCATGACACCATTTTCTTTTAGGGACTCCACGTAATCAGACCCCACATATGCAAATTTATTTGCAAAAATAGGCCGGAAGAGGCCGGTTTGGTCACTTTACCAGCGCACCTTGCGCATTGTACACCTTGTCCCCGCGGAGGATGAAGATTTGGCCGTTGATGAGCACTTTGCGTGCGACATTGTTCGCGCAGTCAGATACATTTTGTATATCTGTCGGTAATGTTGACGGTGTAGGTATATACTCGATCTTGCTTACCAGCACGATACCGTTGGTGGTACTTGTATTTGCCAGATCCCAATAAACTTGGATCGCATAGCCTGCGCTCCAT